>DASSBB010000061.1:0-70882 GCA_035699145.1 Marmoricola sp.
CACCACACCCTTCGTCGAGTCCCTCCGCAGGGACCTCCTCGCCGCCGCCGAGGCCGCCGGCCCCGAGGGTCGAGCGGCCGCCGACCGGATGCTGCTGGCGTTCGAGCCGGCAATGCGGCTCGCCCTCCTCGACGCCCTCTCCCAGGCCACCGCCGAGATCACCGCCGAGCTCCCCGCGGGGGTCGTCGAGGTCCGGCTCCGCGGCCGGGAGCCGGAGCTCGTCGTCGACGTACCTCCGCTGCACCAGCCGCACCCCGAGCCGACGACCCCACCGCCCACCCCCGACGACGAGGAGGACGACGGCACCGTCGCCCGGATCACCCTCCGGATCCCCGAGTCCGTCAAGACGCGCGCCGAGGAGCTCGCCGCGAAGAGCGGCCACTCCCTGAACGCCTGGATCGTCACCGTCCTCAAGGCGGCGACCACCCAGCGGGCGATCAACGTCGACATCGACCTGTCGAGCCTTCCGTTCCTCGACACCCCCGGCAGCGGCCGCCGTCCCGGTGGACGCCGCATGAGCGGCTGGGTGTGACCCGGCCATGACAGGAGAGACCATGCACGAGTACCCCGCCACCGAGAACCAGGCCCTTTACGTCGAGATCGAGTCCGGCGCGGTCACCGTCACTGCATCCGGGACCGACCGGGTGGAGGTCGAGCTGACCGGCGCCGGAGCTGACGACGTGAGCGTCCAGCAGGACGGCGACCGGGTCACCGTCCTCGGCCCTCGCTCCCGCGGGTTCACCCGCACCAGGTCGGTGCACGTCCGGATCACCACTCCGACCGGCAGCGACCTGGTGACCAAGCTCGGCTCCGCCTCCGTCGAGGGGACCGGCATGCTCGGCACCGTGCGGGTCTCGACCGGCTCCGGGTCGGTCACCCTCGACG
The DNA here is from genome assembly GCA_035699145.1 of Marmoricola sp. Taxonomy (GTDB): domain Bacteria; phylum Actinomycetota; class Actinomycetes; order Propionibacteriales; family Nocardioidaceae; genus Marmoricola_A. The sequence continues at coordinate 886 of DASSBB010000061.1, forward strand.
AAGTCGACGGCCACGCCGTGGTCCGCACCGGCTCCGGCGACATAGGCCTGCGGCGGATCGGCGCGGAGGCCGACCTCCAGTCCGGCTCCGGCGACATCGCGGTCGGCGAGCTCGTCGGTACGAGCCGCCTCGCGACCGGCTCCGGCGACATCGTGGTCGACCACGCCGAGGGAGCGGTCAGCGCCAAGAGCGGCTCGGGCGACCTCCGGGTGGACGAGGCCGGTTCCCGGACCAGCCTCGCCAGCGCCTCCGGCGACCTGGAGGTACGGCGGATGGCGGCCGGTCAGGCCCAGCTGAAGAACGTCTCGGGCGACATCCGCCTGGGAATCCCCGCCGGCACGCCGGTGTGGACCGACATCTCCACCGCCACCGGCCACGTGAAGTCTGGCCTCACGCCGACCGGAGCACCCACCGAAGGCCAGCCCTACGTCGAGGTCACCGCCAAGACGGTGACCGGCGACGTCTACCTCGACCAGCTGTGAGAGAAGGACCGATCATGGAATTCGTCCCCGAAGAGCACTACGCCCTCGACCTGCTCCGCGAGCGCGGCAGGACGTCGCGCAACCCCAGGCCGGCAGCCCACCGCCGTACGACGCGCAAGAGCATGGCGAAGGGGCTGCACCGGCTCGCCGACCGCCTCGACGGCTGAGCCGGAAGGAGCCGGCGAGCTCAGCCCACCGGCGTCCGGTGGAAGCCCTGGAAGGAGCGGGACGGCGTGGGGCCCCGCTGGCCCTGGTAGCGCGAGCCGTACCTCTCCGACCCGTACGGGTGCTCCGCCGGCGACGACAGCCGGAAGAAGCAGAGCTGGCCGATCTTCATCCCCGGCCACAGCTTGATCGGCAGGTTCGCCACGTTGGCGAGCTCGAGGGTCACGTGCCCGGAGAACCCGGGGTCGATGAACCCGGCGGTCGAGTGGGTCAGCAGCCCGAGCCGCCCCAGCGACGACTTGCCCTCGAGCCGCGCGGCCACGTCGTCAGGCAGCGTGACGGCCTCGTACGTCGACCCGAGAACGAACTCTCCGGGGTGCAGGATGAACGGCTCGTCGCCCTCCGGCGCCACCTCCCGGGTCAGCTCGGGCTGGTCCTCCGCCGGGTCGATGTGCGGGTAGCGGTGGTTCTCGAAGACCCGGAAGAACCGGTCGAGCCGCACGTCGACGCTCGAGGGCTGGATCATCGAGTCGTCGAAGGGGTCGAGCGCGACCCGCTTCGCCTCGAGCTCGGCCTTGATGTCGCGGTCGGAGAGGAGCACAGCCGCACCCTACCCGCGGCTCCGGGGCCGAGAGCGGAAGGGACAATGGGCGGATGCCGACCTTCCGTTCGTACGTCGCACTGGGGGACTCGTTCACCGAGGGCGTCGGCGACCCGGACCCGTCGCGACCCAACGGGGTCCGCGGCTGGGCCGACCGCGTCGCCGAGGTCCTCGCGTCGCAGGTCGATGGGTTCCGCTACGCCAACCTCGCAATCCGCGGCCGCAAGATGGCCGCGGTCCTCGCCGATCAGGTCGAGCCGGCGCTCGGCATGAGCCCGGCGCTCGTCACGATGTACGCCGGCGGCAACGACATCCTGCGGCCGAAGGTCGACGTCGACGCGATCGTCGCGCCGTACGCCGACGCAGCGGCCCGGCTGACCGGGAACGACACCCGTCTCGTCCTCTTCACCGGGTTCGACCTCGGCTGGGCCCCCGTCTTCGGCCGGCTCCGGGGCCGCGTGGCGACGTACAACGAGCTGGTCCGCGAGGTCGCCGACGACACCGGCGCCACCCTCGTCGACTTCTGGCGGATGCGCGAGTACCGGGACCCCCGGATGTGGGACGTCGACCGGATCCACATGTCCTCGGTCGGCCACCAGCACATGGCGGTCGCGGTCCTCGACAGCCTCGGGATCGCCCACGACACGAGGCTCGACCCGCTGCCCGAGATGACGCCCATGTCGCGGGCCGAACGGCGCGAGGCGGACCTCGCCTGGGCGCGCTCGCACGCCGCCCCGTGGCTGCAGCGACGGATGACCGGACGGTCCTCCGGTGACGGGCTGCGACCCCGCTTCCCGACCCTGACGACGGTGGGTCAGGGAGGCCCGGTGCGGTCGGGTACTATCTGACCGGCTTCCTCCCGAGGGAGCTCTGCGGATGTAGTTCAATGGCAGAACATGAGCTTCCCAAGCTCAGAATGCGGGTTCGATTCCCGTCATCCGCTCTCATCCGCTCTCACGCGGCGGCTCAGTTGACTGGCCTCGATGTCGTGCCGTGCGACCCTGGTCGCACGGCCGAAGCCAGAGGATCGTGGCCGCATGCGCGCGATCCGTGCGGCGCACGCCTTCGACGGCACCCGGTTCGTGCCGGGCGGTGCCACCGTGATCGTCGAGGGTGACCGGATCGTCGGCGTCGAGGCCGCCGCGCGAGCGCTTCCGGACAGCGTCGAGGTCACCGAGTACGACGGCACCGTGCTGCCTGGGCTGTTCGACTGTCACAGCCACCTGGTGGCCGATGGGACCCTGGGAGCGCTGGAGCGGGTCGCGTCCATGGACGACGAGGCGATCGACGCGGTCATCGGGGAGTCCTTGCGAGCCCAGGCCGAAGCCGGGGTGACAACGGTGCGCGACCTCGGCGACAGAGGTTTCCGCACGCTCGGTTTCCGCGACCGACCGGGGATGCCGAGGGTCGTCGCGGCAGGACCGCCTCTCACCACTCCACGAGGTCACTGCCACTTCCTCGGCGGCGCGGTGGACGGCGACCTCCGAGAGGCCGTCGCCCACCATGCCGAGCGCGGCGTCGATGTCATCAAAGTGATGGCCTCCGGCGGGTTCCTGACGCCGGGGACCGACCACCTGGGCGCCCAGTTCTCCGTCGCCGAGCTGACCGCGGCGGTCGAGGCGGCGCACGACAGAGCGCTTCCTCTCGTGGCTCACGCGCACTCCCTGGTCGGCATCCAGAACGCGCTGGCGGCCGGGGTGGACGGGATCGAGCACTTCTCCGGGCTCACCGCCGAGGGGCCGCGGATCGACGACGAGCTGTTGGACAAGGTGGCGGGCCGAGGCACCTACATCGGCGTCACGCTGGGAATCGACCGGTCGGCGAACGCGGGAATGGCTCCGCCGCCGCAGATCGAGAGGTTGTTGGCCGGCATGGGGTTCACCAGGTTCGAGGCCTTCGTCGACGCGTGCGTCGGCGCGTTGCGCCGGCTGCATCAGCACGGCCTGACCGTGGTGACCGGTGTGGACTCCGGCATCGCTCCGACGAAGCGGCACGGCAACGCCTGGCGAACCGTCGGCGAGCTGGTGGAAGGCGGCTATCCGGTTGCCGAGGCCCTGGCGGCCGCGACGTCGGTGGCCGCGGAGGCCTGCGGGCTGGCAGGGACCACCGGCCGGCTCGCCACCGGGTACGCCGCGGATCTCCTCGTCGTGGACGGCGACCTGGCCCAGGACCCCTCGCTCCTGGGCGCCCCGCGGGAGGTCGTGGTCCGCGGCACCCCGGTCGTCGCCGTCTAGGGGCTTCCCTCTTCGGCTCGTGCTTGAGACGGTGACTGCGGGGAATCACGTGAGCAGCCCTCCGAGACAAGGAGCCACCATGGCCAGCCCGCTGTTCCGCACGAAGTCCGTCGAGCAGTCGATCGCCGACACCGAAGAGCCCGAGCACGAGCTGAAGAAGAACCTCGGCGCGCTCGACCTCATGGTGTTCGGCATCGGCGTCACCATCGGCGGCGGGCTCTTCGTGCTCACCGGCAGCGCCGCGAACCAGTACGCCGGTCCGGCGCTCGCGCTCTCCTTCGTCATCGCCGCGATCGGCTGCGGGCTTGCGGCCCTCTGCTACGCCGAGTTCGCGTCGACCGTGCCGGTCGCGGGGAGCGCCTACACGTTCTCCTACGCCACCCTCGGGGAGCTCGTCGCCTGGGTGATCGGCTGGGACCTGATCCTGGAGTTCATCGTCGGGGCGGCGGCGGTGGCGGGCGGGTGGTCCGGGTACCTCCAGAACGTGCTCGCCGGCACTCCCCTGCAGATCCCGGACTCGGTCGCGAACACCAAGGACGGCTTCATGAACCTGCCGGCGGGGCTGCTCGTGCTGGCGCTCACCGGCGTGCTCATCGCCGGCATCAAGCTCTCCAGCCGGGTCAACCAGGTCGCCGTGGTGATCAAGGTCGGGGTGGCGCTGCTCTTCGTTGCGGTCGGCCTCTTCTACGTCAAGACCGCGAACCTCTCGCCGTTCATCCCGGACAGCGAGCCGTCGGCCTCGACCTCGGGGTGGAAGACACCCCTCATCGAGATCCTCTTCGGGCTGGAGCCGCTCACCTACGGCTGGGGCGGGGTCGTGACGGGCGCCGCCATCGTCTTCTTCGCGTTCATCGGCTTCGACATCGTGGCCACCACCGCGGAGGAGACCAGGAACCCCGCCCGCAACGTGCCGATCGGCATCTTCGGCTCCCTCGCGGTCTGCACGGTGCTCTACTGCGGAGTGACCCTCGTGCTCACCGGCATGCAGAACTTCCGCGAGATCGACCCGGCCGACCCGGCGCCGCTGGCCACCGCCTTCACCGCCATCGGCCACGACACGATCGCCAACGTCATCTCGGTGGGGGCCGCGATCGGCATCATCGCCGTGGTCATGATCATCCTGCTCGGGCAGTCCAGAGTGGCCTTTGCGATGGCCCGCGACGGGCTGCTGCCACCCGTGTTCGCGAAGGTGCACCCGACGTACCGGACGCCCTACGTCGTCACCGCGACCGTCGGGGTCCTGGTGGCCGTGCTGGCGACGTTCACCTCGATCGACGTCCTCGCCGAGCTGGTGAACGTGGGGACCCTCTTCGCCTTCATCCTCGTCAGCCTCAGCGTCATCGTGCTGCGCCGGCGGCGCCCGGACCTGAGGAGGGCCTTCCGGGTGCCGCTCGTGCCACTGATCCCGGTCGCCGCGGCACTCGTCTGCTTCTACCTGATGCTCAACCTGACCGTCGAGACCTGGGTGCGGTTCGTGGTGTGGATGGTGATCGGCTTCGCGGTCTACTTCCTCTACGGCCGGCACCACAGCCGGGTCGGCCGGGAGGAGACGACAGCCGTCAGGTGACGTCGCGCCGCACCGACAGCAGCACGCCGAGGCCGGCGAAGAGCACCGCGTAGCCGAGGAGCACCAGCGCCCCGGCCCACCACGGCAGCAGGTCGAGGAACGGGCTCGGCGGCGATGTCATCGCCGACGAGGCGCTGCTCGGCAGGAACTTGCCGATCTCGTCGAGGTCGGCCGCGCCGAGCCCCACGGAGAGCAGCGGCTCGACCAGGAACGTGATCGCCACGGCCACGAGGATCGCGGCGACCTGGTTGCGGATCAGGGTCCCGATGCCGAGGCCGACGAGCGTCCAGGCGCCGACGGCGAGCACCCCGAGGAGCACCGCCCGCCAGAGCCCCTGGGTGCCGAGCCCCAGGTCGAACCCGCGGAGGAGTACGACGGTCCCGCCGGCCGCCAACGCCGTGACGACCGCCACCGCGCCGTACCCGATGCCGACGCCGAGGTGCGCGAGCGCCTTGGCCACCACGACCCGTGAGCGGCGGGGCGTGGCGAGGAACGTCGGCGTCACGGTCTGGTAGCGGTGCTCGCCGGTCATCCCCGTGACGCCGAGGACGAGCGCAAAGATGTAGGCGCCGGTGAAGGCCGCTGCGGCGTACACCCCGCGGAGCGCCTCGGGCTGGTCGAGGCCGGGCGAGGCCTCCTGGCCGGCCCCCGGGTCGACCCCGGCGAACCCGGCGGTGACCCCGGCGTTGATGAGCGTGTAGATGACGACGCCGATGAGCAGCCCCCACCAGAGCCGGGTGCTGACGATCTTGGTCAGCTCCGAGCGCACCAGGTTGCTCACCGTGCCACCTCCGAGGTCAGGTCGAGGAAGAGTCGTTCGAGGTCGCCCGGCTGGTTGCTCAGCTCGTGGAGCTCGACACCGGCGGCGAAGGCGAGCCGCCCGATGTCGTCGGTCGACGAGCCGTGGACCGAGAGGCCGGAGTCGCCGTCCTCCGCCACCGTGGTGCCCGCCCCAGCCTCGGCCAGAGCCGCGGCGAGCCGCGAACGCTCCGGCGTGCGCACGAGCACCGACGCCTTCGCCGCCTCGAGGTCGCGGAGCCTGCCCTGCGTGACCAGCCGGCCGTGCGCGATGACGACGACCTCGTCGACGGTCTGCTGCACCTCGCTCAGCACGTGGCTGGAGACGAGCACCGTCCGGCCCTCGGCGGCCAGGGCACGCAGGAAGCCTCGCAGCCACGCGATGCCGGCGGGGTCGAGCCCGTTGGCCGGCTCGTCGAGCACGAGCACGCCGGGGTCGCCGAGAAGCGCCTGGGCGAGCCCGAGCCGCTGGCGCATGCCGAGGGAGAAGCCGCCGACGCGGCGGTCGGCGTACTCCTCGATCCCCACGATCCGCAGCACGTCGGTCACCCGCGAGGCGGGGAGGCCGCCGGCCTGGGCGAGGAACCGCAGGTGGTCGCGGGCGGAGCGGCCGGGGTGGAAGCTCGCCGCCTCCAAGGCGGCACCGACGCTCTGCAAGGGGTTCTCGAGCTCCCGGTAGGGCCGTCCGCCGACCCACGCGTGGCCCGCGGACGGCTGCACCAGCCCGAGCAGGCAGCGCAGCGTCGTGGTCTTTCCCGCGCCGTTGGGGCCGAGGAACCCGGTCACGACCCCGGGGGCCACGGAGAAGGTGAGGTCGTCGACAGCACGTACGGCGCCGAAGGTCTTGCTCAGCCCCCTGATCTCCAGGGGAAGTCCGGTCGTCATGCCCCGCATTCTGTCGACCGCCGGCGACCGCCCTGACCCCGGGGGTGCGTGGCTCCGTCAACTAGATTCCCCCTATGGAGTTCACCGGGTTCCCCGTCGCCGCGCTGGACTTCTACGACGACCTCGAGCTCGACAACACCCGGTCGTTCTGGGCCGCTCACAAGGGGGTCTGGGAGGAGTCGGTGCGCGACCCGATGGTCGCGCTCACCGCAGCGCTCACCGCCGAGTTCGGTCCGGCGAAGGTGTTCCGTCCCTACCGCGACGTCCGCTACGCCAAGGACAAGACGCCCTACAAGGACCACCAGGGCGCCTTCGTCGCCGCGGGGCCGGCCACCGGCTGGTACGTCGAGGTGGGCGCGCCCGGCGTCCGGGTCGGCGCCGGTTTCTACCATGCGGAGCCAGACCGCCTGGCGGCGATCCGTACGGCGGTCGCCGACCCGGTCTCCGGAGCGGAGCTGGAGCGGATCCTTCGCGCCCTGGAACGGCGAGGCTGGTCGCGCAACGGCGACCGGCTGAAGACGACACCGCGCGGCTACGCCGCCGACCACCCGAGGATCGAGCTGCTCCGCCACAGGGACCTCGCCATGGGCCGCTCCTACGGCTTCGACGAGCTGATCCACACGCCCGAGCTGCTGACCCGGATCCGGAAGGACTGGCGGGCCGCCCGCCCGTTCGTCGAGTGGGTGCTCCGAGCCGTCGAGGGCATGTAGGCGGGTCCGTGGAATCACAGGCCCTGAGTGCCTGATCTTCCACAGGACCCACAACGCGCCGCCTCTACACAGCTGGGCGACATTCCATTCCGGCTGCTCAGAGCGCGGTCAGAGTTCTCGCCATGGAGCTGGATCGGTTCAGGACCTTGCTGGATCGCCAGTCGGGGGTCGTCGCACGTCGGCAGCTGCTCGACGGTGGCGCGGACGACAACGACATCCGTCGATGGATACGCAGGCGTGAGCTGGCACGTGTCCACACAGGCGTCTACGCGAACCACACCGGGCCGCTCACCTGGTCGAGCCGGGCGTGGGCTGCGGTGCTGTTCCATTGGCCGGCCGCGTTGGCCCACGACTCGGTGATCAACCGCGCCGGCGACGTGATCCACGTCGCCATCGACGAGTCGCGCACCGCCTCGCGGCTGGCCAGGGTCAGGGTGCACCGGTTGGTCGGTTTCGAGGAGCGGGTGCAGTGGAACCTGGGGCCTCCGCGCGTGCGGATGGAGGACGCCCTCCTGTCCCGCTGCGGCGAGGCCACCACCCGCGTCGACGCCCTCGCTGTGCTGACTGACGCCTGCCGACGGTGGATCACCACACCCACGAGACTCGCCGCCGAGCTGCACCGCCGTCCAACGGTGGCTCACCGAGGTTGGCTCCTCCAGCTGCTCGACGAGGCGGCCGAGGGAGTGCAGTCGCTCCTCGAGAGCCGGTACCGCCGCAGGGTCGAGCGCGCGCATGGCCTTCCTCGACCGGACCGGCAACGGAGGGAGCGCACCGAGGACGGGGTGGTCCACCGGGACGTCACGTACGAGGCGCTCCGACTCGTCATCGAGCTCGACGGTCGCATCGGGCACGAGCTCAGCCATGACCGCTGGGACGACCAGGACCGCGACCTGCTCGTGGCCGGCGACGAAGTCATGACGCTGCGGATCGGCTGGCGGCACTGCGACTCGACGCCGTGCCGGACCGCCGGCAGGCTGGCACAGGTGCTGCGGACCAGGGGATGGCGGGGCCGTCCGATCCGGTGCGGGCCGTCGTGCCAGCTGCCGGTCGTCGAGGAGCGTGGACTTTCGGGCACCAGGTGACTGGAAGGCCACGGACCCCGCCGACTGGGAGTCAGTGCGGCTGCCAGGCGTCCTCGTCCCTGGTCCGTGCGGCCACGTCCTTGGGCAGCCGCCGCTCGGCGAGCGCCTGGATAGTCACCTGCTCGCAGACCTCACGCAGGCTGCTCCGGGCGGCGATCCAGACGTGCTGCAGCACCTCCGCCGACTCGTTGTAGGAGACCGCCTCGGGGCGCTCGCCGTGGACGCTGACCAGCGGGCCGTCCACCGCCCGGATCACGTCCGCGACCGTGACGGTCGCCGCGCCACGGGCGAGCCGCCAGCCGCCCGACTGGCCCCGCTGGCTGAGCACGATCTCCGCCCGGCGGAGGTCGGCGAGGATCGCCTGGAGGAACCCCGCCGGGATCCCTTGGAGCCGCCCGAGCTCCTCGGCGCTCACCGGCGCGCCATCGGGCCGGATGGCGAGCTCGATCAGCGCCCGGAGGGCGTAGTCGGACTTGGCGGAGACGCGCACGGGGGCAAGTCTCGCAGAGGCAGACCTCGCGTCAGGCGGGGACGGGCGGCTCGGCGTCCACGAGCAGCCGGGCCGCGCGCTCCTGGCGCACCGCGGAGAGGATCAGCGAGACCCAGGCGACGAAGACGACCGAGGCGATGCCGGCGACGGTCGTCCCGTCGGCACCGAGCGACTCGGCGATCGTCTTGGAGTTCGTCAGCACGATGAGCCCGCCCGCCGCGACGCCGAGGACCCGGGCGGCCAGGTGGCGGACCAGCCACGCGGCGAACGGCGCGGCGATCGCGCCGCCGACGAACAGCGCGCCGGCGTACCCGAAGTTGATCCCCTGGCTGCCCAGCGCGAAGAGGAAGCCGAGCGAGCCGCCGACGGCGACGAGGAACTCGGAGGTGTCGATCGAGCCGACCACCTTGCGCGGCTCCAGCCGACCCGACGACAGCAGGGACGTGGTGCCGACCGGGCCCCACCCTCCGCCGCCGATGGCATCCATCGCCCCGCCGATCAGACCGAGCGGGGCGAGGAACCGCTTGGTCAGCCGGCCGGAGAACTCCGGACGCCGCCCGCCGAGCGCCAGGAACCTCCAGACCACGTAGCAGCCGAGCCCCAGCAGGAGGGCCGCCACCCAGGGCTTCGCGGTGTCGCCGTCGAGGCCGGAGAGGAAGGTGGCGCCGACGAAGGCGCCGACGCCGCCCGGGACGGCGAGAATGCCGACCGTCCGCCAGTCGACGTTGCCGAGCCGGTGGTGCGCGTAGCCGGAGACCAGCGTGGTGCCGATCTCCGAGAAGTGGACTGCGGCGCTCGCCGCCGCCGGCGCGACGCCGGTCGCGAGCAGGAGGGTCGAGGAGGTCACGCCGTAGGCCATGCCCAGGGAGCCGTCGATCAGCTGGGCCAGGAGCCCCACGAAGCCCAGCACGAGGAGGTTCCGCATGCGTCCGCCCTTCAAAGTCGAGTAACTTACTTAAGATAAGTGACAGAGTGGCCTAAGCCGCGGGAAACCGCAACGCCGACGCGCGTGTCGCGCATGAACGACCACGAGCCGGGTAGGGGTGGGGGTACGACCTCATGCACCGACCGAACGGAGACACGCCATGGGTGACGACGACAAGCTGAAGAACTCGACCGACTCCAAGCTCGGTTCCGCCAAGGAGAAGATCGGCGACGCCACCGGCAACGAGGACCTCCAGGCCGAGGGCAAGTCCGAGCAGGCCAAGGCCGACCTCAAGCAGGCCGGCGAGAAGGTCAAGGACGTCTTCAAGTGACCTGACGGCCGCGCCGGCGCCGCCATCGCCGCGCGACCGACCCCCGAACGCGCCTCCGGACCCCTGGTCCCGGGGCGCGTTCCCCGTTTTCCAGGGAGCAGTTGGAACGAAACAGTTGTCTGGAACCGATCCGGCTCGCATAATGGATGTTACTGGCGAGTAGCCGACGAGTCCACGTCATGACGGGGTGCATCTGTGAGCCACTACAAGAGCAACATGCGCGACATCGAGTTCAACCTGTTCGAGGTCCTGAACCGTCAGGAGATCCTCGGCAGGGGGCCCTTCGAGGAGGTCGACGTCGACACCGCGAAGTCGATCCTGGCGGAGGTCGACCGGCTGGCGCGTGACGAGCTCGCCTCGTCGTACGAGGACAGCGACCGCAACCCGCCGGTGTTCGACCCCGCCAGCGGCTCCGCGGACGTGCCCGAGTCGTTCAGGCGCTCCTACCAGGCCTGGATGGATGCTGAGTTCTGGCGGTTGACGATCCCCACCGAGCTCGGCGGCCAGCGGGCGCCCGGCACGCTCAACTGGGCGGTCGGCGAGCTCGTGCTCGGCGCCAACGCGCCGGTGTGGATGTACGCCGCCGGCCCCAGCTTCGCCTCCGTCGTGCACCGCAACGGCGACGAGCGCGACCAGCGGATCGCCCAGCACATGGTCGACCGGCAGTGGGGCGCCACCATGGTGCTCACCGAGCCGGACGCCGGCTCCGACGTCGGCGCGGGCCGGACCCGCGCGACGCTCCAGGACGACGGCTCCTGGCACATCGAGGGCGTGAAGCGGTTCATCACCTCCGCCGAGCACGACATGAGCGAGAACATCATCCACCTCGTCCTCGCCCGCCCGGTGGGCATCGAGGGCGTCGGCGGCCCTGGGACGAAGGGGCTCTCGATGTTCATCGTGCCGAAGCTCCACTTCGACCACGAGAGTGGCGAGCTGACCGGGGAGCGCAACGGCGTCCATGTCACGAACGTCGAGCACAAGATGGGGATCAAGGTCTCCAACACCTGCGAGGTGACCTTCGGAGAGAACGAGCCCGCCGTCGGCTGGCTCGTCGGCGAGGTCCACGACGGCATCGCCCAGATGTTCCAGGTGATCGAGAACGCCCGGATGATGGTCGGCACCAAGGCGATCGCGACGCTCTCCACCGGCTACCTCAACGCGCTCGAGTTCGCCAGGAGCCGGGTGCAGGGCGCCGACCTCACCGAGGCTTCCGACAAGACCGCGCGGCGGGTCACGATCACCCACCATCCCGACGTACGCCGCTCGCTGATGACCCAGAAGTCGTACGCCGAGGCGCTCCGCGCGCTGGTGCTCTACACCGCCAGCTGGCAGGACCGCGTCATGATCGCCGAGCACGACGGCGAGAAGGACGAGCTGGCCGAGCGGGTCAACGACCTGCTCCTCCCGATCGTCAAGGGGTACGGCTCGGAGCGCTCCTGGGTCCTCCTCGGCACCGAGTCGCTGCAGACCTTCGGTGGCTCCGGGTTCCTCCAGGAGTACCCCGTCGAGCAGTACGTCCGCGACGCCAAGATCGACACCCTCTACGAGGGCACGACCGCGATCCAGGGGCAGGACCTGTTCTTCCGCAAGATCGTCAAGGACCGGGCGAGGGCTCTGGGTCACCTCACCTCGGAGATCGAGTCGTTCCTCAGGAGCGAGGCAGGCAACGGCCGGCTCAAGGTCGAGCGTGAGCTGCTCGCCACGGCGCTCGAGGACGGCAACGCGATCGTGGCCACGATGATCAGCCAGCTGATGGCGGCCGACGCCGGCAACGAGGGTGGCGACATCCGCAACGTCTACAAGGTCGGGCTCAACACGACACGCCTCCTCATGGCGCTCGGCGACCTCGTCTGCGCGTGGCTCCTGCTCTGGCAGGCCGAGGTCGCGCTGGGCAAGCTCGCCGGCGAGGTCAGCGAGAAGGACCGTGACTTCTACGAGGGCAAGATCGCGGCGGCACAGTTCTTCGCGCGCAACGTCCTGCCGAAGGTGACCGCCGAGCGGCAGATCGCCGAGGCGGTCGACCTGTCGCTGATGGAGCTCCCGGAGAGCGCCTTCTGACGTGACCCCCGAGGTCGAGCCGCCCTCCGTGCTGCGTCGAGCCGCCCCTCGTGCTGGTGGTCCGCCAGCACGAAGGGCGGTTCAACCCGGCGTCGGGGGCGGCTCGACGTGGTCACTAGGCTCGCCGGCATGACGACGGACACTGAGCTGCTCCACCACCTCATCGAGGTCTGGCACGGCGCGGCCGTGGACGCGATCGCCCTGCTCCGCGAGCTCGACGAGACCGACTGGTCGCGCCCGACCGACCTTCCCGGCTGGGACGTCCGTGCGGTCGCGGCGCACCTGGCGCACCTCGAGTCGGAGCTCGCCGGGAACCCGCAGCAGCAGGTCGAGGTGCTCGACGCCCCGCACATCCGGGGGGTGATGGGCCAGTTCACCGAGGCCGGCCCCCTCGCCCGGGCCGGTTGGTCGACCGACGAGATCGTCGACGAGCTCGAGTCGAGCGTCGCGACCCGCTACGCGGCCCTGCAGGCGGACCCGCCGACCGACGCCAAGGCGACGGCCACCGGGTTCGCAGGGCTCCTCGGGTGGGGCTGGGAGAGGCTGCTGAGCAACCGCCCGGTCGACGTGTGGATGCACGAGCAGGACATCCGCCGGGCCACCGGCCGGCCGGGGAACCTCGGCTCCCCCGCCGCCGCGCACGTCGGCTCGGTCCTCGGGAAGTCCCTGCCGTTCGTGCTGGGCAAGAAGGTCGGCGCCGCCCCCGGCACCACCGTCGTCATCGAGGTGTCCGGAGCGCACCCCCGCGTCCTGGCGGCGACGGTCGGGGACGACCGGCGGGGTGTCCCGCTCGACGACGCGCCCGAGGAGCCGACTGCGCGCGTGCGGCTGGACTTCGAGTCGTGGGTCGTGCTCGCCGGCGGCCGGCGTACCGCTGCCGACGTCGAGGCCGAGCTCGGCGGCGACGAGCCGCTGGCCCGCAGGGTCGTCGAGAACCTCGCCGTGACCCCGTGAGCTGGACGGTGGCCGAGATCCCCGACCTCACCGGCCGCCGTGCCCTCGTCACCGGAGTCACCAGCGGCCTCGGCGAGGTCACCGCCCGGGAGCTCGCCCGCGCCGGGGCCGAGGTGGTCCTCGCCGCGCGGAACCGGGAGAAGCTCGACGACACGGTCACCGCCTTGGAGCAGGCGGTGCCCGGCGCCCGTCTCGTGCCGGTGGTGCTCGACCTCGCCGACCTGGCATCGGTACGACGAGCAGCGGCCGCGGCCGCCGCGCTGGGCGCCCTGGACATCCTCGTCAACAACGCCGGCGTGATGGCCACCCCCGAGGAGCGGACCGTCGACGGGTTCGAGCTGCAGATGGGCACCAACCACTTCGGCCACTTCGCGTTGACCGGGCTCCTCCTCGACGCGCTGGTCGCGTCCGGGGACGCCAGGGTGGTGACCGTCTCCTCGCTGATGGCCCGCACCGTGCGGTCAGTCTCGCTGGGCGACCCGAGGGCGGAGCACGGCCGCTACCGGCGGTGGGGCTCCTACGGCGAGTCGAAGCTGGCCAACCTGCTCTTCACGTTCGAGCTGGACCGCCGGATGGAGGGGCGGCCGGTCACCGCGGTGGCCGCGCACCCCGGCTACACCAGGACGAACCTCGTCGACAACGGGATGAACCGGGGCCGACGCCGGCTCGACGGTGCGATCGGGGTCGCCGTGACCGCGCTCGTCGGCCAGGGGGCCGAGCAGGGCGCCACACCCCAGCTGCGGGCGGCGGTCGAGCCCGGGTTGACGGGCGGGTCGTACGTCGGACCCGGCGGGCCGTTCGAGCTCCACGGCGCCGCGCGCGTCGTACGTCCGCCGAAGGCGGCTCAGGACGCCGAGCTCGCGGCGGCGCTGTGGACCCTGTCGGAGACCGTCACGGCGGTCACGTTCCCGTAGCCCTCCGGCCGGGGATCCCCGTCCCGCGGCACCGTCCAGAACATGACGGTCCCGACCGGGTCGTTGGGCGTCCAGGACGCGGAGCCGCCGAGGTTGCGGGCCCGGCTGATCAGGTTGCTGATCCCGCTGCTGCGGGGCAGGGGCTCGGGCATGCCGAGACCGTCGTCGGAGATCCGCACTTCGAGCTCGGACTCGGACACGTGCAGGGAGAGCTCGGCCGACGACGCCTGGGCGTGCCGGGCCACGTTGGAGAGCCCCTCCTGCATCACCGAGGCGAGCTGGGCGACGAGCTCCGGCTGCACGTCGGCGACCTGACCGGTGACCTCCACCCGGGGCATGAACCCGAGGATCCGGGATGCCCGGGAGGCGACCTCGCGCACCATCTGCTCGAGGTTGTCGTGGTCCGCGACGGAGGTCAGCTCGAAGATCGAGTTGCGCAGCTCGCGGATCGCGAGGTCGAGCTCGGCGGCGACGCCGTTGAGGCTGTCGACGAGGGCCGGGTCCGGGCGCCCCTCGGCCACGGCGAGCTTGTGCTGGGCTCGGCTGAGGCCGGCGATCTGGAGCCCCGCGGCGAAGATCCGCTGGATCACCCGGTCGTGGAGGTCGCGCGCGATGCGGTCCCGCTCCTCGAGGAGGACCAGCTTGGTCCGCTGCCGGTTGAGCTGGTGGGACCGCATCCGCACCCGGTCCTCGAGCTCCTGGTTCGCCTCGTGGAGCTCGGCGACGAGCCGTTCACGGTCGTCGTCGATCGCTCGCGCGACCTGACCGGCACCGAGGCCGATGGCGATGACCACCCCGACCGTGATCACGATGAGGAGGGCCCAGGCGAACGCCAACCCGAACCGGCCGGAGCGCTGCCCGTCGACGAGGACGAGCGCCGCGACGGGGAGCACGACGAGGGTGAGCGGGATCAGGAACCGCTGGAGGGCGGCGCCGGGGTCGCGACCGAAGGAGATCCACTGGAGCGCGCCACGAGGTTCGGCCAGCAGGGAGGCGACGCTCAGCACCACGAGCGAGATCGCGGTGGGCAGCGACATCGTCGTGTCGTAGCGCGTTCCGTAGAGCGACGCCGCGTCGAACATGTAGCCGTAGACCGCGACCAGCCCCATGATCAGCGACGCGGACGCCAGCAGCTGGGGGACCGGGGAGCGGCGCTCCCGGCGCAGGAGCGTCGCCGCGGAGAGCGCGATGAGCGCGACCGCCGTGGTGAGGGCCGGGCGGCCGGCGCTGGCAGCGGCCCCGCTGGTCCAGTCGTCGACGAGGAGCTCGCCGAGCCCGAGACCGACGCCGGACGCGTGATCGGCGACGATGGCGAGCGCGAGCACCAGGACCGTGCCCGCGGCGATCCGCCGGACCCTGGAGCGGTCGACCAGACAGGCCAGTGACAGCGCCGCGAACGCGAGCGCCGTGTTGACCTTCATGCTGGCCAGGTCACGGTCCCACCGGACGAGGACGTCGAGGTGGGCCAACCAGCCGACGAGGGTGACAACGGCGATGGCGAGCACGGCGCCCGCGAGGACCCGGACCCGTCCACGGGCACGCTCCGGCCACCTCGACGCGCGCTCGGCACGACGAGTCCCGGTGAACGTGCTCGTCTCCATGGTCCTCCTCCGTCCCCCAGTGTCCCCGGTCAGAGCGCCGTGCGGGTGCGATCTCGGACATTTGGGCGTCAGCGCAGCTGCCAGACGGGGACGCGTCGCTCCCGGAAGGCGCTCACACCCTCCCTGATGTCCTCCGTCGTGAAGGCGAGCGCCCGTGGCGAGCGTAGCGCGGACAGGGTGCCGCGGTCGCCGAGCACCTCGGCTAGGGTCCCGGGGCGTGACCCCTTCCACGCCCCGGAACGACCCGATCCGCGAGGCCCGACGGCAGTGGGTCGCGCACGGCTGGGGTGATGCCGCCGACGGCATGGCGCTCGTGACGTCGATCGCGCGGGTCCAGCAGCTCCTCATGGAGCGGATCGACGCGGTGCTGCGCCCCCATGGCCTCACGTTCGCCCGCTACGAGATCCTCATGCTGCTCTCGTTCTCGTCGGCCGGCCGGATGCCGATGACCCGGATGGGCTCGCTGCTCCAGGTGCACCCGACGAGTGTCACCAGTGCCGTGGACCGGTTGGAGAAGCAGGGGTTCGTCCGGCGTACCCGCAACGAGGACGACCGGCGGCAGGTGCTCGCCTCGATCACCGAGGCCGGCCGACGGGTCGCCGAGCAGGCCACCGCCGGGCTCAACGCCGAGGTGTTCGAGCGGCCGGGGGTCGACGGGGACCAGCTGGACCGGCTCTTCGAGCTGCTCAGCACGGTGCGCGCGAACGCCGGCGACCCCACCGACTGACCGCCTCGTCCGATTGGCCGCGCGACATGGCGCGCGCCCAATCGGACGCGACAGGTTTTCCACGAGGCCGAGGACCGCGTAGACTCCGAGTTACTAGGACATCCAACTATTTCTGCAGGTGGCTTCCCTATGCCCGATCTCCACGTCCCCACGAACCCGGTCCGGCTGGTGACCGCGTCGAGCCTCTTCGACGGCCACGACGCCTCCATCAACATCATGCGGCGGATCCTCCAGTCCCAGGGGGCCGAGGTCGTGCACCTCGGCCACAACCGCTCGGTCCAGGAGGTCGTCGACGCGGCGATCGAGGAGGACGTCCAGGGTGTGGCGGTCTCGTCCTACCAGGGCGGCCACGTGGAGTACTTCGAGTACCTCGTCTCCGCGCTCGCCGAGCGCGGCGCCGGGCACATCAAGGTCTTCGGTGGCGGTGGCGGCGTCATCGTCGCCGAGGAGGTCGCCCGCCTCCGCGAGAGCGGCGTGACGATCTTCTCCCCCGAGGACGGCCAGCGGCTCGGCCTCGTCGGCATGATCAACGAGATCATCAAGATCTGCGACGTCGACCTCTGGCAGGACGCCCCGGCCTCCGTCGACGCCGTCCTCGCCGGCGACCGGACCGCGATCGCCCGCGCGATCACCGGCGCGGAGACGGGCGAGCTCGACGGCGCGCTGCTGAAGAAGGTCCGCGCCACGGCCGGCTCCCGACAGGTCCCCGTCCTGGGGATCACCGGCACCGGCGGCTCGGGCAAGTCCTCGCTCACCGACGAGCTCGTACGCCGGCTCCGGGTCGACCAGGAGGACAAGCTCCGGGTCGCCGTGGTCGCGGTCGACCCGACCAAGCGGCGCGGCGGCGGAGCACTGCTCGGCGACCGGATCCGGATGAACGCCCTCGACGGCGACCGCGTCTTTTTCCGCTCCCTCGCCACCCGCGGCAGCCACGAGCTCCCTGACTGCCTGAGCGACGTCATCGCCATCCTCAAGGCGTCCGGTTTCGACCTCGTCATCGTCGAGACCCCCGGCATCGGCCAGGGCGACGCCGCGATCGTCCCCTTCGTCGACACGGCGATGTACGTCATGACGCCGGAGTTCGGCGCCCAGTCGCAGCTCGAGAAGATCGACATGCTCGACTTCGCCGACGTCGTCGCGATCAACAAGTTCGAGCGCCGCGGCGCCCAGGACGCGATGCGCGACGTCGGCCGGCAGCTGGTGCGCAACAAGGGCGCGTTCGGCAAGCAGCCTTCCGACATGCCGGTCTTCGGCACCTCGGCGGCCACGTTCAACGACGACGGCGTCACCGCGCTCTACCAGCACCTGCGCGGGCTCCTCACAGACCACGGGCTGCCCACCTCCGCCGGCCGGCTGCACGCGGTCGACGTGCGCCACTCCACCGTCAACCAGCAGATCGTGCCTCCCAACCGGGTCCGCTACCTGGCCGAGATCACCGAGACGGTCCGCAACTACCACCGCGCGACCGACGCCCTCGCCACCAAGGCCTCCCGTGTCCAGCGACTCGCGCTCGTCGCCGACGAGCTGAAGGGCGCCGGCAAGGACGACGGAGACGTCGCCGAGCTGCTCGAGCAGGCCAAGGAGGCGCTGCCCGAGGACGCCACCGCGATGCTCGAGCGGTGGCCCTCGGTCGTCGAGTCCTACTCCGGCGACGAGCAGGTCGTGAAGGTCCGGGACAAGGAGCTGCACACCAAGCTCACCAAGGAGTCCCTCTCCGGCTCGAAGGTGCCGCGGGTCGCGCTCCCCCGGTTCACCGACCACGGCGAGCTCCTGCGATTCCTGCGCAGCGAGAACCTCCCCGGCTACTTCCCCTTCACCGCCGGCGTCTTCCCCTTCAAGCGCGACAACGAGGACCCGGCCCGGATGTTCGCCGGCGAGGGCGACCCGTTCCGCACCAACCGCCGGTTCAAGATGCTCTCGGAGGGGCAGCCGGCGACCCGGCTCTCCACCGCGTTCGACTCCGTGACCCTCTACGGCCGCGACCCCGACCTGCGCCCCGACATCTACGGCAAGGTCGGCACCTCCGGCGTCTCGATCGCCACGCTCGAGGACATGAAGGCGCTGTACGACGGCTTCGACCTGGTCTCCCCGTCGACGAGCGTGTCGATGACGATCAACGGGCCGGCCCCGACGATCCTCGCGTTCTTCCTCAACACCGTCATCGACCAGCAGGTCGACGCGTTCGTGGAGAGGGAGGAACGTCAGCCGTCGGAGGAGGAGCGGGACCGGCTCGCGGCGTACGCCCTCGCCAACGTGCGTGGCACCGTCCAGGCGGACATCCTCAAGGAGGACCAGGGGCAGAACACCTGCCTGTTCTCCACGGAGTTCTCGTTGCGGATGATGGCCGACATCCAGGAGTGGTTCATCGAGAACCAGGTCCGCAACTTCTACTCGGTCTCGATCTCGGGCTACCACATCGCCGAGGCCGGGGCGAACCCGCTCAGCCAGCTCGCCTTCACGCTGGCCAACGGATTCACCTACGTCGAGGCCTACCTGGCCCGCGGCATGGACATCGACGACTTCGCCCCGAACCTGTCGTTCTTCTTCTCCAACGGCATGGACCCGGAGTACTCCGTGCTCGGCCGCGTCGCCCGCCGGATCTGGGCGGTCACCATGCGCGACAAGTACGGCGCCAACGAGCGGTCGCAGAAGCTGAAGTACCACGTCCAGACCTCGGGTCGCTCCCTGCACGCGCAGGAGATGGACTTCAACGACATCCGCACCACGCTGCAGGCGCTCATCGCGATCTACGACAACGCCAACAGCCTGCACACCAACGCCTACGACGAGGCGGTCACCACCCCCGGCGAGGAGTCCGTGCGCCGCGCCCTCGCGATCCAGCTGATCATCAACCGCGAGTGGGGGCTGGCGATGAACGAGAACCCCCTCCAGGGGTCGTTCATCATCGACGAGCTCACCGACCTCGTCGAGGAGGCGGTGCTGGCCGAGTTCGACAGCATCAACGAGCGCGGCGGCGTGCTCGGCGCGATGGAGACCGGCTACCAGCGTGGCCGGATCCAGGACGA
The DNA here is from genome assembly GCA_035699145.1 of Marmoricola sp. GTDB lineage: Bacteria > Actinomycetota > Actinomycetes > Propionibacteriales > Nocardioidaceae > Marmoricola_A. The sequence continues at coordinate 20,436 of DASSBB010000061.1, forward strand.
GTCGATGCTCTACGAGCACCGCAAGCACGACGGCTCGCTGCCAATCGTCGGCGTCAACACCTTCCTCCCCCCTGAGGGCCGGGAGGCACCGCCCAAGGTCGAGCTCGCCCGGGCGACCGAGAAGGAGAAGCAGTCGCAGCTGGCCCGCGTCGAGGAGTTCCAGGCCGGGCACACGGAGGAGGCCGCAGTCGCGCTGGAGCGGCTCAAGGAGGCCGCGGTCCAGGGCGAGAACGTGTTCGCCGTACTCATGGACGCGGCACGCGTCTGCTCGCTCAAGCAGGTCACCGACGCTTTCTTCGAGGTCGGCGGACAGTACCGGCGGAACGTGTGACGGCTGACGCCACGCCTCCTCGTCCGGATGGGCGCGCGCGTCCGGAGGAGGCGCGGGTCAGGCCCGGCGGGGGAACTTCTCGAACTCGGGGCGGCGCTTCTCCTTGAACGCCTCGCGCCCCTCCTTCGCCTCGTCGTTCGCGTAGAAGAGCAGGTTCGCGTCGTGGGCGAGCTGCTGGATGCCGGCGTAGCCGTCCTCATGGGCATGGAAGCTCGCCTTGCTGAGCCGCAGGGCGAACGGTGAGAGGGCCAGCATCTCGCGGCACCACCGGACCGTCTCAGCCTCGAGGTCCGCCAGCGGCACGACGGTGTTGACCAACCCCATGTCGAGCGCCTGATGGGCGTCGTACTGGCGGCAGAGGAACCAGATCTCCTTGGCCTTCTTCGGGCCGACCAGGTCACGAAGGATGCTGGCCCCGAAGCCACCGTCCCACGAGCCGACCTTCGGGCCGACCTGGCCGAAGACCGCGTTGTCCGCGGCGATCGTCAGGTCGCAAACCAGGTGCAGCACGTGGCCGCCACCGATCGCGTAGCCGGCGACCATGGCCACGATCGGCTTCGGGCACCGCCGCATCTGCACGTGGAGGTCGGTGACGTGGAACCGGCCGGTGGCGCCGGAGTCGGTCTGGTAGCCCGTGTCGCCCCGGGTCCGCTGGTCGCCGCCGGAGCAGAACGCACGCTCACCCTCACCGGTGAGGACGATGACGCCGACCGACTCGTCCTCACGGGCCACCGTGAGCGCCTCGGAGATCTCGATGATGGTCTGCGGACGGAACGCGTTGTGGACCTCGGGCCGGCAGATCTTGATCTTGGCGATCCCGTCGGAGGTGGTCTCGTAACGGATGTCCTCGTAGCTGCCGCTGGCGGTCCAGTCGGGTGCGTCGTCGTGGGTCACGGCACCGGATGCTACCGGGAACGGTCCGGCACTTCCTTACCAGCCTGGCCAGCTTCGGTACGACCAAATGTCAGCTCGAGGTGGTTGGATGCGCGACGCCTCCTCCGGCGCGGCACCCCGGGGGCTCCCGGACCCGAGCCGAACCGGGCACTGGAGACCACCCGCATCGGTCGCGCCCGATCCGTGCTCCTGGCCTAGAGGAAGCCGTCCGGCTGATGAGGGGATGGGTGCGCGTACGCCGAGAGTGCTTTCGCTAGCCGATGGGCCCCCGCTGCACCGAAACGGTAGTGCTCCCGGGTGAGCAGCTCCTGGGTCGCGGTGTCCTCCCGCCCCAGTCCACCACCTCGCCGTACGCCGCGGGTCGGGACTCGCTCGGCTCGGCGGCTGCACTGACGGGCTTCCGGGCTGTCCCGGGTCATGCTGCACGACGACACCGAGCCGTGAGCGCTCTCCGACGAAAAGCTCCATCTCCGTGATCCAGATGGAGCTTTCCGTCTGAGGGCGGCGCGCGTCGGTCGTTGCCGGTGGGAGGGACCGCGGGAGGCAGCATGAGGGGCGGTTCAACCCAGCACGGAGGGCGGTTCGACGCAGCACGAGGGGCGGTTCGACACGAGGGCTTCAGGGGAGGTCGGGGAGGAGCTCCTCGCCGAAGACCCGGATCATCTCCAGGCAGTTCTCGTGCGTGCCGATGTTGCCGACGTAGAGCTCGTCGAACCCCGCGTCGACGTACTCCTGGATCGCCGAGCGGTGCTTCTCGAGGTCGGGCCCGGCCGGGAGGCTCTCGGCCATCATCTCCCTGGTGACCAGCTCCGAGGCCTGCTCGAAGTGGCGCGGGGACGGCAGGACCTGGGCCAGTTCGCCCGGCAGCCCGCTGTTGGGCCACGTCCGGTGGGCGTGGTCGATCGCCTCGTCCTCCGAAGCCGCGTAGGCCACCTTCACCCCGGCCTGGGCCGGCTTCCCGCCGGACCCCGAGCGGAACCGCCCGAGCAGCTCGGTGTCCGGCATCGTCGTGATGTAGCCGTCGGCGATCCGGGCGGCCAGGTCGGTCGCCTCCGTGCCGAACCCCGACATGTAGATCTCCGGCGGCGTCTCGGGGCGGGTGTAGATCCGGGCGTTGTCGACCGTGTAGAACCGACCGCGGTGGGTCACGAACGACTCCGTCCAGAGCCGCCGCATCACCGCCACCGCCTCCTCCAGCATCTCCAGCCGGAGCTCGGCCGGTGGCCACGGGTCACCGAGGATGTGCTCGTTGAGCGCCTCGCCGCTGCCGATCCCGAGGACGAACCTCCCGTCGAGCATCACCGCGCTGGTCGCCGCCGCCTGGGCCACGATCACGGGGTTGATCCGCATCGTGGGACAGGTGACCGCGGTGGTGACCGGAAGCGAGCACGCCTGCGAGATCGCGCCGATCACCGACCACACGAAGGGGCTCTCCCCCTGCGCGTCGTTCCACGGGTGGAAGTGGTCGCTGATCCAGAGCGCCTCGAAACCGGCCTGCTCGGCTGCCATCGCCTGCTCGACCAGCTGCTGCGGCCCGAAGTCCTCGCAGGAGAGGAAGTATCCGGTCCTCATGAGGTCGCCGGCACGAAGCGCTCCCAGGCACGGTGCTTGCCCAGGGCGGCCATCACGTCGTCGAGGACCGCCATCGCGCCGCTCGCCACGAAGACACCCGGTACGTCGGCGGGGATCCCGGCGGCCTCGAGCGCGGTCGTGCCGGCGCCCCAGGCAGCGATCGCCTTGCCGTGGCGGAACGCCTCCTGCAGGAGGAGCGCCACCCGCCCGTCGAGCGTCGCCGGGGTCGGGTTCGCCTCCGGCCCTCCACCGGTCGACCCGGGTGGGGTCGGGGCACCGGCGACCAGCACCGCGTCGTACTCCACCGAGCGCGCCGTGGCGTAGGTGCGCTGCGCGACCAGCCCGTCGCCGAGCTCTCCGCCGTGGTTCGCGACGATCACCGGCAGGGTGCCCGCCGCGAGGAGCGCGGCCCGGAGGGACGCCACGTCGGCGAGCCCCTGGGCGTCGGCGACGTCGACGACGATGCCGACCATCCGGCCGTCCGGCGGGGAGACCTTCCCGACCTGCGACAAGGCCGGGCTGGGCTCGACGTCGGCGGGCGTCGTCGAAGGAGCCGGCGCGGGGAGCCCCAGCCCTGCCGCGACCGCCGAGCAGAGCTCGGCGTCGATCTCGGCGAGCGCCTGGAGCTGCCGCTCCTTGATCGCCTGCTCGTAGCACTTGCCGAGCTCGAAGGTGTACGAGTCGATCAGGTGCGTCTGCTCGATCGGGCTCATGCTCTGCCAGAAGAGCCGGACCTGGCTGAAGTGGTCGTCGAAGGACGCGGGCGCCGCCCGCACCTTGGGCGCCTCGGCCACGGTCACCGGCGTCTCGACATAGGCGCCCTCCGCGGCGGAGGCGTCGAACGGGTTGCCGCCGTCGAGCGAGTTCGGGCGGTACGGCGCTGCGCCACCGTGCACCGCGTGCTGGTGGAACCCGTCGCGGAGCATGTCGTTGACCGGGGCGTGCGGCCGGTTGACCGGGATCTGGTTGAAGTTCGGCCCGCCCAACCGGAGCAGCTGGGTGTCGAGGTACGAGAAGAGCCGGCCCTGCAGCAGCGGGTCGTCGGTGACGTCGATGCCGGGGACCAGGTGGCCGACGTGGAACGCCGCCTGCTCGACCTCGGCGAAGAAGTTCGTCGGGTTGGCGTTGAGGGTGAGCAGCCCGATCGGCTGCACCTCGGCCATCTCCTCGGGCACGATCTTGGTGGGGTCCAGCAGGTCGATGCCGTTGAAGGTCTGCTCCGGGGTGTCCGGGAAGACCTGGATGCCGAGCTCCCACTGCGGGAAGGCACCGGACTCGATGGAGTCGTAGAGGTCGCGCCGGTGGAAGTCCGGGTCGATGCCGCTGGTGAGCTGCGCCTCCTCCCACACGAGCGAGTGGACGCCCAGCTTCGGCTTCCAGTGGAACTTGACCAGCGAGGTGTCGCCGGCCTCGTTCTGCAGCCGGAACGTGTGGACCCCGAACCCCTCCATCATCCGGAACGAGCGCGGGATGCCCCGGTCGGACATGTGCCAGATCAGGTGGTGCTGTGCCTCGGTGTGGAGCGAGACGAAGTCCCAGAAGGTGTCGTGGGCGCTCTGGGCCTGTGGGATCTCCCGGTCCGGGTGCGGCTTGGCGGCGTGGATGATGTCGGGGAACTTGATCGCGTCCTGGATGAAGAACACCGGCATGTTGTTCCCGACGAGGTCGAAGTTGCCCTCCGAGGTGTAGAACTTCGTCGCGAACCCGCGAGTGTCGCGAACGGTGTCGGCGGAGCCCCGGAACCCCACCACGGTGGAGAACCGCGTGAACACCGGCGTCTCGACGTCCTTCGCGAGGAACGCCGCCTTGCAGACCGGCGCGGCCGAGCCGTAGCCGACGAAGACGCCGTGCGCGCCGGCGCCACGGGCGTGGACCACGCGCTCCGGGATCCGCTCGTGGTCGAAGTGCATGACCTTCTCGCGCAGGTGGTGGTCCTGGAGCAGCGTCGGGCCGCGTTCCCCCGCCTTGAGCGAGTGGTCGGTGTCGTGGAGCCGGGCGCCGGTCGACGTGGTGAGGTAGGCGCCCTGCTGGGCCTTGAGCACCGGGTCGATCCCGGTCTCGGCACCGGTCGGGGTGACCGTCGCAGGCTGCCCCTGGTCGGGCTTCGGCGGCAGCGGCTCGCGCGGCGTGGTCGGCTCCTCCAGCGACGGCGGCTCCGCGCCCGGCACGCCGGGGACGTGGTCGGCAGGCTTCTTGGTCATGCGTCTCCCTCGGTCGTCGCAGGGTCGTCGGCGCCCTCGGCCGGGTCCTGCGCATGGCGCTGCGGCTCGTCCTCGGTGCTCCGCTGCTCGGTGTCCGCGCCCTCTGCCGGGTCCTGGGGGTGCTCCCTCGGCTGCTGCTCGTCGGTCATCGCCATCTCCTCCACTCGTTGGCTGCGTCCTACCCCTGGAACCCCGCGCCATGCGCCGATCCCGGCTGTTTCTCGCCCGGTCGCCGGGGTAGGCGTGACGAGACGACCGACGGAAGGAACCGACATGCGCGCACTGACCTGGCACGGCATCGAGGACGTCCGGGTGACCGAGGTGCCCGACCCGCGCGTCGAGCAGCCGACCGACGCGGTGGTCCGGGTGACCTCGACCGCGATCTGCGGCTCCGACCTGCACCTCTACAAGGTGCTCGCGCCGTACCTCACGCCGGGCGACGTCCTGGGCCACGAGTTCATGGGGATCGTCGAGGAGGTCGGCAGCGGGGTGACGAACCTCGCCGTGGGCGACCGCGTCGTCGTACCGTTCAACATCTCCTGCGGCCACTGCTGGATGTGCGACCGAGGCCTCTACGCGCAGTGCGAGACCACCCAGAACCGCGACCAGGGCAAGGGCGCCAGCCTCTTCGGCTACACCAGCCTGTACGGCGCGGTGCCCGGCGGCCAGGCCGAGCGGGTCCGGGTGCCGCACGCCGACTTCGGCCCGGTCAAGCTGCCGACCGAGGGGCCGGACGAGCGGTACCTCTACCTCTCCGACATCCTGCCCACCGCCTGGCAGGGCGTGCAGTACGCCGACGTCCCCGAGGGCGGCTCGCTCGCCGTGATCGGCCTGGGACCCGTCGGCCAGCTCGCCGTACGCTCTGCCAAGCACCTCGGCATCCCGAACGTGATCGGCGTCGACCTCGTCCCCGAGCGGCTCGCCACGGCGCGGGCCGCCGGCGCGCAGACCATCGACATCTCCGCGGTCGGGGACGTCACCGGGGCGCTCCAGGAGCTCACCGACGGCCGCGGCGCGGACAGCGTCCTGGAGGCGGTCGGCATGGAGGCGCACGGCAACCCGATCGCCGAGAAGGTCATCGGGGTGGCGAGCCGGCTGCCGAGGAAGGTCGCCCAGTTCGCGATCGAGCACGCCGGGATCGACCGGCTCGACGCCCTCTACACGGCGTTCGACGTGGTACGCCGAGGCGGCACCGTCTCGATCAGCGGCGTCTACGGCGGCATGGCCGACCCGATCCCGATGATGGACCTGTTCGACAAGGGGCTGACGCTGCGGATGGGGCAGTGCCACGTGAAGAGGTGGACCGACGAGCTCCTCGCCATCGCGCAGCAGGACGGCGACGTCCTCGGGCTGGAGACGCTCGCGACGCACCACGTGAGCCTGGACGAGGCGCCGGCGATGTACGAGCTGTTCCAGAAGAAGCAGGACGGCGTGATGAAGGTGGTCCTCACGCCCTGAGCCTCGGTAGGTTCGAGCACCACTGGAGGAGTCGCCCATGCGCAGCACGCCCAAGACCCGGAGCACCGTCTCGGGGAAGCCCCTCGACCGAGCCACCTTGCGGGCCATCGACAAGTGGTGGCGAGCGGCGAACTACCTGTCGGTCGGGCAGATCTACCTCATGGCGAACCCGCTGCTGCGCGAGCCGCTGCTTCCGGACCACGTCAAGCCACGGCTCCTCGGCCACTGGGGCACGACGCCCGGGCTGAACTTCGTCTACGCCCACCTCAACCGGGCGATCATGGAGCGGCAGCTCGAGATGATCTACATCACCGGGCCGGGACACGGCGGCCCCGGGCTGGTCGCCTCGGCCTACCTCGACGGGACCTACTCCGAGGTCTACCCCGATATCGACCAGGACCTCGCCGGCCTCGACCGGCTCTTCACGCAGTTCTCCTTCCCCGGCGGCATCCCGAGCCACGTGGCGCCGGAGACCCCCGGGTCGATCCACGAGGGCGGCGAGCTCGGCTACTCGCTCTCCCACGCGTACGGCGCCGCGTTCGACAACCCGGACCTCGTGGTGGCGGCGGTCGTCGGGGACGGCGAGGCCGAGACAGGACCGCTCGCCACGAGCTGGCACTCGAACAAGTTCGTCGACCCGAGGCGCGACGGCGCGGTGCTCCCGATCCTCCACCTCAACGGCTACAAGATCGCCAACCCGACGGTGCTCGCACGCATTCCGGAGGAGGAGCTGCTCGCCCTTCTGCGTGGTTGCGGCCACACGCCGTACGTCGTCGACGGTTCCGACCCCGCGACGATGCACCAGGCGTTCGCGGCCACCGTCGACCGGTGCCTCGACGAGATCCGGTCGATCCAGCAGGAGGCCCGGACCGCCCGCAAGCAGCCGGCCCCCCGCCGCGCGTGGCCGATGATCATCCTCCGCTCGCCCAAGGGGTGGACTGGTCCGGAGGAGGTCGACGGCAAGCCGATCGAGGGGAACTGGCGGTCGCACCAGGTGCCGTTCGCCGACGCCCGGGCGGATGCGAGCCACCGCGCGGTGTTGGAGGAGTGGCTGCGCAGCTACAAGCCGGAGGAGCTGTTCGACTCCGCTGGGGCGCCGGTCCCCGAGATCCGTGAGCTGCACCCCCGCGGCACCCTGCGGATGAGCGCCTCGCCGCACGCCAACGGCGGCGAGCTCCTCCGCGACCTGCGGCTCCCCGACTTCCGGGCGTACGCCGTCGACGTCGACGAGCCCGGCACCGGGGCCGTCGAGGCGACGCGGGTCCTCGGCACGTTCCTCCGTGACGTCATGCGGCGGAACATGGACAACTTCCGGCTCTTCGCGCCGGACGAGAACAGCTCCAACCGGCTCCAGGACGTCATGGAGGTCACCGACCGGACCTGGAACGCCTCGCTCCTGCCCGAGGACGACCACCTCGCCCCCGACGGCCGGATCATGGAGATCCTCTCCGAGCACACGTGCGAGGGGTGGCTGGAGGGGTACCTCCTCACCGGCCGGCACGGGCTGTTCTCGTGCTACGAGGCGTTCATCCACATCATCGACTCGATGTTCAACCAGCACGCGAAGTGGCTGAAGACCACCGACGAGATCCCGTGGCGCCGGCCGATCGCATCGCTGAACTACCTGCTGACCTCGCACGTGTGGCGCCAGGACCACAACGGCTTCTCCCACCAGGACCCCGGCTTCATCGACCACGTCGTGAACAAGAAGGCCGAGGTCGTCCGGGTCTACCTTCCGCCGGACGCCAACACGCTGCTGTCGGTCGGCGACCACTGCCTCCGCTCGAAGCAGTACGTCAACGTCATCGTCGCCGGCAAGCAGCCGGCTCTCCAGTACCTCTCGATGGACGAGGCGATCGTGCACTGCACGAAGGGGATCGGGATCTGGGACTGGGCGTCGAACGACGACGGCCGCGAGCCCGACCTGGTGATGGCGTGCGCCGGCGACGTGCCGACGATGGAGGCTCTGGCGGCGACCGAGCTGCTCCGAGGCTTCTTCCCCTCGTTGCGGATCCGGTTCGTCAACGTGGTCGACCTGATGCGGCTGCAGGGCCACGAGGAGCACCCGCACGGGCTGCGCGACGCCGACTTCGACTCGCTGTTCACCAAGGACAAGCCGGTGATCTTCGCCTACCACGGCTATCCGTGGCTGATCCACCGGCTGACCTACCGCCGCGCCAACCACGAGAACATCCACGTGCGCGGCTACAAGGAGGAGGGCACCACCACCACGCCCTTCGACATGACCGTGGTCAACCAGCTGGACCGGTTCAGCCTCGCGATGGACGCCATCGACCGCGTGGAGCGGCTCCAGCCGGTCGCGGCGCACGCCCGCGAACACCTGAAGAACAAGCTGATCGAGCACCGGATCCACGTCCGCACCCACGGCGAGGACCTTCCCGAGATCCGCAACTGGCAGTGGGGTGCCACCGCCGGCGGCCCCGAGGCGCAGACGTCCTCCCCCGAGACCGAGGCGCCCGAGGGCTGACGGTTTCCCACGGTATGCAGACGTTTCGATGCTCCCCATGGGTTACGGGCCGTGGGGAGCGCCAGTTCTTCGTGGGGAGCTCGGTCGCGCCGGACCGGCCCGCTGTTCCGGCCTCCAGACTGGCGGGCCCGCCCGCCGTACGACGGGGTGCGCGGCTCGCACTGGATGAGGCCCCTCGCCGGAGGGCTCGCCCACGACTCCCCACGGGAAACTGGTGCTCCCCATGGGCCACAACCCATGGGGAGCGTCAAAACTTCTGCATCCCTTGGGAAACCGTCACCCCACGTTGACGCCGAAGAGGGTGCCGAGGAGGTACGTCGCGCCGGCGGCGACAGCGCCGACGGTGACCTGACGGACGATGCCGCCGAGGAGCGGCCGGCCGTTGAGCCGGGCCATCGTGCCGCCGACGAGGACGAGCGCCAGCACCGCGACGCCCACGGCCAGGCCGAGGGCGACGGCTCCGCCGAGGAACAGGTAGGGCAGGACGACGAGGACCGCCCCCAGCGAGAACGCCAGGAAGCTCGAGGCCGCTGCTCCCCACGGGGACCCCAGGTCGTCCGGGTCGAGCCCGAGCTCCTCGCGCGCCATCGTGTCGAGTGCGACGTCCTTGTCGCTCATGACCCGCGCGGCGACCACTGCCGCGGTCTCCCGGTCGATCCCCTTCGCCTCGTAGATCAGCTCGAGCTCACGCTGCTCGTCCTCGGGGTGGAGCTCGAGCTCCTCCCGCTCGAACTGCAGCTCGCGCTCGTAGGCCTCCCGTTGGTTCGCCATCGAGATGTACTCACCGGCCCCCATCGAGAACGCGCCGGCGAGGAGCCCGGCGAGACCGGCGAAGAGGACGGTCTCCCGGGAGGCATCGGCCCCGGCGAACCCCATGACGAGAGCGGTGTTGCTGACCAGGCCGTCGTTGATGCCGAAGATCCCGGCGCGCAGCGTGCCGGACTTGTCGGTCCGGTGCCACGGCTCGGTCATGAGCCCACCAGTTGGCACGCGGTCGGCCGCCTCGCCCTCGCCGATCAACAACGCGAGCGCCTCGGCATGACCGGCCTCCTCGAGCAGCATCGACTCCGGGGCGTCCGGCTCCTCGGTGTAGCCGTCGACGGCGTCCCGTTCGTCCTGCTCGACGATCGGCAGCACCAGGTCGATGGAGTACTGCCGGGCGGTCTGCAGCAACGACTCGGTGCGCCGGCTCGGCGTGAACTCCTCGAACCTGGGTGGTGTCCCGCCGGCCGTCTCGATCCGGTCCGCCCAGAAGGCGGCGTGCTTCTCCTCGATCCCGGCCAGCTCGGTGAGCACCTCGCGCCGGCGGCCGCGGCTCAGCCCGGCGAGCCCGTGGTAGAGCGCGGCGGCGTCCCACTCGGCCACGATGTGCTGCCGGTAGCGGGAAACGTCGTCCTTCTCCCTGGGGCTCATGGCCTCAGTCTGCCGTTCCCGAGCCGGCACCGGGTCACGAGGTCGGGCAGCGGGCTCGGCTGGGACCTCGGCGCTGCGGCGGGAAGGGGAACGACCTGCGGCCGGCCTCCGACGGGCGGGGGGTCGTCTCATCCACCTTCGGAGTGCAGGATGGGCGATGTGACTGATCTCGTGAACAACGACCACCTGTCCGACCAACCGGAGCCCACGGGCAACGACACGCACCCGGCGCTCGAGCAGCCGACCAGGCCGCACGCCGGCCGTGGCGACGGCACCCTCGACAAGGTCGTCTTCGGCGTCTCGGCGGTCCTGGCCCTCGCCTTCGTGACCTGGGGGATCATCGACACCGCCGGGCTCGGTGACGCCTCCACGAGCGCGCTGGGGTGGACGGTGCACAACACGGGGTGGCTCTTCGTCCTCCTCGCCACGACGTTCGTCGCGTTCGTGATCTGGCTCGCCGTCAGCAAGTTCGGCTCCATCCCGCTGGGCCGCGACGACGAGGAGCCCGAGTTCCGCACGGTCTCCTGGGTGGCGATGATGTTCAGCGCCGGCATGGGCATCGGGCTGATGTTCTACGGCGTGAGCGAGCCGCTGACCCATTACGTGGCCCCGCCGCCCGGCACCGGCGACCCCGGCAACGACGCAGCGGTCCAGACCGCCATGGCCACGACCCTCTTCCACTGGACCCTCCACCCCTGGGCGATCTACGCCGTGGTCGGCATCGCCATCGCCTACGGCGTCTTCCGCAGGGGGCGGTCCCAGCTGATCAGCTCCGCGTTCGCACCGCTCATCGGCGCCCGTCACGCCGCCGGCCCCGCCGGCAAGGTCATCGACATGCTCGCGATCTTCGCGACCCTCTTCGGCTCCGCCACCTCCCTGGGGCTCGGGGCTCTCCAGATCGGCAGCGGCCTCGAGATCGTCGGCGGCATCGGCAAGGTGGGCAACGGCCTGCTCGTCGGCGTCATCGCGGTGCTCACCGTGGCCTTCATCGCCTCGGCGGTCTCGGGGGTCGCCAAGGGGATCCAGTGGCTCTCCAACATCAACATGGTGCTCGCGTTCGCCCTCGCGCTCTTCGTCTTCGTCGTCGGGCCGACCGTCTTCATCCTCGACCTCGTCCCCACCGCACTGGGCAGCTACTTCGAGGACCTCGCGATGATGTCGGCCCGCACCGAGGCGTCCGGCGGGAACGGGATGGACGAGTGGCTGGCCGGCTGGACGGTCTTCTACTGGGCCTGGTGGCTCTCGTGGACGCCGTTCGTCGGCATGTTCATCGCCCGGATCTCGCGGGGCCGCACCATCCGGCAGTTCGTCACCGGCGTCCTGCTCGTCCCGAGCCTCGTCAGCCTGGTCTGGTTCGCGATCTTCGGTGGCGCCGCCATCCACTTCCAGCAGAACGGCACCGACCTGGCCGGGGCGTCCTCCACGGAAGGCCAGCTCTTCGGCCTCCTCGACCAGATGCCGCTCTCCGGGGTCACCAGCGTCGTCGTCATGACGCTGGTCGCGATCTTCTTCGTCTCCGGAGCCGACGCCGCCTCCATCGTCATGGGGACGCTCTCCCAGCGGGGCACGCTCCACCCCAGCCGCCCGAACGTGATCTTCTGGGGCGTCGCCACCGGTGCGGTCGCCGCGGTCATGCTGCTGATCGGCGGCGACGAGGCGCTCACCGGGCTGCAGAACGTGACGATCGTGGCGGCGCTCCCGTTCGCGCTCGTCATGGTGGGCATCGCGTGGGCGCTGGTGAAGGACCTCCGCAGGGACCCGATGATGGTCCGCCGCCGCTACGCGAGCCAGGTCGTCGAGAACGCGGTGGTCACCGGGGTCACCAGCCACGGCGACGAGTTCGCCCTCACCGTGGAGCCGTCGGACCAGCCGGTCCTCAACGCCGACGACGAGAGGCCGAGCTCCACGTGAGGATCAGCGCCGGGCCGCGCGGACCCGCAGCGGACCCACCAGCCGCGGGCCGGACAGCCGGTTCTCCAGCCGCCGCGCCTCCCGGCGGAGCGGCTGCGCGACGTACTGCCCGAGGATGACGCCGGAGGCGAGCGCGATGGCGGTCGCTCCCGCAGCCGCCATGTGCAGGACGCCGCCCTGCCCCTCGGCGAGCAGCGCCAGCCCGCGGTAGATCGAGAGACCGGGGAGCAGCGGCACGATCGCGGGCACCACGACGACGAGCGGTGGCACCCGGATCCGGCCGGCCACCGAGTAGCTGATCGACCCGACGACGACGGCGGCGGCCGCGGCGGCCCAGGCGGGCCCGAAGTCGACGCTGCCGACGGCGACGTAGACCGCCGTCCCGACGGCGCCCACCGCGGCGACGGGGATCAGCGCGCGGAGCGGGGCGTACGACGAGAACGCGAACGCGGCTGCGGCGACCGCCGCGCCGAACGACTGGATGGAGGCCTCCGTGAGGCCGACCGCCCCGGGCTCGAGCTGGCCGAGATCGACGAACACGAGGTCTCCGATGGTGAGCCCCAGGCTGACACCGGCGATGATCCCGGCGGTGGCGAGGAGCGCCTCGAGCATCCGGGCAGCAGCGGTGATCGGGAAGCCGGTCAGGGCATCCTGGGTCGCGCCCATGAACCCGATCCCGGCGAGCAGCATGACGATGCCGGCTGTCACGACACCCGAGGGCGCGACGCCCAGGTCGAGGGTCGCGGCCGCCACGGCGATGAGCGTGGCCACCAGTCCGCCGGCGACCTGCTGGTAGAAGACCGGCAGCCGCCGCACGGACATCGCCCGCTGGATCCGGTCGATGAGCGCCGCGGACAGGAACGCCAGCGCGACGACGACCGGACCGACGCCGAGCAGCAGGGCGACACCGGCGCCCATGACCCCCCACCCGGCCGTGACCGCCCAGCGGGGGCGACGGTGGCCCGACGAGGTGAGCCGCTTCAGCCGGTCGCGGGCCTCGTCCCGGGTGATCGCCCCGCTCAGCAGGTCGCGCACGAGGTGGTCGACCAGTGTGAGGTCCTCGTAGTCGATCTCGCGGTGGGTGACGTGGCGGACCTGGATGACCGCCGGCTCCTCGAAGCTGGGGTGGTGGTTGAGCGAGACCTCGGTGAACGTGACGTCGGCGGAGACGCCGCGGAGCCCGGAGGCGTGCGTGATGGAGAGCATCGTCGCGGTGACGTCGGCGGCACCCGCCCCGTTGGACAGCAGCATCTCCCCGACGCGGAGCGCCAGGTCCAGGGTCTTGTAGGTGTCCTTGCTCTCAACCATCGCCGGACCAGTGTCCCGATGGGGTGGGCGGTACCCCAAATCGGGGGCGTGAGTCTTCCCTCACGTCCGGTCAGACCGGCGCGCGCTCGACCCCTGGATGCACGGCCGAGGTGGCTCGGCGGAGGTTGACGACGACGGTGCCGAGGATCGCCACGTGGGCGGCGTCGAGGTCGCGCCGGTCGGCGAACTCACGGGTCAGCCGCTTCAGGCACTTCTCGACGCTCCGCACCCGGTCGTCGTCGCTGCTGAGCGAGTCGTCGTAGGCGAGCACCAGCACCGCCAGCTCGTCGATCGCGGAGGCGACCACCTCGGCGAGCTCGGGGTCCATCGGGGAGTCGACGTCCTCCCGGTAGTTCTGCGAGAGCACCGCGAGCAGGTCCTCGACGAACCACGCCACGTGCTCCAGCGCGCCGACGAGCTGGGTCTGCTTGTCCACCCACCCCTGGTGGCGCGCCCTGTGGATGTTGCCGTACTGCGCCTCCATCAGCTCGCGGACCACCGCACGGCTGTCGTCGAGCGACGTCTGGGTGTCCCACCGGCGCCGCGACCACCCCTCCCGGCCCGGCGGCGGCTGCTGGCGGAGCCCGTCGGCGAGGTCGTTCAGCTGGTGGGCGAGCTGGCTCTTGAGCCGGTCGAGCGCCTCCTGGCCGGAGCGCAGCGGCATCGACGGCAGCAGCAGGTTCACGACGACGCCGCACCCCGCGCCGAGGGCGGTCAGCCCGACGTAGGCGGTCGCGTAGGTCTCGGCGTCGTGACCGCCGAGGACCAGGACGAAGAGCGCCACGATCGGCACCCAGCTCCGCATCTCGCCGAGCCCCGGCACCGCCCCCAGGAGGACACCGGCAGCGACGACGAACGCCAGGCTGAACACGCTCGGGTCGAGCGTCCGCCCCACGGCCAGGCCGAGTGCGGCACCCAGCGCGAGGCCGAACGCGCTCTGGCGAGCGATCCGAGCAGACCCCGCGATGGTGGCGTCGGTGGCGACGACGGCTCCGAGCGGGGCGTAGTAGATGTAGTCGTCCAGCCCGCCACTGCCGAACAGCCGGGTGACCGCCTCGGCGAGCAGCCACGCGGCCGCCGCGGCGAGCGCCCCCTTGAACGCCAGCTGCACCCGGCGCGAGGTGAGGTAGCGCTCCACCCCCGGGTCGTGGCGACGGACAGCTTTGAGCATGCGGACAGGAACCTCCCGGTGTCGATCTCTCCCAGTCACCCGTGCCCAGCCCGACCCGGTTCATGCCTGGCCCACCAGGGGCTACCGTCGGAGCCATGAGCGGCTCCTGGACCTTCGAGCGCACCGACGCCCTGTTCGACCGCCTCTCGACCCACACCGCCGATTCCCAGGCACTGCGCCGACGGCTGCACGCGGACCCTCGGGTGAGTGGTGACGAGGACGACACCACGAAGGCGGTGCTGGAGGCGCTCGGCGTCGAGGCCACGCCGGTGGAGACCGGCGGCGCGGTGGTCCGGGTCGGCGATCCGGAGGGGCCGGCCGTCGGGCTGCGCGCCGAGATGGACGCCCTGCCGGTCGTGGAGGAGACCGGCGTCGACTGGGCGTCGACCAACGGCGCGATGCACGCGTGCGGCCACGACGTGCACCTCGCCGCGGCGTACGCCGTCGCGCGCACCCTGTCCGAGGAGCAGGGGCCGCTGCCGCTGGTCCTGGTGCTCCAGCCGCGGGAGGAGACCTACCCCTCGGGCGGGGAGGACATGGCCCGGTCTGCCGAGCTGGGCGCGCACGACATCCGCGCCTTCCTCGGCGCCCACGTGCAGCCGCGGCTCCCGGCCGGGCAGTTCGCCGCGACGCCGGGACCGGTCAACGCGGCGTCCGACCAGTTCCAGGTCCTCGTGAACGGCCGGCCCGGCCACGCGGCGTACCCCCATCTCACCGCCGACCCCGTGGTGGCGGCCGCGGACCTGATCGGCACCCTGCAGCACCTCATCTCGCGCCAGGTCGACCCGACGAACCCGACCGTCCTCACCATCGGCTCGATCAACGGCGGCAACTCCCCCAACGTCGTGCCTTCCTCGGTCCGGATGAAGGGGACGCTGCGGACGTTCGACGAGGACGACCGGACCCGGCTGCACCGGACGCTGGAGACCGCGGCCGACGCGATCGCGAGCGTGCACCGCTGCGACTCCGAGGTGCAGGTCATCCGCGGGGCGCCGGTGCTGGCCAACGACGTCCACGTCGCGACCGCCGCAGAGCACTGGATCGAGCGGGCCGGGATGGAGCCGGCCCCGCCGCTGCGGTCGTGCGGCGCCGACGACTTCTCGTTCTACTGCCCGCTCTTCCCGTCACTCATGGTGTTCGTCGGCGTGGGGCCGGGCGGGCCCGACGCGCCGGGGCTCCACCACCCCCGGTTCCTGCCCCCCGACGACGCGGTCGAGGACGTCGCGCGGGTGATGCTGGCGTCGTACCTCGGCGCCTGCGGCACCGTCGTCGACCTGCCCGTGCCGGACTAGGCCCGGCCTAGCCCGCCACCGTGGCCACGGCGAGGTCCGCGACGACGTCGTGCAGGCTGCCGGTGCGGGCATGGACCTGACGCTGCCGCCGCGCGCCGTTGCCGCGCCGCAGGAGCTCGGCGAGCCGTGACGTGGCCTCGTCGAGGTCGCCCGCCGCCTCGAGCGCGGGTCGCGCGTGGTCGAGCAGAGCCGCCAGGACCTCGTCCGCGGGGCGGGGTCTGCCGGTGCGCGGGTCGAGGAGCTCGCCGTCCACACCGTCGTGCCCCGCGCGCCACATCGCGAGCCGGAGGAGCGACGTCGGTACGGCGGCCGGGGGCTCGCCCTCCTGCCATGCCCGGGCGGCCGTCTCGACGAGTGCACGGGCCAGCGCCGCCACGAGGACCGCGTCGCGCGGGTCGAGGCACACGTCGGTCACACGCAGCTCGACCGTGGGGTAGTGCGCCGACAGCCGGGCGTCGAAGTAGACCATCCCCTCGTCGAGCACGACTCCCGAGCCGAGCAGCTCCTCGACGAGCCGGTGGTACCGCTCGGCCGAGCCGAGCACGTCGACCGGGCCGGCCGACGGCCAGCGGAGCCAGGCCTGCGACCGGAAGCTCGCGTAGCCGCTGTCCTCCCCCTGCCAGAACGGCGAGTTGGCGCTGATCGCCAGCAGCGGCGGGAGCCACCGGCGGATCCGGTCCAGCACCGCGACCCCCTCCTCGTCCGACTCGACCGAGACGTGGACGTGGCAGCCGCAGGTCAGCTGCTGCTTCGCGGTCAGCCCGAACCGCTCGACCATCCGCTCGTAGCGCTCGTCCGGCGTGAGCCTCGGCTCGACCTGCAGCGGCGACGTCCCGGCCGCCACGATGCGCGTCCCCTGCTCGGCGGCGGCCTCTCCCGCGGCCTTCCGCCACGCGTGGAGGTCCTGCTCGAGGTCGGCGAGGTGAGTCCTCGGCGGGGTGTCGATCTCCAGCTGTTCCTGCTGGAGCTCGTGGCCGACGTGGCCCCCCGGCTCGTCGTCCGCCCGCTGCGTGTCATTCCCCCCGGCCTGCGAGAGCCGCCAGGGAGCTCGGCGGATCACCCGCTCCGAGGCCGCGGTGGGTCTGCCGGAGTCGGCTTCGACGACGAGGAGCTCCTCCTCGATCCCGAGAGTGCGCATGGGACCAGTCTGACGGCCGTTGGTGTTGCGACGACCGCGGGCGGGTACATCGTCGGATGGTCAGGCGTGTCGCCAGCACGCCACCGGACGCGAGAGCGGGATGCCCGATGATGCAGACGACCGAGCCGGCCGCACCGGCACAGCTCCAGAAGGGGCTCAAGCAACGTCACCTCACGATGATCGCGATCGGCGGCGTGATCGGCGCCGGCCTCTTCGTGGGCTCGGGGGTGGTCATCAACCAGACGGGTCCCGGCGCGTTTCTCACGTACTTCATCACCGGCGTCCTCATCGTGCTGGTGATGCGGATGCTCGGGGAGATGGCGACCGCGAACCCGTCCACCGGCTCGTTCGCCGACTACTCGCGCATGGCGCTCGGCGGCTGGGCGGGGTTCTCCGTCGCGTGGCTCTACTGGTACTTCTGGGTGATCGTCGTCGGCTTCGAGGCGGTCGCCGGCGCCAAGATCCTGACCTACTGGGTCGACGCACCGCTGTGGCTGCTCTCGCTGGGCCTCATGGTGCTGATGACTGCGACGAACCTCTTCTCGGTGAGCTCGTACGGCGAGTTCGAGTACTGGTTCGCGGGGATCAAGGTCTTCGCGATCATGGTCTTCCTCGTCCTGGGGGCGTTGTTCGTCCTGGGCCTGTGGCCGAACCAGAGCTTCGACGTCAGCAACCTGACCGACCACGGCGGGTTCCTCCCCAACGGCACCGGCGCGATCTTCTCCAGCATCGTGGTCGTGGTCTTCTCGATGGTCGGCGCCGAGATCGCCACCGTGGCCGCGGCCGAGTCGCACGATCCCGAGAAGGCGATCGCCCGGGCGACGCAGTCGGTCATCTTCCGGGTGATGACGTTCTTCGTCGGCTCGGTCTTCCTGCTGGCGTGCATCCTGCCGTGGGACGACACCGAGCTCGGCGCGTCGCCGTACGTCGCCGCGTTCGAGGAGATGGGCATCCCGTACGCCGACGACCTCATGAACGCCGTCGTGCTCACGGCCGTGCTGTCGTGCCTCAACTCGGGGCTCTACACGGCGTCGCGGATGCTGTTCGTCCTGGCGGCGCGCCGCGAAGCCCCGATGCGGCTCATCACCGTCAACCGTCGCGGGGTGCCCGTGTGGGCGATCCTGTTCTCCACCGTCGTCGGCTTCCTCAGCGTCATCGCCGCCTACGTGTCGCCCGACACCGTCTTCCTCTTCCTGCTGAACTCGTCCGGAGCGGTGATCCTCTTCGTCTACCTGCTCATCGCGCTCTCGCAGCTCGTGCTGCGCCGCCGGACGCCGGACGACCAGCTCGCGGTGAAGATGTGGTTCTTCCCGGTCCTGACGATCCTCGCGGCGCTCGGCATCCTGGCGATCCTCGTGCAGATGGGCATCCGCAACGAAAGCCGCTCCCAGCTCCTCCTCAGCCTCCTGTCCTGGGGGCTGGTCCTGGTCCTCTACGTGGTGACCCGGTGGCGCGGCGGGTCGGTGGCGCCCCACGAGGTGCAGGAGACCGGCCCCGCCCGGCGGATCCTGGTGCTCGCGAACCGGACGATGGGCGGCGAAGAGCTCCACGAGGCGCTCCACCGGATCGAGGGCAGCGAGCGGGCCGAGTACCGCGTCGTCGTACCGACGAACCCGATCGACACCGGTCAGGCGGACCACGAGGGCGCCGCGTTCGTCTGGGACGCCACTGCACAGGCCGCGCGGTCGCGGCTCGAGCAGACTCTCGCGGCGCTCCGGGACCAGGGGCTCACCGTCGAGGGCGAGCTCGGCGACTACCGGCCGCTCGTCGCGCTCGACGAGGCGATGCACACCTTCGAGCCCGACCACGTCGTCATCTCGACGCACCCCGGCGAGCAGTCGAGCTGGCTGCGGCACGGCGTCGTCGACGAGGCGAGGAAGCGGTACGACGTCGTCGTCGAGCACGTCATCGTGCCTCCGGTCGCCGTCTGACCGGTCGGCGGCTGGGTAACGTGACCGGGTCAGCGACCCACGAGGAGGCCCGGTGCCGACACCGGCTGCAACGATCACCATCCTGGACCCCGCCGACGGCTCGCTGTTCGGGGAGCTCGAGACGACGGTGCCTGACGAGATCGGGGGCGTCGTCGAGGGTGCGGTCAAGGCCGCGACGGTCTGGAGCCGCACGTCCCCCGCCGAGCGCGCCGCCGCGGTGGCGGCTGCGGCGGACCGGGTCGCCGCGGCGGCCGAGGAGCTGGCGATGGCCACCACGCGCGAGATGGGCAAGCCGCTGGCCGACGCCCGCGGCGGAGTGGACGCCGGTGCGTCGACCCTGCGGCAGTACGCCGAGCTGGGACCGCTCCACCGCGGCCGGTCGCTCCAGGGCGCGTGGAACGCCACCGACCTGATGGTGCACGGGCCCCGAGGTGTCGTCGCCGCGATCACCCCGTGGAACGACCCGGTGGCCGTGCCCTGCGGGATCATCGGGGCGGCCCTGGTCACGGGCAACACCGTGGTGTTCAAGCCCTCCGAGCGGACCCCGCACACCGGGGTGGCGCTCGCCCGGCTCATCTCCGAGGAGCTGCCGGCAGGGGTGCTCCAGGTCGTCGTCGGTGACGGGACCGCGGGGGCCGTGCTCGCCGAGTCTCCTCACGTCGACGTCATCGTCCACGTCGGCTCCACGGCGACCGGCCGCTCGATCGCCGCGGCGGCCGCTCGCACCGGCGCCAAGGTGCTGCTGGAGAACGGTGGCAACGACCCGATGATCGTGGACGGTGACGTCGATCCCGAGTGGGCCGCCGAGCAGGCCTCGATCGGCGCGTTCGCCAACGCCGGCCAGATCTGCACGTCGGTCGAGCGCCTCTACGTCGTCGAGTCGGTCGCCGAGAGGTTCACCGAGGCGCTCGTACGACGCGCCGGTGCCCTGACCATGGGTTCGGGCACCGACACGGCCACGCAGCTGGGGCCGCTCGTCGACACGCGGATGCGCGACCTCGTGCACGGCCACGTCACCGAGGCGGTGGAGAGCGGCGCCGACCTGCTGCTCGGTGGGGTCGTCCCCGAGGGAGCCGGCGCGTTCTACCCGGCCACCGTGCTGACCGGCTGCACGCCCGAGATGGCGGTGATGCGGGAGGAGACGTTCGGGCCGGTGGCGCCGATCTCCGTCGTGCCCGACTTCGACTCCGCCCTCGAGGCGGCGTGCAGCGGCAGCTACGGCCTCGCCGCGGTCGTCCTCACCGCTGCCATGGAGCACGCCCAACGGGCCTGGCGCGAGCTGCCGGTGGGCACGGTGAAGGTCAACGCCGCCTTCGGCGGGGCACCCGGGGGCGCCGCGGAGCCGCGCGGTGCGAGCGGCACCGGCTTCGGCTACGGTCCCGAGCTGCTCGACGAGCTCACCACGACGAAGGTGGTCCACCTCGGGTTGCCGCGACAGTCCTAAGGGGCCCGGTCCAGGCTGCGGCGGGCGGCCTCGACGCTCACGGGCAGCCGACGGCGCCGGGCCAGTGCGCGGGGAACCACCGGCAGCGCCTGCCTGAGCGCCGACCGGCCGGGAGCGCCGGCCCGGGCGGCGGCCGCAGCGGTGCGGAGCACCACGGGCCAGGGGCGCCGCATCACCGCGGTGAGCAGCTCGTTGCGTGCCGCCCGGGCTGCTCGCGCGACCGGGTCGCGCACCGGGGACGGGTGGTGGTGGGCGACGACGTCGTCGACGTAGGCGAGCCCCCACCCCGTCGCGGCGAGGTCCAGGGCCAGCCGCTCCTCCTCCCCCATGAAGAACACGACGTCGTCGAAACCGCCCGCGGACAGGTAGGCGTCGCGTCGTACGACCGCGCCGCAGGCGAGGAACCCCAGGACCGACGGGCCGGGAAGGTCGGCGTCCTGCCCGAGCGGGGAGTCGGCCATCTCCGCGCAGATGGTGTCGGGGGTCTCCTCCTCGCCGACGAGCATGCGCGCGGCGAGCACCGCCAGCCGCGGATGGGCATCGAGGACGTCGGCGGCCCTGCCGAGCGCGCCGGGCGCCCACCAGGAGTCGTCGTCGGCGAACGCGACGTACGGCGTGCGGGCCCGCTCGACCCCGATGTTGCGGGCGGTCGACCCGTGGTTGGCGTGCAGCTCCACCACGTCCACGTCGGGGTGGTGCTCGCGCACCAGCGCCGGGGTGCCGTCACGGGAACCGTTGTCGACCAGGATCACCGGCGCCTCGTGGAGTGGCAGGGTCTTCTCCAGGTCGGGCCACCGGTCGCGGGTCATCACCACGATCGTCACCCGGTCGGACTGGTCTCCCACGCTGAGGCCGGCGGCTAGCTCGCCACGGCCGGAGCCCAGGCGGCGAGGCGCACGTCCCAGTCGGCCAGGAACCGGCCGAGCCCGTAGCTCGCCAGCGCGGCCTCGCGTGCCGCCGCGCCGACGACCTGCGCCTCCGAGGGGTCGTGGATGAACCGCCACACCGCGGCGGCCATCTCGTCGGGGCGGGTGGTCACCACGCCGGCCGGCGGCGGGACCGCAGCCACGGCCTCGGTGGTGGCGAGCGCGACGATCGGCATGCCGAGGTGCATCGCCTCCAGCAGCGAGAGCCCGAGGGAGGTCCACCGCGAGGTGTGCACGTAGACGCGTCTCCGGGCAAGCTCCTCGTGCAGCCGGTGCTGTGGAAGATCCTCGAAGGTCCACAGCCGGTCACCGCGGATCCCGAGCGCCTCACCCAGCTGGTGCACGTTCATGCCGAAGACGTCGAGCGGAGCGGTCTCGGAGAGCGCGGGGAGCAGGTCGGTGCCGACCGCGCGCCCCCGTCGTACCGGGTCGTTGACGACCACCGCGGCCCGGGCCCAGTCGCCGGAGTAGAGGTGGCCGGGGTCGACGATCCCGTGCTCGATGACGTCGGTGGGCGCGGAGCCGCAGTCCCAGAACAGCCGGTTGAAGTGGGTGACGTGGACGACCGGGATCGCGGACTGGTCGGCGAGGGGGTGCCGCGTGTAGGGCACGGCGCCTCCCGGCGTGTTGTGCTCGAGGTAGACGGCGGGCACGTCCCGGCCCGGCCGGCGCCCGGTCCACCGCTCCACCAGCTCCGGCTCGTGCGGGCGCTGCAGGACCACGATGTCGAGCTCCGCCTCGCGCAGCTCGCCGGCGGGCACCTCGACGACGCTGGCGGGCCACTCCCAGCTTTGTGCCCGGCCGAGCCCGTCCGAGTCGCGGTCCGGGGTGACCGGCAGCAGGTAGTCGTGCTCCCCCTGGACGAACGACGTCGTCCAGGAGCCGTGGACGTGCCACAGCAGGATCCGCATTCAGCTGCCTCCTCGGCCCAGTGCGTGGAGCTCCCAGCCGGCCGCCCGCCACTTGTCCGGGTCGAGCAGCAGCCGGCCGTCGATCACCCGAGCATGCCGCACCACGGTGGCGAGGTCGACCGGGTCGAGGCCACGGAACTCGTCCCACTCGGTGAGGACCAGCACGATGTCCGCGTCGCGGCACGCCTCGCGCGGGCTGCTCGCGATGTGCAGCTCGGGGCGGGCCCGCCGGGCGTTCTCGCCGGCCTTCGGGTCGTGGACCCGGACCTCCGCCCCTCGGGCCGCGAGCGTGGCGGCGACGTCGAGCGCCGGTGAGTCGCGTACGTCGTCCGATCCTGCCTTGAACGCCGCGCCGAGCACGGCGACCCGCCGGCCGTCGGGCCGCCCCCCGAGCAGGTGGACGGCGCGGTCGATCGTCCGGGACCGTTGCCGCATGTTGATGCTGTCCACCTCGCGGAGCACGGCCACCGGAGCGCCGACGCCGAGCTCCTCTGCCCGGGCGATGAAGGCGCGGGTGTCCTTGGGGAGGCAGCCGCCACCGAAGCCCACGCCCGGGTTGAGGAACTTCTGACCGATCCGGGCGTCGAGGCCGAGGATGCGGGTCAGGTCCGCCACGTCACCGTCGGCCGCCTCGCAGACCTCGGCCAGCATGTTCACGAGCGAGATCCGGGCGGCGAGCATCACGTTGGCCGAGGCCTTCGCCAGCTCGGCGGTCTGGAGGTCCGTGCGCACGACGGGAACCCCGGCGTTGATCATCGGCGCGTAGACGTCGCGCAGCGTCTGGTCCGCCTCGTCGGTCTCCACCCCGAACACCAGCCGGTCGGGGCGCAACGAGTCCTCGACGGCATGGCCCTCGCGGAGGAACTCCGGGTTCCAGGCGATCCCCACCTGCTCACCCGCCGGGGACTCCCTGCGCAGCCGGGCGCCGATCCGCGCCGCGGTGCCCACGGGCACGGTCGACTTGCCGACCACCAGGGTGGGACCCGACAGGAGCGCTCCGAGCGCCGAGACGGCCGCGTCGAGGGCGGAGAGCTGGGCGGCGTGGCTCCCCGGACGCTGAGGGGTGCCGACGCACAGGAAGTGGACCTCGGCCTCGGCCGCGTCGGCACAGTCGGTGGAGAACGACAGCCGGCCCGACTCGACCCCGCTCTCCAACAGCGTGTCGAGCCCCGGTTCGTGGAACGGCGCGCGTCCCTGGGAGAGCGTCTCCACCCGACCCGGGTCGTTGTCCACTCCGACGACGGTGTGGCCGCAGGCGGCCAGGCACGCGGCATGGGTCGCACCGAGGTAGCCGGTGCCGACGACGGAGATCAACACCTTCCGGCCCGTACCCGGCCTCTACATTTTCATGCAGGAGCACCCCCGCAAATCTTGACTTTTGGAGAACCACTTCCCTCACGCCGTTTGCGAGAGGTAGAAGTGGGCAGACGAACCGAGACGAGCGGCCGACCCAGCGCGCGCCGTGCCCAGTCCGCACACAGCAGGGGAGTCACCGGTTGAAGGTCCTCGGAATCAATGCCCTGTTCCACGATCCGGCGGCGGCCCTCGTGGTCGACGGCGAGACCGTCGCAGCGGCGGAGGAGGAGCGGTTCTCCCGCCGCAAGCACGGCCACCGCCCGGTGCCGTTCGCCGCGTGGGAGCTGCCCGAGCTGGCCGCGCGGTGGTGCCTGGAGCACGCCGGGCTCGACATTTCCGAGATCGACGCCGTCGCCTACTCCTACGACCCCACCCTGGCCCGCCCCGCCGACGAGCTGGGGCTCGACGACCCGTGGGACCACCTCCGGCAGACCTACGCCCAGCGGGCGCCGGGGTTCCTCGCCTCCGCCCTTCCCGGGCTCGACCCCGCGGCCGTCCGCTTCGTGCCGCACCACGTGGCGCACGCGGCATCGGCGGGGCTCGCCTCGCCGTACCACGAAGCCGCCGACGTGCTGGTGCTGGACGGGCGGGGCGAGGCCGCCAGCCACCTCGCCGGCCGCTACGACCGAGGCGTGCTGGAGGTGCTGCGCACCCAGGAGCTGCCGCACTCGCTCGGCCTCCTCTACGAGACGGTCACCGAGCACCTGGGGTTCCTCCGCAGCAGCGACGAGTTCAAGGTGATGGCGCTCGCGTCGTACGGCAAGCCACGGTTCCTCGAGGAGCTCCGACACGCCGCCTACACGACCGGTGACGGCGGCTTCCGGACCGAGAAGGTCGACTGGAGCTCGCTGGCCAAGCAGCGCCGGGCCGACGAGGAGTGGACCCAGGACCACGCGGACCTGGCCGCCAGCGTCCAGCACCGGCTCGAGGAGTTGCTGCTCGAGCTCGCCGGGTGGCTCCAGGAGCGCACGGGCGGCACCGCGCTGACCCTGGCCGGAGGCGTCGCGCTCAACTGCGTGGCGAACACCAAGCTCTTCGACGCCGGACCCTATGACCACGTCTGGGTCCAGCCCGCCGCCGGCGACTCCGGCACGGCACTGGGCGGCGCGCTCCACGTGGCCCGCGCCGAGGGTGACGTCACGTCGCCGATGCCCGGCGCCGACCTCGGGCGCGGGTGGAGCGACGCGGAGCTGGAGGCGTGGCTGACCACCGCGCAGGTCCCCTACGAGCGTCCGGACGACGTTGCCGAGGCGGTGGCCGAGTGCCTCGCCGACAACGGCGTGGTGGCGCTCTTCCAGGGGCGGAGCGAGTACGGCCCCCGTGCCCTGGGCCGCCGGTCGCTGCTCGCGCACCCCGGTCACGAGAAGAACCTCGAGCGGCTGAACGACGTCAAGGGGCGTGAGCAGTTCCGTCCGGTCGCGCCGATGGTGCTCGCCGACCGGGCGCCCAGGATCTTCAGCAGGGGGCCGCTTCCGTCGCCGTACATGCTCTTCGTCCACGACGTCGCCCGGGAGTGGCGCGACCGGATCCCGGCCGTCGTCCACGTGGACGGCACCGCACGGGTGCAGACCGTCGACTCCGAGGACGAACCGCTCGTCGCGCGCATCCTCGAGGGGTTCGAGCGCCGGACCGGGGTGCCGGTCATGATCAACACCAGCCTGAACACCGCGGGACGGCCGATGGTCGACGATCCGCGCGATGCCCTGGAGTGCTTCGGGTCGGCGCCGGTCGACCTGCTCGCCATCGGTCCCTTCGTCGTCAGAAGGCCACGGTTCCGCAGCGTGGAGGCGTGATGGGCTCCGCCGTCACGTCGGTCGTCGTGCCCACCGTGGGACGCCCCAGCCTGCGGGTGCTGCTCGAGGCTCTCGCCTCCGGGACACGGGCGCTCGACGTGCCGGTCGTCGTGGTCGACGACCGGCGGGAGGGAGCCGACCTCGCGGAACAGCTGGCCGACGTCGGGATCGCCGACCTGCGCGTCGTCCGGTCGGGGGGCGGCGGGCCCGCCCGCGCCCGGAACATCGGCTGGCGCCACACGGCCACGCCGTGGGTCAGCTTCCTCGACGACGACGTGGTCCCCGACCCGGACTGGTTCGAGCGGCTCCAGCACGACCTGCGGACGGCGCCGCCCGGAGCCGCCGGCTCGCAGGGACAGGTCCACGTCCCGCTGCCGGCGGACCGGCGGCCGACCGACTGGGAGCGCGGGACCGCCGGACTGGCGACGGCGCTGTGGATCACCGCCGACATGAGCTATCGCCGCTCGGCCCTCTCCGCGGTCGGCGGGTTCGACGAGCGGTTCCCGCGGGCCTTCCGCGAGGACGCCGACCTGGGGCTGCGGGTCACGGCGACGGAGGGGTCGATCCTGCGCGGCACCCGGCGGATCAGCCACCCGGTCCGCCCGGCCGACGACTGGGCGAGCCTGCGCCAGCAGGCCGGCAACGCCGACGACTTCCTGATGCGCGCGCTCCACGGCCCGGACTGGCGCACCCGCGCCTCGGCCCCGCAGGGTCGCCGGAGCAGGCACGCCGCCGTCGCCTCGGCTGGTGTCCTGACGTTGCTCGGTGCCGCGACAGGCCACCGGCGCGCCGCGGCCCTGGCCGCGCTCGGCTGGGCGGCCGGGACGGCGGAGCTCGCGTGGGCCCGGATCGCCCCGGGTCCCCGGGACGCGGCCGAGCTCCGGCGGATGGTGCTGACCAGCGCCGCGATCCCGCTCGCGGCCACGTGGCACTCGCTGCGCGGCGCGTGGAACCACCGCGGTGCCGAGCCGTGGCGCGGCCTCCCCGAGCTGGTCCTCCTCGACCGGGACGGGACGCTCGTGCACGACGTGCCCTACAACGGCGACCCCGCGCTGGTCACGCCCGTGCCCGGAGCCCGGGCGGGGCTGGACCGGCTCCGGCGCCTCGGCGTGCGGACGGGAGTGGTCACCAACCAGTCCGGCGTCGGCTCCGGACGGATCACCCTCGGCCAGATGACGGCCGTGAACGCCCGGGTCGAGGAGCTGCTCGGACCCTTCGACGTGTGGCGGTCCTGCCCGCACGCCGCCGACGAGGGGTGCGACTGCCGCAAGCCGGCGCCGGGCATGGTGAAGGACGCCTGTGCCGAGCTGGACGTGCCGCCTTCCCGGTGCGTGGTCGTCGGCGACATCGCCAGCGACGTGGACGCGGCCCTCGCGGCCGGTGCCCGGGCTGTGCTCGTCCCGACGCCGGTGACCCGCGCCGCCGAGGTCACGAGGGCCGAGCACGTCGCGCCGGACCTGACCGCGGCGATCGAGGCGATCCTGGCGGGTCACTGGTGAGCCACACGCTGGTGGTGCGGCCCGACAACGCCGGGGACGTCCTCCTGGCGGGTCCCGCGGTGCGTGCGGCTGCCGACGGCAGCGACCGCGTCACGATGCTGGCCGGCCCGAACGGCGCCGAGGCCGCACGGCTGCTGCCCGGCGTGGACGAGGTCCTGGAGTGGCGGTGCCCCTGGATCGACCCGGCTCCGGACCCGGTCCGGAAGACCGACGTCGACTCCCTCGTCGAGACCCTCGCGTCGACGGCGGTCGACCGGGCTCTCGTCCTCACCTCCTTCCACCAGTCGCCGTTGCCCACGGCGCTGCTGCTTCGGATGGCCGGCGTCCCCTGGATCGGCGCGATCAGCGTCGACTACCCGGGCTCGCTGCTCGACCTGAGGCACCACGTCGACGACCTGCTCCCCGAGCCGGAGCGGGCCCTGTCGCTGGCGAGGGCGGCCGGCTTCGAGCTGCCGGAGGGGGACACCGGCCTGCTCGGCGTACACCGGCCGTTGCCGGAGGTCAGCGGGCTCGTGCCCGAGGGACCCTTCGTCGTCCTGCACCCCGGCACCTCGGTGCCGGCCCGCGCCTGGCCGGCGGAGCGGTACGCCGCCACCTGCCGGCTCCTCGGCGACGAGGGCCGCACGGTCGTCGTGACCGGCGCCCCGTCGGAGACCGACCTCACCGCGGTCGTCGCCGCGGGGACCCCGGCCGTCGACCTCGGCGGGCGGACGTCGCTGGCCGAGCTGGCCTCGGTGCTCGACGCGGCCGAGGTCGTCGTGGTGGGCAACACCGGCCCCGCGCACCTCGCCGCCGCGGTCGGCACCCCCGTCGTGTCGCTCTTCGCCCCGACGGTCCCGGCCGTCCGGTGGGCGCCGTACCGCGTGCCCACGGTGCTGCTCGGCGACCAGCACGCGGTCTGCCGCGACACCCGGGTCACCCGTTGTCCCTTCGAGGGGCATCCGTGCCTGTCCTCCGTCCGGCCGGAGGAGGTCGTGCTGGCCGTCGGCGAGCTCGGCAGCGAGCCGCAGCCACCGCTGCGGACCTCGGGAGGGAGAAGCTCATGAGGATCGCGATGGTGTCCGAGCACGCCAACCCGCTGGCCGCGGTCGGTGGTGTGGACGCCGGTGGGCAGAACGTCCACGTCGCGGCGCTCGCCGGTGGGCTGACGGCACGCGGTCACGAGGTGACCGTCTTCAGCCGCCGCGATGACGCGTGTGCGCCGGTCCGGATCGCGGCGCCGGAGGGGTACGTCGTCGAGCACGTCCCGGCCGGCCCCGCGGCGGACGTGCCGAAGGACGAGCTGCTCCGGTACATGCCGGAGTTCGCCGACTACCTCCGGGCACGGTGGGAGCAGTCGCCCGTCGACGTGGTGCACGCGCACTTCTGGATGAGCGGCCTCGCCTCCGTCGAGTCCGGCCGAAGCGTCGGGATCCCCGTCCTGCAGACCTTCCACGCCCTCGGCACGGTCAAGCGGCGCAACCAGGGTGACCACGACACGAGCCCGTCGGCACGGATCTCGTTGGAGCGCAGGCTGTGCCGCCGCGTCGACCGGGTGATCGCCACCTGCAGCGACGAGGTGAAGGAGCTGCGGGCCATGGGGCTCCCGGGCCAGCGGGCGAGCATCATCCCCTGCGGCGTCGACACCGAGGTCTTCCGCCCGATGGAGGTCCCCCGCCCGCAGCGGCCTCGGCTGCTCGTGATCGGCCGGATCGTCGAGCGCAAGGGGGTCGGCAACGCGATCGAGGCGCTGGCGCGTCTTCCCGAGGCGGAGCTCGTCGTCGCCGGCGGCCCCGCCCCGGAGCTCCTCGGGACCGACCCCGAGGTGGTCCGGCTCCAGCGGCTCGTCGCTCGGCTCGGCGTCGAGGATCGCGTCCGCTTCATCGGTTCCGTGGCGCGCCCCGACGTGCCGACTCTCATGAACTCCGCCGACGTCGTGGTCGCCGTGCCCTGGTACGAGCCCTTCGGGATCGTGCCGGTGGAGGCGATGGCCTGCGGTCGGCCGGTCGTCGGCTCGGCGGTCGGCGGGCTCCTGGACACGGTGGTCCCCGGGGTCACCGGCGAGCTGGTCGCCCCTCGCCGTCCCGACCTGCTCGCGGAGGCGCTGCGGGAGCTGTTGGCCGACCCCGCACGACGCCTCGCCTACGGAAGGGCCGGCCGGGCGCGGGCCGTGTCCACCTACCAGTGGCGGCAGGTCGCCGCCGAGACCGAGGACGCCTACGAGTCCGTCGTGAGCCCCCGACTGCGTTCAGGAGTGACCCGATGACCCACACCACCCCCTGTGCCCGCCAACACCTCCAGGAGCTGGTCGACGCCGCGCACCAGTTCGAGCCGTGCGTCGACGTGGCTGACGCCTGGGGCACCCGGCTGGCGTCCGTCCTCGACAAGGGCGGCCGGTTGCTGGCGGCCGGCAACGGCGGCAGCGCGGCGCAGGCCCAGCACCTCACCGCCGAGCTCGTCGGCCGCTACCGGGACGACCGCCCGCCGTTCTCCGCTATCTGCCTCACCGCGGAGACGTCGAGCCTCACCGCGATCGCCAACGACTACCCGCCCGAGGAGCTCTTCGCCCGTCAGGTGGAGGCACACGGCCGGCCCGGGGACGTGCTCGTGCTGATGTCGACCAGCGGGCGGAGCCCGAACATCGTCGCGGCCGCCGAGCGCGGGCGGCGCTGCGGGATGCAGGTGTGGGCGTTCACCGGCCCCCGACCGAACCCGCTCGCCGACGCTGCCGACGAGGCGCTCTGCGTGGACGCGACGTTCACCGCGACCGTGCAGGAGCTGCACCTCGTCGGGCTCCACATCCTCTGCGCCGGGCTGGACCGGGAGCTCGGCGTGATCCCGGCGCACACCGGGATCGAAGCCGGGTCGGAGCTCATCGCATGAGGGGGCCGCTGGTCGTCATCGGCGACGCCCTGCTCGACATCGACCTGGAGGGCGACGCCGGCCGGCTGATGCCCGAGGCGCCGGTGCCGGTGCTCGACAACCTCGTCGAGACGGCCCGCCCCGGTGGTGCGGCCCTCGCTGCCGCGATGGCGGCGTACGACGGTCACGAGGTCGTCCTGGTCACCGCACTCGGCGACGACGAGGCCGGCGAGCGGGTCGAGCAGCTGCTGCCCGGCGTGGCCGTCCGGCGGCTCCGCTACGACGGACCGACGCCGGTCAAGCAGCGGGTGCGCGCCGGCGGTCAGTCGCTGCTGCGGCTCGACAGCGGCAGCGCTCCCGGCTCCATCACCGACCCGGTCGACGGGGTGGCGGACGTCATCCATCACGCCGGCGCAGTCCTCGTCTCCGACTACGGTCGCGGCGCCACCGCCGTACCCGCCCTCCGCGAGGCGCTCGGCGCGTTGCCGCAGCGGGTGCCGGTCACGTGGGACCCGCACCCACGCGGCTCGCAACCGGTCGCCGGGGCGCGGCTCGTGACCCCCAACGAGGCGGAGGCCACCGCGTTCGCCTCCCGGTTCGGGATCGAGGTCCCGTCGGGGAGCACCCGGCTCGCCGCGGTCAGCCGGCGGGCGGTCGGGCTGGTCCGTGGCTGGGAGGCGCAGGCGGTCGCCGTGACGCTGGGCGGGCGCGGCGCGCTGCTGTCGTACGGCGACGGGGCTCCGGCCGTGACACCGGCTCCATCGGTGCACTGCATCGACGCGTGCGGCGCCGGCGACCGGTTCGCGGTGACCGCAGCCCTCGAGCTGGGGGCGGGCCGGGTGACGACCGAGGCGGTGCAGGCCGCGGTGGTGGCCGCCGCGGCGTACGTCGCGGCCGGCGGGCCGGCCTCCCTGGGGTCGCCGGAACCCGGGTCCTCGACCAGGACGGCCGAGGACGTCATCGCGACGACCGTCGCGCAGGGCGGGGCCGTCGTAGCAACCGGCGGCTGCTTCGACCTGCTGCACGCCGGCCACGTGGCCACCCTCCGCGCCGCTCGCGAGCTGGGCGACTGCCTGGTGGTCTGTCTCAACAGCGACGACTCGGTGCGCCGGCTCAAGGGCCCGTCGCGGCCGCTGGTGCCGGCGGCCGACCGGGCCAAGGTGCTCGAGGCGCTCGAGTGCGTCGACGCCGTGGTCGTCTTCGACGAGGACACCCCCGTCCAGGTGCTCGAGCGGCTGCGACCGCACGTCTGGGCGAAGGGCGGGGACTACGCCGGCGCCCTCGTGCCGGAGGCAGCCGTGATGGAGCGGTGGGGCGGCCAGGCGGTCGTCCTGCCTTATCTGCAAGGGCGTTCCACGACCGAGCTCGTCCGGACTGCGGCGAGGCAGGACCACACCGACAAGGAGAACTCCTGATGACTGTAGGAACCGTGCTCGTGACCGGTGGCGCTTCGGGGCTCGGCCTCGCCGTGGCCCGGGCCGTGGGCGACGCCGGCGGCCGGCCGGTGGTCCTCGACCGGGTCAAGAGCTCCCTGGACTGCGACCAGGAGATCGTCGACCTCTCCGACGCACGGGCAGCCGAGGCAGCGGTCCGTGCGGTGTCGCAGCGGGTGGGCGGCCTGGACGCCGTGGTGACCTGCGCCGGCACCGACGCCTGCGGGAAGCTGGACGAGATCGCCCCGGAGGACTGGGACCGGGTCGTGATGGTGAACCTGCTCGGCACCGTCGCCGTCGTACGTGCCGCGCTGCCCGAGCTGCTCGAACGCCGCGGCCGGGTCGTGACGGTCGCCTCCACCCTGGGGCTGCGCGCGCTGAGCGACGCGACGGCGTACTGCGCCTCGAAGTTCGGGGTCGTCGGGTTCACACGTGCCCTCGCCGTGGAGACCCAGGGCCGGCTCGGCGTCACCATGCTCGTCCCCGGTGGCATGCACACCGCGTTCTTCGACGGCCGCGACGAGCAGTACAAGCCGCCGCCGGACGCGAAGCTGAACCAGCCGGAGAACGTGGCGCAGACCGTGATGTTCGCGCTGCAGCAGCCGGCCGGGTGCGAGGTCCGGGAGCTCGTCGTGACGCCGTCGGTCGAGGGGTCCTGGCCCTGAGGATGCAGCGCGTCCTCGTGCTCCGCGCACTGGGGCTCGGCGACTTCCTGACCGGCGTCCCCGCGATGCGGGCACTCCGCCGGGCGTTCCCCGAGCACGAGATCGTCCTCGGCGTGCCCAGCGCCCTCGAGCCGCTGGTATCCCTCTCCGGCGTCGCGGACACCGTTCTCGACACCGGGGGGCTCGAGCCGGTCGCCTGGTCCGGGGAGCCGCCCGAGCTGGCGGTGAACCTGCACGGACGCGGGCCGGAGAGCCACCGGCTGCTGGCCGCGCTCGCGCCACGGCGGCTGGTGGCGTTCGGCTCCCCTGAGG
Organism: Marmoricola sp.; assembly: GCA_035699145.1. Taxonomy (GTDB): domain Bacteria; phylum Actinomycetota; class Actinomycetes; order Propionibacteriales; family Nocardioidaceae; genus Marmoricola_A. The sequence continues at coordinate 52,724 of DASSBB010000061.1, forward strand.
AGGGGCACGACGGGCCGTCGTGGACGTCGGACGAGCACGAGGTACGCCGGTGGTGCCGGCTGGTCGAGTCCTCGCTGGGGCTCCGGGCGGACCCTGCGGAGCTGCACCTCGAGGTGCCGACGACGCCGCCGCTCGTGCCGGACGCCGTGGTGGTCCACCCCGGAGCCGCCTACCCCGCGCGCCGATGGCCTTGTGAACGATTCGCGCAGGTGGCTCGTCGGGCATGTGAACGCGGCCACACCGTCGTGGTGACCGGGGGGCCGGACGAGACCGGCCTCGCCGAGGAGGTACGCCGTGGCGCCGGCCTGCCCTCCAGCGCGGTGCTCGCCGGACGCACCGACCTGGTCGGACTGGCGGCGCTGGTCGCCTCCGCACGGTTGGTGGTCTGCGGGGACACCGGGATGGCGCACCTGGCCTCGGCGTACTCGACGCCGTCAGTGGTCCTCTTCGGCCCGACGTCTCCTTCGCGCTGGGGCCCTCCCGCAGGAGGGCCGCACGTGGTGCTCTGGCACGGCGACGGCACCGGCGACCCATGGGGTGGTTCACCGGATCCGGCGTTGCTGCGGATCGGCGTCGAGGAGGTTCTCGGCCACGTCGAGGAGCTGCCTCAGGTCACTCGCGCGCGAACCACTCCATCGTCCGCTTGAGCCCCTCCTCGAAGTCGACCCGCGGCCTCCAGTCGAGAAGCTCGTCGGCGCGGGAGAGGTCGGGGCGCCGCTGCTTGGGGTCGTCGGCAGGCAGCTCGATGAACTCGATCGGCGAGCTGGAGCCGGCCAGGGCACGGACCCGTTCGGCGAGCTCGAGCATCGACATCTCCTCGGTGCTGCCGATGTTGACCGGTCCGGGGTGTCCGGAGGCGGCCAGGGCCAGGATCCCGTCGACGGTGTCGTCCACGTAGCAGAGCGATCGGGTCTGGCTGCCGTCGCCCGCGACGGTGAGCGGCCTCCCGGACAGCGCCTGCGAGATGAAGGCGGGCATCGCGCGGCCGTCGTCGAGCTGCATGCGAGCGCCGTACGTGTTGAAGATCCTGACGATCGTGGTGTCGACCCCGCGGTCGGTGCGGTACGCCGAGGTCACGGCCTCGGCGAACCGCTTCGACTCGTCGTAGACGCTCCGCGGGCCGATCGGGTTGACGTTGCCCCAGTAGCTCTCCCGCTGCGGGTGCTCGAGCGGGTCGCCGTACACCTCGGACGTCGATGCGAGGAGGAACCGGGCGCCCTTGGCCTCGGCGAGGTCGAGGGCCGCCATGGTTCCGATGCTGCCGACTCGCAGCGTCTCGAGCGGCATCCGCAGGTAGTGGACGGGTGACGCGGGCGATGCCAGGTGCAGCACCCAGTCGACGCCCCCGTCGACGACGAGGCCGTCGCACAGGTCCTGCTCGAGCAGCTGGAACCCCGGCGACTCGAGGTGCGCGACGTTGTCCGGAGAGCCCGTGACGAAGTTGTCCACGCAGACGACCTCGTGGCCGAGCTCGACGAGCCGCTCGCAGACCCAGGAACCGACGAAGCCGGCACCGCCGGTCACCACCACGCGACGTGTCATGCCGCGTTGATACCCGGTGGGTCGCGCGTCAACCCCGGGCCCGTCCGAACTCCGTCCCACCGACGAAACGGTCGACAGCGCTCTGGGCGGTCAGGAACTCGACGTCCTCCCCACCCACCGCGTCCAGCCACTCCTCGAGCGCGAGGAGCCGATGGCCCCGGCCGATGACCTCCGGGTGGCACGTCACGGTGAGGATGCCCTGATCCAGCTCGCGCAGCATCCACTCGAGGTCGCGGCCCCAGCTGCGGAACATCTCGACCGGGTCCTTGAGCCCGGGCATGACCCCGCCGCCGGACCGGAGGAACTCCAGGTAAGGGAAGTCGTCGAGGGTCCAGCTCACCGGGACCTCGACGAGCTCGGTCTCTCGTCCCCACGTGACTCCGTCGACGTCGACCACATCTGCGGTGCGGCACCGGTAGAGCGCGTGGTCGTGGCCCATGAGACTGCTGTCGTAGCGAAGCCCCTGTCCCACCATGATCTCCACGCTGCTGTCAGACAGGTCCCAGCTCGGCGCACGGAACCCGACGGGGGCAGTGCCGGTGACCTCGTGCAGCGCTTCGACCGATCGGGCGAGGAGCTGCCGCTCGGTGGCTTCGTCCAGCACGGCGACGTTCTCGTGGGCGTAGCCGTGGAGCGCGACCTCGTGGCCCGCGGCGACGATCTCGTGACACAGGTCGGGGTAGGTCTTCGCGGTGTGCGCCGGCACGAACCAGGTCGCAGGAACGGACCGGCGCTCCAGGAGCGTGAGCAGACGGGGCACGGCAACCGCGGCGAACTCACCGCGTGACAACGGGGTCGCCGAGACGATTCCCCGCGCAACCCACGCCGAAAGGGCGTCGAAGTCGAAGGTCAGGCAGACGGATCCGCGGGGCATGGAGACCTCCTGGAGGTCGGAAGGGTGGCGGTCAGGCAAGAGGCAGGGCTGCGCTTCCGGCGCCCATCCCGCCGTCGACCGTCAGCACGGTCCCGGTGAGCCACCGCGCGTCAGCAGAGCACAGGTACGACGTGGCGGCGGCCACGTCCTCGGGGGTCCCCGGGTCCGGCCAGGGACGAGCGGACTCGATGGCCTGCACGTAGGCGGACGAAAGGGGGTTCACCACGCTGTCGGCGTCGATGAACCCTGGCGAGACAGCGTTGACATGGATCCGGTGCGGGGCGAGCTCCAGTGCGAGGGACTTCGTCAGCGTGGTCAACGCTGCCTTCGAGGAGCTGTAGTGCGCAGCTCCGCGGCGCGTGCGCTCAGCGGCTCCCGAGGTGATCATGACGACGTGGGCAGCGGTTCCGTCGGCGATCCACCGCCGCGCGTACTCGGTCGTCAGGATCAGGGGGGCCCGCACGTTGACCGCGAAGACGTCGTCCCACTCCTTCGTGGCCATCTCGACCAGCAGGCGACTGGGATAGATGCCAGCGGCGTTCACGAGGACCTCCGCACCACCGAGGGCATCCCATGCACGTTGTGCGCAGGCGCGGGTCGACTGCTCGTCGGCGAGGTCACCCACGACCGCCTGGACGTCAGCACCTGTTGCCGCGCTCACATCCTCGGCGGCCTCTTCGCACGCGTCGGCTCTCGAGTCGATGAGCGCGACCCTCGCACCATCGAGCGCGAGTCTGGTGGCAATGGCTCTGCCGAGCGCCCCGGCGCCACCGGTGACGACCACCCCTCGGTCCCTCCTGCGGTCGGTGGTGGTCATCACGGCCTCCCTTGCCCGATCTCCGGTGAACACTGCAGTCGCGGCACCCGTCGACTCTAGTGACGCGTTCCCCGCAGATCCTTGGCGGACAGGTCAGAGATGCATCACTTCGTTGGCGTCCTCGACAACTCGTCGGCGCGCAGAACGACTGCCGCCATCAACCGGGCGTCCGGGTCGTCGAGGTCGATGCCACTCACGGCGACGGCCTTCCGAAGCCGGTAGCGGACGGTGTTGGGATGGACGTGCAGCGCCTTGCTCGCGACGCTCACGTCGCCGAAGGCGTCGAGCCATCCGGCGAGGGTGTCCGCCAGGGCGGTCTGGTGCTCGGAGTCGTACGCCCGGAGCCGGGTCACGGCCGCTCGGTCGACACCGGTGAGCCCCGGGAGCAGCTCGGCCAGGTGCAGCATCTGCACCGACGGCAGCAGGTCGTCGACGTCATGGACGGAGGTTCCCGGGACCGCACGACCGGCCAGGACGCGGAGCCCTCGGTCCGCATCCTCTCGCGAGGTGCCGGCACGCTCCAAGGCCGGCACCACCGGACCGACGACGGCGCGCACGTCCAGCCGAAGCGCCCCCGCTGCACGCGTGACCAGGTCCCTGACCACGGGCGTGTCGACCGACGCTGACGCGGTGTCACAGGTGACGAGGTAGATCCGGCCCCGAGCCACCACCGGCAGGACCCGGTGCCGGTAGGCCGAGAAGTACAGCAGCAGAAGGTCCGCCAGTCGGCGACTCTCACCGTGCACCTCGTCAGGCACGGCGACAGCGATCACCCTGCAGGGTCGGCTCGGGTCGACCTCGAGCCAGGTCGCAGCCGCGACCACGTCCGCCTCCCCGGCAACCAGCTGCCGGGTGAGCTCCTCCGCGAACTGCCGGTCGGGCTGCGCCTGGGCGTGGCGCGAGACCAGGTGCCGGCTCACGATGGGGGCGGCATTCTTCAGGATGGCTCGGGAGTCGGGCGCCAAGGAGCGGACGCCCTCCGCGACCCAGATCGAGCCGAGGATCTCGGCGCCGGCCCGCACAGCGATGACCTGCCTCCGGCCGGCACCCAGCTCGGGGATCGGTTCCACCTCGACCACCTGGTCGCCCTGCCACAGCTCGTCGTACACACCGAGCTCACGCAGTCGCGCCCGATACTCGTCAGGACCATGCTGAGCGAAGACCGCCCGGTGCCGCACCTCGTCCGAGTCCGGCTCCAGGCGAGAGGCAGCAAGGAGCTCCTGCTGGGGGTTGAAGATCAGGACGGACCCGCCTACCGCCAACGCCAAGGTGTTGGCGACCCACACGAGATCATGCCGCGTAGCCGCCCCGAGATCCGACTCGGGCTGGGAGCCTGAGGTGGAGACCAGGTTCCGGATGTGGCTCGAGAGCTGGGCCCAGCCGACTGCAGCACCCACCACCAGCAGAGCCACTCCTGCCCGGCGAGCACGGGCCTGCAGCCGCTCCCGAGCACCGGTGGACTGTCGGCACACCACGCCCGCCGCTCCGCGGTCAGCCGCCAGGTCGAGCAGCTGCTCGACCTGGCCAGGAGTGAGCCCGACACCGAGGACGAGGTCAGTGGGACCCGCGACGAACGGCTCCGTCGCCTCGTAGAAGACCACGTCATCGAACTCCGCACCTCCCGCATCAGGAACGGCCCAGGGGATCAGGACGTCGGTTCCCACCGCCGCGACCAGAGCTGAGATGGACATGCTCACGTGGAGCCCCTCGGGGTTCTTGTTGTTTCCCTGACACAGCCCATGCTCGGATCCCTGTCCAGCTTCACAAACCGCGAAGGTGTCGTCAGCCTCGACGATGTGTGGATGCTCCTGGAATCCACTCCTACCATCTCAGGGTTCGCCGAGGCGCTGCGCGAGCTGGTGGACGTCGAGTCGCCGTCCGAGGATCGCGAGGCCGTTCGGCGGGCCCAGGTCACCCTCGCCGGGCTCGGCGAGTCGGTGCTGGGCGTGGCGCCGTCGTGGACGGGGCCGACCGACGGCCCGGCGACGCTCACGTGGCACCGCGGCCGGCCCCAGGACCCCGCCCGGGTGCTGATCCTTGGCCATGCGGACACCGTCTGGCCGTGCGGCACGACCAGTGCGAGACCCTTCGACGTCCGGAACGGCCGCGCGTACGGCCCGGGGGTCTTCGACATGAAGGCCGGACTCGTGGCGGGGCTGCATGCGCTCGGCGCCGTCGACCGAGAGCTGCCCGTGACCTTCATGGTCACGGGCGACGAGGAGATCGGGTCGCCGGCAAGTCGTGAGGTGATCCTGGAGGAGGCCGCCCGCGCCCAGGCGGTGCTGGTGCTGGAGGGCGCGGGCCCCGACGGGGCGCTCAAGTCCGCGAGAAAGGGGTGGTCCGTCTACCAGCTCCAGCTGCGGGGACTCGCCGCTCACGCCGGACTCGAGCCCCAGAATGGACGCAACGCGCTTGTCCGGCTGGCTTCCCTGGTAGGAGAGGTGTCCGCCCTGAACGGCCAGGTCACCGGACGCACGGTGACTCCGACCACGGCGTCAGCCGGGACGACGGTCAACACGGTTCCCGCCACGGCAGAGCTGACCGTGGATGTGAGGACCGAGAGTGCCGCAGACCAGGAGCGGGTCGACCGCCAGATGGGAGCGCTCGCAGGAACGGACTGGACCGGCGTCGAAGTCCTGGTCAGCGGTGGGGCCAACCGGCCACCCATGGAGCGTGCGGCTGCTCTCCCCCTGCTCGATCGGCTCAGCCGGCTGGGGACGCCCGGAGCTCCGCCGTTGCCCGACATCGCCGTCGGTGGCATCTCGGACGCGAACCTGACAGCCGCCGCCGGCGTACCGACGCTCGATGGCCTGGGGGCCGTGGGTGGCGGTGCCCATGCAGACGACGAGTGGGTCGACCTGGCGGCGACGACCCGACGGGTCCCACTCGTCGCCGGCCTGATCCGCGACCTGATCCGCCACCCGCTCGAGCCTTCACGGAGTGAAGCCGAAGCCCTGAGGAGGGAACGATGAGCATTGCCACGCGACGAGACGACGACGTCGACTTCGAGGAGGATCCTCGGTACGAGCAGGCCAATCGCGAGGCACGCTGGGCGATCGGCTACTGGCTGGCCTTCACCGTGGTGGTGACGGGGCTCGCCTGGTGGCTCGGATACGACAAGCCCGCGGACGAGCTCAGCTTCGTCCTGGGCTTCCCGGCCTGGTTCTTCTGGTCGGTGCTCGTCACGAGCCTGGTCTTCGCGGCCATCCCGGCCTGGATCATCCGGCGCCATTTCAAGGACGTCCCGCTGACGAAGGACGGTCGGCACGTCCCCACCCCTGAAGGAAGGCAGTAAGAGATGCGCTGGGCAATCATCATCCCGTTGATCGCGTACCTCGGCGTCATGCTCGCCATCGGGGTCTGGTCCTACCAGCGTCGTCTGCAGGTGACGGAGGACGAGACCGGCCAGTACTACCTGGGTGGGCGGTCCCTCGGCTGGTTCGTCCTGGTCTTCACGCTGCTGGCGAGCGCCGCGAGCGCCGGAACCTTCATCGGCGGTCCGGGACTCGTCTACTCGGGCGGCTACGGCTGGGTCCTCGTCTCGATCTTCCAGGTCCCCACCGCGTTCGTGGCGCTCGCGCTCCTGGGCAAGAAGTTCGCCATCCTGAGTCGCAAGCTCGACCTCGTGACGATCACGGACTTCCTCAGGCAACGCTACGAGCACCCCGCGGTCGTGATCGCCTCCTCCGTCGGGGTCGTGCTCTTCCTGGTCGCCTACATGGTTCCCCAGTTCGTCGGGGGCACGCGGGTCCTGCAGGCGGTGACCGGGGTCGACTACAACGTCCTGCTCATCACGTTCGCGGCGGTCGTCCTGCTGTACACCTCATTCGGAGGGTTCCTGGCCGACGCGATCAGCGACACGTTCCAAGGGATCCTGATGCTCGTCGGCGGGCTCGTCGTCTGGATCGTGCTGCTCGCGGCCATCGGCGGGCTGGGACCGGTCAACAGGACCGTCACCGAGGTCAACCCGGCGCTGTTCACCCTGCCTGGTCCCGGTGGCTTCACCCCGCAGATGATCGCGTCGTACTCCCTCCAGCTCGGGTTGATGTTCTGCGTGCTCCCGCACCTGGCCGTCCGTGCCATGAGCTACAAGGACTCCAAGGCGGTCCACCGCGCCATGGCCATCGGGCCGGCGATCATGGCCGTCATCACGCTCGGGTTCCTCTGCATGGGACTCGTGGCGCACATGTACCAGCCAGACCTCGAGGTCGGCGACATGGCACTGCCGCTGACGCTGCTCGACGTACTCCCCGACGGCGTGGCCGGAGTCCTGTTCGCCGCTCCTCTGGCAGCGATCATGTCGACGGTCGACTCGATGATCCTCGTGGTCAGCGGCGTCATCGTCCGCGACCTCTACAAGACCTACGTGAAGCCGGACCTGTCGGACCACGCGGGTGCGCGGTTGGGAACGATCGCGAGTGCCACCGTCGGGATCATCGTGATCGGCCTGGCCCTCAAGCCGCCGGCGTACCTCGAGTACCTCATCATCTACGCCATCGGCGGCCTCGAGGTCCTGCTCTTCGTGCCGATCGTCGCCGGTCTGTACTGGCGGCGGGGAAACGCGCTCGGAGCCGCACTCGCGATGGTGGGCGGCGCCAGCTGGTACGTCGTCGCGAACGAGTGGGTCCCCGACCTGACCCTCGGCATGTTCCCCATCGCCACCGCCTCGGCCGTAGCATTCGCTCTCTACCTGCTCGGCAGCTACATCGGGCCACCGCCCCGCCATGAGGTGCTGGTCAAGTTCTGGGGAAGCCAGCGGGCGATCGACGACATGTTGGCGACATCCGGGGCTGCGCGTGGTGGTGGCTGGGACGGGGGGCGGACGCAGTGACCGAGGAGCTGGTGCCGCGGCCGGGCGGGGTGCAGCTCACCTCCGAGCTCCGTGAGGAGCTGCACACGCTCTATCGCCGGCTGCACCGTGCCCCCGAGCTCTCGATGCAGGAGCACCGGACCGCCGCCCTCATCACCGAGCGGATGGAGTCGCTCGGGTATGAGACGTTCCGCTGCGCGGGGACCGGCGTCGTCGCCACCTTGCGCAACGGAGACGGCCCCGTCGTCGGGTTCCGCGCTGACATCGACGGGCTGCCCGTTGCGGAGGAGTCAGGCGTGGAGTACGCCTCCACCGCCCGGGGAACGTTGCCCGACGGCAGCGACGTGCCCGTGATGCATGCCTGCGGGCACGACACGCACATCACGGCGGCCATCGGCGCCGCGACGCTGCTGGCCGAGGCAGTCGACTCCTGGTCCGGGACGGTGGTCTTCCTGTTCCAACCGGCAGAGGAGACTGCCGTCGGTGCAGCCGCCATGGTGGCTGACGGGTTGTGGGAGCGTGCGCCCGAGCCGGCAGTGATCTACGGCCAGCATGTCTGGTCAGGACGCGCAGGCGAGATCGAGATCTCCAGCGGCCCGGCGATGGCCATGGCGGACAGCTGGAAGGTCACGGTGCACGGCCGTGGCGGACATGGCTCGCGTCCCGAGGAGGCGATCGATCCCGTGCTGCTGGCCGCCCACACGGTGGTGCGGATCCAGTCGGTCGTGGCGCGTGAGGTGCACCCACAGCACTCCGCCGTGGTGACCGTGGCGACCTTCCACGCCGGGCTCAAGGAGAACATCATTCCGGCGAAGGCGGAGTTCACGGTCAACGTGCGGACCCTCGATGTCGACGTCCGGGAGAAGGTGCTCGCCTCCCTGCGCCGGGTGATCGCCGCGGAAGCCGACGCGTCGGGCGCCCCGGAACCGTCAATCGAGGAGCTGTACACGTTTCCTCTGTTGCTCAACGACCCGGCGGAGACGGAGAAGGTGGCGGCGGCCCTGGCGGCCGCGCTCGGACCGGAGAAGATTCTCGAACGGCCCGCCCGCATGGGCAGCGAGGACTTCGGCGCCCTGCCCGACGCCATCGGCGTGCCGGCCGTCTACTGGTTCTTCGGCGGGATGCCGGACGAGGTCGTCGACGGTGACGCGCCCGTGCCCTCGAACCACTCCGCGCTGTTCGCGCCTGTCCTCGAGCCCACACTGACCGCCGGCGTCACGGCCGCGTTCACGGCCGTGTGGTCGCGGTTGGCAGAGCGCTAGAACCCGTCGTCCACGGCAGTCTTCCTGGCCGCGTGCAGGAGCTCGTCGAGCTCCCGTGCCGCATCGGCGATCCGCTCGGGAAGCTCGTGCACGCCGTCACCCGGAGAGGTTCTGCAGGCGCCGCCGCGGGCGATGAGGAGCCCCGGTTGGGACGCCATCAGGGAGCGGGTCGCGACGTGGGCGGCGGTGCGGTCGGACTCGGTGACCACGCCTACCACAGCGGCATCCGCCCGGTGCGCGCGAACCGCAGCCGGCCAGCTGGCCTCGGGTACGGCGGCGCCCAGGTAGAGCACGTCGAGGCCGAGCCGGCGCAGCGCCGTGGCGAAGGCGAGGGCGCCGAGCTCGTGCCGGGAGCCCGCGGGCAGGCCGACGACCACCTTGGGTCCGCGGGACCGGGAGCCGGCCGCCTCGAAGGCAGCCGAGAGCCGGCGGAGCACGTGGTGGCTGGCCATGTGCTCGCCGGCGACGTCGACGTCGCCCCGCGCCCAGCCTTCACCGAGGGCCACGAGCGTCGGCATCAGCCACGAGTCCACCGCGTGCTCGAACGACCCGAGCGACATCCCGACGTCGAGGCTCCGCTCGATCCCGTGCCCGTCCATCCGGGCTGCCGCAGCGAGGAACTGCTCGGTATGGGCCGCTGCCACCCGGTCGTCCGCCGGCGCATCGTGGGGTGTCGTCGCTGGACCGTCGTCGACCGGCACCTGGCCGTCCAGGATGGCTGCGGCGGCGTACTGGGGCGACCATCCCTCGTCGACGAGCTGCCGCATCGCCGTCAGCCTGGCGAGCGAGGCGCGGTCGTAGCTGCGGTACCCGCTCCCCGTCCGCTGGGGCGAGACGATGCCGTACCGCCGCTCCCACGTGCGGAGCGTGGCCTGGGTGACGCCGACGGAGCGGGCGGCCTGCTGGATGGTGAACAAGGTTTGCACAGCCTATCGCGCAAGGCTTGTTTAACCCTGTTCCGTGATGGGGAGTGTCGGAAGCACTGAACGACAACATGAGCTCGAGCGGTACGACGGGCCCCGACCGGGCTCGACCCGCTCATCCACGCACCAGGAGGAGCACCACATGATCGGCAACCAGGAAGTCCAGCGGCTGGTGTCCGGCGGCGGGAACGTCGTCGCAGAGGACGGCAGCAAGGTCGGCAGCATCGGCCAGATCTACCTCGACGACCGGACGTCGCAGCCGGAGTGGGTGACCACCAAGACCGGCCTGTTCGGCAACTCTGAGTCATTCGTGCCCCTGGGCGAGGCACGCATCGACGGCGACGACGTCGTCGTGCCGTACGCCAAGGACAAGGTCAAGGACGCGCCGAGGGTCGGTGACTCGGACGGTCACCTCGACCAGCAGCAGGAGGCCGAGCTCTACCGCTACTACGGCCTCGAGCACGGCGGCCCCGCCGACGTCAGCGGTGAAGGAACCGTCGGCCACGACACCTCCGGGCCGACGACCGACAGCGCCATGACCCGTTCCGAGGAGCGCCTCGACGTCGGCACCCAGCAGCACGAAGCCGGCCGGGTCCGGCTGCGGAAGTGGGTGGAGACCGAGAACGTGTCCACCACCGTGCCGGTCACGAAGGAGCGCGCCGTCGTCGAGCGGGAGCCGATCACCGACGGGAACGTCGACCGGGCGCTCGAGGGCCCCGCGATCAGCGACGAGGAGCACGAGGTGATCCTCCACGAGGAGCGACCGGTCGTCTCCAAGACGACGGAGCCGGTCGAGCGGGTCCGCGTGGGCAAGGACGTCGTCACCGAGGAGGAGACGGTGTCCGACGACGTCCGCAAGGAGCGCATCGAGGTCGAGGGCGACGACCACCTGAAGTGACGCCCCGGTGACGATCGTCGGTGGAGGGGCCTTGGGGGACTCTTCACCGACGTCGTCCCGGCTCTAGCCCTCCCTATCGAACCAGGAGCTCAGATGACCTCCACCTCACTCACCCGCCGCGAGGCCGGCTGCTCCGACTGCACCGACGGGCTGGGCCCTCCGGTCGCCGTTGCCAAGGGCAGCTGGCGCGACAAGATCCGGAGGAAGCCGGGGCTGGCGCTGGCGTGGCGCGTCGGAGTCTTCGTCGTCGGCCTCCTGTGTGTCGCGCTCGGCGTGGCGCTCGCCGTGCTCCCAGGACCTCTGACGATCCCGCCAGTCCTCCTGGGGCTGTGGGTGTGGTCCACCGAGTTCCGGTGGGCCCGTCGGTTCTTCGACACCTTCAAGGAGAAGGCGCGGGCCACGTGGACACACGCCAAGCAGCATCCCGTCAGCTCGATCGTCATCACCGTCGGCGGGCTGGCGGCGGCCGCGGTCGCCTTCTGGGCGGTCGGCCACTTCCAGGTCGTCGACCGCATCAAGGATGCGATCGGGCTGTGAGGTCGCCGCTCGATCGATCGCGTGGTCAGGACCGGCTCACGGTCTTCTCGGCAAGGGACACTCGCCTGGCCGCGGCTGCAGGTCTCGGCTATGTGGCGCTGGGAATGCGCTCCAGGCAGCCACCTCGCCGGACCGAGCAGCGGCTGTTCGCGTGGATGAACCACCACGACGGAGACTTCCCGGCGTTGCGTGTCCCTCAGCAGCTGGGCACCCCCTGGGTCCTCCCCGGCATCGCGGTCGCCGCCTTCGCCCTGAGGAGGCCGCACCTGGTGCTGGTCGCCGGATGCGCTCTGCCCGCGGAGAAGAGTCTGGAAGTAGGACTGAAGAAGCTCCTCGACCGGAAACGGCCGGCGCAGAGCGATCCCGATGCGCGGCTCCACGACGACGCCCCGGAGGACGGGCCGTCGTACCCCTCGGGTCACGCCGCGATCGCGTCCGCAGCGGTGTTCAGCCTCATGCCCTATGTTCCGCGGCCGGTCCTGGCGGTGGGTCTCTTGACTGCCGGTACGTCGTCGGCGGTCCGCGTCCACCAGGGTGCGCACTTCCCGATGGACGCCGTCGGCGGCGTGCTGCTGGGGCTCACCGTGGCGTCAGGGCTCACCGCGGTCTTCGGCAGGCCATGAGACCGACTGATGCCGGGTAAGGGTGCATGAGGGACGACCTCGAGGTTCGTGAGAGGAAGCGATCGTGACTGCCGACATCAACTTCTACTTCGACCCGGTGTGTCCGTTCGCCTGGATGACGAGCAAGTGGGTACGGCTGGTGCAGTCCCAACGGGACTACACCGTCGACTGGCGCTTCATCTCGCTGCGCCTGGTGAACGCCGCCGTCGACTACGACAGCCACTTCCCGCCGGAGTACGAAGCCGGGCACACCGCCGGTCTCCGGTTGCTGCGGGTGCTGCACCGTGCCCGCACCGAGCACGGGCGAGAGGCCGTCGGCGCGTTGTACGAGGCGGTCAGCGGCCGGATCTTCGACGAGCCGCCGACGAGCAAGGCGTGGGAGCCGGGTGAGCTCGACCCTCGCGGCACTGCGCCGTTCCTCGCGCCCGCTCTCGCAGCGGCTCGACTCCCCCAGCGCCTCGCCGACGCGTTGGACGACGACTCCGTCGACCTCGAGATCGCAGCCGAGACCGACGAGGCCCTGGCGCTGACCGGCAAGGACGTCGGGACGCCGATCATCCACTTCCGGCCACCGGACGGCGTGGCGTTCTTCGGGCCGGTGATCTCCCGGCTGCCCAGCGAGGACGACGCCGTCCGGCTCTGGGACCACGTGCTCGGCCTGGCGTCGTTCCCTGGGTTCGCCGAGCTCAAGCGCAGCCTCCGCGAGCTGCCTCAGCTGCGCGGTCTCGGCGTCGAGGAGGACCAGGTCGGCGTCGAGCAGGACTGGCACGGCGGCAGCCGACGTACCAAGAAGTGATGCGGATGGAGCGCCGTTCCCGCGCTCAGCGCAGCAGCTCGGCCAGCTCCGTCAAGGATCCCGGTCGAAGCTCCGGCTGCTCGAAGTAATCAGGGTAGGGAGTGCCGCTCCGGTTGACGTACGCGGTGCGGAGCCCGGCACGCGCGGCGCCGTCGATGTCCCAGGGGTGTACGGCGACGAGCATGGCGTCCACAGGCTCGATGCCGCACTGCTCCATCGCGTAGGCGTAGGCGCCTCGAGCGGGCTTCCAGATGCCGGCGTCCTCCACCGACAGCAGCTTCTCGAAGTGCTGCCGCACGCCGGCGCCTTCGAGCAGCGCCTCCGCGACCGACGCGGCACCGTTGCTCAGCGTGACCAACCTGATGCCGAGGTCGCCCAGCGCCCTGACGCCGTCCGGCACGTCGGGGTGGACCTCCAGCGCCGTGAACCCGGCCATGACATGGCCGACAGCATCTTCGACGTCGCGGTCCAGAGGCAGGCCGTGGAGCGTTCCCCTCAACACGTCGGCGGCGATCTGCGCGAACGACCTGCTCGCACCGACGGAGGTGAGCGCGAAGCCGTCACGCAGCACCGCGGCGAACCAGGTCTTCGCGAGGTGCCCGGGAGCTCCCAGCTCCTCGAACCGCGTCGCCATCGGCGACATGTCCGAGAGGGTCTCGTTGACGTCGAAGACGAGGACTGCCGGACGCTTCCTGTCCTGGGTCACCGGATGACCCCACGGCGACTCTGCTCACTCGACATGCAGCCACCGTAGCCGCCTGCGTTCTGCGCACGGACGTCGTCGCTGTCGCGGACGAGTTCTAGTACCACGGTGCAATGGCGACCCGCCCCTGGTCGGAATGAGAGTGGACCCCCCTTCAAGTTCAGGAGTCACCATGAATCACTCTGACGTCGCCAACACCCGCACCCTCACCAAGGTGAGCGTCCTTGCCACGGCGGCGCTCCTCACCCTGCCGTTGACCGGCGGTCCGGCGCAGGCCAGCGGGAACGACCGAGAGGTGCGCGCCAGTCACAGATGCGCCACCGGCGACATCAAGGTCAAGGCCAAGGCGGACGACGGCCGCATCGAGGTCGAAGGCGAGGTCGACACCAACCGACGCGGTCAGGAGTGGGCCTGGAAGATGAAGCGCGACGGCAACGTCGTCGCCCGAGGCACTGGCCGCACGGCCGGCCCCAGCGGCTCGTTCGAGGTGGAGCGCAAGATCGGCAACCCGGCCGGCTCCGACCACATCGTGTTCCGGGCGGCGCGCTCAGGACGGGTCTGCCGCGTGGCCGTCACCTTCTGAGCGAGGCAGCACTCGCCAGGCGCTTGCATGGCACCCCCTCCCTGCAGCTCGTTGGGAGGGGGTCTGCTGCTGCCGGGGACCAGGGCTCGTTTGCGTCGCCGCGGCCGTCCTGGCTGCAGTCAGCGTGGCCTGGTTCGGCGACTGGCTTGCGGCGCCGCTGGACGCGCCGTTGCAGTCAGTACCGCAGTCACCGCGCTGGCCGCTTGTGTCGCCTCGGCAGGTCATCGTCGTTTGACGCGCGTTTCGATCATCGCCCGGAGCGCGTCGGCGTCCACGGTGTCGCCGGCTTTGACGGCCGCCTCGGCCTCCGCGAGGTCGGCCATGGCCTGTTGGTCCTGGACGATGGCGAGGGTCTCTTCAAGGGACTCGAGATCCTCCACGGCCATCACGACGGCGGCGGGCTCGCCGTTCCTGGTCACCACGACGCTTTCGTGGGTCTCATGAACCATTTCGACGACAGCGCTGAAGTGTGTCTTGACGTGGGCCAACGACTTGGTGCTCATGAACAGCAGTATGGGTCGCCTGGCGAGGCCGGCCGGGGAGTACATCGTCAGGGAGGGGCCCCTCGACCGGAGTCGTGCGTCGACTCACCGGCCGTGGGAATGCAGGACCGGGTGGTCTGCGGGTGCTGCGGTGGCGGGGCGGTCCCGGAGGCTCCTGGCTCTTGTCACGGGCGTAGCAGTCGTACTGCTCCTCGGGGGTGTCAGGGCCGTGCGGGCGTGCTGCGTCGTCCGGTCCGCGTCGCCTCTCGGAGTTGGTCACGGCCCGTGGATGATGAGCACCTCGATGAAGCTGGCCGGGACAAACCCGGTCACGATCTCGTCGAGGCGGCTGTCGAAGAGGGCGAGCAGGTCGTCATTGCGAATGTTGCCGGTCGCGACGAGCAGCAGCTTCGCTGGCGAGCCGGAGACGGTGTGCGAGTGCCGAAAGTCGGAGTCCTTCGTGACCACGGCGCTGCCTTGAGCATCGGCGTAGGCCGAGACTTCACGAGCCGGCGATCACGACCTGCTGGCCGCCGGCGGCGGCGGCGCCGTACTCCAGGGCGGCGAGCAGGTCCTCGTGCTCGCGATAGGGGTAGTCGGTGAGGACTTCGTCGAACGTCATCGCGCTCGCGAGCAGCTCCAGGATCCCCTGCACGGTCATACGTGTGCCGCGCACGGTCGGTTTCCCGTGGCAGATCGCCGGGTCGACCGTGACGCGCTCCCAGTGGCTGGCCGTTGTAGGCATGGCTCCATGATGCCCCGTGCGGACGGCGGCGACCGGACAGCTGCGGCCTGTTCCGGTCCCTCGGCACAGGCGCCAAGCTTCGCGTGGGTCTCTGCGCCGACCAAGCTGTCACCGTCGGCGAGGGTCATCGGTGAGCCAAGTCGGGATCCTGTGCCGCGTCGGCGGCCACGCCTACACTGACGACGTGACGGACTTCGCGGCCAACATCCTCGAGCTCGGCATGGAGCTCGATCTGGATGAGCGCACCGTCGTCGCTCACAAGCTGCTCGTCTCTCTCCACGATGAGGACGCCGGTCAGGGGCAGGCCGAGGCCGCCTGGAAGGGCGAGCTGCGCCGGCGCATCGACGACGTCGAGAGCGGTCGTGTCGAGCTGGTCAGCCACACCGAGACGGTCGCTCTGGCGCGAGAGATCGCCGCCGGTCGTCGGTGAGCCTGGACCGCCTCGATCACCCCGGCGCGCGCGAGGACTCCCTGCAGGGTTCCGGCTGAAGCAGCAGTGGGTGTCGCCATAGACTGGGGGCATGACCGAGGCGCGTGAGGAGCGCATCCATCTCATCGATGAGCTCCCAGAGGAGAAGGTGAGCACGCTGCTCGCCACCGCCCGCGCGCTCAGCACCCCCAAGACTCATCGCGACCGGCCATGGCCGCCGGCGTTCTTCGGCAGCATCAAGCACGCTGCCGACGGCCGCACCGACACCGCCTGCCGGGTTGATGAGTTCTTGGCCGAGTCCGGGTTCGGCCAGGACTTCCGCGGATGATCCTGGTGGACTCCGGTCCGCTGATCGCTGCTGCCATCGAGGACGACCGGGACCATCGTCGTTGTGTCGACATGTTCGCAGCCCTGCATCTGGGCGATGAGAAGCTCCTGGTGCCGCAGACCGTCCTGGCCGAGACGCCTACACCATCCAGAAGCAGGGCGGCACGGCCAAGGAGCTGCTCCTCTTGCAGTCGTTCGTCGACGGCGACCTCACGCTTGTCCAACTCGTGCCCGAGGACATGTCCCGCGTCAAGGAACTGGTCGACACCTACGACGACTTCCCGCTCGGAACCACCGATGCATCGGTCATCGCGATCGCTGAACGTCTCAACATCACCGAGATCGCCACGCTTGACCACCAGGACTTCCCCAACGTGCGGCCCCGCCATGCCGACTACCTGACGCTGCTGCCGTAGGTGAGGTCCTCGTTTCGGCTGCCTCGCGATGGACGGTTGGCGAGCTGGCGCGGCGGATGCGGCAGCGGCCGACCGAGGCGCTGACGCGCAGCCGCCTTGGCACCGGCGACGGGGTCGAGGACGAACCGGGACCGGGACACGATCCTGCCTAACTCCCGGCGGTCGTCGACGTCGCCTTCTCGATGGGTCGATGGACTTCCTGGCCGACGCAGTGGCCGCGAACCGCAGGTCAAGCCCCTGGCCGGACGACAAAGACCACGCGGATCACGTGCATAATGCCGCTGAGAGGGCGGTCGACAAGCGGAATGACTCGAGTGAGATTGGCACGACGACGCGCTCTCCGACAAAAATGCGCCATTCTCCGACAGGAAATGGAGCTTTTCGTCGGACACCGGCCTTGCATCGCGTTCCCCTGGACAGCCGGTCGGTCCGTGTCGATGGCGTCACTCGGCGCGTTCCAAAACGGGTGGCGAACGACAGTCCCAACCGGATTCCAGCTGTCGTCTCTCACCACTTTTCGACAGGTGAACGATCGACCCCGGCGAAGCCCATTCGGACTAGTGGCGGACCTGGTCGTCGGACAGCGGCCTTCGCGGTGGGACCCGGCCGGGTCCGTGCATGAACCGCACCGGGTGGACATCGAGGATCCGTTCCTCCCACGCCCGCCCAACCGCGGACCGCAGGACCCGCACACGGGCCGCCGCGACCGACGGCGTGATCGAGGCTCCGGTCCATCGGTCGACGTGGTCGCGGATGACGCGCGGGCTCAGCCAGGAGCGCCCCGACCACCGACTGGTAGCCGACCAGGGTGTAGGACTTCCAGGGATGGTCGGCTGCCAGCCAGGCCGGGAGCAGGTCGGCCAGGGTGAGCAGCGTTGCCGGCGGAGGGCCCTCGGACGGGCCTGGTCCATGCACGACGCGACGACCTCGGCGATCAGATCCAGCCGGACGGCAGTGGCGTCCGCGGTCGTGCCGTGGACGGTGATCGAGCGTCGTCCCGCGGGTCCGATGCCCGGCGGGCCGATCTGGACGCGGACCTCCCATACCCCGGGGCGGAGCTCGCGCTGGGTTCCGGTGCCCCCGACGGCGTGGACGGGGCTGGTCGTCGGTGTGCATGACCCATTCTGCGCCCACGACGCGCGGAGCCTGGACCCCTTCGGCGTAAGGGGATGGATCAGGGGATACCCACCAAGTAACCTTCACGGCGGGAAGGCCGGATACGCCTATGACCTGCGACAACAAAAGCGCGCCCGAAGGTGTCTGGTTTCACGACATAGTTGACGCCTGTCTCGGGACATAGTTGACACCTCTCCCGGAGGTGCCGGACATGTCCAAGGCCCGACTGATCATCACCGCCGTCGTCGTCGAAAGGCGCTCCAAGAGCGAGGTCG
>DASSBB010000062.1:0-10115 GCA_035699145.1 Marmoricola sp.
GCGGCTCGTGACCACGGCATGGAGCGGCTCTTCACCGGGATGGTGACGCTGGCCCGCCGCATGCACACGACCGGCCAGCGGTGGACCGAGGTCGCCTCGGACCTCACCACCGCAGAGGCGGCGATGATGCGCGTCGTCGCCCGCGAGGGAACCTGCCGCCCTGGTTCCGTCGCGGCCCAGCTCGGGGTCGGCCCGTCGGCGGTGAGCCGCCAGCTCACCGGCCTGTGCGAGCGGGGGCTCGTCGAGCGGCACCCCGACCCCGCGGACGGCCGCGCCGAGCTGCTCGGCCTCACCGACACCGGTCGCAAGACGATGGCCGAGCGCCGCGCGGCGTACCTCGAACGGCTCCGCTGCCGCTTCGCCGACTGGGACCAGTCCCGGCTCGACGCCGCGGCGGACCTCCTCGAGGAGCTTGCGACGCTGCTGGCCTCCGAGCCGCCGGACGCCCGCCCCGACGATCCCACCAGCACCCACGACAGCAAGGAACACCGATGAGCACGACCGCCACGAGGCGCGGAGCGCAGACGCCCCCGCCCGCCGGAGAGATGAGCCACCGCGAGATCGTCGAGGTCCTGGTCGGGCTGCTGTCGATCCTCTTCGTCGCGATGGTGAGCGTCACGATCGTCAGCGTCGCGCTGCCCACGATCATCGGGGCGCTCGACGGGACGCAGCGCGCCTACACCTGGGTGGTGACGGCCTCGCTCCTCGCGATGACGGTCTCGAGCCCGCTGTGGTCGAAGATGGCCGACCTGTTCGACAAGAAGCGGCTGGTGCAGGTCGCCGCCGTCCTGTTCCTGCTCGGCTCGTTCGGAGCCGGGTTCGCCCAGGACGTCCCGCAGCTCCTCGCCGCGCGTGGCCTCCAGGGGCTCGGCATGGGCGGGGTGATGGCCCTGGTCCAGGCGATCATGGGGGCGATCATCTCCCCGCGGCAGCGCGGTCGGTACGTCGGCTACATGGCGGCCGTCATGGCCGTCGCCACGGTGTCCGGCCCGCTCATCGGCGGTCTGATCGTGGACACGCTGGGGTGGCGGTGGACCTTCTTCGTGGCGGTCCCGTTCACCGTCGTCGGGATCGCACTGATCCAGCGCTACCTCCACCTGGCGCCGTTGCGCCGCGAGGTGCGCATCGACTGGTGGGGGGCGCTGTTCATCTCGGTCGCCGCCAGCCTCCCGCTGGTCTGGGTCTCCTTCGCCGGCAAGGAGTTCGCCTGGGTCTCGACGGAGACCGGGCTGTTCCTCGGCGGGACCGCCGTCGCCCTGGCTGCGGCCGTCGCGGTCGAGCGGCGCCACGTCGAGCCGGTGGTGGCGCCGCACATCGTGCGGGACCGGACCACCTACCTCGCGATCATCGCCAGCCTCGCGGTCGGCATCGCGCAGTTCGGCGCCTCGGTCTTCCTCAGCCAGTACTTCCAGGTCGCCCAGGGGTTCTCGCCGACCGCGGCCGGGCTGCTCATGCTGCCGATGATCTTCGGCACGATGGCCGGCTCCACGGTCTCCGGCCGGCTCATCACCAAGACCGGGATCTGGAAGCGGTACCTCCTGCTCGGCTCGGTGCTGCTCATCGTCGGGCTCGCGCTGATGGGCCCGATCGACCACGAGACGCCGATCTGGCACCTGAGCATCTTCATGGTGCTCATGGGCCTCGGCACCGGGATGCTCATGCAGAACCTGGTCCTCGTCGTCCAGAACACCGTCGACGTCCGCGACATCGGCGCCGCCAGCGGAGTCGTCTCGTTCTTCCGGTCGCTCGGCGGGACTATCGGCATCGCCGCACTCGGTGCGGTGCTGGCCGCGCGGGTCGGGGACATGATCGCCGCGGGGCTGCAGGAGGCCGGCATCAAGGCGACCGGTGGAGCCACCACGCTCGACATCGAGGGGCTGCCGCCGGCGGTCCAGGAGATCGTGCGCAACGCGTACGCCGACGCCACCGGCCGGATCTTCCTCATCTCGGCCGTTGTCACCGTGGTCACCCTGGTCGCGGTCTGGCTGATGCCGGAGGCGGAGCTGCGCACGACGGTCGCGAAGACGGCCGCCAAGCGGGTCGAGCCGGCCGAGGACGTCAAGGTCTGACCTTCCGGCCGCTCAGGCGCGGGCGGCGCCGTACCCGAGGAGGGCGGCGAGGCCCAGCGCGCTGCGCGGCGCGTAGGCGGTCCGCCACAGCCCGCCGTGGACAGCACCATGAGCCTCGTCCTGCCAGGGATGCGGGTGCGGGGGACCACCGCGGGTGTGCAGGTCATGGACGAGCAGGGCCGCCATCAGCACGTTGGAGGTGGCCGGCTCGAAGACCTCGACGCCGAACCTGTGGGCGCCGGCGTACGCCGCGGCGAGCGCCCGGTTCTTCACGACCGAGCGGGTGCGGGTCGGCGGGGCGACGTTGAGCGAGACGGTCGCGCCCTCGTGGCGAGCCACCGTGGCGCGCCACCGCTGGAGCCGCTTGGCCAGTGCGTAGTTCGGTCCCTGCTGCGGCACCAGGCTGTCGTTGAGGCCGGGGTCCGCCCCCGGGGCGTAGGCCCGGTGCAGGAGCCGCCCGCCGCTCACCGCGCGCAACGGGCGGGCGACGAGCTTGGCGGCGGCTGACCGCCCCTCGTAGCACCGCGTCGAGTGCTCGACCGCGTCGCCGGGGACGGCGAACACGTCGGTCGGGGTCGCCAGGAAGGCCAGCGCGGTGTCCGGGCGCGAGCCGAGGAGCCGGGTGGTCAACGCGTCGACCGCCGCCGAGACGCGGACGTTCGTGGCGCCGTCGGCGTACACGTAGTTGCCGAGGACCAAGGAGCCCGGCACGGTCTCGAGCCAGCTGCCCACGCGCGGCACCTCGGCGATGAGGTCGACGCCGGCGCGGCGCTGCCACGCCCCGCCGCCCGGGCGGCCGGGGACGCGGGCCGTGCCGGCACCCTCGGAGACCGCGGCGGCGACCCGCTCCCAGACATGCGGCAACGCGAGGTCGACGGCGGCGACGTCCGCGCCCCAGCGGAGCAGCGCCTGGAGCGGCCCCATCTCGGCGCCGGCACCGAGGACCACGACCGTGCGCCCCTCGAGCCGCAGCCAGTCCGGGTTGGCCATCACCGTGCGCACCGCCTCGGCGGCGGTCGGCTCCATGACGCCGTCACCGACCCAGGTGTCGAGCTGGTCGTGGAGCTCGGCGCCCCGCAGCCGTCGGCCGTGGAGCGGGAGGGAGAGCTCGCGCTCGGCGTGTCCGTGTCCCCGGAGCTCGACCGTCTCCAGCCGCTCGGCGGGCTCGGAGCCGGCCCACTCCTCGAGCGTGGCTCCGGGCGCGTCGGCGACCTCGAGCCGGTCGCGTGCCGAGCCGAGCCCGGCGGCTGCCACGCCGACCGCTGACTCGGGGGAGGAGAGCCCGGCCTCGACGAGCCGGCGGAAGTGCGAGGGGTAGCCGGCCCGCCAGCTGGTCTCCCGTTCCGCCTGCTGGGCCCCGACCGGGTCCACCGGGCGGAGTGCGTCCGCGACGACCGCGCGCCCCACCGCCGCGGTGCTCCGTCGGCCGTCGGCCGACACGGGGAAGACGACGCCTCGGTCCTGGTCGGTCATGCGCCGCTCCCGCCCGGCCGGTCAGCCGTCGAAGGCGGTGGACCGCGTCCCCGGGTCGGACGCGAGCAGCTCCCGGCCGCGGGCGGCGTGCTTGTGCTCGACGAGGACCTCGTAGCGCGTCGCCACGATCATGCTCACCGAGCTGAAGTCCCGTCGGCCCCGGGTCACCGCATAGCCGATCAGCGCCCACACGACGCCGAACAGCGCTCCGAAGAGCACCGTCGAGAGGATCAACGCCAGGGCGTTCCCCTCGCCGAACAGCGAGAAGATCAACCCCACGAAGAGCCCGAGCCAGACGCCGGACAGCAGGCCGCCCAACGCGACCCGACCGGTCGTCAGCCGGCCGGTCACCCGCTCCAGCTGCTTGAGGTCGGTGCCGACGATGAGGCAGTTCTCCACGGGGAACTCCTGGTCCGACAGGTGGTCGACGGCCCGCTGGGCGGCTGCGTAGTCGTCGTACACCCCCAGGGACTGGGGGAAGTCGAGGGTGAGTCCTGATCGGAGGCCGCGCATGCTCGCCTGGTTGCTCATGGGTCCAGTCTCGCGCGGCGAGCAAGGCGCCGCACCGTGGTAGGACGGGGGCATGGAACTCATCTCTCTCGCGCGACTCGGGGACGAACACATGGCCAAGGCCGGCGACTCCCCCCAGGGCCGCAGCTCGCACACCGTGGTCGGTGGCCGCGACCGGCACCTGCGTCACCTCCTCCTCGCGCTCAAGGCCGGAGAGGAGCTCGCCGACCACGAAGCGCCGGGCGAGGCCACCGTGCTCGTGCTCCGCGGCCGCGTCACGCTCGGGACGGGGACCGAGGAGGCGACGGTGGCGGCGCTGGAGCTGCTGGAGATCCCGGACGAGCGGCACAACCTGCGCGCGGTCGAGGACTCGGTCGTCGTGCTGACCGTCGCCAAGGCCCTGGACTGAGTGGTCCAGCCCACCCGGCCGGGCGGCAGCCGCGTGGGTGCACCATGATGGAGCCATGACGAGCTCATCGCGCGAGGTCACCGAGGTTCGACCCGACGGTGGCGTGGTGGTCGGTGACGACGGCTCCCAGGGTGCGGCGGCTGCTGTGAAGGCAGCCGCGGAGGAGGCTCACCGGCGCGGCGTCACGCTGCACGTCGTCCGGGCCTGGTCCATCACGACCGCTGTCCGCCCCGCCGACGTGCCGCAGGGCCTGGTCCCCAACATGCTCGAGTTCGAGGCCGCCACCCTGGACACCGAGCGTGCCCGGGTCCAGGAGCTGGTCGGCGAGAGGGCCCCGGTCGAGGTGCATGCGGTCCATGCCAACGCGGCCAAGGCGCTGATCTGCGCCTCGGAGAGCGCAGAGCTGCTCGTGGTGGGGACGCGCGGGCTCGGCGGGTTCAAGAGCCTCGTCCTCGGATCGGTGGCCGAGCAGTGCATCCGGCACGCGGCCTCGTCAGTCCTGGTCGTGCGCTGATGAGGAGCGCGCTGGCGGCCGTGGTGCTGTCGGTCATCACGTTCGCCGGCTGCGGGGATGACCCGGCTCGGGGCGCCACCGAACCCACCGCTGCGTCGGAGGTCAGCTCGGTGCTCGCCGACGGTGCGGTCGTCATCGACGTCCGCACCCCGTCCGAGTTCGCGGCCGGCCACGTGACCGACGCCCTCAACATCGACGTGGCCTCCGACGACTTCGAGGCCAAGGTCGACGCGCTGGACAAGGGCGAGACGTACGTCGTGTACTGCCGGACGGGCAGCCGTGCCGCCCGGGCGATCGAGACGATGAAGCACCTGGGGTTCGACAACCTGGTCAACGGGGGAGCGTTCGACGAGCTTGTCGCTGCCGGGGTGCCGACGAGCTGAGCCGCACGAGCTGGTCCTCGACGTGGCCTGGCCGGCCCACGGCGGGAGCAAGCGCAGCCATGAGCGCGGTGCTTGCGGTGAGGGTGAGGAGCGGCCAGGTCCATCCACCGGTCGCGCCGTACAACGCGCCGATGCCGACCGGACCGAGCGCGGAGATCGCGTAGCCCGCGGACTGGGCGAATCCCGAGAGGGCGGCCGTCCCGTCCGGCGTCCGGCTGCGCAGCCCGATGAGCGTCAGCACCAGCGGGAAGACGCCGGCGCCGGTCCCGACGAGCAGCGCCCACAGCCAGGCTCCCTCGACCGGGGCGACCACCAGCCCCAGGTAGCCGACCGGGTAACAGGCGATCAGCGCCCACAGCAGGGGCGTCTGGTCGCGCCGCCGGCCGGCTGCGGAGGGGACCCAGAGCGAGATCGGGATGCTGATCCCCGCGACGACCCCGAGGAGCAGCCCCGCCGTGGCCGCGGAGAAGCCGGCGTCGCGGTAGACCTGCGCGAACCAGCCGAAGATCGTGTACGCGTGGGCGGACTGCAAGCCGAACATCACGGCCATCGCCATCCCCAGCCTCGTGCGCGCGACGTCGGCCACGCTGATCCGCCGGCGGGTCGCCCCCGGTTTCAGGTCGTGGCGCACGAGGAGCAGCCACGGGACGGCGGCGAGCGCCGCGGCCGCCGCCCAGACCCCGATCCCCCAGCGCCAGGAGCCCAGCGCCGTCGCGAGCGGCACGGTGAGGACCGACGCCGCGGTGAGCCCGATTGCCATCGCGGTCGTGTAGAGGGCGGTGAAGAGGCCGACCCGCTCGGCGAAGTGCAGCTTGATGAGCGAGGGCAGCAGCACGTTCGCCATCGCCATCCCGGCCAGGCCGACCACCGACGCCACCAGGAACACCGCGGCTGACGAGGTCAGGGCTCGTGCCAGCAGCCCGACGACGACCCCCAGGAGACACAGCACGGTGAGCCGGTGGGTGCCCAACCGGCGCGCCGCCGCCGGCGCCGTCGCCCCGAACGCGCCGAACGCGACCACCGGCAGCGAGGTCAGCAGCCCCGCCGCCAGCGAACCCATCGACAGGGCGTCGGTGATCTCGGCGAGCACCGGGCCGACGCTGACCGCGGCAGGCCGTAGGTTGAAACCGAGCACGACGATGCCGACGACGACCAGCGCCCGCTCGCGCCGGGTGCCCCGGTGAGGCGGGGCACCCGGCGGTTGGGCCGGCGGTGGGGCTGGCGGTGGGGCTGGGTCGGGCACCCGGCCATTCTCACGCCTGCCGCCCGACCGGTTCCCCTCAGGTTCCTCCTGGCTCCACCGATAGGGGAGGCGGAAACCGTTGCCAGGGAGGGCCGACCGCGTGGATGGCTTGGACGAAATCGTCGGGGAGTTCCTCGTGGAGAGCCACGAGAACCTCGACCAGCTCGATCGTGATCTCGTCGAGCTCGAGCGCGACCCGTCGTCGCGCGACCTGCTCTCGAGCGTCTTCCGGACGCTGCATACGATCAAGGGCACGAGCGGCTTCCTCGCCTTCGGCACCCTCGAGTCGGTGACGCACGTCGGTGAGAGCCTGCTCTCGCGACTGCGTGACGGACAGATGAAGCTCGACCCACAGATCACCACGGTGCTGCTCGAGATGGTGGACGCGGTCCGCGAGCTCCTGGCGAGCATCGAGGAGAACGGCACCGAGGGCGACAACGACTACGCCGACCTCGTCGCCCGGCTGCACCGCATCCTCGACGGTGAGCGCGCCGAGCCGGTTGCCGAGCCGGTTGTCGAGCCGGTCGAGTTCGAGCCCGTCCCGGAGCCGGCGCCGGAGGCCGGGGGCCCGCACCGTCGTACCGTCGCCGACAGCTCGATCCGCGTCGACGTGGCTCTCCTCGACTCCCTGATGAACCTCGTCGGCGAGCTCGTGCTCACCCGCAACCAGATGCTGCAGCGCGCCGCGACCCGCGAGGACATCGAGCTCCAGCGGACCACGCACCGGCTGAACCTGATCGCCGGCGAGCTGCAGGAGGGCGTCATGAAGACGCGCATGCAGCCGATCGACAACGTCTGGAGCAAGCTCCCCCGGGTCGTCCGCGACCTCTCGGTCATGCTCGGCAAGTCGGTCGACCTCCACATGGAGGGGCGCGACACCGAGCTCGACAAGACGATCCTCGAGGCCATCCGCGACCCCCTGACCCACCTGGTCCGCAACTCCGTCGACCACGGCATCGAGTCGCCCGAGGCCCGCCGTGCAGCGGGCAAGCCCGAGCGCGGGACCCTCGTGCTGCGCGCCTTCCACGAGGGCGGCCAGGTCAACATCGAGATCGCCGACGACGGCGCCGGCATCGACCCGGACAAGGTCCGCGCGAAGGGCCGTCGTGAGGGCGACCGGAACCTGTCGGACCGGGAGGCGATGAACCTCATCTTCGTCCCCGGGTTCTCGACGGCGAAGGCGGTCACCAACGTCTCCGGCCGCGGCGTCGGCATGGACGTCGTCAAGACCAACATCGAGAAGATCGGTGGCACCATCGACCTGACCAGCACGGTGGGCCACGGCACCACGGTGCGGATCCGCATCCCGCTGACGCTGGCGATCATCCCCGCTCTCGTCGTCTCCGCTGCCGGGAACCGCTACGCGATCCCGCAGGTCAACCTGCTGGAGCTGGTGCGGCTCGAGGGCGAGCAGGCGAAGAGCCAGGTCGAGACCGTGCAGGGCGCCCCCGTCTACCGGCTGCGCGGCCGGCTGCTACCGCTCGTCGACCTGCGGGAGCAGCTCGAGCTTCCCGCGGTCGAGCGGCCCACCACCTACATCGCGGTCCTGCAGGCGGACAACCGTCAGTTCGGCCTCGTCGTCGACGACATCAAGGACACCGAGGAGATCGTCGTCAAGCCGCTGGGTCGCCAGCTCCGCGCGATCTCGCTCTACGCCGGCGCCACGATCATGGGCGACGGCATGGTGGCCCTGATCCTCGACACGATGGCCCTGGCGCGCAAGGCCGGCATGGCGCTGGACGGCAGCGACTCCGTCGACCGCTCCGCCACCGAGTCCGGGAAGGACGAGCGCACCGCGCTCCTCGTCGTCGGGCTGGCGGACGGACGCCGCGCCGGGATCGCGCTCGACACCGTCGACCGGCTCGAGGAGTTCACCCTCGACCGCGTCGAGCGCACCGGTGGCCACGAGGTGGTGCAGTACCGCGGGCACATCCTTCCGTTGCTGCGGCTCGACAACGCCCTCCACGGGTACGGAGAGCCGGCGAAGGGCCAGGACCTGCAGGTCGTGGTCTGCCACCACGAGGGCCGCACCGTCGGCGTGGTGGTCAACGCGATCCTCGACATCGTCGAGGAGGAGCTGTCCATCCGCAGCCACCTCGACACCGGGGGCCACCACGGCTCCGCGGTCGTCGCCGGCCACGTGACCGAGCTGATCGACATCTCGCACGCCATCGCGGCGTTCGACCCCGCCCTTCTCGCACCCGCCAACTGAGCCAGGAAGCCTTCCATGACACACCAGTACTGCACGTTCCTGCTCGACGGGCACCTCTTCGGGGTGTCGGTCGCCTCCGTCCAGGAGGTGCTCAAGGAGCAGGCGGTCACGCCGGTCCCCCTGGCGCCGCGCGAGGTCTCCGGGCTGATCAACCTCCGCGGCCAGATCGTCACCACCCTCGACCTCCGGACCCGGCTGGGCATCGCGCCGCGACCGGCCGGTGCTCCGTCGGTGAGCGTGGTCGTGCGGGCCGCCGACGGCGGCCCGGTGAGCCTGGTCGTGGACCAGATCGGAGACGTCCTCGAGGCCCCCGAAGGGGCGCTCGAGGCACCGCCGGACACCGTGCCGGCCGAGCTCCGCGAGCTCGTCGCGGGGATCTACAAGCTGGAGGACCGACTGATGCTGCTGCTGGACACCGAGCGTGCCGTGACCGTCTCGGAGGTGGCGGCATGACCGCCCTGGGACTCGCGCAACGCTTCCGCGACCTCAACGTCACGAACAAGCTGCTGGCGCTCTCTGCCGTCTGCCTGACCCCCGGCATCGTGGTCGGCGTCGTGGGGCTGCAGGGGCTCTCCCACGTCGAGGAGGTCGGTGAGCGGGAGGCCGCCCTCCAGCACCTCTCCGCCAAGCTCTACCACCTCGACAACCGCAACAGCGAGCTCAAGGTGGACGCGCTGAAGGCGATGGTCCTCGCCGACACCTCCGACGTGGAGAAGGAGGTCGTCGAGGACGTCGCGACCGTGGACGAGGTGTACGGCGCGATCGTGGCGATCTCCGCGCCGCCCGCACTCGAGAAGCAGCTCTCCGACCTCGGACCGCTGCTCGACGACTACAAGGCGACCGTGCTGGACGTGGTCGACAAGGCCGCCGCCGGCGCCCCGTCCGGGCCGCTCGTCGCCTCGATCGTGGAGAAGGACAGCAAGCTCGGGGACACCCTCGACGTCCTCCGGGCGGAGACCGACAAGGCGCTCGCCGGCCAGCAGGCGCTGCTCGCGGAGACCCAGTCCTCGGCGCCCCGCACCGTCCTGCTCGTCCTGGTCGGCGGCCTGCTGGCCGCCCTGGGACTTGCGCTGACGATCGCCCGACCGCTGGCCCGGCGGCTCCGCCGGACCCAGGAGATGCTGTCCGAGGTCGCTGCCGGCCGGCTGGACGGTCGCCTCGCGGTGGAGTCCGGTGACGAGATCGGTGTGATGTCGGGTGCTCTGAACGAGGCGTTGGAGTCGTTGTCGTCGGCGATGGCGGGGATGGATGCGAACGCGCAGGCGTTGGCGTCGGCGTCGGAGGAGCTGTCCTCGGTGTCGG
>DASSBB010000063.1:0-9736 GCA_035699145.1 Marmoricola sp.
CCGACAGGTTGCGGTACGAGTTGAAGGCGTCGATGTTCTGGTTGATGCGGAGGCTCATGATGGTTCCTTCCTGGAGAGCCGGTTGGTGCGGGAGGCCGTCCGTGGCCTCCGTCGGGGGTCTGATCGGCGGCGCGAGCCAGGGGCTGAGGAATCTGCCGAGACTTTTTTCAGGCGGTCCGGTCGAGCGCGGTCGCGCCGCCCGAGATCGAGCTCAGGCGGGCGGCGGCGGTACGGCGGGACGCGACCGCTGCGAAGTAGGCGTCCCGGCGCCTGGCGGCGCAGCCGTCGGGGCGGGCGTGCGGGGCGACCAGCTCGGGGTCGAGGGCGCTGTTCATCGCGTCCTTGAGGAGCACGAGCGCCTCGGCGCGCATCTGCGAGACCCGCGACTCGGAGACGCCGAGCTCGGCGGCGATCTCGGCCATCGGGCGCTCGGCGAAGAAGTACCCCTCGACGACGACCCGGAGCCGCTCGGGGAGGAGTGCGACGGAGTCGACGAGGTAGCCGATCCGCTCGTTCTGCTCGACCTTCTCCTCCGGGCTCGGCGCCCGGGTCGGCAGGACGTCGTCGATGGGGGTGTCGCCGAACCCCTGGAGGCTCATGACACTGGCGCGGGAGACGTCGTCGGCGTTCGCGGCGAGCTCGTCGACGGTGACCCCGGCGGCCTCGGCCACCTCGGCGTCGGTCGGGGTGCGGCCGAGCTTGCCGGCGAGCCGGGTCCGGGTCTCGTCGAGCTCGCGGGCCCGGCGGCGGACCGAGCGGCTCGCCCAGTCGATGCCACGGAGCTCGTCGATGATCGCGCCGCGGACCCGGGTGGCCGCGTAGCGTGTGAACGGGACGCCGCGGGACTCGTCGTACGAACGCGCGGCTTGCACCAGCGCGGTGAGCCCGGCGCTCGTGAGGTCGTCGCGGTTGACGTGGCCGGGCAGCCGGCCCATCGACTCACGGACGATGTGGCTGACCAGCTGCATGTGGCTGGTCACCAGGTCGTCGATGTCGACGGGGGCGGAGGCGTTCTCGTTGGTCACGAGTGTGACTTTCGGGCCAAAGGTCCCCATCGGGGTAAAGAACTCGAACCTTAGGGACATACGTCTTGAACCAGTAGTCCATCTGGGCCATATCGCCCTGCCGGTCCGGTGCCTTCGGGGTCGAATTCACCGGTTCCGCTTGCGTCCGTCCGGAAACGGCTCCGGGAACTCTGTCCGGAAACCCTCAGCCTGTGCTGCGACCGGCCGATCAGAGCCCTCGAAGACAGCAGACCAGCCCGGACCAGGTGAGGAGAGGCCCCGATGGAAGACCTGTCACTCATCCTGTGGCGGGAGCGAGAGCTCCTCGAGACGCTTCTGTACAAGCTCGAGATGGAGAAGCTGGTCCTCGCCAGCGGCAGCAGCCGGTGGCTGGCCACCTCCGCCCGTGAGGTCGAGGGGATCCTCGCCCGAATCCGCGAGACCGAGCTCCTCCGGGCCGTCGTCGCCGACGAGGCGGCGGCCTCCATCGGGATGGCCGCCAACCCCAGCCTCCGTGCGCTGGCCGAGGCTGTCGACGAGCCGTGGCGCTCGATCCTCCTCGACCACCGCGCGGCGTTCGTGCAGTACTCCCGCGAGATCATGGAGCTCGCCGCGTCCAACCGCGAGCTGCTCACCGTCGGCCAGCAGGCCGCCCGCGACACCTTCCTCGGGCTGACCGAGACCGCCGACAGCTACTCCCACACCGGCACCGCGGTCGTCGACGACCAGCGGCACCGCCTCCTGGACCAGAGCATCTAGTCGTGTCCGGCTCCTTCGCCTCCCTCAACACCGCGCTCTCCGCGCTGCGGTACAACCGCGTCGCGATGGATACCGCGAGCCAGAACATCGCCAACGTCGACACCGAGGGCTACACGCGGCGCCGGGTCGAGGCGGCGACCGCTGGCACCCCGACCACGCCCGCGATGTGGTCCCGCAACCAGAACGCCGGCGGCGGCGTCCGCGTCTCCGGGGTCACCCGGATGACCGACGCGTTCCTCGATGCCCGGGTCCGCACCGAGCACGGCAAGCAGTCGTACGCCGACGTCCGCCAGGCCGTCCTCGACCGGCTCGAGACCGGCATCGGCGAGCCCGGCGAGAACGGGTTGTCTGCGGTCATGGCCGAGTTCCGCTCCGCCTGGAGCGACCTGGCGAACAACCCCGACAGCGAGGCGGCCCGCAGCCAGGTGCTGGCCCGCGGCGCCGCGCTCGCCGACGCCGTCCAGATCCAGGCCCGCAACTTCTCCGTCGAGGCCGGCGACCAGCGCGCGAAGCTCACCGCGATGGTCTCCGAGGTCAACGCCATCGCCGGCGACCTCGCGGCGACCAACAAGGCGATCTCGGTCGCCCAGCTCGACGGGTCCGACGCCGGCAACCTCCTCGACCAGCGCGACCTGCTCGCCCTCCGGCTCTCGGAGCTGACCGGCGGCAAGGCGGTCCAGAACGGCGCCGGCGGGCTCGACTTCGCCGTCAACGGGGTCCCGCTCGTCACCGGCGCCATCCCCGGCGCCCTCGACATCGCCTCCGGCGTCACCGCGACCGCCGACAGCGACGGCAACCCCGTGACGTTCTCGGTCACCCACCCGGTCGGTGGCACGACCGCCGTACCCGCCGGGGTCACCGGCGGGACCGGCGCGGTCACCGACATGCTCAACACCACGGTCCCGGCGTACGTCGCCGCGCTCGGCTCGGTGGCGAAGTCGGTCGCGGACGGCGTCAACGCCGTCCACGCAACCGGGTACGACGAGGCCGGCGCCGCGGGCGGGCCGTTCTTCGACTACGACCCGGCCGACCCGGCCGGCTCGCTGAAGATCCTCATCACCGACAAGGCGCTGGTCGCCGCCTCCGGGCTGCCCGGCGGGGTCGTCGACGGCTCGGTCGCCGACAGGCTCAGCGAGCTGAGGGCACCGGAGACGTCCTACCAGCAGCTCGTCAACGGCTTCGGCGCGACCGTCGCCTCCGGACGGCGGCTCGCCGCCAGCCAGTCGATGCTCACGGAGCAGGTCGCCGGCGCCCGGGACCAGCTCGCCGGGGTCAGCCTCGACGAGGAGATGCTGGCGATGGTGCAGTACCAGCGTGGCTTCGAGGCCGCGTCCCGGGTGCTGACCACCGTCGACTCCGTGCTCGACACCCTCATCAACAGGACGGGGCTGCTGCGCTGATGACGATCAACCGCGTGACCCAGGGCATGATGATGGACCGGTCCTACCTGTCCCTCCAGACGGGGCTGAGCCGGCTCGCCAAGACCCAGGAGCAGCTCTCCACCGGCCGGATTCTGAACCGGCCTTCCGACTCGCCGACCGGCACCACCGCGGCGATGCGGATGCGGGCGTCGCTCGCCGACGAGACGCAGTACTCCCGGAACGCCGAGGACGGCCTCGGCCGGCTCGGCCAGGCCGACCTCACGCTGAGCTCGATGCTCGATCAGGTGCGCCGGGTCAACGAGCTCGCGATGCGGAGCGTGAACACGCTCAACCAGAACCCGGCTGCCCGGGAGGCGCTCGCCGCCGAGATCGACCAGCTCCGGGAGGGGCTCATCGACGGTGCCAACGCGACGTACCTCGGCCGGCCGGTGTTCGGCGGCATCGTCAACGGCTCGGCGGCGTACGACACCTCCGGAGCCTTCGTCGGCGTGCAGGGCGACGTGCAGCGGACGATCGGCAAGGGCGTCAGGGTCTCGGTGAACGTGGACGGTCCGGAGGCCTTCGGCCCGGACGGGGCGAACCTGTTCGACACCCTGAAGGACCTCGCGGCGTCGGTGCGGGCCGGCACGACGACCACGACGCAGACCGGGATGGCCTCGCTGGACACCGCGAGGAACCGGATGACCTCCGCGCTCGCCGAGATCGGCAGCCGGACCAACCGGCTGGAGCGGGCCGCACAGTCTGCGAAGGACTCCGTTCTCGACCTGACCTCGTCGCTCTCGGAGATCGAGAACGTCGACCTGGCCCGGGCCACGATGGACCTGAAGATGCAGGAGGTCGCCTACCAGGCGGCCCTCGCCTCCACGGCTAGGCTTGTCCAGCCGTCTCTCGCGGACTTCCTGAGGTGATGACATGAGCACGGCAACCCTGACCCCCGCTTTCGTCGAGACGAGGAGCGCAGCCACGGTGGTGGAGGAGATCCCCCTCATCGACATGGTGGAGCCGATGCCGGGCTTCCCCGGCGTGCGTCGTTTCGCGCTGGTCCGCCTCGACGAGGAGGGCGTCCTCTGCGCGCTCCGGTCGGTCGACGAGCCGGCGCTGCGGTTCCTCGTGGTCCCGCCGCAGCTCTTCTTCCCCGACTACGCGCCGGTCGTCGACGACGCCACCGTCGCCACGCTCGGGATCGAGTCGGCCGACGACGTCGTCGTACTCGCCGTGGTCAACGCCGGGGGCTCCGCCGCCGACGCGACCGTGAACCTCCTCGCGCCGGTGCTCGTCAACACCGCGACCCGCCAGGGCGTCCAGGTCGTGCTCACCGACGACCTGCCGGTGCGCGCGCCGCTCGTCGCCTGAGCTGCTGCCTGCTTGCTACTGCTTGCGGCCGAGCCGCTGGGCCAGGGACGCGATCGCGTCCTCGCTCGGCGACGCCGACTCGCGGTTGGTCTCCTCGAGCTCGCGGAGGAGCTCGGCGCGGTGCACGGTCACCGACCGGGGGGCGTCGATGCCGACCCGGACCACGTCGCCCCGCACCTCGAGCACGGTCACGGTGACGTCGTCGCCGATGACGATGCTCTCGCCGACCCGCCGGCTCAGGACCAACATGGTGGTCACGGTACACGCGGGACCAGCGGATGCTTCCATCCGGCCGAGTTGTTGCTATGGTCAGGGTTGCACCAGATGCACAAAGTTCCAGCAGGTCCAAGAAACGCCCGCGGAAGTGAGTGATATTCGGCGGCGTTGGCTCTCAGATTCGCATTGCACTCAGAGGGGCTCAGCGTCACGCAGCTGGTGCAGGACCGCCGCAGCGGCGGTTCAGGCCCCCGAAAGAGGAGTAAGCGAGCATGGCTCAGGGCACCGTCAAGTGGTTCAACGCCGAGAAGGGCTTCGGTTTCATCGCGCAGGAGGGTGGGGGCGACGACGTCTTCGTCCACTTCTCCGCCATCCAGATGCAGGGCTACAAGTCCCTCGAGGAGAACCAGCGCGTCGAGTTCGAGGTCACCCAGGGTCCCAAGGGTCCCCAGGCCGAGAACGTGCGTAACGCCTCCTGATCTGACGGATCAGAACGAAACGGCCCCGACCTCACGGTCGGGGCCGTTTCCGTCCGTTCGGGGGATGGGCCGTCGGTTTGCCGGTTGAGATACTGAGCAGACTCACCGTGACAGGCAAGGTACGGCGTCCCGCCGGTGACCGACCCCGCACGACCGGATGACGACAGGGAGACAGCGATGGCTGACCATCTCGACGTCCCCCTCGAGGACGCTGTGCTGATGGAGGAGGTGGAGCTGATCTCCACCCTCATGATTGCCGCGAGCGAGACCGAGGGACAGCTCGAGCAGAACCAGATCGACCGGCTGCTGGGAGTGTCCGACGAGGCCGGCGTCCGAGCCGTGGTGCCGGAGCAGCCGAGCGGAGGATCGAGCCGCTGACGGTGTGACCTCCGCCGCTCCGGAAAGGACCGATGTGCGCTACCGGGGCTCGCGGGGCCTAGCATTGCCCACGGCCCGCTTTCCCTCCAGTAGGAGTTCACTGTGTCACTGCGGTTCCGTCCCGTGGACACCACGTTCTACGACCTGTTCACCAAGCTCGCCCACCAGCTGGTCAAGGGGTCGAACCTCTTGGCCGAGATGCTGGGCGACGGCGCCGACCGCGTGGCGATCGCCGAACGGATGCGTGAGGAGGAGCACCTCGCCGACGACTCGACCCACGAGATCATCAAGCGGGTCAACACCACGTTCGTGACGCCGTTCGACCGGGAGGACATCTACTCCCTCGCCTCCGGCCTCGACGACATCATGGACTACATGGAGGAGGCGGTCGACCTCGTGCTCCTCTACGAGGTCGAGCACCTGCCCAAGGAGCTCTCCGAGCAGGTCGAGGTGCTCAAACGCTCTGCCGAGCTGACCGCCGAGGCGATGCCCCGGTTGAAGACCATGAAGGACCTCGAGGAGTTCTGGATCGAGATCAACCGGCTCGAGAACACCGGCGACAAGGCGTACCGGCGGATCCTCGCCAAGCTCTTCGGCGGCCGCTACGAGGCCCTCGAGGTCCTGAAGCTCAAGGGGATCGTCGACGCGCTCGAGGAGGCGATGGACGCCTTCGAGAGGATCGCGAACACCATCGAGCAGATCGCCGTCAAGGAGAGCTGAGCGTGGAGCTCGCGATCGTCATCGCGGTCGTCGTCGTCGCTCTCGTCTTCGACTACACCAACGGGTTCCACGACGCGGCGAACGCCATCGCGACGTCGATCTCGACCCGGGCCCTCACCCCTCGTATCGCGCTGATCCTGGCTGCGGTCATGAACTTCGTCGGGGCGCTCCTGGGTCAGGAGGTTGCCCAAACGGTGAGCGAGGTGATCGACCCGCCATCGGGCGGCCATGGCCTGGTCATCGTGCTCGGCGGGCTGCTCGGTGCGATCACCTGGAACCTGATCACCTGGTACTTCGGGCTGCCCTCGTCGTCCTCGCACGCGCTCATCGGCGGGCTCGTCGGAGCCGCCATGGCCGCCGGCGCCGGGGTCCGGTGGGAGACGATCGTGGACAAGGTCGTCATCCCGATGGTCGTCTCACCGCTCTTCGGCTTCGTGGCGGCGTTCCTCGTGATGCTCGCCATCATGTGGATCTTCCGGCGCGGGAACCCCCACAAGATCGGCCGGGGGTTCCGGCTGATGCAGACGGTCTCCGCCGCGGCGCTCGCCCTCGGCCATGGTCTCCAGGACGCCCAGAAGACGATGGGCGTCATCTTCCTGGCGCTCATCACGGTCGACCAGGTGCAGCCCGGCGACGACCTGCCACTGTGGGTCGTCCTGGCCGCAGCGGGGGCGATCTCGGCCGGCACCTACTCCGGCGGCTTCCGGATCATGCGCACGCTGGGCAGGCGGATCATCCACCTCGACCCGCCCCGCGGCTTCGCGGCCGAGTCGGTGGGCGCGGGTGTCCTCTACACGACGGCGTTCGTCTTCCACGCCCCGGTCTCGACGACCCACATCATCACCTCGGCGATCATGGGCGCCGGTGCGACCAAGCGGTTCTCCGCGGTCCGGTGGGGGGTCGCCCGGTCGATCCTGCTGGCGTGGGTCCTGACGTTCCCGGCCGCCGGCGCGGTGGCGGCGGGGACCTACCTGGTGCTCCGCTACGTCCTCCAGCTCCCCTGACCCCGAGTCGTCGGGTCGTACCCGCCGGCCGGATCCGGGGCGCCGTACCGCGGAATTGCGTCCGTGTGGACGACCTTCCCGGGCCTCAGCGGCGTTCGGCTGAGAAGAGCGTCCGTACGGACGACTTTCCGCAGTACGTCCGCCCGCTCAGCCTGGTCAGTGCCGTCGTCGTACGTCGAGGACCGCGCGTGGGCGAGTCCAGACGACCAGACGACCGAGGACCCGACGACTCGGTGGGAATCCGGCCGCAGGACCCGACGACTCGGCGGCGAGGAGGCGGGGGGCCGGGTCAGCCGAAGCGGCCGGAGATGTAGTCCGAGGTCCGCTTGTCCCGGGGCGACTGGAAGATGGTGCTGGTGAGGTCGTACTCCACCAGCAGCCCGGTCCGGTTGCCGGTCGTGTCGTCGGCCAGCGCGGTGAAGAACGCCGTCCGGTCCGCGACCCGGGCCGCCTGCTGCATGTTGTGGGTGACGATGATGATCGTGTAGTCCTCCCGCAGCTCGAGCATGAGCTCCTCGATCCGCGAGGTGGCGATCGGGTCGAGCGCCGAGCAGGGCTCGTCCATGAGGATCACCTCGGGCTGCACCGCGATCGTCCGGGCGATGCAGAGCCGCTGCTGCTGGCCGCCGGAGAGGCCGTACGCCGGCTGCCTCAGCTTGTCCTTGACCTCGTCCCACAGCGCCGCCCTGGTCAGCGACTCCTCGACCAGCTCGTCCATCGAACCGACCTTCATCCCGGTGGCCCGCGGACCATAGGCGACGTTGTCGTAGACCGACTTCGGGAACGGGTTGGGCTTCTGGAACACCATGCCGACCCGGCGACGTACCTCGATCGGGTCGACGTCGCGGTCGTAGATGTTCTTGCCGTGGTAGGTCACGCGCCCCTCGACCCGCGCGCCGTCGACGAGGTCGTTCATCCGGTTGAGCGAGCGGAGCAGCGTCGACTTCCCACACCCGGACGGGCCGATGAGTGCGGTGATCTCGTTGCGGGCGAACTCGATGGTCACCCCGGTCACCGCCCGGAAGTCGCCGTAGAAGACGTTGACGTCCTCGCACCCCATCAGGGCTCGTCGGGTCGTGAGAGCAGTCATCGGGATCACCAGCGCTTCTGGTAGCGGTTGCGGATGAGGATCGCCACGGCGTTCATCGCGAGCAGGAGGACCAGCATC
This sequence comes from Marmoricola sp., assembly GCA_035699145.1. Classification (GTDB taxonomy): domain Bacteria; phylum Actinomycetota; class Actinomycetes; order Propionibacteriales; family Nocardioidaceae; genus Marmoricola_A. The sequence goes on from DASSBB010000063.1 coordinate 8,464, forward strand.
ACGATGATCGCCGCGGAGGCGACCTGTTGGAGCTCCTCCTGGGGCTGCTGCGCCCACGAGAAGATCTGGATCGGGAGAGTCGTGAACCCGGACATGAGCCCGTTCGGGTCGTAGGTGAGCGTGACCGCGCCGCCGAGCAGCAGCAGCGGAGCCGCCTCCCCGAGCGCGCGGGAGAGCGCGAGGATCGCGCCGGTCGCGATCCCCGGTACGGCGGCGGGCAGCGTCTGGCGCCACACCGTCTGCAGCGGCGTCGCGCCCAGGGCCAGCGACCCGTCGCGAATCTCCCGGGGCACTGCCCTCATCGCCTCCCGGGTGGCGATGATGATGACCGGCAGGATCAGCAGGGCCAGGGCGATCGCGCCGCTGATCACGACCCGACGGGGCAGGTCGACGGTGAGCGCGAACCCCGCGGCGAGCATCCCGTAGACGATCGCGGGGACCGCGGCGAGGTTGGTGATGTTGACCTCGACGAGCCGGTGGTACCAGCGGTTCCGGTCCGCGAACTCCTCCAGGTAGACCCCGGCGGCGACGCCCAGCGGGATCGCCATGACCGCGGTCGCGCCGATGACCCACGCCGAGCCGAGGATCGCCGCGCGGGCGCCGGCGGTCTCCGGGCTGATCCGCGACGTGTAACCGGTGAACAGGTCGCCGTCGAGCCGGGTCATCCCGTCGAGGAACGCGTCGACGAGGAGCACCGCGAGGCAGAGCACCGAGAACGCCAACGCGAACCAGAGCGCGAGGAGGAACGCGACCGACCCGACGCTGCGGTCGCCGGCCCGGGTGGCGCGGAGGTGGGGTACGGCGGACGCGACTGTCATCAGTAGACCTCCCGGACGCGGCGGACGATCCGGGCCGCGACGAGGTTGAAGAAGAGCGTGATCGCGAAGAGCAGGAGCCCGACCGCGAAGAGCGTGTTGTACCCGAGCGTCCCGGGGGTGCTCTCGCCGGTCGCGGTCTGGGCGATGAACCCGGTCATCGTCTGGCCCTCCATCGTGGGGTCGGTGACGACCTGGGCCCGGGTGCCGGCGGCCAGCGCGACGATCATCGTCTCCCCGACGGCCCGGGACAGCCCGAGCACGACGGCCGCGGTGATCCCGGAGATGGCCGCGGGGAAGACCACCCGCATGGTGGTCCGCATCTTGTTCGCGCCGAGCGCGTAGGAGCCCTGCCGCAAGGCCTGGGGTACGGCGGACATGGCGTCCTCCGAGAGGGAGGCGACGGTCGGGATGATCATGACCCCGAGCACCAGCCCGGCCGCGAGCACGCTGAACGT
>DASSBB010000064.1:0-6693 GCA_035699145.1 Marmoricola sp.
CGACGCCGGCGGTGACGGGATCGTCCTCACCTCGATCCACGGGCGCAGCGACGCTCGCACCTACGCCAAGAGCGTGACCCGGTGGCAGGCCGACCAGCCGCTGTCGCCGGAGGAGGACGAGGCGGTCCAGCAGGCCCGTCGCCCCTGAACGCGGGTCAACGGGGAACCCGGACGAGCAGCTTCCCCGGCAGGCACTCGCAGATCAGCTCCTGGCCGGCGCCGATCGGGTCGCCGTCCACCTGCCGCGGCGTCGAGTGGGCCGCCTTGATGACGACCTTGCGGCCGGTCATCCGGTTGACGGTCTCGTCGACCCTGCGCCCCCGGCTCACGACCCGGCCGACGACGCGCAACCAGGAGAGGAACCGGGCGGGGTTGACCATGACCACGTCGATGCGACCGTCGTCGATCGCGGCGTCGGGAAGGAGCGGCAGCCCGGCCTGGAGGAACCCCACGTTGCCGACCACGATCGTGCGGACCCGGTGGCGCGTGAACGGCTCGTCGTCGACGGAGATGTCGACGCGCACCGCGGGGAACATCAGGCTCCGGAAGCCGGCGACGACGTACGCCAGCCACCCGACCTTCGCCTTGAGCTGCTCGTTGGCGCCCTCCATGATCGCGGCGTCGAACCCCATCCCGGCCATCACCAGGAAGTGCTCGTCGTCCTCGAACCCGTCCCCGGCGATCCGGACGATGTCGATCGCTCGGTCCTGGCCGTTGAGTGCGACGTCGACCGCGGCGTTGAGGTAGAGCGGCAGGTCGAGGTTGCGGGCCAGCAGGTTGCCGGTGCCGGCCGGGACCACCCCGACCGGGATGCCGGTCCCGGCGAGCTCGGCGCAGACCGTCCGCACCGTGCCGTCGCCGCCGCAGACGACGACGAGCTCGGCGCCCTCGATCGCGGCCTCGTGGGCCATCGAGCGTCCGGGGTCCGCGACGGTCGTCTGGAACCACGAGGGCTCGGCCCAGCCGAGCTCCGCCGCGCGCTGGTTGACCAGGCCCCGGAAGGCGGCCGGGTCCTCGACCTTGATCGGGTTGAGGATCACCGCCAGCTGGCGGGTCCGGGGGAGCGCGGTGGGCAGCGGGTCCGCCGTCGCCGCCCGCGGCGTCGGGTCCACGAGGTACGCCGCGGTGGTGACCCAGAAGGCGGCCAGGGCCCAGCCGGTGAGCACGTCGGTGAGGCCGTGGACACCGAGGAGGAGCCGGTCGAGCCCGATCAGGAAGGCGAACCCGAGGGCGACGACCGTGACGAGCCGGCGCTGGTTCCGGCGGCGGAGGAAGAGGATCGCCAGGACGATCGCGATCCCGGCCGCCATCGCCGCCCCGCTCGAGTGGCCGGACGGGAAGCCGCCGTCCCGCAGCTCCATGTGGGCGTAGTCGGGCCGCTCCCGTGCGAACAGCATCTTCATCAGCGTGGTCGTTCCCGCGCAGCCCAGCGAGATCACGAGCATCCAGAGCGCCGGCCGGCGGAAGCCGCGGTACGCGAGCAGCGCGGCGACGACGAGCGTGTAGATCGTCATCGGGACGAAGCGGGTCCACGATGCGACGAACCGCGCGGTGCTCTCCACCCAGGCGTGCCGGTCGGTGTACGCCGCGAACGGCTCGCCGAACCCGTGGTCGACGCGGTCGACGAAGGCGGGCTGGAGCCACACGAGCAACGACGCCAGGACGACCCAGAGGGCGGCAGCGGCGGCGCCGACGAGGAGCCGCTGCCGCGTCTCCGGACCGAACGACATGGGGCTCCTCTCAGGGGTGGAGAGACGGGCGGACGTGCGACGAATTCGCACCAGTATGTCGTCCCCCGCCGCGGCGACGGCCACACCGTGACCGTCGACACCCGCTCGGTAGCATGAGGCGGTGATCGATCCCCGTGCCCTCCGTGACGACCCCGACCGCGTCCGCGCCGCGCAGGAGCGTCGCGGCCTCTCGGCTGCCGTCGTCGACGAGGCGCTGGCCGCGGACGAGCGGCGGCGCTCGGCGATCGTGGAGTTCGAGCAGCTCCGATCGGAGCAGAAGACGCTCGGCAAGCAGATCCCGAGGGCCCAGGGCGAGGAGAAGCAGGAGCTCCTGGCGCGCACCAAGACCCTGTCGGCGGCGGTGAAGGCGGCCGAGGCCGCGCAGACCGAGGCGGAGGCGGCGTACGCCCAGGTCGTCATGACGATCCCGAACCCTGCCGCCGAGGAGGCCCCCGCCGGCGGCGAGGACGACTTCGTGGTCCTCGAGCACGTCGGGGAGCCGCGGGACTTCACGGCCGAGGGGTTCGAGCCGCGCGACCACATCGAGCTCGGCCGGCTCCTCGGCGCGATCGACATCGACCGGGGCGCGAAGGTCTCCGGAGCGCGGTTCTACTACCTCACCGGCGCCGGCGCCGACCTCGAGCTGGCCCTGGTCACCATGGCGATGGACCAGGCCCGCTCCGCCGGCTTCACGACGGTGATCCCACCCGCGCTGGTGCGACCGAGGGCCATGGAGGGCACCGGCTTCCTCGGCCAGGCCGCCGACGACGTCTACCGGATCGAGGGCGAGGAGCTCTACCTGGTCGGGACCTCGGAGGTGCCGCTGGCGGCGTACCACTCCGACGAGCTCCTCGACGCTTCCTCGCTGCCGCGGCGCTACGCGGCGTTCAGCCCCTGCTACCGCAAGGAGGCAGGCTCCTACGGCAAGGACACCAGCGGGATCATCCGGGTGCACTGGTTCGACAAGGTGGAGATGTTCACCTACACGACGGTCGAGGAGTCGTACGCCGAGCACCAGCGGCTGCTGGCGTGGGAGAAGGAGTTCCTCTCCAAGCTGGAGCTGGCGTTCCGGGTCATCGACGTGGCCGCCGGGGACCTCGGCCTTTCGGCGCAGCGGAAGTTCGACTGCGAGGCGTGGATCCCCACCCAGGTGAAGTACCGCGAGCTCACCTCCACCTCGAACTGCACCGACTTCCAGGCGCGCCGTCTCGACATCCGGGGCCGGTTCCCCGAGGGCACCCGCCACCTCGCCACCCTCAACGGCACGCTGTGCGCGATGACGAGGACGATCGTGGCGATCCTGGAGACCCACCAGCAGGCCGACGGCTCGGTGCGGGTCCCCGAGGCGCTGCGCCCCTACCTCCAGGGCCGCGAGACGCTCGAGCCGGTCGCCGGGTGAGCCGCCCGACCACCGACGGGTGGCAGCCGAAGCTGGTCGCCCTCGACATCGACGGCACCCTGTTCACCGCCGGCCACGGCGTCGCGTCGAACACCGTCGACGAGACGATCACCCCCGCCGTGCGGTCCGCCATCGACCGGGCCCTCGACGCCGGCACCCACGTCGTACTCGCGACCGGACGGTCCACCTTCGGCATCTCGCGGGTCCTCGACATGCTCGAGCTGCCGCGGCACCACGACCGGGTGCTCGCGGTGGCCTCCAACGGCTCGGTGACGTTCGCCTACCCGCCCGTCGAGATCCGCAGCACCGTGACGTTCGACGCGAGCCAGGTGGTCCGGATGCTCCTCGAGCACGTGCCGCAGGCGCTCGTCGCCGTCGAGGAGATCGGGGTCGGCTACCGGGTCAACCGGCACTTCCCCGAGGGCGAGATCACCGGGGAGATGACGCTCCAGTCGGTCGACGAGCTCGTCGCCGAGCCGGTCACCCGCGTGGTCATCCGTGACCCGCACGCCAGCGAGCAGGACTTCGTCGAGCTCGCCGAGAAGGTGGGGCTGCACGGGATCAACTACTACATCGGCTGGACCGCCTGGCTCGACCTCGCTCCGGCCGGTGTCTCCAAGGCGTCCGGTCTCGAGCGGGTCTGCGAGGAGCTCGGGGTCGCGGCGGAGGACGTGCTGGCGATCGGCGACGGCCGCAACGACATCGAGATGCTCCAGTGGGCGGGCCGGGGGGTGGCGATGGGGCAGGCGCCGCTCGAGGTGCAGGAGGCCGCCGACTTCGTCACGAGGGCGGTCGAGGACGACGGCGCCGCGCTGGAGCTCGACCGCTGGTTCGGCTGAGCCGCTGGGTGGGCTCTGGCTAGGCTCGAACGCGTGTCCCGCCTCGTCGCCACCGACCTCGACGGGACCCTCCTGCACACCGACGGCACCGTGACCGACCGGACCCGCGGGGTGCTGGACGCCCTCGACGCCCAGGGCGTCACCGTCGTCTTCGTGACCGGGCGGCCGATCCGGTGGATGGAGCCGCTCTGGCACCACGTCGGGGACCACGGGCTGGCCATCTGCAGCAACGGCGGCATCGTGTACGACGTCCCGGGCCGGTCGGTCATCGAGGCGAGGACGATCCCGCGTGACGTCGGGCTGACCGTCGCGGAGCTGGTCCGCCGCGCCGCGCCCGGCAGCCTGTTCTCCCTGGAGAAGACGACCGGCTTCGGGAAGGAACCGTCGTTCCTGCCGTCGGAGGACGATGCGCAACGCCCCGAGCTGGAGATCGGCCCCTTGGCGGAGATCTTCGACGACACGGTCGTCAAGATGCTCGCCCTCCACCTCGAGGAGGAGCCGGAGCGCTACTGGGCGCAGGTCGAGAAGGTCGTCGGCCATGCGGTCACGACGACGTGGTCATCGGTCGGGGCGCTGGTGGAGATGAGCGCCGCGGGAGTCACCAAGGCGAGCACGCTCGAGCTGATCTGCGCGGAGCGGGGGATCGACGCACACGATGTGGTCGCCTTCGGGGACATGCCGAACGACGTGGCGATGCTCGAGTGGGCCGGGACGTCGTACGCCATGGGCAACGCGCACCCGCTCGCCGTGGCCGCGGCGGACCACGTCGCGCCGCGCAACGACGAGGACGGGGTGGCCGCGGTCCTCGAGCGGCTGTTCCTGTCGTGAGGCGTCCGGCGCGTGCGTCGGGCCGGCCGACCGCCGAAACTCGTCCGTGCGGACGGATATCTCTCCGATCCGGCCGTGGCAGGCGCGAGTCGCGTCCAGACGGACGACTTTCGACAGTGCCCCCACGACCTGCCCAGCTCGGTCGCGACGGAAGGTCGGTCAACCGCCGACTGACGCGCCCATGACCTGTGCCGCGAGCTCCACGAGCAGCGGAACCAGCTCGTCGTGGTCGACGTGGAGGTCGGCGTCGCCGGGCGAGTGCTGAGCCATGGCGGCGCTGGCGATCAGCTTGATCGCCAGCACGACGCGGAGCCGCTCGGCGGAGCGGCCGGCCGGGTGGTCGAGCGCGTCGACGAGCCGGTACCCCGCCGCCTGGATCTCCTGGGTGCCGGGCTCCTGGCTGGCCGGCTCGAAGGCGGCCAGCATCATCTGCACCATGCCCGGCCGTTCGAGCGCCTTGCGAGTGATCAGCTCGAGCACCTGGCGGACCTGGTCGGGCTCGTCGCGGTGCGCCGTCGCGTGGCCGATGAGCTCCTGCACGGTGTCGCCCACCTCGGCGAGCGCTGCCCGGTGAAGGGCGTCCTTGGAGCCGAAGCGGTGGAGGAGCCCCGGCTTGGAGTACCCCACCGCGTCGGCGATCTGCTGGACCGAGGTGTGGGCGTAGCCGTGCGTCGCGAAGATCCCGGCCGCCACGTCGAGGATCCCGTGGTCGATCTCGGCTGCGGACTGGCGCATGACGGCTCTCCTCATCCGACCGGAGTCAGAGGTACATCCCCCCACTGCGGTGCGACTCGCCGCCCTCGGCGGGCGCTGGCCCGCCCGGCTGCCCGTGCCCCTGCTCCATCGCCTGCGCGAGCCCCGGCGGCAGTGCCCGGCGCATCTGCTCCAGCTGCGCACGGGCTGCCATCTGCTGGGCGTAGATCGCGGTCTGGATGCCATGGAAGAGCCCCTCGAGCCAGCCGACGACCTGGGCCTGGGCGATCCGGAGCTCGGCCTCGGAGGGCGTGTCGGAGGCGAACGGCGACGACATCCGCTCGAGCTCCTCGATGAGCTCGGGGGCGAGCCCCGACTTGAGCTCGTTGATCGAGGAGTCGTAGATCGAGGCGAGCCTGGCCCGCGAGGCCTCGTCGAGCGGCGCCGCCTTCACCTCGTCGAGGAGCTGGCGGATCATGCTGCCGATGCGCATCACCTTCGCCGGCTGCTCCACCAGGTCGGTGACATGGCGCTCGTCGTCGTCGTCCTCGCCCTCGGTCGAGCCGGATGACTTTCCACCGCTGACCGCCATGCCGTTGGGCCCGATGATGACCACGCGGGGGTCCTCGTCGGTCTCGGCGTCGGGCTGCTGCTCAGGTGTCGGCTCCGTCATGGCGCCCAGCCTACTGACCCCCGATCTCAGCGGGCGGTGAGCAGCACCTTCCCGACGTTCGCGCTGCCCTCGACGTCGGCGTGCGCCCGGCCCGCCTCGGCGAGCGGGTAGCGATCGTGGACGACCGGCTTGACGCTCCCGGCGACGACCAGCGGCCAGACGTGCTCGACCACCGAGGCACAGATCGCCGACTTCTCGGCGACCGGCCGCGAGCGCAGCGCGGTGGCGATGACCGCCCCCCGCTTGCGCAGCAGGGCGTTGATGTCGAGCTCGCCCTTGGAGCCACCCTGCATGCCGATGATGACCAGCCGGCCCTGGGTGGCGAGGGCGGAGACGTTGCGGCCGAGGTACTTCGCGCCCATGTTGTCGAGGATGACGTCGGCGCCCGCGCCGGCCGTCGCGTCCTTCACCTCGGCGACGAAGTCCTGCTCCCGGTAGTTGATCAGGATGTCCGCGCCCAGCTCCGCGCAGCGCTCCAGCTTCTCCTTGGTACCGGCCGTCACCGCGACCTTCGCGCCGACGGCCTTGGCG
>DASSBB010000065.1:0-84404 GCA_035699145.1 Marmoricola sp.
CCCGCAGCTCGACCGCCTGCCCCACATAGGCCCGGCCGGCGGCCTCGGAGATCCCCAGCGCCGCGGCCAGCTCACAGACGGCGAACTCACACACCGCGAACCCACCCTGACCGGCCAACCGCAGCTCGCGCTCCCGGCCGAGCAACGGCCCGTAGTACCACGGCCCCAGCTCCGGCTCGATCGCCCGCACGATCATCGGGTCCGACTCGTCCACCCGGTGCGCGTCCGCGAACGCCGCGACCCCCCGCAGCTCGTCGGCCGCCGCACGGTCCTGCCGGCGACGCCGCTCCACCACGAACGCCAACGTCGCCGCATCCCCCAACCCGAACACCTCCACACCCTCCGGCGGAGGCGGAGCCGGAACGGGTGCGGGCTTCTTCGACATGCCACTGACTCTAGGGACACCCACCGACAGTTTCGGCTCGGGAAGAAGAATCCCCAAGAAAACAAGGGAATTCGGCTTCACTCGACCCGTCCGCGCGGTGCGGACCTCTCGGCCGCGGACCCCGACACACTCCTTGAGACTCATCTTGGCGATGATCTCGCGCCAGCACCGCCGAGCCGCTCACCCCCGCGCGACAGGGTGAGACGGGTCGGTCACCCACTCGCTCCACGAACCGGCGTACAGCGCGGCCGACACTCCGAGCAGGTCGAGGGCGAGGACGTCGTGGGCCGCCGTCACCCCGGAGCCGCAGTACACGCCGACGGGCGCGCCGGCAGCCACGGCAACGCCGTAGACCTCGGCGAGCTCGTCCCGGCTGCGAAAGCGACCGGCACGGTCGCCGTCCGCGAGGTTCTGGACCGTCGGGACGTTGACGGCCCCAGGGACGTGGCCGGCCACCGGGTCGACCGGCTCGACGTCACCACGGAAACGTTCGGGCGCCCTCGCATCGACGAGCACGCCGTGAGCGGCGAGGGAGGCGGCGCCGGCGGCGTCCACGACGGGCAGCCGCCCGGGGCCGGGGTGGAAGTTCCCGAGGGCTGGCGTGACCGACCCCGTCTCCACCGGTCCACCCAGCCGGAGCCACCACTCCCAGCCGCCGTCGAGCAGTCGGACATCGGGGTGGCCGTGATGGCGGAGGAGCCACCACGCCCGGGCCGCCGACTGGCCGGCCACCGCGTCGTACACGACGACCGAGCGTCGCTCGGAGACGCCGCACCGGCGCATCGCGGCGCCGAACCGCGCCGGGTCCGGCAGTGGGTGTCGCCCGCCGCGTCCCGGCGGGTCGGCGAGATCGGTTGCGAGGTCGACGTACGCCGCGCCCGGCACGTGCCCGGCCTCGTGCTGCTCCCGGCCGTCGTCGCGGCCGAGCTGCCAGCGCACGTCGAGCAGCGTGTGCGCCTCGAGCGTCTCGAGCAGCTCCTCGGGCGAGATGAGTGACGTCCGCATCGAGGGATTCTCTCAGCTGAAGGGCAGCGGCTCGCCGATCATCGAGACCGCGCGGGCGCGCGACGCGGTGAGCCGACGGCGATGGTGCTGGCGGCAGAGCACCTCGTAGCCCACCTCGGGCGAGGCCGTGCCGCCCTGCTCGACGTCGCCGACGACGATCACGTCGCCTTCGGTGACCATCTCCCCGTTCTCGGTCCGGGCGTTGTGGGTCGCCCGCTTGCCGCACCAGCACAGCGCTTCGACCTGGAGCACGTGCGTCCGGTCGGCGAGCTCGACGAGCCGCGCGGAGCCCGGAAACAGAGTGGTCCGGAAGTCGGTGAGGATCCCGAAGCAGAAGACGTCGACCTGCAGCTCGTCGACGACCCGGGCCAGCTGGTCGATCTGCGCAGGCGTGTAGAACTGGGCCTCGTCGCAGACGAGGTAGTCGATGCGGGCGCCGTGGGTCAGCGCGTCGACGACGTACTTCCAGAAGTCGAGCCCCGGGCCCGCCTCGATCGCCTCGTGGACGAGCCCGAGCCGGGACGAGACCATCGCGTCGCCTGCCCGGTCATGGCTGGTGAAGATCCGACCGACCCGTCCGCGGGCGGCGTGGTTGTGGTTCGTCTGCAGAGCCAGGGTGGACTTGCCCGAGTCCATGGTCCCGGTGAAGTACTGCAGCTCGGCCACGAGGGTGCATCCTACGAGCCGCGGTCACGCCACCACGACGGGGATCAGCATCTCCGCCGAGGTGAGGGAGCCGTGCATCCCGATCAGCTTCGCCTCGTAGGGGAAGGCCGCGGTGTCGAGGACGACGTGGTTGTCGCGGCAGGCGACGACGACGTCGCCGATCCGGGGAGTGACCTCGGCCCGTTGCCCGCCGAACCATCCTCGCGCGAAGGCGTGACCGCGCGGCAGCACCTCGGCCCGCTCGTCGAGAACCGACCGCCAGGTCGCGACGACGTCGTCGACGGCACCAGCGCGGCAGTAGAGGTGGCGGAACCTCGCCTCGCCGCCGAGCAGGGCGAGCCCCTCACGTAGCTCGGGGTGCTCCTCGACGTCGAGCCGCCCCTCGGGCGGGGCGTCGACCATCCCGTGGTCGGCGACGACCACCAGCCGGGTGCTCGTCGGCAGTGTCTCCCGGAGCTGTTCGGCAGCCATGTCGATCGCGGCCAGCTGCGCCTCCCACTGCGCCGACGCCACCCCGTAGCGGTGGCCGGTCCAGTCGAGGTCGCCGTCGTACAGATAGGTCAGCGAGGGGGCGCGGCCGCTGGCGGCCTGCACCGCGACGAGCCGCTCGCCGATCCGGTCTGCCCCGACGAACTCGACACCGCGGGCGCTCGCCTCGGTGAGCCCGGAGCCGCGGAACTCCCGCTTGTTGACGGTCGTCGTGTGGACCCCGGCCGCAGCCAGCCGGGCGAACGCCGTCGGGTGCGGCTGCCACTCGTGAGGGTCCACCTCCTTGCTCCACAGGAGCGCGTTGAGCAGCTTGTCGGTGCCGGGGATCCGCGAGGTGAACCCGACGACGCCGTGCTCGCCGGGCGACAGGCCGGTGCCGAGCGAGGTGAGGCTCGTGGCGGTCGTGGACGGCACGCCGACCGTGGCGGGAGCGGTGCCGTCGAGCAGCCCGGCGAGGAACGGCGCGGCCTCCGCGTGGTCACGGAGGAGCTCGTAGCCGAGCCCGTCCACGAGGAAGACGACGTAGCTTCCTGCCTCTGGGAGCTCGAGCCTCGGGGACTGCTCACCGGCGAAGGCGTCGCCGACGCCGAGCGCGCGCCCCACGGCCGGGAGTACGTCGGCCAGCGACCGGTCGCGGTAAGCCGGGGCGACGAAGCCGTCCAGCGCGGTCACGGACCGGTGGGCGCGGCCACGGAACGCGCCGACAGCGCCCGGGCGAAGTCGAGCAGGTCGCCGACCGCTTCGGGCCCCTCGGCGGCGGCGCTGACGCGGAGCGAGAAGTCGTCGGACCCCACGACGCCGGTGTAGCCGTGGTCGGCCTCGCAGGCCGGGTCCCCACAGGCCGCGGGCTCGAGGTCGATCCGGTTGACCGCTCCCCAGCCGATCGAGAGCACCGCCTCGTTCGCCCCCGGCAGCGGGACCTCCTTGCCCTCGAAGGACGCAGGGTCGGCGACCATCCGGTTGACCACGACGGTTCGGATCGCGCGGAGGTGGATCGCCTCCGTCGTCGACGACGTGTACGGCGCCGGCAGGATGTCGTCCGGAGCGTGCTCGTCGGTGTGGGCGAGGATCAGCCGGCTCGGGGTCAGGACCAGGACGGTGACATGGCGACGGACCTCGTCGCGCTCGTCGATCGTCGGCTCGTGGTGGACCAGGTGCGCCTCCACGACTTCCCCGGCGACGGCCGCGAACACCGCGTCCGCGACCACGTCCGGGTAGTAGCCGGACGCCTCGATCGCCGAGCGGAGGTCGTGGGATCTGTCGGTCACGTCGTGCATGGCGCTCAGTCTGTCACGGCCGACGACACGCCTCGGGCCGCGGACCGGTCACCCGGGGAAGCTCTCCCCGGCCTCGCTCGCCATCCGCCGCGCGTACCAGTCGGACCGGGCGTCCACCGCCGGCTCCACGCGCGCCGACCCGGTGAGCACGGTGGTGCCCTGGAGCCCCACGATCACCAGCGAGAGGTCGAGGTCGCGCACCTGCGGCAGGTCGTTCTTCAGCTGGGCGACCTGGAGCAGGAGCCGCTCGACCGAGTCGGTGTCGACCGGGGCGCTGCCGCGGTAGCCGAAGAGCAGCGGCGCCGCCTTGATGTCGCGCACCATCTCGGCCGCGTCGAGGGCGTGCATCGGCGGGATCCGGTAGGCCCGGTCCCCGAGCAGCTCGGTCGCCGCTCCGGAGACCCCGAACGAGACGACCGGGCCGAAGAGCGGGTCCTCCACGCCGTGGATCCGGACCGGGACCCCGGCGGGTGCGTGGCGCTGCACCACGAAGCCGGCGGTCGAGCGGGAGTCGATGAGCGAGGTCATCGTCTGCCACGCGTCGCGCATCTCCTCCTCGGTGTCGATGTTGCGCCACACGTGCGCGAGGTCGGGGCGCTGCCGGAGGTGGTCGGCCGTCGCCTTGAGGATGACGTCCCAGCCGAGCCGCTCGCCGGCGGCCACCGCCTCCTTCTCCGTGGCGACCGGCGCCCGCTCCCAGACCTCGACCCCGTAGGCACCCAGCAGCTCGGTGAGCTCCTCGTCGCTCAACCTCCGCCCATCCGGTGACTCCGCGAGCACCCGGTTCACGACGGTCCGTGCCCTGGTCCGGTCCGCCTCGGCCGGCGCCACGATCTCGGGCTCCGGACGGTTGAGCCACGCGGCGTACTCCGCGGCGCGCGCGAGCGCCTGCACAGCCAGCGCCGGGGAGCCGTACGACGGCACCGAGCCGCGTCCTGCGGTGCTGCCTGCCACGTCGGGGACCCGGAGGAGCTCGGGGAGCCCCTGTGCGGCGAGGAATGTCGAGACGACCGGCTTGTCGGACTGCTCCCCCACGACCGCGAGCACGTTGGCCACCTCGGTGCCGGTGGTGTTCACCGGCGGGATGAAGACGGCGAGCACCGCGTCGACCTCGGGGTCGTCGATGGCGGCGTCGAGGGCGTGCTCGAAGTCCTCCGCGCTCGCGTCCGGCCGGAGCCCGGTGCCCGCCGACCGCACCTCGAGCCCGGCCGCCGCCGCCGCGTCGGCGGCGATCAGCGCGAGGGCGTCGGAGTTGCCGACGATCGCGAGCCGGTTCCCGCGCGGCAGCGGCTGGTGCGCCACCAGCTGGGCCACGTCGAACATCTCGTCGAGGGTGTCGACCTGGATGACGCCGGCCTGGCGGAACATCGCGTCGACCGCGGCCTGGCCCGCCTCGCTCGTGCGGACCGAGTGACCCATCGGCACGCCCTGGGTGGTCCGTCCGGACTTGACCGCGATCACCGGCTTGCGCCGCGAGACGCGGCGGGCGATCCGGCTGAACTTCCGGGGGTTGCCGATCGACTCGAGGAACAGCAGGACGACCTCGGTGCTGTCGTCCTCCTCCCAGTACTGCAGGAGGTCGTTGCCGGAGACGTCGGCGCGGTTGCCGGCGGACACGAACGTGGAGAGACCGAGGCCGCGGCGGGAGACGTTCTCCAGGATCGCGATGCCGAGGGCTCCGGACTGGCAGAAGAACCCGGCCCGGCCGCGGGGCGGCATCACCGGCGACAGGGAGGCGTTGAGCGCGAAGTCCGTGGACGTGTTGATGATGCCGAGGGCGTTCGGGCCGATCAGCCGCAGCCCGTAGGTCCGGCACAGCCGGAGCACCTGACGCTGGAGCTGTCGCCCCTCCTCGCCGGTCTCCGCGAACCCGGAGGAGACGACAACGAGGCCGTGGACCCCCTTGTGGGCGCAGTCGAGCACGACGTCGGGAACCGCCTCCGCGGGCACGGCAACGATCGCCACGTCGACCGGTCCGGGGACGTCGGTGACGCTGTCGTAGGCAGGCATCCCCTTGACCGCGTCGGCCGCCGGGTTCACCACGAAGGCGCGGCCCTGGTAGTCGCCGAGGACCAGGTTGCGGACCAGCAGCCGGCCGACGGTGTCGTTGCGGCGGCTGGCGCCGATCACCGCGACGCTGCGGGCCGAGAAGAACCGCTGCACCGACGCCGTCTCGGCCCGGTGCTCGCGGGCCTGCATGACCTCCAGGGAGGTGGTGGTGGGGTCGATCGAGAACTCCATGTGCATGACGCCCTCGTCGAAGCCGCCGGCGACCTGGTAGCCGGCCTCCCGGAAGACCTGGAGCATCCCGATGTTGTCCGGAAGGACCTCGGCGACGAACTTCTCGACGCCGACCTCGCGGCCGACCTGCGCGAGGTGCTCGAGCAGCAGCTGCCCGATCCCGCGGTGGTGGTGGCGGTCCTGGACCAGGAACGCCACCTCGGCCAGGTCGCCCTGGCCGACCTTTCCCTCGAGCCGCTCGAACTGGCCGATCGCGATCATCTGCTCGGCGACGGTCAGCACGAGCGCGACCCGGTCGTGGTGGTCGACCTCGAGGAACCGCTCGACCTCGCGCTCGCTCAGCGTCGGCATCGCCGCGAAGAAGCGGTAGTACTTCGACTGCGACGACACCTGCTCGTAGAAAGCGACCAGCAGCTCGGCGTCGGAGGGTGAGGCCGGGCGCAGGTGGGCGCTGCCCCCGTCGCGGAGCAGGACGTCCGCTTCCCAGTGCCGCGGGTAGGCGGGAGTGCTCGTCTCTACCTCAGTCACGCGACGAATCTAGCGTGCCCCCGCTCCGGCGGCGCGCCTGCAAGGAGCGTCGGGACCGTCTGGGAGGATGCGCCGCGTGGCACGACGCAGCACCCCTACCCCGGTCCCCGACGACTTCGAGGAGCACATCGTCGACATCGATGTCGGCGACGAGATGCGCACCTCGTTCCTCGAGTACGCCTACTCGGTCATCTACAGCCGAGCCCTTCCGGACGCCCGCGACGGGCTGAAGCCGGTCCAGCGCCGGATCCTCTACACGATGGGCGAGATGGGGCTCCGCCCCGACCGCGGCCACGTCAAGTCGGCCCGCGTCGTCGGCGAGGTGATGGGCCGGCTGCACCCGCACGGCGACGGTGCCATCTACGACGCGCTCGTCCGCATGGTCCAGCCCTGGTCGCTGCGGCTGCCGATGATCGACGGGCACGGCAACTTCGGCTCCCCCGACGCCGGCCCCGCCGCGATGCGCTACACCGAGTGCCGGATGGCGCAGGCCGCGATGCCGATGGTGAGCTCCATCGACGAGGACACCGTCGAGTTCAGGCCCAATTACGACTCCCGCGAGCTCGAGCCGACGGTCCTGCCGGCGGCGATCCCGCACCTGCTCGTCAACGGCGCCTCCGGCATCGCGGTCGGCATGGCGACCAACATGGCGCCGCACAACCTCATCGAGGTGGTCCAGGCGCTCCGCCACCTCGTCACCCACCCCGCCGCCGACCTCGACGCGCTCATGCGGTTCATCCCGGGCCCGGACCTGCCGACCGGCGGCAAGATCATCGGGCTCGACGGCGTCCGGGACGCCTACGAGTCGGGCCGCGGGACCTTCAAGATGCGGGCTACGACCCGGGTCGAGAGCGTGACCCCCCGGCGCAAGGGGATCGTGGTCACCGAGCTCCCCTACGGCGTCGGGCCGGAGAAGGTGATCGAGCGGATCAAGGTGCTCGTCCAGGGCAAGAAGCTCCAGGGGATCTCCGACGTCAAGGACCTCACCGACCTCGAGAAGGGGCTCCGCCTCGTCATCGAGGTGAAGAACGGGTTCAACCCGGAGGCGATCCTCGAGCAGCTCTTCAGGCTGACGCCGATGGAGGACTCCTTCGGCATCAACAACGTCGCGCTGGTCGACGGGCAGCCCCGGACCCTGGGGCTCAAGCAGCTGCTCGAGGTCTACCTCGAGCACCGCTACGACGTCGTACGCCGGCGCTCCGCCTTCCGCCGCGCCAAGGCCGCGGACCGGCTGCACCTCGTCGAGGGGCTGCTCCTGGCGATCCTCGACATCGACGAGGTCATCCAGCTGATCCGCTCCAGCGACAGCTCCGGGGAGGCCAAGGAGCGGCTGATGACCGTCTTCGAGCTCACCGACCCGCAGGCGACGTACATCCTCGACATGCAGCTGCGCCGGCTCACGAAGTTCTCCCGGCTCGAGCTGGAGAACGAAAAGACCGACCTCGAGCGTCGGATCGAGGAGCTCGACGCGATCCTCGACGACGAGCGGAAGCTCCGCACCGTCGTCAGCGAGGAGCTGGCCGACGTCGCGAAGGCCCACGGGACGCCGCGCCGCACCGTGCTCCTCCAGTCCGCCGGCCAGCCCTCGACGACGGCGGTGCCGCTCGAGGTGCCCGACGAGCCGTGCTTCGTCTACCTCTCCTCGGCAGACCTCCTGGCGCGCACCACCGACACCGGGCCACCCGGCGCCGGGGAGGCGCGCGCCACCCACGACGTGGTCGTGTCGGCGGTCGCCGCCACCGCCCGGGCGCAGGTAGGGGTCCTCACGTCCGGGGGCCGGCTCGTCCGGCTCGACGTCCTCGACCTGCCGACCCTGCCGGGCACCGCTAGCGACCCGCACCTGCAGGGCGGCGTGCCCGTCAGCGCGCTCCTCCAGCTCGAGGGCGACGAGCGCGTGGTGGGGCTGTGCAGCCTCGCCGGTGACGGCCCGGCGCTCGCCCTCGGCACCCGGCGCGGGGTCGTGAAGCGGGTCAACCCGGAGCTCCCCAACCGGGACTCGTGGGAGCTGCTCCGCCTCGACGAAGGGGACGAGGTGGTCGGTGCGCTGGAGGTCACCGGCGACGAAGAGCTCTGCTTCGTGGCCAGCGACGCCCAGCTGCTGCACTTCCCCGCCTCCGCCGTGCGCCCTCAGGGCCGCACAGGGGGCGGCGTCGCGGGCATCCGGCTCTCCCCCGGCGCGGAGGTCGTGCACTTCGGCGCCGTCACCTCCGGGGACGACGCCGTCGTCGTGACGATCTCCGGGTCCGGCACCGCGCTGCCGGGCACGGAGCCGGGGTCGGCGAAGGTGACCCCCTTTCCCGAGTACCCGGCCAAGGGGCGGGCCACCGGAGGGGTCCGGTGCCACCGGTTCCTCAAGGGTGAGGACCGGCTCGTGCTCGCCTGGGTCGGCGCCGGCCCGCCGCGGGCGGCCGCGGCCTCCGGCGCCCCTGTCGACCTCCCTGCGGCCGAGGGGCGCCGGGACGGCTCCGGCACGCCGCCCGCCCAGCCCGTCGCCGCTGTCGCCTCCCCTGTCCGTGTCAGGCTTGCCCCATGACCTCGCGCCGAACGACCGTGCCCCGAACGACCCGGCGCCTTCCCGCCCTGCTCGTGCCCCTGGTCCTGCTCGCCGCCGGCTGCAGCGGCGACGACGCCGCGGCCGAGTCGACGCCGCAGGACGCTCTGGCTGCCGCCAGGACCAAGCTGGACGAGACGTCGGGGGTCGAGCTGCGGCTGAGCACCGACGCGCTCCCCGAGGGGATCGACGGGCTCGTCGACGCGACCGGGATCGGCACTCACGCCCCCGCCTTCGAGGGCACCGTCGACCTCTCGATCAGCGAGCTGTCGCTCGAGGTGCCGGTCGTCGCCGTCGACGGCCAGGTCTTCGCCAAGCTCCCGTTCACCAAGGAGTACCGCGAGGTGGAGGCCGCCGACTACGGCGCTCCCGACCCGGCGCAGCTGATGGACTCCACGACCGGCATCTCGTCGTGGCTGACCGAGGCCACCGACGTGACGGAGGGGGACCAGAGCCGGGAAGGGTCGGCCGTGCTGTCGTCGTACTCCGGCACGCTCTCCGGCGAGGTGGTCGCCGACTCCATCCCGAGCGCCGACACCTCCGCCGACTTCCCGGTCACGTTCCGCATCGACGAGGAAGGGACGCTCCGCTCCGCCGACATCTCCGGCCCGTTCTACGGCCAGGGCGGCGAGGTGGAGTACACCGTCACGCTCACCGACTACGGCACCGAGAAGGAGATCACCCGCCCGTGAGCGAGGGCGGCACGACCGCTGCTCGCCCGGACCCGGTCGGCCGGCTCCTGCTGGGGCTCGCCGCGGTAGCGGTCGCCTTCGCCGCGGCAGACAACTACGTCGTGGTCCTGGCGCTGCCGGACATGATGGCTGCCTCCGGGCTGTCGGCCGAGGACCTGCAGCGTGGAGCGCCGATCATCTCGGGCTTCCTGCTCGGCTACATCGCGATGCTGCCGCTGATCGGCCGGATCGCCGACCTCCGCGGCCGGGTGCCGGTCCTCGTCGGGTGCCTCCTGCTCTTCGCGCTCGGCTCCCTCGGCACCGCCGCCGCCTACGACCTTCCGTCGATCGTCGTCGGCCGGCTCCTCCAGGGGGTCGGCGCCGGGGGGCTGCTGCCGGCGACGCTGGCCCTCGTGGCCGACCTCTACCCCCCGCGGGAGCGCGGCGTCCCGCTGGGCGTGGTGGGGGCGGTGCAGGAGCTGGGCAACGTGGTCGGCCCGGTGTTCGGCGCCGTCGTGCTCGTCTTCGGCAGCTGGCGGACGATCTTCTGGATCAACCTCGCCGTGGGGCTCCTCCTGGCGGCGGTGATCCGACGTGGTGCTCCGCGGGCCCGGGCCGGCCTCGGAGCGCCCCCGGGGCCCGCCAGGGGCGGCTTCGACTGGCTGGGGGCGGTGCTGGCGGCCGGCGGGCTGGCGGCGGTCGTGCTGGTCATGGCGCAGCCGGCCCGTCTCGTCAACGGCGTGACCGCCGGGCTCGCGTTCGTCCCGGTGGCCGGTTCCAGCCGCTGGCTCTCGCCCCTCGCGCTGGCAGGGCTGCTCCTCGCCGTCCTGCTCGTCGCTCGCTGCCTGACGGCGCGAGCACCCCTGCTCGACCTCAGGACCTGGGCCGCGGTGCTCCGCGAGGTCGACGTCGTCGGCGCGCTCTACCTGGGGCTCACCCTGGCGGGCGTCATCCTGGCGTTCGCGGGCGCCGACCCGGAGGTGCAGGTCTTCTCGAGGGCCGGCCCGTGGCTGTTGGGCGGCAGCGCCGTCGCCGCCGTCCTCTTCTGGCGGCGCAACCGCTCCGTCGACCACCCGCTCGTGCCACCGCGCGCCATCACCGCCACCCCGGCGTGGGGAGCGATGGTCGTCAGCTTCTTCGTGGGGAGCGCCCTCATCGCGGCGCTCGTCGACATCCCGATCTTCGCGCGGATCACCGTCTACACCGACTCCCAGCTGATGGCCGCCCTGGTTCTCGTCCGCTTCCTCGTCGGGCTCCCGATCGGCGCCTTCGCCGGGGGCTGGCTCACCCACCGGATGGCCGCGGGTGTCGTCACCGCGACCGGGATGGCGCTGTCCTGCGCGGGGTTCGTGTGGATGTCGACCTGGGGGCTCGACTCGCTCAGCAACCCCGTCGCGACGGTCCCGCTCGTCCTGGCCGGGATCGGGGTGGGGCTGGCGATGGCGCCGGTCAACGCGGCGCTGCTCTCCGCGACCGACGACAGCGTGCACGGCGTCGCCAGCGCCCTGCTCGTGGTGGCGCGCACCGTAGGCAAGCTCGTCGGCATCAGCGCGCTGACCACGATCGGGCTGCGCCGGTTCTACGCCGAGCAGGAAGACCTGCCGGCCCCGAAGGACGTCTGCCCGGACGGCAGCAGCCGCTGCGCGGAGTTCACGCTGGTCCTGCGGGAGGCCGGCTTGACCCAGCTCCAGACGATCTTCCTCGGCGCGGCCGTCTGCTGCGTCATCGCCGGCCTCGTCGCGCTGGTCGTCTTCCGGCACGCCGACACCCGCCGCGTCCCGACGCCTCTGCTGGAGGCGGGGATCGGGTGAGCGCCCGGGCATGATGGGACGGTGGCCGCACCGATCCCTCCTACCACCAGGCTGGTCCGACCGGACGATGCCGCAGTCCTTTCCGCGCTCCTGCGGGAGAACCGCGAGAGCATGGCCCCCTTCGAACCCGTGAGGCCGGACGACTGGTTCACCGAGGAGGGCCAGGCCCGGGTGGTGGCGGACCTGCTGCGGAACCACGACGGCGGCACGACGGTGCCGCACGTCGTGCTCGACGACACCGGCGCGGTGGCCGGGCGGATCACGTTGAACAACATCGTCCGCGGGCCGTTCCTCTCCTGCAGCGTCGGCTACTGGGTCGACGCGGCACGCCGGGGCCAGGGGCTGGCGACGGCGGCCGTGGCCGCGGTCAAGCGGGTGGCCTTCGACGACCTCGGGCTGCACCGGGTCGAGGCCGGCACCCTGCTCCACAACGTCGCGTCCCAGCAGGTGCTCCGTCGCAACGGGTTCGTGCCGTTCGGCGTGGCCCGGGACTACCTGCACATCGGTGGCCGGTGGCAGGACCACGTCCTCTTCCAGGTGCTTGCGACCGACCCCCTTTGACCGGCGCCGGCGGGGCTTCGCTAACGTCACCGGTGTGACCGACAGCGCCTTCGACGACCTCCTGGACTCCAACCGCCGGTTCTCCGAGCAGTTCGCGCTCGCCGGGTTCGACGGCGTCGCCCATGCCGGCGTCGCCATCGTGACCTGCATGGACTCGCGGATCGACCCGCTCGGGATCGTGGGGCTGAAGCCCGGCGACGCCAAGATCTTCCGCAACCCGGGAGGCCGGGTCACCGACCAGGCGCTCGAGGCGCTGGTGCTCGCCGTCCACCTGCTCAACGTCAACCGCGTGCTCGTCGTACCCCACACCCGGTGCGCGATGGCCTCCAGCACCGAGGAGGAGCTGAAGGCCCGGGTCGGTGAGTCCGCCGGCGTCGACGCCTCGTGGCAGCGGTTCAGCGTGGTCCCGGACCAGGTGGCAGCGCTCGAGGTCGACGTACGACGTGTCCACTCCCACCCGCTCATCCCCGACTCGGTCGCGGTGGGCGGCTTCCTCTACGACGTCGACACCGGGCTGCTCACACGCAAGGCCTGAGCCGGCCCTGCTCCCCGCACGACGCACGGCCGGTCAGGACCCGTCGGCCTCCGCCCGGAGCTCCGGCCCGCCGGTTCGGCCCAAGGACGTGCGGATCATGGACCCGATGTCGAGCCCCGTGGAGGTCTTGAGCATCTCGAAGGTCTGGACGATGTTGTCGTTGACCTGCTTCGGAAGGGCACCGGCGCCGTCGGTGGAGAGCACCGTGAGCTGGTCGATGGCAGCGATCGGGGCCGCGACCTCCTTGGCGATCTGCGGCAGCACCTCGACCAGCATCTGCAGGACCGCGGCCTCGTTGTAGTGGGTGAACGCCTCGGCGCGCTTGTCCATCGCCTCGGCCTCGGCCTGGCCGACCGCGAGGATGGCCGCCGCTTGGGCGTCACCTTCAGCACGCGTCGCCTCGGCCTCCGCGATGCGGCGCGCCTTCTCCGCCTCGCCTCGCTTGGCGCCCTCGATGGCCTCCGCCTCCGCCAGGGCGGCCCTTCTGGACTTCTCCGCCTCGCCGGTGAGCCGCGCCTCCTCGGCGTTGGCCTGCGCACCGGCGATGGACGCGGCCTTCCGTGCCTCGGCGGCCGCGATCTCGGCCGACCGGTTCGCCTCGGCCTCCTGCTCCACCCGGTAGCGCTCGGCGTCGGCTGGCTTGCGCACCTTGGTCTCGAGCTCGCGCTCGGTCAGGGCGGCCTGCCGGACCGCGACCTTCTCCTGCTCGAGGAGGATCGCCTGGTCGCGGTCGGCCTGCGCCAGAGGACCGGCAGAAGCCGCGTTGGCGGCCGCGGCGTCGGTCTCCGCCTTGATCCCGGCCTGCCGCAGGGCCAACGCCCGCTGCGAGACCGCGATCTCCTCCTCGGCGGCGATCCGCGCCTGCTCGGCGGCCTGCCGGGCGTTCGCCTCGGCGATCGAGGCGGCCTGCTGGATCCGGGCCGCCTCCGGGCGGCCGAGGTCCGCCAGGTAGGTCCCGTCGTCCGTCACGTCCTGGATCTGGAACGTGTCGAGGATCAACCCCTGACCGGTGAGCGAGTTCTCCGACTCGTCCGCCACGCGCTGGGCGAACGCGGCGCGGTCACGGATGATCTGCTCCACGGTCAACCCGCCGACGATGGAGCGGAGGGCGCCGGCCAGGACCTCCTGGGTGAACGGCTCGATGTCCTGCTGCTGGCTCAGGAACCGCTGGGCGGCGAGCCGGATCTGGTCGGCGTTGCCGCCCACCTTGACGATCGCCACGCCCTCGACGTTGAGCTTGATCCCCTGACCGGAGACCGCGCCCCGGATCTGCACCGAGATCCGGCGGGAGGAGAGGTCCATCGTCGCGAGCTTCTGCACGAAGGGGACGACGAAGGTGCCGCCGCCGAGGATCACCTTCTGGCCGGACAGGTCGGTCGTGAGAGCCCCCGTCTCCGGGTTCAGGACCGCCTTCCCCTTCCGGCCGGTGACGATGAACGCCTGGTTCGGGCCCGCCACCTTGTAGCGGCTCGTGACCAGGAGCACGAGGAGGACGAGGAGGACGACGAGTCCGCCCACGGCGACGAGCATGGGATCCATCAGAGTTCCTTGCAGATAGAGGTCACGGCAGTTCGTTCCAGATCGGTGCCACGGTCACGGCGGTCGGTGAGAGCACGCCGGTCACGTGGATCCGGGTGCCCGCCTCGATCGGCCGCTCGGCGCGGGCGTTGAGCTGCAGGGCGTGGCCGCCGACGAGGACGTGGACGACACCGAAGCCGCCGTCCGGGATGTGGGTGACGACCCGCCCCTCGCGTCCGACGCTCTCCTCGGTCGTGGGCGTCGCGTCGCTGTTGCCGTCCCGCAGGAGGCGCGTCAGCCAGGCGGCGAAGCCACCGAAGACCGCCCCGGCGACCACACCGACCGGCACCGCGACCGCGAGCCCTGAGCCGCTTGCCTCCACCGCGGCAGCGCCGAAGCCGAAGGCCGAGACGAACGCGCCGATGACGGCCGTCGAGAAGACGTCACCGGCGAGGGCGTCCAACGCGCCGTCCAGCAGGTCGCCCGCCACCAGCGCCACCGCGAGCAGGGCGAGGCCGACCAGCCCGATGACCATGAAGGTCGTCACGTCGGCACCTCCCCCAGCGGTCAGGACACGGGCAGCGTCCTGGCCGGCTGCGTCGACAGGTGGCCCATGAAACCAGATCGGTCCTCTCGGCGGACCGGAACCTCGAAGATCGCGGTCGACGTGGGGGTGCTCGCGCACGTACCAGACGCTCCACGTCACGGGGAAGAACAGCCCCGCCACGAGCGAAGCCGCCACGCCAGGCCCTCTCCCCCGCCTGTCGGCGCAGGTCGAGCCTCAGGCGTCGATCAGCTCGGCGTCGATCTCGTAGGCGCCCTGGACGATGAACTCCTTGCGGGGCGCGACCTCGCTGCCCATCAGCAGCTCGAACACGTGCGAGGCCGCCTCGGCGTCGTCCACGGTGATCCGGCGCAGCGTGCGGTGACGAGGGTCCATGGTCGTCTCCGCGAGCTGGTCGGCGTCCATCTCGCCGAGCCCCTTGTAGCGCTGCACCGGGTCCTTCCAGCGCAGCCCCTTCTTGGTCAGCTCGGCGAGCCTCCGCTGCAGCTCGGCGTCGGAGTAGGTGTAGACGTACTTCGCCATCCCCTTCTTCGGGTTGGTCAGCTCGATGCGGTGCAGCGGGGGTACGGCGGAGAAGACCCGGCCCTGGTGGATCAGGTCGGGCATGTACTTGAAGAAGAGGGTCGCGAGCAGGCACCGGATGTGCGCGCCGTCGGAGTCGGCGTCGGCCATGAACACGATCCGCCCGTAGCGGGCCTGCTCGATGTCGAAGGTGCGCCCAGAACCCGCCCCGACCACCTGGATGATCGACGCGCACTCGGCGTTCTTCAGCATGTCCCCGACCGACGCCTTCTGGACGTTGAGGATCTTGCCGCGGATCGGCAGCAGCGCCTGGAACTCCGAGTTGCGGGCGAGCTTGGCGGTGCCGAGCGCCGAGTCGCCCTCGACGATGAACAGCTCGGTGCGCTCGTTGTCGCCGGAGCGGCAGTCGGCCAGCTTCGCCGGGAGGGCCGAGGACTCGAGGGCGCTCTTGCGCCGCTGGTTGTCCCGCTGCTGGCGGGCCGCGAGCCGGGTCCGCGAGGCGTTCGCGACCTTCTCGAGCACCAGCTTGGCCTGCGCCTTCTCCTGGCGCTTGGTCGAGGTGAGGAACCTCTTGAGCTCCGCCGCGACGACCTTGCGCACGATCGACCGGGCAGCCGGGGTGCCGAGCACCTCCTTGGTCTGCCCCTCGAACTGCGGCTCGGCGAGCCGGACCGTGACGACCGCGGTGAGCCCCTCCAGGACGTCGTCCTTGACCACGTCGGGCTCGGCGACCTTGAGCGTCTTGCTCTCCCGGAGGACCTCGTTGAACGCCTTGGTCACCGCCGCCTCGAACCCGGAGACGTGGGTGCCGCCCTTCGGGGTCGCGATGACGTTGACGTAGGAGCGGAGCTCGGTCTCGTAGGCGGTGTCCCAGCGGAGGGCCACGTCGACGTGGAGGTCGCGCTCGACGTCCTGCGGGGTCATGTGCCCCTGGTCGTCGAGGAGCGGCACGGTCTCGGTGAACCGGTCGTGGCCCTCCAGCCGGAGGACGTCGGTGACCGGCTCGCCGTGGGTGAGGAACTCGCAGTACTCCGTGATCCCGCCGTCGTGCTTGAACCGCTCCTCGACCGGCTCGGGACCCCGCAGGTCGCGGATGACGATCTCGAGCCCCGGCACGATGAACGACGTCTGACGGGCCCGGGTGACGAGCTCCTCGAAGACGAACGCTGCGTCCTTGGTGAAGATCTGACGGTCGGGCCAGAACCGGTGCCGGGTGCCGGTGACCCCCTTGGCCACCCGCTTGCCCTTGTGGAGCCCGGACTGGGGAGCGAACTGGTCGGTCGGGCGTTCGCCGGCGAAGACGCCCGGCACCCCGCGCTGGAACGACATGCGCTGGGTGGCCGGTGAGCGGTCCACCTCGACGTCGAGCCGCGCCGACAGCGCGTTGACCACGGAGGCCCCCACGCCGTGGAGCCCTCCGGTGGCGTTGTAGGAGCCGCCGCCGAACTTGCCGCCGGCGTGGAGCTTGGTGAAGACCACCTCCACACCGGAGAGCCCGGTCTTGGGCTCCTTGTCGACCGGGATGCCGCGGCCGTCGTCGTGGACCTCGGCGGACCCGTCCGGGTGCAGGGTGACGTCGATCCTCGTGCAGAACCCCGCCAGCGCCTCGTCGACGGAGTTGTCGATGATCTCCCACAGGCAGTGCATCAGCCCTCGGGTGTCGGTGGAGCCGATGTACATCCCGGGGCGCTTCCGGACGGCTTCCAGCCCCTCCAGGACCAGGAGGTGCTGGGCGTTGTAGGTGTTGTCGATGATCGCCTCCGGGAGCGCGGGTCGGTGCCGCTGCAATGTACCTCCGGGCTCCCCCGGGGAAGCCGCCGCCACGCCTGCCGCGAGGCGGTCGCCACCCCCGGCGCGGCCCGCCGAGTGTTTCCCCTCGGCGTGGGTATAGATCTCGATGCGATACCGAATTCCACAGTTCGGGCGGGTTGGCGCCGATGAGGACGCAAACGGGGTACAGACTGATCGAACCCATCCGACCGGGCGCCGTGGCCGAACAACGTTGTGAGATGACTCACCGGAATCTCAGCCGGAGGACATCGCATCACGGGAAGAAGCCGCCGTGTTTGGATTGTTGAGTCGATGAGAGAGGCAAGGGAACTACTCGCGTCTCCCGCGCGTCCCTCTTCACGACAGGAAGGAAGGCCACTGTGACGACTGCCGTTGCAACCAGCCCTTTGACCGCGAGCGACCGCTGCGATCGGTGCGGCGCCCAGGCCTACCTCCGGGTGCACCTGGCGACCGGCGGCGAGCTCCTCTTCTGCGCACACCACGCGCGCGAGCACGGCGAGAAGCTCCGCACCATCGCGGTCAACGTGCACGACGAGACCAGCAAGCTCCTCGACCCCCCGACCACCGACTGAGACCAGCTGACTTCAAGGCGTCCAGGCGACGCCGTACGACATCCGTGAGGCCCCGGCGATGCCGGGGCCTCACGTGCTCTGAAAGGGTGACCGCGTGACCACCCCCGACCTCCTGGCCGGCCTCGCCATCGTCGTGGGCCTCGTCGGGATCGTCGTCCCGTTCCTGCCGGGGACCCTGCTCGTCGCCGCCGCCGTCCTCGGCTGGGCGGTCGCCGTGGGCGAGCCGCTCGGATGGTCGCTCGCGGCTGCCGCACTCGTCGTCCTCGCACTCGGGACGGTGGTGAAGTACGCCGTGCCGGGGCGCAGCCTCAAGGTTGCGGGCGTCCCGAACCGCACCCTTCTCCTCGGGGCAGCCCTGGGCGTCATCGGCTTCTTCGTCATCCCGGTCGTCGGGCTGGTCGTGGGGTTCGTGGCGGGGATCTACCTCTCCGAGGCGCAGCGGCTCGGCCGTGAGGCCGCCTGGCCGGCGACCAAGGTCGCACTGCGCGCGGTCGGCCTGTCGATCCTCATCGAGGTCGCTGCCGCCCTGGTCGCCACGGCCCTGTGGCTCACCGCGGTCGTGGTCGTCTGATGGGGGTCCTGCTCGCCCTTGGTTCCGCGCTCGCCTACGGACTCTCCGACTTCGTCGGCGGCCTGGTCAGCCGGCGCACCTCCGCCTGGGCCGTCGCGGTCCTCGTCCAGGTGTCGGCAGCCCTGAGCACGGCCGTCTTCGCACTCGTCCGTGGAGGGGCTCCCACGCCCGGCGACCTCGCCTGGGCCGTGCTCGCGGGTGTCGGCTCAGGAGCCGGGGTCGGCTTCCTCTTCCGCGGCTTCTCCTCCGGCCGGATGAGCGTCGTCGCCCCGCTCTCCGCGGTGGGCGCCGCCCTCCTCCCCGTCGTGATCGGTCTCGCCACCGGCGAACGACCGGGGCTGCTCGTCACGCTGGCGATCGTGGCGGCCTTCCCCGGGATCTGGATGGTCGCCTCCGGCGAGGACCAACCGGTGCCGGACAGCGTGCACCCGACACCGGCGCCCTCCGAACCGTCCGGAGACACCAGCGGGGTTCTCGACGGCATCCTCGCCGGGCTGGGGTTCGGCATCATGTTCGCCGGGCTGGGGCAGGTGCCCGAGTCAGCGGGCATGTGGCCGCTCACGCTCACCCAGGCGGTCTCCGCGGTCGCCGCCGCACTGCTCGCCACGGTGCTGGGTGCCTCGTGGCGTCCGACCCGGAGCGCCTGGCGCGCGTTGCCGGCGGGACCGCTGTCGGCTGTCGCCGTCGTCTGCTTCCAGCTCGCGGTGCAGAGCGGGCTGCTCACCGTCTCCGCGGTCCTGGCCTCGCTGTACCCGGCTGCGACCATCCTGCTGGCGATGGCACTCCTGCGAGAGCGGATCCATCGGATGCAGGGCATCGGGCTGGTGCTCTGCGGCGCGACGGTCGTGCTCGTCACCCTTGGATGAGCCCGAGGTCGCACGTCGGAGGTTCTGCGAAAACCCCTCCTCGACCCGACGTCAAGTTCTAGCCTGGGAGCGTCGAAATGTCGGAAAGGGGACGTGCGTGCAAGACCGCGACTCGTTCCACCGACGCCTTGTCGAGGCATCTCGTGACGGGATCTGGGCCCTCGACCTCACCGGCCAGACGATCTACCACAACGCGAGGGCGGCCGAGCTGCTGGGCCGCACCGCGGCCGAGATGGCCGAGGTGAGCATCTTTGACGTTCTCGACGACGTCGGCAAGGCGCAGTTCCACCGACACCTCGAGGACGTGCTGCGGGGCCGGACGAACACCGACGACGTCGAGTGCTGCTACCTGCGCGGTGACGGCAGCCGCGTCCGCCTCGTGGTCAGCGAGCACCTGATCCGTGGCGACGACGGCGAGATCACCTGCGTCGTGCACCGGCTGGCCGACGACGAAGCCCGCCGTGCTCTGCTCACCGCGCTGTCCCGCAGCAACGAGCAGCTCGCAGAGGCGCAGGCGATCGCGGGGGTGGGGAGCTGGGAGATCGACCTGCTCACCGGCCGGATCAGCTGGTCGCTGCAGCTCTACGACATGCTGGGCGCCGACCCGGAGCGGTTCCGTCCCAGCCCGGAAGGGTTCTTCGACCTCGTGGTGCCGGCACACCACGACGTCGTCACCGGCGCCATCGAGCGGTGCCTCGCCGGCGACGACGACGCGACCTTCGACTTCCAGGTCCGCCGCCCGGACGGCCAGCTCAGGTGGATGCGCGGACGGGGCCGGACCACCAGTCTCGAGGACGGCACGCCCAGCCGGATCGGCGGGACCGTGCAGGACATCTCCGACCTCAAGAAAGCCGAGCTCCAGCTCCTCGACGCGGTCGTGCTCAACATGATGATGCAGGCACTCGCCAGTGCTGCCAACGAGGCCCAGACGATCGACGAGGCGCTCCGCGTGAGCCGCGAGCAGCTCCTCTCCCACGACGACTGGAGCCGTGGTGTGGCGTTCGGGGTGACCCTCGACGAGCAGGGCGTCCGGCTGGAGCCGATCGCCCTCGACCACGACCGTCCCGACCTCACACCGACCGACCTGGAGCGGGACGTCGCCGAGCGGGCGCTGCTGACCCGGCGGACGGTGTTCGAGGAGGAGACGCTCCCCGACACCCCCCTGATGGGCTTTCTCGTGACCCATGACGGCGACCCTGAGGTGGTCGTCGTGGCCACCGCGTGCTCGCCCTTCGTCCGCCACAAGATGCTGCGCTCCGCCGCCGAGCAGACCGCCGACCAGCTGAGCCGGGTCATCGAGCGCCAGCGTTCGGCGGAGCAGCTCGCCGCTGCCCGCGACGCCGCGATGGAGGCCTCGCGGCTCAAGTCCGAGTTCCTCACCACGATGAGCCACGAGATCCGCACGCCGATGAACGGGGTGATCGGGCTCAACGACCTCCTGCTCCGCACGTCGCTGGCCGCGGACCAGCTGCGGCTGGCCCAGGGCGTCCAGGTGGCCGGACGAGCGCTGATCGCGGTGATCAACGACATCCTGGACTTCTCCAAGATCGAGGCAGGCGGGCTGGAGCTGGAGTCCGTCGAGTTCGAGGTCCGGCCCCTGTTCGAGCACGTCAGGTCGATCCTGCTCGAGGCCGCCCGCGCCAAGGAGATCGAGCTCATCGTCGACGTGGCCCCGGAGGTCCCGGCCTGGCTCGTCGGTGACCCGCACCGGCTGTCACAGGTCGTCTCGAACCTCGCCTCGAACGCCGTCAAGTTCACCGAGGCCGGCCATGTCCGGATCAGCGTCCAGCTGGTGGCCGCCGACGACGGCGTCGTGCTCCGCACCGAGGTCATCGACACCGGCATCGGGATCACCGGTGACCTCGGCCGACTGTTCGAGCCGTTCCGGCAGGCTGACGCCTCCACGACCCGGACCTTCGGCGGCACCGGGCTGGGGCTGGCCATCTCGCACCAGCTCGTGGCCGCACTGGGTGGCGAGATCGGCGTCACGAGCGAGCCAGGGGTGGGCAGCGCCTTCTGGTTCACCGGACGCTTCTCGGCTGCCAGCGAGCACCGTCCCCGGCGGGTCCACGACGCCGCGCCGGCCACGTCGACGGGCATGAAGGCGCTCGGCCACGTCCTCGTGGCCGAGGACAACGACGTCAACCAGCTGGTGGCGCTGGGTTGGCTCGACGCCCTCGGCTTCACTGCCGACGTCGCCGGCAACGGCGAAGAGGCGGTCGCGAAGGCGACCACCACGGCGTACGACGTCGTGCTGATGGACCTCCAGATGCCCGGCACCGACGGATTCACCGCCACCCGGGCGATCCGGGCCGCCGAGGCCGGCGGTCGGCGGGTGCCGATCATCGCGATGACAGCCTCCGCCGTGGACGGCGAGCGGGACAAGTGCCTGGAGGCGGGGATGGATGACTTCCTCACCAAGCCGGTGGATGGCGAGAAGCTGGAGACGGTCCTGCGCGCCTACGCCGGCGGCCCGGCGGGAGCCGAGCCGCTGCCGGCGCTGCTCGACCTCGGCCGGCTCACCGAGCTCGACGCGATGGGCGAGCGCGCCGTCGCGCTCGTCGACCGAGCGGTCCAGAACTTCGTGACCGGCTTCCCGGGCACCCTCGAGTCGGTGCGCGGCGCGGTTCGCGCCGCCGACGCGGGCGAGGTGCGGCACCTGACCCACAAGCTGCGCGGAAGCGCGCTGACGCTGGGTGCGATGCGGGTCGCCGCCGTGTCGCAGGAGCTCGAGGAGCTCGCCGACCTGGGCACGGTCGACGGCGCACAGCTGCTCGTGGACCGGCTCGCCGCGGCGGGCGCCGAGGCGTGCGACGCCCTGGTGGCCCGCCGGTTCGGGCAGGCGGCAGCCAGCTAGCGCGACCGGGAGATCCAGGTTCGTCGTCCTGCGTCGCACCCCGTCACCGCGCAGGACGCACCCGAGCGCCGCCCCTCGACACTCCTGGGGTCGTGATCTACTCTGCTTGTTGATCGCTCGGCGATGTGGCCCGGGGGGGCCCGGGGGCGTGGCCTCCGCTGCACGAGAGATCCGCGGACACAGGCGTCGGGTGGGGTTTTTCTTGGCGGCTGGGCGTGGTGATCCGGACCGTGGTGGGGTTGCCGCCGTCTGCCCCCGTACTTGGACATCGCCCAACCAAGGGGGTAGGTATGCGCGTAGCTCGATCATGGATAAGCCTCTCGGCAGTGCTGCTCGGCGGTGTGAGCGCCGTGATGGCGGCTCCTTCACCAGCAGCCGCGGCGGAGCCGGCGACGTTCGCGTTGATCGCGGACACGCCCTACTCGCAGACCGAGCGCCAACAGTTCCCTGCGCTCGTGCGGGACATCAACGGTGACCCGTCGGTGGGGATGGTGATGCACGCAGGTGACATCAAGAGCGCCGACTCGCTGTGCAACAACGCGATGTACGCGGACCGCCTGAGCCTGTTCAACACGTTCGCCGACCCGTTCGTGCTGACCCCCGGCGACAACGAGTGGCTCGACTGTCACAAGGTCGAGGCTGGTCAGTACCTTCCCACCGAACGCCTCGAGCACCTCCGACAGGTGTTCTATCCCACCCCGGGACGAACCCTGGGCCAGAACCCCACCACCGTCACCAGCCAGGCAGCCAGCGCCGGATACGCCACCTATCGGGAGAATGTCCGGTTCGAGCGTTCCGGGGTCGTGTTCGCGACCGTGCACGTCGTGGGCAACGGCAACGGCCGCTCGAAGTGGTCCGGGCTCCCAGAAGGCGACCATCTCGCAGAGCGGACCGCTGAGTGGAAGGCACGTGACGCCGCGAACCTCGCCTGGATCGACGCCGCGTTCGACCAGGCGCGAGCGACTGATGCCGCCGGGGTCCTGCTGTTCATGCAGGCCGAGCCGCGTGACACCCGACCGTTCATCCCCATCCGCGACAAGATCGTGGCCCGGTCCAAGGCGTTCAGCGGCAAGGTGCTGCTCGTCCATGGCGATGAGCACCGTTACGAGGTGGAGGCGGGCTACGCCGGCGTCCCCAACCTGACCCGGCTCGAGGTCTACGGCCAGACCGCGACGAAGTGGGTCCGGTTGACCGTCGACGCCGACACACCAGCAGTCTTCTCGTGGAGCACCGTCACCGTTGGCGCGGGCGGCGGTGACGGCGGCGGTGACGGCGGCGGTGACTCCACGGCTCCTACCGTGACGAGCCGTTCACCAGCCGCGAACGCCACAGGAGTGGGCCGGTGGGGCAACGTCAAGGCCACCTTCAGCGAGCCGGTGACCGGTGTCAGCGGCGCCACGATGACGTTGACCGACCCGGCGGGCAACGAGGTGCCCGCCGCGGTGAGCTACAGCGCGACCAACCGGCAAGCCACCCTGAACCCGGACCGGGGGCTGCCCGCCGGCACCCGCTTCACGGTCTCTCTCACCAGCGGCATCCGCGACGCGGACGGTAACGCACTGACGCCCTCGACGTGGTCGTTCACCACCACTGGTGGGTCCACCGCCGGTGACTCCACCGTTCCGACGGACACCGTCGCTCCCGAGGTGACCAGCCGGTCACCTGCTCCTGACGCGACCGGCACAGGCCGCTGGAGAAACGTGAAGGCAGACTTCAGCGAGCCGGTGACCGGTGTCAGCGGCGCGACGATGACCTTGACCGGCCCGTCGGGCAACGAGGTGCCCGCAGCGGTGAGCTACAGCGCGTCCAAGCGACGTGCCACCCTCAACCCCGACCGGGGGCTGCCGGCCGGCACCCGCTTCACGGTCTCGCTCACCAGCGGCATCCGCGACGCCGACGGCAACGCACTCACGCCGACGACGTGGTCCTTCACCACCGCGGGCAGCTCCGGAGCTGCCGGTCAAACCGCCGATCCCACGGTCGTGGAGCTGTCGCCGGCACGTGACGCGGCCGGGACAGGCCGGTGGAGGAACGTCAAGGCAGAGTTCAGCGAGGCGGTGACGGGCGTCAGCGGCGCCACGATGACCTTGACCGGCCCGTCGGGCGACGAGGTGCCCGCCTCGGTGAGCTACAACGCCAGAGAGCGCGAGGCCACGCTCAACCCGGAGCGCGGGCTGCGCGCGGGCACCCGGTTCACCGCCTCTCTCGGCAGCGGCATCCGCGACACGGACGACAACTCGCTGACGCCCACGACGTGGTCCTTCACCACCAGAGGGTGACTTGCGCGTGCCCTCGTTCACGGCCTCGCCGCTGCCTTGGCACGTGACACGCCTGCCAGCAAACCCGGGAAGTCACGGTGCCCGTACACTGTCCGGATGCTAGACCCGCGACGCGTCTGCGCCGCGACGGTGCTCGCGGTCGGACTTCCCTCACTTGCCGGCTGTCAGCAGTCGGAGGCCCCTGCGCCTGCTCGTCCGGACGTCCTTGTCGAGTTCTCCTTCGACGACGGATCGATCGAGGAAGCACTCGAGCACAGTTCTGGCGCTCTGGACGTGAGCGCGTCGGTGACCTCCCTGAACCACGGGAAGCTCCGCGTCGTGCCCGGGCGGGACGGTGGGGGTGCGGTTCAGTTCCCCTCGTTCGACCCCTCCCCGAAGGGTGAACGCGCAGTCCTCCGAGTGTTGGCGCCCTCGGGCACCAACGCTTTCAGTCCTGGTGACTCCGACTTCACGTTCGCCGCCACCTTCCGCCTTGACGCACGGTCGCAAGGCTCCACGAGCGACAACGGGGACAATCTTCTCCAGTTCGGTCGGTACGGCGCCGATGCGCAGTACAAGCTGGACATCGACGACCATTCGCCGGCTTGCCGTGTGAAGGGTGACCGGGGTGCGGTGGCGGCCAAGCTGAGCATGGACGTGAACGCGAGCGACTGGTACACCGTCACCTGCCAACGCGACGGGGAGTCGATCAAGCTGCGGGTTGTCCAGCTCGGCAGCGACGGACCGACCCGGGAGTGGACGAAGTCGGCGAGCGGCGACATCGGCAGCGTGACGTCGTCGAACGCGACGACCCCTCTGTCGGTCGGCGGCAAGCTCACCTTCGACGGGCAGATCGATCCGTCCAGCGACCAGTTCAACGGAGAGGTCGACGACGTCCTGATCCGCCTGGACGAGTGATCGCGGCCGGGACGGCTCAGTCCAGGTAGTCCCGGAGCACCTGGGAGCGGCTGGGGTGGCGCAGCTTCGACATCGTCTTCGACTCGATCTGGCGGATCCGTTCGCGGGTCACGCCGTACACCTTGCCGATCTCGTCGAGCGTCTTGGGCTGGCCGTCGGTGAGGCCGAACCGCATGGACACCACGCCCGCCTCGCGCTCGGACAAGGTGTCGAGCACGGCGTGCAGCTGCTCCTGGAGCAGCGTGAACGACACCGCGTCCGCGGGCACGATCGCCTCGGAGTCCTCGATGAGGTCTCCGAACTCGCTGTCGCCGTCCTCGCCGAGCGGGGTGTGGAGGGAGATCGGCTCACGGCCGTACTTCTGCACCTCGATGACCTTCTCCGGGGTCATGTCGAGCTCCTTGGCGAGCTCCTCAGGGGTGGGCTCACGCCCGAGGTCCTGGAGCATCTGCCGCTGCACACGAGCCAGCTTGTTGATGACCTCGACCATGTGGACCGGGATCCGGATCGTGCGGGCCTGGTCGGCCATCGCCCGGGTGATCGCCTGGCGGATCCACCAGGTGGCGTAGGTCGAGAATTTGTAGCCCTTGGTGTAGTCGAACTTCTCGACCGCACGGATGAGACCGAGGTTGCCCTCCTGGATCAGGTCCAGGAAGAGCATGCCGCGGCCGGTGTAGCGCTTGGCCAGCGACACCACGAGGCGGAGGTTCGCCTCGAGCAGGTGGTTCTTCGCCCGACGGCCGTCCTCTGCGATCCACTCGAGCTCCTCGAGGACCTTCGCCGAGATCTTGCCGCCCTTGGCGAGCTTCTCGTCGGAGAACAGGCCGGCCTCGATCCGCTTGGCGAGCTCGACCTCCATCTCAGCGTTGAGGAGCGGCACCTTGCCGATCTGCTTGAGGTAGTCCTTGACCGGGTCCGCGGTGGCACCGGCGACCATCACCTGCTGGATCGGCTCATCGGTGTCGTCGGCGGCGGAGATGACGAACCCCTTGCTCTCGTCCTCCTCCTCCTTGAGCGTCGGGTCCGAGGCGACGTCCTTCTCGAAGACCTCGTCCGGGATGTCGGGCAGGACCTTCTTGCCGTCGGGGCCGATCACCACCGGCTCGGCCGGAACCTCGACCGCGTCCTCGGCCCCACGCTCGGCGGCACCCTTCGCGGCCTTCTTGGCCGGAGCCTTCTTCGCGGCTGCCTTCTTCGCCGGCGCGTCGGCCGACCCGACCTCGTCATCGTCCGAAGCGGCCTTCTTCGCGGGGGCCTTCTTCGCCGCCGCCTTCTTGGCGCTCGAGGAGGTCACCTTCTTGGCCGTGGACGTGGCAGCCGCGACCCGCTTGTGGCTCGTGTCCGCAGCGGCCACGGAGACCGAGACCCCCTCCGCGCTGAGGAGCTTGAGGAGCGGACGCAGGTGCTGCGGCGAGATGCCGGCCGAGTCGGCAGTCTGGCGGACCGCCTCGGCGGAGACCTCGCCGATCGCCTTGCCGAGGGTGACCAACGCGGCCACGTCGGGGTGCGCGAGAGCTTCTGCGGACAGCTTGCGGGACGTGCTCGAAGACACGAACTACCTCTCGTCCAAGGGATGCGGGGCGCGGCAAGGCCCGTAGTCGTCAAGTGCCGCAAAGGCCATTGTGGCACGCCGCAGGTGGTTTCCAAGGATCACCCCGGAATGCGTCAGTCCGAGCGCGCCGCCGCCTTCTTCTCCTTCTTGAACGCCCGCACCCGCTCGAGCGAAGACGTGTCCACGACGTCGGCCACCGACCGGAAGGAGCCCGGCTCGCTGTAGTCGCCGGCGGCCCGCTCCCATCCCTCGGGACGGACGTCGAGCTGCTTGCCGAGCAGGGCCACGAAGATCTGCGACTTCTGCTTGCCGAACCCCGGGAGCGCCTGCAACCGGCGCAGGAGCTCCTGCCCGGTGGCGGCGTCATTCCAGAGGCGGGCCGCGTTCCCGCCGTACTCGTCGACGACGTGGGCCGCGAGCGCCTGGATCCGCGCAGCCATCGAGCCGGGGAACCGGTGGACCGCGGGCGGCCTCGCGCAGAGGGCGGCGAACGCGTCCGGATCGGCGGCGGCCACCGCCTCGGGGTCGAGCGTGCCGAACCGGTCGAGGATCTTCGCCGGTCCGGCGAAGGCGCGCTCCATGGGGAACTGCTGGTCGAGGAGCATCCCGGCGAGAAGGGCGAACGGAGTCGTGGTGAGCACCTCGTCCGCGTGCTCGTCCTGGGCGATCTGAAGAGCCATGGACCCATGATGGCGTGCGACGGAACCCGCGCGCCGAGGCGCCCCTTGCGCGCAGACGATGCGGACGCGGATCTCGGTGCCTGGATGCTGTGGACAGCGCGCGCCCGGCGACCCTCCGTTCGGCACACTGGGACGCGATGCCGTGCTCCCCTGCCGCCGAACCCCCTGACGCCGACGCCGCCTTCCGGATCGAGGTCGGCCGGCTCCGCGCCCGTGCCCAACGGCGAAGGTTCCCCGCCGAGCTGCACCTGGGCGTCCCGGGCGGGCACCGGGTCACGCTGGAGCTACCGGCCGCCGACGCCGGGCTGCGGCTCGACCTCCTGAGCGCGCTGCTCGACCTCTGGCGCGCGGAGCGCGGCGGTCCCGCGTTCGGCTGGGTGGTCCGGCCGGGGGTGCCGACGCTGCACGACGACGACCTCGCCTGGTACGCCGCGGCGGTGCGCGCGTTCGGCGCGCTCGGCGAGTCCCCCGAGGGGTTCCGGGCGGTGACGCGGACCGGCTGGCTCGACGTTGTCACGGGCGAGAGCCGCGTCTGGAAGCGGCTTCGGCTGGCCCGCAGCGGCTGAGCAGTCACTCCCAGCTGTGGACCGGCCGGTTGTCGTGCATGAGCTGGCGGTAGTCGCCCAGCACCCGGCGGATCACCTCATGGCGGTCACCCTCGCCGGAGCGGGCGTGCACGTGGTCGACGAACCACGAGGCCCCGTTGCGCCCGGTGAGGCACCGCTGCTCGATGACGTCGAGGAGCTGTCCGGCCTCCTCGCCGGAGACCCCCCACCGCTCCAGCCCGAGAGCGGCCAGCGGCAGCAGCCGGCGTACGACGAGCTCGCTCGCCGGCACCTGGCCGACGCCGGGCCAGTAGACCTGCGCGTCGATGCCCGCCTGCGCGGCGGCGTGGAAGTTCTCCTCGGCCGCCGGGAACGACATCTGGGACCACACCGGCCGGTCCTGCTCGGCGAGCGCCCGGACCAGACCGAAGTAGAAGGCGGCGTTGGCCATCGTGTCGATCACGGTGGGGCCGGCCGGGAGCACCCGGTTCTCCACGCGCACGTGCGGCACGCCGTCGACCACGGCGTAGATCGGGCGGTTCCAGCGGTAGATCGTGCCGTTGTGGAGCCGCAGCTCGTCGAGCGTCGGCGTCCCGCCGCTCTCGTGGACGGCCATCGGGTCCTCGTCGGAGAGGACCGGGAGCAGTGCCGGGAAGTAGCGCGCGTTCTCCTCGAACAGGTCGAAGATCGAGGTGATCCACCGCTCCCCGAACCAGACGCGAGGCCGGACCCCCTGCGCCTTGAGCTCCTCGGCGCGGGTGTCGGTGGCCTGCTCGAACAAGGCGATGCGGGTCTCGCGCCACAGCTCCTTGCCGAGGAGGTACGGCGCGTTCGCGCCGACCGCCAGTTGAAGGCTGGTGATCGCCTGGGAGGCGTTCCAGTACGCCGGGAACTCCTCCGGGCTCACCTGCACGTGGAGCTGGGTGCTCGTGCACGCCGCCTCGGGGGCGATCGAGTCCGCGGTGACCCGGAGCCGCTCGGGCCCTCGGATGTCCAGCACGATGTCCTCGCCACGCGCGGTGAGGATCTCGTCGCTCAGCAGCTGGTAGCGCGGGTTGGCGCTGAGCACCTCTCGGGTGAAGTGGGCTTCGGTGATCGTCGGCAGGATGCCGATCATCACCATGTGGGCGCCGACCTTGTTCGCGACCGCCTCGGCGGCGTTGAGGCTGTTCCGGACGCCCTCACCGAAGGCGGCGACCCCGTGCTCAGGCAGCCGCTTGGGCGCGACGTTGATCTCCAGGTTGAACCGCCCGACCTCGGTCTGGAAGTCGGGGTCGCCGAGCGCCTCGAGGACCTCCATGTTCCGCATGGCCGGCTCTTCCCGGTCGTCGACCAGGTTCAGCTCGATCTCGAGGCCGGTCGCGGGGTCATCGGAGTCGAAGCGCGCGTCGACCAGCATCCGTTCCAGGACGTCGAGGCACGCCCGCACCTTCATCCGGTAGCGGGTGCGGTCCTCCCGCGAGAACGACTGCTGCTCGACTTCCTCGCCCATGGACCCACCATAGGGATCGCCGGGTGGCCCGGACAGCCCAGAAGCCCCCCGGAACGAGATCAGGGCCCGTACAACCTCCCTCGACCGGGAGAGCGAGGACGTCGCCCGGCACGCTCAGCCGGCGTCGACGTCGAGGACCGTCGGATCGAGCGGACGCCACGCCGACGGCGGCACCGCGCCTTCGAGCGCCTGTCCGACGAGCCGGGCGAGCGTGTGGTCGGGGTCGGAGTGGAGCGACCGGTCGATCGCACACCAGGCGAGGGCCCCGTCCCCGGACAGCCAGGCGGCGAACGCAAGGAGGCCGGCGGCCGGGGCAACCAGCTCCTCCGGACTCCGGCGGACCAGGTCACGCCAGACCCGCACGTGCGCTGCCGCCTCCTCGCGGCTGATCGCGCACCAGGCCACGTCCCGGACCTCCGGCCGGGCCACCGCACGCAGCGCACGCGCCACCTCGTCGCTCGACAAGGGGACAGCGCCGTGAAGCTGGCGGCTCACCGCTTCGGTGAGCCAGGCCGCTTCGGCCGCGAGGAGCCGACGGGAAGCCCGCTGGTCGAGCGGCTCGAGACGGCCGTGGGCCTCGAGCACCTCCTCCACCTCGTCCGGGTCGGTGGCAGCCAGGGAGTCGGCGAGCTCCGAGCGGTTGCGGAACGTGACCCGCCCGTCGAGGACGGCCCTCGAGGTCAGCTCGTGGTCCCGCGTGTCGTACGGGACGCCGACGAGGCTGCGGGGGTCGAGGTGGTCGAGGCCGAGCGGGTACCACCGCTGACCGTCCGCCCGCAGGGACACGAGGCACTCGACCCCGCCCGAGGTCAGCGCCTCGACGAGCAGGTCGGCGGCCTCGTCGGCGAGGCACTCGTCCTCGGTGTAGACGACGACCATCGCCTTGTCGGCGGCGTTGCGCCGGGCGGCCGCCACGAGCGGCGCCACGACATCGGGCAGGTCGTCCGGCGCGTCGGGGAGGTCGATCCGGGCATGGAACGGGGTGGTGTCCCGGCCCAGCGTGACGAGGACCAGCGAGTCCTCGGGAACGAACCCCAAGGTGTAGGGGATGAGGGCGAGCAGGTCGTCCTCGTTGCGGAGGGTGATCGGTTGACGGCTCATGGCCGGAAACCTCCCGCACCCCGCCCGCATGGCACCGAGCCGCGGCGTACTGCTGTGGGTCCCTGCGTGGTTCCCCGGCCTGGGGACAGGTTCCGGCTCGCGCGACATGATGTCCCGGTGCGCAGCGAGCCGACGATCCTCCACGTCGACCTCGACGCGTTCTTCGCCGCCGTCGAGCAGCGCGACAAGCCGTCGCTGCGCGGCAAGCCGGTCGTGGTCGGCGGAGTCGGGGGCCGCGGCGTGGTCGCCACCGCGTCGTACGAGGCGCGGGTCTTCGGCGTGCGCTCGGCGATGTCGACGCGGGAGGCGAGGTCGCGCTGTCCGCACGCGGCGTACCTCAGCGGGCGGCACCATGTCTACCGGCGCACCAGCGATGCCGTGATGGCGGAGCTCCGGCTCCTGTCGCCACTGGTGGAGCCGCTGTCGCTGGACGAGGCGTTCGTCGACCTCGCCGCGGCGGAGCTGCCCGACCACTCGGTCGCCACGGTGACTGCCGTGGCGGAGGAGCTCAAGGAGCGGGTGCACGCGGTCACCGGCGGGCTCACCGGCTCGGTCGGAGTCGGCACGTCGAAGCTGATCGCGAAGATCGCCAGCGATCTCCGCAAGCCCGACGGGCTCGTCGTGATCGCCCCGGGCACGGAGCAGGAGCTGCTCGACCCGCTGCCGGTCACCACCATCCCGGGAGTGGGGCCCGCGACCGCGGAGCGGCTACGCCGAGTCGGGGTCACGACCGTGGCCGATCTCGTCGCCGTGTCGGAGGAGGAGCTGGTCCGGCTCGTCGGGGTGGCGCACGGCCATGGCCTGTTCCGCCTGGCGCGCGCGGACGACGACCGGGCCGTGGTCGCCGAGCGGGAGGCGAAGTCGGTCAGCGTGGAGGACACCTACG
This sequence comes from Marmoricola sp., assembly GCA_035699145.1. Taxonomy (GTDB): domain Bacteria; phylum Actinomycetota; class Actinomycetes; order Propionibacteriales; family Nocardioidaceae; genus Marmoricola_A. The sequence continues at coordinate 31,415 of DASSBB010000065.1, forward strand.
ACATCGACCTCGTGGACCGCCGGCTCCTCGAGGGGCTCCTCGAGCGTCAGGCCATGAAGGTCGCCACCCGGCTCCGCTCCGCTCGGCTCTCCGGCCGGACCGTCACCGTGAAGGTGCGGCTCCACGACTTCACCACGCACACGCGATCGACCACGCTGACGGCGCCCACCGACCAGGCCGGCGTGATCAACCGGCTGGCGCGCACGCTGCTCGGCGAGGTGGACACGATCGACGGGGTACGGCTGCTCGGGGTCGGCGTGTCGGGGCTCGCGGACTGGATCCAGGAGGACCTCTTCGCCGACGACGATGACGAGGAACCCGCCGAACCGCTGCCGGAGGCCGACCTCGACCGGTTCGTGCGCCGCCGCGGCTGGCAGCCCGGGATGGACGTGGTCCACACCGAGCACGGTCCCGGATGGGTCTGGGGCTCGGGCGTGGGGAGGGTCACCGTCCGGTTCGAGACCGCCGAGACCGGCCCCGGGCCGGTCCGGACGTTCCGCGCCGACGACCCGGAGCTCAGCGTCCAGCCACTGCCGCAGGAGAAGGACGGAACCTGATCACTTCTCCACCCGTATCGTCGTCCCATGCCCTCGACTCCTCCGACTCCGCCGGTCGCCGCCCGGGTTTCCCATGAACGCACCCACCACGGCGACACGTTCGTCGACGACTACGAGTGGCTCCGCGACAAGACGTCCGCCGACACGCTCGCCTACCTGGAGGCCGAGAACGCATACACCGAAGCGCGGACCGAGCACCTCGAGAACCTCCGCGAGCGGCTCTTCGAGGAGGTCCGGACCCGCACGCTGGAGACCGACCTGTCGGTCCCGGTGCGGATCCGGGGCCACTGGTACTACGCGCGCACCCTCGAGGGGAAGCAGTACGGCCTCAGCTGCCGCCGCCCCGTGGCCGACCCCGGCGAGTGGACGCCGCCGCAGCTCGAGGCAGCGGAACCTCCCGAGGACGAGGAGGTGCTCATCGACGCCAACGAGCTGGCGGAGGGGCACGACTTCTTCTCGCTCGGCGCGAGCACGGTGAGTCCCGACGGCAGGCTCCTCGCGTTCAGCACCGACACGACCGGTGACGAGCGGTTCCTCCTGCAGGTGAAGGACATCGGCACCGGTGAGCTGCTCCCCGACCAGGTCCCCAACACGTCGTACGGCGCCACCTGGGACCTCACCGGCACCCACCTCTTCTACACGACCGTCGACGAGGCGTGGCGTCCCCACAAGATCTGGCGGCACCGGCTCGGCACCGACCCGGCCGAGGACGTCGTCGTCCACCACGAGACCGACGAGCGGTTCTGGGTCTCGGTCGGGCGGACCCGCAGCGACCGGTTCCTCCTGATCGGCTGCGGGAGCAAGGTCACCAGCGAGTACCTCGTCCTCGACGCCGACGACCCCACCGGCGAGTTCCGCGTCCTCGCGCCCCGGCGCCAGGGAGTCGAGTACGGCGTCGAGCACGCCGTCATCGGCGGCGAGGACGTCTTCCTGGTGCTGCACAACGACGGCGCCGAGAACTTCGCCCTCGCCAGGACACCGGTGGACGCCACGAGCCACCAGCAGTGGGAGCCGTTCCTCCCGCACGACCCGGCGGTCCGGCTGGAGGACGTCGAGGCGTTCGCGACCCACCTGGTGGTGAGCCAGCGGAGCGAGGGGCTCACCCAGCTCCGGGTCCTGCGGCTCGGCGACGACGGGGTCGCCGACGACGAGGTGCTGGCGATGGAGCACCCGATCTACACGGTCGGGATGGCCGGCAACCCCGAGTTCCACCAGCCGACACTGCGTTACGGCTACGCCACGATGGCGACGCCGAGCGCGGTCCACCAGCTCGACCTCCGCACCGGCGAGCGGACCCTGCTCAAGGAGACGCCGGTGCTCGGCGGCTTCGACCCGACGGCCTACGAGCAGCACCGGGAGTGGGCGACCGCGGACGACGGCACGCAGGTCCCGATCTCGATCGTGGTCCCGCGCGGCACGCCGCGCGACGGCAGCGCGCCGTTCGTGCTCTACGGCTACGGCGCCTACGAGACCTCGATGGACCCCTGGTTCACGATCTCGCGGCTCTCGCTGCTCGACCGCGGCATGGGGTTCGCGATCGCCCACGTGCGCGGCGGCGGGGAGCTCGGTCGCCGTTGGTACGACGACGGCAAGCTGCTCCGCAAGCGGAACACGTTCACCGACTTCGTGGCCTGCGCGCGGCACCTCGCCGCATCCGGCTGGAGCTCCGCCGACCGGCTCGTCGCCGAGGGCGGGAGCGCCGGCGGGCTGCTCATGGGCGCGGTCGCCAACCTGGCACCGGAGGCGTTCGCCGGCATCGTCGCCGACGTGCCGTTCGTCGACCCGCTGACCTCGATCCTCGACCCGGACCTGCCGCTCACGGTCGTGGAGTGGGAGGAGTGGGGAAACCCCCTCGAGGACCCCGAGGTCTACCGCTACATGAAGTCGTACTCGCCGTACGAGAACGTGGAGGCGAAGGCGTACCCGCCGATCCTCGCCGAGACCTCGCTCCACGACACCCGGGTCCTCTACGTCGAGCCGGCCAAGTGGGTCGCCCGGTTGCGGGCCACCGCGCGCAACGGCGAGGACGTCCTGCTGAAGACCGAGATGGCGGCCGGTCACGGCGGGGTGAGTGGCCGGTACAACGCGTGGAAGGACCGTGCGTTCAGCCACGCGTGGGTGCTCGACCGGGTCGGGCTCGCCGACGTACCGGCCCCGGGTCCCGTGGACAGCCTGAAAGTTCCCTGAGATCCCCCGGATCCGGCAACTTTCACGTTTCCCCCGTCGTCGTACCAGGTAAGAGGACGACAGGCGGGAATCGCACTCCGGGTCCAGGCGTTATGGACTCGTGGGTCGACGAACGTTTGTCGCACCCACCGTAGGAAAGGTTCTGGACGTGGCTGTTACTACTTCGCACCAGCGGGAGATCGAGGGTCGGGACAGCGTCGGTCTGTACCTCGACGAGATCGCCCGCACTCCCCTCCTCGACGCGATCACCGAGGTGGAGCTCGCCAAGACGATCGAGGCAGGGCTGCTCGCCGAGCACCTGCTGGCCGAGGGCCGGATCGGCCGTCGGAAGGGCGGCGCCCCCAAGCGGGCGACCCAGGAGGAGCTCGAGTGGATCGCTGAGGAGGGCCACCGGGCCGTCCAGCAGTTCATCAACGCGAACCTCCGGCTCGTGGTCTCCATCGCCCGCAAGTACGGGCGGAGCCAGATGCCGATGCTGGACCTGGTCCAGGAGGGCAACACCGGGCTGATCCGGGCGGTCGAGAAGTTCGACTACACCAAGGGGTTCAAGTTCTCGACCTACGCCACCTGGTGGGTCCGGCAGGCGATCACCCGCGGCATCGCGCAGCAGGCGCGCGTCGTCCGGCTCCCCGTCCACGTGGTCGAGGAGATCAACCAGGTCAACGCGGCCCGGCGGACGCTGGAGCGCCAGCTCGGCCACGACCCGGAGCCCGAGGAGATCGCAACCGAGCTCGGCATGGACATCGAGCGGGTCATCGACCTGATGACGTGGGCACGCGAGCACGTGAGCCTCGACACCCCGATCGACGAGGACGGCGACACCTCGCTGGGCGACCTGATCGCCCAGGAGACCGCACCCGGTCCGGACACGAACTTCATCGACGTGGAGTCGCGGGACCGGCTGAGCCACCTCGTGGAGCGGCTCGACGAGCGGGCCGCCGACATCATCCGGGCCCGGTACGGCCTGGTCGACGGTCGGGTCCACAAGCTCGCCGACATCGGCGCCAAGCACGGCATCTCGGCCGAGCGGGTCCGCCAGCTCGAGCGGGAGGCTCTGCAGAAGCTGCGGACCCTCGCCGACCCGGACATCGCCGCCTGAGCGATCGAGCAACCGAGGTCCGAACGTGATCGTTCGAGCGTGATCGTTCGAGGCGTGATCGTTCGAGGCGTCATGGTTGAGCCGCCCCTCACGCTGGTGTTCCGCCAGCACGAGGGGCGGCTCGACCCAGCACGAGGGGCGGCTCAACGTGCTTGGAGGTCGGCGTAGACCTCTTCGACCCGCGAACGCAGCTCGTCCAGGGTGCCGCTGTTCTCGATGACGTACGTCGCGATGGCGCGCCGCTCTTCCCGGCCGGCCTGAGCGGCGATCCTTCCCCGCGCCTCCTCCTCCGACCAGCCGCGGTCGCGCACGGCTCGTCGTACCTGCTCCTCGGGGTCGGCGTCGACGACGACGACCGCGTCGAAGGAGCCGGCCCGCCCGGACTCGGTCAGCAGTGGGATGTCGTGCACCACAACCGCTCCAGCGGGCGCTTCCGCCTCCAGCCGGGCGCTCTCGGCATGGACCAGCGGGTGGATCACCCCCTCCAACCGGCGCCGGGCGGCCTCGTCGGCGAAGACCAGGCGGGCGACCGCGGGGCGGTCGAGCTCACCGCTCTCGGTCAGCAGGTGATCGCCCAGCTCGCGCGCCACGGCGGCCAACCCCGGAGTGCCCTTCGCGACGGCGTCGCGGGCGAGCCGGTCGGCGTCGATGACGACCGCGCCGAGCTCACGCAGGATCGTCGAGACCGTGCTCTTGCCTGAGGCGACGCCTCCCGTCAGTCCTACCCGCATGGCTCTTCCTTCCATCCGGCTGCCACCGGGTGCGAGTATCGCAGGATGACCACGAGCCCCGGTCGGTCGCTGACGCAGTACCTCGTCGCCTCCTCGCTCGACGGGTTCATCGCCGACGAGAACGACAACCTCGACTGGCTGCTCACGATGCCGGGAGGCGACGACGAGGCAAACCCCTACCCGGCGTTCATCGAACGGGTCGGGGCGCTCGCCATGGGCGCGACGACGTACGAGTGGATCCTCCGCCATGACCCGGGAGGGTGGGCCTATGCGGACCGCCCGACCTGGGTCTTCACGCACCGGGAGCTGCCGGTCATCCAAGGCGCGAACGTGCGGTTCACCGCGGGCGACATCAGCACCGAGCACGCGGCGATGGTCGAGGCGGCAGGCGACCGCAACGTCTGGCTGGTCGGCGGCGGTGAGCTGGTCGGCCAGTTCCTCGACGCGGACCTTCTCGACGAGCTCATCGTGTCGGTCACCCCGATGCTGCTCGGCCGGGGTGCTCCCCTGCTGCCTCGCCGCCGGACGCAGGCGATGCGACTGCTCTCGGCGACGCCCTCGCCCGCGGACACCTTCGTGCACCTCCACTACACGCTGCGCTGACCAGCACGAGGGGCGGTTCGACGCAGCACGAGGGGCGGTTCAACCCAGCACGAGGGGCGGTTCGACGGTTCAGGCGTCGAAGTCGACGGAGACCGCGTCGCCGACCGGCACCGCCTGGCAGGTCAGCACGAACCCGGCGGCGAGCTCGTCGTCCTCGAGCGCGTAGTTGCGCCGCATCGTCACCTCGCCCTCGACGACCCTGGCCCGGCAGGTCCCGCAGACCCCGCCGCGGCAGGCGAACGGCACGTCCGGGCGAACCTCTTGCGCCGCCTCGAGCACCGTCCGGCTTCGCGGCGAGGTCACCGTCGTGGCCCGCCCGTCCAGCACGAAGTCGACGCGGCAGCTCTCCCCCGCCATGACCTCGTCGGCGTGCACCACCGGCGGCGGCGGCTCGTCGACGTGGAAGAGCTCGGTGCGGACCCGTTCCGAGGGCACCCCGAGCCGCGCCAGGACCTGCCGGTGCTCCTCCACCATCCCGAACGGTCCGCAGAGCCAGAACCCGTCCACGGCCGCCACCGGCACCAAGGCACGCAGGATGGACTCGAGCCGGGGACCGTCCAGCCGGCCGCTGAACAGCTCCACGTCGCGCGGCTCCCGGGAGAGGACGTGCACCAGCTCGAACCGCTCCGGGAACCGGTCCTTCAGGTCGGCGAGCTCGTCGAGGAACATCGTCGAGCCGGCCCGGCGGTTGCCGTAGACGAGGGTCACCCGGGCGTCCGAGCAGCCCAGCAGCGAAGAGGCCACCGAGAGCAGCGGAGTGATCCCGGAGCCCGCGGCCACGAGGACGTGCCGCCCTCCCCGGGTCGGGTCGACGACGAACCGCCCGGTCGGCGCCTGCACCTCGAGGACATCGCCGACAGCCGCCTCGTCGACCAGCCACCCCGAGACGACACCGCCCGGGACCAGCCGGACCCCGATCCGCAGCGGCTCGCCGACCGGCGCGCAGATCGAGTAGCTCCGCCGGTGCTCCACGCCGTCGACGGTTCGCCGCACGGTGACGTGCTCACCAGGCCGGAAGGAGTACGCCGAGTCGGCGAACGTCACCGCGACCGCGTCGTCGCAGAGCCGGTCGAGGGCCGAGATCGCGAGCGTCCGGAAGGCGCCCCGGGCGGTGTCGGTGGCGGCGAGGACGCTCACAGCTCCTTGACCTTGTCGAACGGCTCGCCGCAGGACGAGCAGACGTGGAACGAGGTGCAGGGGCTCGCGCCGAACCGGGAGACCTCCCGGGTCTCCGGGCTGTCGCACTGCGGGCAGCGCGGCGGCTCCGGGCGGGTCGTCAGCGTCAACGGCACCGGCCCGGGCGGCACGATGCCGTGTCCGGCCAGCGCCTGCCGGCCGCGCTCGCTGATCCAGTCCGTCGACCAGGCCGGTGCGAGCACGGTGCGGACCTCGACGTCGTCGAACCCCGCTCGGGCGAGCGCGACCCGCACGTCGGCCTTCATCGTGGCGGTCGCCGGGCAGGCGACGTAGGTCGGCGTGAGGGTGACGACCACGCGGTCGTCCTCGAGCTCCACCCCTCGGACGACACCGAGGTCGGCCAGGGTGACCATCGGCAGCTCCGGGTCGACCACCTCGGCGACCACCTCCCGGGCCGCCTCCAGGTCCGCACGGAGCCGCACCACGCTCACCACCTCCCCATCGGGTGGGCGCGGGCAAGCCCCTGCAGCTCCTCGAGCAGCGGCGCCAGCCAGCGGGTGTGCACGCCCCACCGACCGGTGCGGCCGGCGGGGTGCGCCTCCACGTGCGAGGTGGGGGCAGCAAGTCCAGCGTCCTCCAGCAGGAGCTCCAGCTCATGGTGGAGCCGCTCGGCGGTCCGCTGCGGGTCCGCAGCGACACCGGTCGCGACCAGGCCGGCGGTCACCTCGTCGACCATCCCCAGCTCGGGGAGGAGCGGCCACAGGTCACCGACGGCGTCCTCGACGCACCGTCGGGAGTGCTCGGTGCCGCCGGCGAGCACGACGACCCACCGGCTCGCGTAGTCCCGGTGGTAGCGCAGCTCCTTGATGCCCTTCTCCGCGACCGCCGCGAGCACGGGGTCCACCGACCCGCGCAACTCCTCCAGGACGGCGAGCCGCCACGTCGCGAACACCGCGATCCGCAGGACCGCGTCGGCGAAGTCGCCGTGCGGAGGCTGCACGAGCCACACGCACCGGAACTCATCAGGGTCGCGGAAGAACGCCAGCCGGTCCTCGGGCGGCACCGGTGACCCGTCGGGGAGCGCCGGCACGACCGCCGGGTCCGCCGCGGCCGCTCGCGCGTAGAGCAGCCGGGTCTGGCCGAGCAGGTCGAGCGCGACGTTCGCCAGCGCCACCTCCTCCTCGAGCTCCGGGGCGCGCGTCGCCCACCCCGCCAGCCGCTGCGCCATGACGAGCGCGTCGTCGCCGAGCATCAGGCAGTACGCCGCGAGGGCGGCCGGGTCCACGCCGGCCTGGACCGCGACGTCGAGGCCGGCGAGCGGGTCGTCGAAGCCGGTGCCGAACGCCCACCGGGCGTCGCTGTCGGCCTCGACCAGCCCGCCGTAGGCGTTGTCGATCGTGTTCTCCATGTCGTGGCTCACCGGCTCACCTCACAGGTGCGGGACATCGTCGGCGATCTCGTAGAACGTCGGGTGCCGGTAGATCTTGTCGCCGCTGGGGTCGAAGAAGGAGTCCTTCTCGTCGGGGCTCGACGCGGTGATGTCGGCGGAGGCGACCACCCAGATGCTCACGCCCTCGTTGCGGCGGGTGTAGACGTCCCGGGCGTGGCGCAGCGCCATCTCGGCGTCCGCCGCGTGCACCGACCCCACGTGGACGTGGTTGAGCCCGCGCTTGCTCCGCACGAAGACCTCGTAGGGCGGCCACCCCGGGTCGACGACCTGCTCATCCGGCACGGCGTGCCTCCGGCCGGTGCTTCGCGGCGTACGCCGTCGCAGCCTCGCGCACCCAGGCACCCTCGCGGTGCGCGGCGGTACGGCGGGCGAGCCGCTCGTCGTTGCACGGCCCGTCACCGCTGATCACCCGCTGCAGCTCGGACCAGTCGGGCTCGCCGAAGTCGTAGCTGCCGCGCTCCTCGTTCCACGCGAGGTCGGGGTCGGGCAGCGTGACGCCCAGCGCCTCGGCCTGCGGGACCGTCATGTCGACGAACCGCTGCCGCAGCTCGTCGTTGCTGTGCCGCTTGATCCGCCACGCCATCGACTGCGCCGAGTTGGGGGACGCCTCGTCCGGCGGGCCGAACATCATGAGCGAGGGCCACCACCACCGGTCGACGGACTCCTGGACCATCGTCCGCTGCTCGTCGGTGCCGTTCCTCATCGTCATCAGCAGCTCGTATCCCTGCCGCTGGTGGAACGACTCCTCCTTGCAGACCCGGACCATCGCCCGCGCGTAGGGGCCGTAGGAGCTGCGGCAGAGCGGCACCTGGTTGCAGATCGCCGCTCCGTCGACGAGCCAGCCGATGGTGCCCACGTCGGCGTACGAGAGCGTGGGGTAGTTGAAGATCGAGGAGTACTTCTGGCGACGCGAGAGGAGCTGCTCGGTGAGGTCGGACCGGTCGACGCCGAGGGTCTCCGCGGCCGAGTAGAGGTAGAGCCCGTGGCCGGCCTCGTCCTGCACCTTCGCCATGAGAATCGCCTTGCGGCGCAGGGACGGCGCGCTCGCCAACCAGCTGCCCTCCGGCTGCATGCCGATGATCTCGGAGTGCGCGTGCTGGGCGATCTGCCGGACCAGCGTGCGCCGGTACCCCTCGGGCATCCAGTCGCGCGGCTCGATCCGGTGCTCGTGCGCGACGGTGTGCTCGAAGTGCTCCTGCTGGGGCGTCTCTGCCTGCGCAGCCACGTTGCTCCCTCGTTCCCGGTGGCGGGTCTCGCGCACCTCGTCGACGGTGATGACCGGCTTGTGAGCCGAGTCACAACCATCCTAGTCAGCGGCTGGGCACGGCGACGACCGGGTCAGCCCGGCGCAACGACGAAGCGCCCCGGACCGTGGGGTCCGGGGCGCTTCTGTGCAGCTGGTGGTGCTGCGGGTCAGTTGCCGCCCGTGAGCTTGTCACGGAGCGCCTGCAGCGCCTCGTCGCTCGCCAGCGAGCCGGCCTCGGGCTCGGCCGGAGCCTCGGAGGAGTACGACGTGGACTCGCCGGCCTCCGCCTCGGCCTTCTTGGCCTCGGCCTGCTGCTTGACGTGAGCCTCCCAGCGGGCGTGCGCCCGGGCGTACTGCTCCTCCCAGGCGGCGCGCTGCTCGTCGAACCCTTCGAGCCACTCGCCGGTCTCGGGGTCGAACCCCTCGGGGTAGATGTAGTTGCCCTGGTCGTCGTACGTCGCGGCCATGCCGTAGAGCGTCGGGTCGAACTCCTCGACCTCCGAGGCGGTGGCGGTCTCGTTGGCCTGCTTCAGCGACAGCGAGATCCGGCGACGCTCGAGGTCGATGTCGATGATCTTGACCATGACGTCGTCGTTGACCTGGACGACCTGCTCGGGGATCTCGACGTGACGCTCGGCGAGCTCGGAGATGTGGACGAGCCCCTCGATGCCCTCCTCAACCCGGACGAACGAGCCGAACGGGACGAGCTTGGTGACCTTGCCCGGCACGATCTGGCCGATCTGGTGGGTCCGGGCGAAGTGCTGCCACGGGTCCTCCTGCGTCGCCTTGAGCGACAGGGAGACGCGCTCGCGGTCCATGTCGACGTCGAGCACCTCGACGGTGACCTCGTCGCCCACCGTGACGACCTCGCTCGGGTGGTCGATGTGCTTCCACGAGAGCTCGGAGACGTGGACGAGACCGTCGACACCGCCGAGGTCCACGAACGCACCGAAGTTGACGATCGAGGAGACGACGCCCTTGCGGATCTGCCCCTTCTGGAGCTGGGTGAGGAACCCCTGACGGACCTCGCTCTGGGTCTGCTCGAGCCACGCACGGCGGGACAGGACCACGTTGTTGCGGTTCTTGTCGAGCTCGATGATCTTCGCCTCGAGCTCCTTGCCGACGTACGGCTGGAGGTCACGGACGCGACGCATCTCGACGAGGGAGGCGGGCAGGAAGCCGCGGAGACCGATGTCGAGGATCAGGCCGCCCTTGACGACCTCGATGACGGTGCCGGTGACGACGCCGTCCTCCTCCTTGACCTTCTCGATCGTGCCCCAGGCGCGCTCGTACTGGGCGCGCTTCTTGGACAGGATCAGCCGGCCTTCCTTGTCCTCCTTCTGGAGGACGAGGGCCTCGACCTGGTCGCCGACCTCGACGACCTCGGAGGGGTCGACGTCGTGCTTGATGGAGAGCTCGCGGCTGGGGATGACACCTTCGGTCTTGTAACCGATGTCGAGCAGGACCTCGTCCCGGTCGACCTTCACGATGGTGCCTTCGACGATGTCGCCGTCGTTGAAGTACTTGATGGTCTCGTCGATAGCGGCGAGGAAGTCCTCTTCCGAACCGATGTCGTTGATCGCGATCTGCGGCGCGTTCGACTGGCTGCCAGCGAAGAGGGTGGGGGTGCTCGTCATAAGGAGATGGGTTCCTTGGGTGGATGTTGGTCGTGCGGGCGCACGCGAAGTCCGTTTCACTACCAGTGGAGGCGATAGCGAGCGGGAGTCACCTCTGTCCATGACCCGGCAGACTCCACACGCACCCGACAGGATACGCGTGGAGGCGCACCCGAGTCCAACCGGCCGGTGGGACCGGCTTGCGGTGGGCACACCGAGCGCGTACAAGTCTGACGTGACGACCACGCCCGACAGCGTCCACCCCGTCCGCAGGCCGGTCTCGGAGTCGGACTCCCGCACCGCCAACCGGCAGGACTGGGACGCCTACGCCGACGAGTACCAGACCACCCACGGAGACTTCCTCGGCGACGTCGGCTTCCTGTGGGGACCCGAGGGGCACCAGGAGGCCGAGCTGGCGGTGCTCGGGGAGGTGACCGGCAAGCGGGCGCTCGAGCTCGGCAGCGGCGCCGGGCAGTGCGCCCGGTGGCTTCGGAGCCAGGGGGCCGAGGCCTTCGGGCTCGACCTGTCGGAGCGGCAGCTCCAGCACTCGCGGCGGATCGACGACGCGTCGGGCATCGTGGTTCCGTCGGTCTGCGCCACGGCCACAGCGCTCCCCTTCGCCTCATCGGCGTTCGACCTCGTCTTCTCGTCCTTCGGGGCGCTGCAGTTCGTCGCGGACGGGGAGGTGATGGTCGGCGAGGTGGCGCGCGTCCTCCGGCCGGGCGGCACCTTCGCGTTCAGCGTGACCCACCCGGTCCGCTGGTCGATGCCCGACGACGCCGGTCCCGAGGGCCTGAAGGTCGTGAGCTCCTACTGGGACCGCACTCCCTACGTCGAGGAGGACGACGACGGCACGCCGCGGTACGTCGAGCACCACCGGACGATCGGCGACTGGGTCGGCCTCCTCCACGGTGCCGGGTTCGCCCTGCGGGCCCTGCACGAGCCACAGTGGCCCGAGGGCCACGACCGGGTGTGGGGCGGATGGGGGCCTCTGCGGGGACGGCTGGTGCCGGGGACCGCGATCTTCGTCGCGGACCTCCGCTGACGCCCACCTGACCGCCGCCCGCTCTGAGCCGAGCAGACCGCGCGCCCTCTGCCGGCGTGAGACCCAGCACCTCTAGGCTGCGCCACATGCCCGACGGCAGAGGAACGCGGTCACGCAGGCGGATCCGCGGGGAAGCCGCGATAGCCGCGGCCATCGGTTTGATGAACGTCAGCACGTACGGCTACTCGATCATCGCCGCGACCGCTCTCGGCCCCCGCGCCTACGGCGCCTTCGCCGGTCTCATGGCGACGCTGCTGGTCCTCGGCGTGCTCCAGCTGGGGTTGCAGGCGACAGCGGCTCGTCGGATCTCGGCGGCCCCCGACCACGTCGGCGAGATCGAGCGGGGGATCCTGCTCGTGTCCCGCCGGGCGGCCCTCCTCCTCGGCGCCCTGACCCTGGCGCTCTCGCCGGCGTTCATGGTCATGATTCGCCTCGACGACCTGGCCCCCGCCCTGCTCGTGGCGGTCGCCATCGTGCCGATGACCATCATGGGAGGACAGGCCGGAATCCTGCAGGGTGAGCGGCGCTGGGCCGCGCTCGCTGTGGTCTACCTCGCCAACGGGATCCCGAGGATCCTCATCGGCACCGCCCTCGTGCTCCTGCGGCCCACGGAGACCAGCGCGATGGTCGGTGTCGCGGTGGCCGCGTGGGCACCGGTGCTCGTCGGCTGGCTCGTGCTCCGCGGAGCCCGCCCCGCCGCCCCGCCGAGCGAGGACCGGTTCGTGCGGCGGATCGCCTGGGAGTCGGTGCGCAATTCACAGGCGCTGCTGGCCTTCTTCGCGGTCAGCAACATCGATGTGGTGGTCGCCCGCAACGTGCTCGGCGAACGCGACGCCGGTCTCTACGCCGGGGGGCTCATCCTGACCAAGGCGGTGCTCTTCCTGCCGCAGTTCGTCGTCGTCCTGGCCTTCCCGTCGATGGCGACCGCCGGCGAGAGTGCGAGCGCCCTGCGCCGCAGCCTCGCGGCGGTGGGGGTGATCGGACTCCTCGCGACCGGCGGAGCCTGGCTGCTCTCCGGGCTCGCCCTGATCTTCGTCGGCGGCCGCCAGTACGACGAGATCGTCGACTCGCTGTGGCTGTTCGCCGTCCTCGGCACGCTCCTGGCCATGCTGCAGCTGCTGGTCTACGCGGTGCTGGCCCGACAGGGCCGCCGGTCCGTCTACCTCGTCTGGGCCGCGCTCGTGGCGCTCGTCCTCGCCGGCGGGGCTGCGTCCTCCCTGCATGCGCTCCTGCTGACGGTGATCGCGGTCGACGGGCTGCTGCTCGCGGCGCTGCTGGGCATCAACCTGTTCCTCCTCGCAACCCAGCCGCAAGAGGCGTCGCACGACGTCCTGCGTTGACCCGTCGCGGCCGGGAAGGTCAGTGGGCCGCCTCGTGCCAGCTGGGACCGGTCCCGACGGAGACGTCGAGCGGCACGGTGAGGTCGGCAGCGCCGGCCATCTCCCGGCGGACCAGGAGCTCGAGCGCCTCGGCCTCACCGGGAGCGACCTCGAAGACCAGCTCGTCGTGCACCTGGAGCAGCATCCGCGACACCATGCCGGCCTCCTTCATCGCCACGTCGACGCGGAGCATGGCGACCTTGATGATGTCGGCCGCCGACCCCTGGATGGGGGCGTTGAGCGCCATCCGCTCGGCCATCTCGCGCCGCTGCCGGTTGTCGCTGGTGAGGTCGGGCAGGTAGCGCCGGCGCCCCATGATCGTCTCGGTGAAGCCGCACTTGCGGGCCTCGTCGACGATGCCCGCGAGGTAGTCGCGGACCCCTCCGAACGTCAGGAAGTACTCCTCCATGAGCCCACGCGCCTCGCTCGGCTCGATCTTGAGCTGCATGCCGAGGCCGTAGGCGGACAGCCCGTAGGCGAGCCCGTAGTTCATCGCCTTGATCTTCGCCCGCATCGGGGAGGTGACCGCCTCCGGGGCGACGCCGAAGACCCGGGCAGCAGTCACGGAGTGGAAGTCCATCCCCGACTTGAACGCCTCGATGAGCCCGGCGTCCTCCGAGAGGTGCGCCATGATCCGCATCTCGATCTGGCTGTAGTCGGCGGTCAGCAGCAGCTCGTAGCCCGGGCCCACGACGAAGGCCTCCCGGATCTGCCGGCCCTCCTCGGTGCGGATCGGGATGTTCTGCAGGTTCGGGTCGGTGCTCGAGAGCCGGCCGGTCGCGGCGATCAGCTGGTTGAACGTCGTGTGGATCCGTCCGTCCGGCATCACCGTCTTGAGCAGCCCCTCCACGGTCTGCCGCAGCCGGGAGACGTCGCGGTGGCGGAGCAGGTGCTGGAGGAACGGGTGCTCATTCTTCTCGAACAACGACTGCAACGCGTCGGCGTCGGTGGTGTAGCCGGTCTTCGTCCGCTTCGTCTTCGGCATCCCCAGCTCGTCGAAGAGCACCACCTGCAGCTGTTTGGGCGAGCCGAGGTTGATCTCCTTGCCGATCACGTCGTACGCCTCGTGGGCGGCCGCCTGCACCTCTGCCGCGAACCCCGACTCCAGCGCCTCCAGCCGCTCGGTGTCGACGGCAACGCCCGTCTGCTCGAGCTCGGCCAGGACCTCCACCAGCGGCAGCTCGACGTCGGTCAGCAGCCGGGTGCCGCCGCGGTCGGCAAGCTCCTCGTCGAGGGCGACGGCGAGGTCGAGCACCGCCCGGGCCTGGAGCATCGACGTCTCACCGGCGGTGGAGTCGCCGACCGAGTCGAAGCTGAGCTGGCCGTCGTCCTCCTGGCCGCCGGCGCGGAGCTCGCGCTTGAGGTAGCGCAGCGTGAGGTCCGCCAGGTCGTAGGAGCGCTGGTCGGGCCGCGCCAGGTACGCCGACAGCGCCGTGTCCCGGGCCAGCCCCTGCACCGGCCACCCCCGGGCGGCCAGCGCGAGCATCGGCCCCTTGGCGTCATGGAGGATCTTGCGGCGCGCCGGGTCGCCGAACCAGCCGGCGAGGGCGGCGTCGTCCTCCGGGGTGACCGTCGCCGCGTCGAGCCACGCCGCTCCCTGCTCCGTGGCCAGGGCCACCGCATGGACGTCGCCGGCGCCGGCGCGCCAGACGCCCTCCAGCTGCACGCCGACCCACTCGGCCTCGGCGGTGTGGCCGGTCAGCCACTCCGCCACCGTGCCGGGCGCCAGCCGCGTCATCGCCAGCTCGAACCCTTCGGAGTCGATCTCCTCCTCCGACTCCAAGGTGTCGAAGAGCCGGTCCCGGAGCACCCGGAACTCGAGGCTGTCGAAGACCTTGTGGACCTCCTGGCGGTCCCACGGCTGTACGACGAGGTCGTGCGGCTTCAGCGGCAGGTCGAGGTCGCAGACGAGCGCGTTGAGCTGTCTGTTGCGCACCACGTCGCTGAGGTGGTCCCGCAACGCCTCGCCCTTCTTGCCGGTGATCTTGTCGGCGTTGGCGATGACGCCGTCGAGGTCGCCGTACTGCTTGATCCACCGTGCCGCGAACCCCGGCCCCACCCCCGGGACACCGGGGAGGTTGTCGGAGGTCTCGCCGACGATCGCGGCGAGCTCGGGGTACTGGTGGGGCGGCAGGCCGTAGCGCTCCTCGACCGCCGCCGGCGTCATCCGCTTCATCTCCGAGACGCCGCGCATCGGGTAGATCACCGTGGTGTGGTCGTCGACCAGCTGGAAGGAGTCCCGGTCACCGCTGCAGATCAGGACCTCGAACTCCTCGGCCCGGGCCTGGGTGGCCAGGGTCCCGATGACGTCGTCGGCCTCGAACCCCGCCTTCTCGACGTAGGGGATCCGGAGGGCGTCGAGCACCTCCTTGATCAGCGACACCTGGCCCGAGAACTCCTCGGGGCTCTTGGAGCGGTTCGCCTTGTACTCGACGTACTCCTCGGAGCGGAACGTCGCTCGGGACACGTCGAAGGCCACGGCCACGTGGGTCGGTGCCTCGTCCCGGAGGACGTTGATGAGCATCGAGGTAAAGCCGTAGACCGCGTTCGTCGACTGTCCGGTCGTCGTGGAGAAGTTCTCCACCGGGAGGGCGAAGAACGCCCGGTAGGCGAGCGAGTGACCGTCGAGCAGCAGCAGCCTGGGTCGACGCCCGGGGTCGGTCGGGGTCACGGTGGAGTCAGGCACGCAGGAACTCTAGTCCGACGCCTCAGACGACGAGGTCCGGGCCGCGGGAGCGCCGTTGGGAGCGGCGGAGGGCGACCACGTGGCCGACGTTGCGCGACGTCCGGCCGGCGCGCACCGCGGCCGACGGGTCCCCTGGCAGCCGGGCCCGGAGGGCCGCCACCTTGGCGCCGCGGAGCACGGCGAGCTGCGCCATGCCGAGCCTGGCCAGGAACCGGTTCGCCTCGCGGTCGTTGGCGGCGGCCGGGGCGACGAGCGAGACGATCCCCTCGTGCTCGGCCCAGGAGACAGCCGCCTCCAGCAGCGCGCGACCCACCCCGAGCCGCTCGGCGTGCTTGGCGACCTGGAGGTGGTTCACGAGGATCACCCGCTCCGCGCGGATGGGTGAGAGGTGACCGATCCTGAGGTAGGCACACCCCAGAAGCGCCCCGTCGACCTCCGCCACGACGATGCGCGCGAGCGGGTCCCGAGCGGTCTGCGCCACCGCCTCCGCCGCCTCCGCCTCGCGGGCCGAGCCGTCGTCGACCTCGGGGCGGTGCAGCGGCCCCGCCCACAGGGCGCAGAGCTTGGACGCGTCGGACTCGACGGCGTCGCGCACGAGCACAGGCACGCGTGACACGGTGGCCTCCCCTGCCCGCCGTCCCGGTCCCCAGCGGCATCGAATTGTGGTGCTGCTCCCAACCCCCGTGGGCCTGCGCCCCACACGCCGGTCATGGTGAGATGGCCTACCCGGCCAGCCCACGTCACGGAGGTCTGCGAATTGTTCCCTGGAATCGGCACGCTCGTCAACATGAGCACCGTTCTCCTGGGAGCGACGATCGGGGTGCTCGTCGGACACCGGCTCCCCCAGCGCACGCGCGACGTCGTCACGGACGCGTTGGGGCTGGTGACGCTGCTCATCGCCGGGACGACGGCAATGGCGGTGGCCGACCCCGCCCTGGTGGACGCGGTGGGGTCGAGCGCTCCGGTCCTCATCGTCCTGGGGTCGCTCGTCATCGGTGGGGTCGTCGGCTCCCTGGTGGGGATCGAGGCGCTCCTCGAGCGGTTCGGTGCCTGGCTGCGTGGGGTGCTGCTCCGCGGGGGCGGCGACCGGCGGGACCGCGAGCGGTTCGTCGAGGGGTTCGTGGCGAGCTCGGTGCTCTTCTGCGTCGGACCCCTCACGGTCCTCGGCTCCCTCAGCGACGGGCTCGGCCGCGGGGCCGACCAGCGGTTCCTCAAGGCGGCGCTCGACGGCTTCGCCGCGATCGCCTTCGCCGCGTCGTTCGGGTGGGGCGTCGCCGCCAGCGCGGTCGCGGTGCTCACCGTGCAGGGTTCGCTCACGTTGGTGGGGCTCGTCCTCGGCGACGTCCTCCCGGACGCCCACGTCGCAGCACTGAGCGCCACCGGGGCGCTCATGCTCGTCGGGGTCGCCGCCGGGCTGCTGCGGTTCAGACAGGTGCCGGTGGGTGACCTGCTGCCGGCCCTCGTCGTCGCGCCGCTGCTCACCCACCTGGTGGTCGCCCTCCGCTGAGGGAGTCCCCCATGCCGGAAGTCACAACTGCGGCACGATGTGGGCCACGCCACACCGGTGTGGATATGCTCACCGCGGTCAACCTTGCCTCAGACCCCGGAGGGACGACGTGCGTGCACGCCTGCTGGCGCTTCTCTTGACGTGTTTCGTCGTCCTCGGCGCCGCAGCCGCGCACGCCGACACGGCCGTTCAGCGGAGCGGCGATGCGAGCGCCTCGGAGGGCGCCCCCGCGGAGTCGCTGAAGGGCACGCTTCGCGGACCGGACGGCAAACCGGTCGCCGGAGTGACGATCACCGTCGCCCAGGACGCCGAGGAGGTCGGATCCGCCGAGACCGGCTCCGACGGCGCGTGGGAGGTCGTCCTCCCGGGATCGGGCGAGTACACCGTCACTGTGGACGTCGACACGTTGCCGGACAAGCTGCAGCTGCGGGACCGGGGTGGCGAGACGCTTCCGGGCGTGGCGGTCCGGCAGGGGCAGCAGCGGACGGTGATCTTCCCGCTGATCCCCACTTCGCAGCAGCAGCAGGGGGACGGCGCCGGTGCCGAGTCGGATTCCGGGGACGGAGGTGGCCGCGCCGCGTCGGGGGGTCCCGGCTTCTTCGACCGGTTCATCCAGCTGTTCGTCGAAGGAATCAAGTTCGGCGCGATCATCGCGATCACCGCGGTGGGCCTGTCGTTGATCTTCGGCACCACCCGGATCATCAACTTCGCCCACGGCGAGCTGGTGACGATCGGCGCCCTGGTGGCGTTCTGGTTCTCCACCGACCCGATGCAGCTGCCCCTGGTGCTGGCCGCTGTGGTCGCCATTGTCGTGGGGGCCGCGTCCGGTGGGGCGATGGAGGCGGGAATCTTCCGCCCGATGCGCCAGCGGGGGGCCGGACTGATCCAGCTGTTCATCATCTCGATCGGTGTCTCGTTGCTGATTCGCCACGTGATCCTGATCATCTTCGGTGCCCGCCGCAGCCAGTACCGTCAGTACAGCCTCCAGAGCGAGTGGCACCTGGGTCCGATCTCGATCACCCCCCGTGACGTCGTGGTGACAGCACTGTCGGTGGTCGTCCTGCTCGGTGTGGCGTTCATGCTGCAACGGACCAGGATCGGCAAGGCGATGCGCGCGATCTCCGACAACCGCGACCTTGCGGAGTCCTCCGGCATCCATGTGAACCGGGTGGTCCTCATCGTCTGGATGGTGGGAGGAGGTCTCGCGGGGCTGGGCGGCGTCTTCTACGGCCTCACCACCGCGGTCTACTGGGACATGGGGTTCAACCTGCTGCTGCTGATGTTCGCCGGAGTCATCCTGGGCGGGCTCGGCAGCGCGTACGGCGCCATGGTCGGCAGCTTCGTCGTCGGACTCGTCGCGCAGCTGTCAACTCTCTGGTTCCCCCTGGAGCTTCAGAACGCGTGGGCGCTGCTGGCGTTGATCCTCGTGCTGATCGTCAGACCACAAGGGATCCTCGGCCGAGCAGAGCGCGCGGGATAGGAACGACGAAACCATGGACTGGCTCAGCATCCTCAGCACCGCGACCCGCGGAATGTTCGGCCCGGAGGCCGCGATCTACGCCCTCGCCGCGATCGGTCTGAACGTGCACTTCGGCTACACCGGGCTGCTCAACTTCGGCCAGGTGGCGTTCATGCTCGTCGGCGCCTACGGTGTCGCGGTCAGCGTCGCGACCTTCGGTTGGCCGCTGTGGCTCGGCGTCCTGGTCGGCATCGCCTGTGCGGTCGTCCTGGCACTCCTCCTCGGCATCCCGACGCTACGGCTGCGGGGTGACTACCTGGCGATCGCGACGATCGCTGCCGGAGAGGTGCTCCGCTACTTCTACCGCTCCGGAGCGGCGGAGCCGGTCACCGGCGGGGTGTTCGGACTCCGGCAGTTCGCCGACTCCTTCTTCGACCTGAACCCGTTCGAGCCGGGCAGCTACGGCGTCGGTGTCGTCACCTTCGACGCGCGCTCGCTCTGGGTCATGGTCGTCGGCTGGTCCCTCGTGGCACTGGCGTCGCTCCTCGTCTGGCTGCTCGTGCACAGCCCGTGGGGACGGGTGCTGCGGTCGGTGCGGGAGGACGAGCTGGCAGCCCGCAGCCTCGGGAAGAACGTGTTCAGCTACAAGATGCAGAGCCTGGTGCTCGGCGGTGTGCTGGGCTCGCTCGCGGGGGCGCTGCTCGCGATCAACGTCCAGTCGGTGCAGCCGGACACGTACAACCCCGTGGTGACGTTCTACCTCTACGTGATCGTCATCCTCGGCGGCGCCGGCCGGATCATGGGTCCGATCCTGGGGTCGATCCTGTTCTGGTTCGTCCTCACCTTCCTGGATGCCTTCCTCCGCGAAGGCACCGCTTCGGGGGTGATCTCCACCTCCATCCTGCAGGGCGCCGACATCGGCGCCGCGCGGTTCGCCTTCGTCGGTCTTGGTCTGATCCTGCTGATGACGTTCCGGCCCGCGGGGATCCTCGGCGACACGAAGGAGCTGCGTCTCGATGTCCGATGAGCGAATCGACCGGTCCGCGACCGGCTCGACCGCGAGCTCCGGCATGCCACAGCGCGCCGCGCTCGCCGACGTCCCGCCGGAGCCAGGGGCGAGGAAGCCGGATGCGCTGCTGGTGGCCGACGAGGTGCGTCGTCGCTTCGGGGGGCTGCAGGCCGTCGACGTGGACCACCTCGAGGTGCAGCGCGGCACGATCACGTCGCTGATCGGGCCCAACGGTGCCGGCAAGTCCACCTTCTTCAACCTCGTCTCCGGCTTCGACAAGCCAGACACGGGGAGCTGGAGCTTCGACGGCACCTCGCTCACCGGGCGGTCGGCGTACCGGATCTCCCGCGCCGGCATGGTCCGCACCTTCCAGCTGACCAAGGCGTTGATGCGGCTCACCGCGCGGGAGAACGTCATGCTCGGCGCCCAGGACCAGCGTGGCGAGCGGTTCCTGGCGGCTCTGTGGCGGCCGGGGTGGCAAAGCCAGGAACGGGAGATCGGCGACCGTGCCGACGAGCTCCTCGAGCGGTTCAACCTGACCCGGATGCGCGACGAGTTCGCCGGCACCATGTCCGGTGGACAGCGCAAGCTCCTGGAGATGGCGCGGGCGCTGATGTCGAACCCGTCGATGATCATGCTCGACGAGCCGATGGCGGGAGTGAACCCGGCCCTCACCCAGTCGCTGCTCGGCCACATCGAAGAACTGCGTGACGACGGCATGACGATCGTGCTCGTCGAGCACGACATGGACGTGGTGATGGGCGTCAGCGACTGGGTCATCTGCTTCGCCCAGGGACGGGTGATCGCCGAGGGCACGCCCGACGCGATCCGCTCCAACAACGCGGTGATCGACGCCTATCTCGGCACTTCTCGGGCGTTGAAGGCCGACATCGAAGGGCCGACTGATCGTGAGGAGGGCACCGATGAGTAGTGCCGCCAGCCCAGAGCAGGGTCGAACGACCGAGCCAGAGGCTCGGAGCGAACGGCTGCTGACGTCCGACGACCTCGTCGCCGGCTACATCCCCGAGGTCGACATCCTCAACGGCTGCAACCTGCACCTGGACACCGGGGAGCTGGTCGGGATCATCGGCCCGAACGGCGCGGGCAAGTCGACGTTGATCAAGGCGGTCTTCGGGCTGGTACCGGTGCGCAGCGGCCGGGTCACGTTGCGAGGCGAAGACATCACGTCGCTGCCCGCGCACCGTCTCGTCGGGCGCGGGCTCGGCTACGTGCCGCAGAACAACAACGTGTTCCCCTCCCTCACCGTCGGTGAGAACCTCGAGATGGGCATGTACCTCCGCCCCCACGAGTTCAGCACCAGGTACGCCGCAGTCTCCGAGCTCTTTCCGCTGCTCGCCCAGCGGCGGTCCCAGAAGTGCGGCTCCCTCTCCGGGGGTGAGCGTCAGGTGGTGGCCATGGGCCGCGCGCTGATGACCGATCCGCAGGTGCTCCTGCTGGACGAGCCGTCGGCCGGCCTCTCCCCGCTGATGCAGGACACGGTCTTCGAGTCGGTCAAGCGGATCAACGACTCGGGCGTCTCCATCCTGATGGTGGAGCAGAATGCCGCTCAGTGCCTGGCGATCGCCGACCGCGGCTACGTCCTGGACCAGGGACGGGACGCGTACACCGGCACCGGTCAGGAGCTTCTCCACGATCCTCAGGTGATCGAGCTGTACCTCGGGACGTTGGCCCGCATCACCGACTGAGGCCGCGCTTCGCGGCGATGCCGCGCACGTGGTCGCCGATCTCTTCGACCACGCAACGAGGGGCCCTGCCGGATCGGCAGGGCCCCTCGTCGTGGATCATCAGTCAGATTCGAGCGGAACCGACGTCCGAGTGTCGAGCGTCTCCAGCTCACCCTTCTTGTTGAACCCATAGACCTCGATGGTGGCCTCACCGGGCTCGCCGGCCTCGGTGAACTCCAGAGGTCCACTGGCACCGTCGTAGTCGATGTCCTCGCCGGCCTCGAGCAGCTCCTTGCAGTCCGCGAACGTGGTGCACTTCTCGCCATCGGCGGTGACGTCGTTGACGAACTCCTTGAACTCGTTGGCGTCCGACGAGTCGGCAGCCTCAGCCGCCAGGGCGAGGATGTTGACGCAGTCGAACACCTGCGGCGCGAACTGCACCTCCTCCAGGTCGGGCGCGAACTTCTTCAGGTCCGTGAGGAACTGATCGTTGCCGGCCGACGCCGGGGCCGTGCCCTTCATCCCTGCCAGCACCCCGGGGTTGCTCGGG
Organism: Marmoricola sp.; assembly: GCA_035699145.1. GTDB lineage: Bacteria > Actinomycetota > Actinomycetes > Propionibacteriales > Nocardioidaceae > Marmoricola_A. The sequence continues at coordinate 53,361 of DASSBB010000065.1, forward strand.
CTGACCAGCTCCGCGAGGTCGTCGGCGCGCAGACCGTCCGCGCCGTACAGTCCCACTCCCTCGTCAGGGGTTAGCCCCGACTCGATCAGCCCCTGCAGGATCTGCTTGCCCTCCTCGAACGCGATCACCACGGCTGCGTCGGGCTTGCTGCTGACGACCTGCTGCACGGTGGCGTCGAAGTTCGTCGTCTTGGGGTCGTAGGTCTCGTTGAGCACGACCGTGGCGCCGGCGCTCTCCAGCGCTTCTGCGGTCGCGTCGGCCAGCCCCTGGCCGTAGTCGTCGGCACGGGCAACGATCGCGACGTTGCTGTAGCCGTCACCCACGATGACGTCGGCGAGGATGGGGCCCTGCAAAGCGTCGGAGGGCGCAGTGCGGAAGTAGAGCCCGTTGTCGTCATAGTCGGTGAACGTCGGAGCGGTGTTCGAACCCGAGCACTGAGCGACTCCCGCACCGGTGATCTTGTCGATGATCGCCAACGACATGCCCGACGCTGCGGCGCCGATGATGGCGCTGACGCCGTCGTTCAGCACGCGGTCAGCGGACTGGGCGGCGATCGACGCGTCGTTCGCCTCGTCACCGGCCACCGGCGCGGGGATCTCCGAGCCGAGGACGCCGCCGGCTGCGTTGATCTGATCGATGGCGTAGTTCAACGCCTGGATCTGCGGTGGGCCGAGGTAGGCGAGGTCGCCGGTCTCCGGAAGCACGTAGCCGAGCGTGAACTCGCCGCTCTCCGAACTACCGTCGCCGCCGTCACCCTCGGCCTCGTCGTTCCCATCGTCGCCGTTGCCACAAGAAGCCAGCGTGAGGCTGGCGGCGACAGCCGCTGCCGCTACGCGCCAGCTCCGAGTTGTGCGGATCATGGACCCTCCGTGGGTTGCATGCGGTGCGCCACCCGACGTTGCGGGCGACCCTGTAGGCGGGGAACGTAGCATCGGCGCACCCCGGATTGCGATGCACAGGCCCCGTCGACGCCAGCGTGTTGTGAAGTTGTGACCCGTGCGAAGCCGTTCGGCGGCGGTATGCCTGGGTTTCGGCCGCGCTCCCTCAGCCAGGAGACGGTCCGGCAAGACCCGGCCCGTGGGAGATGACCCCCTCCGCCACCTGGCGCATCGAGAGCCTCAGGTCCATCGCGGTCTTCTGGATCCAGCGGAAGGCGTCGGGCTCGCTGAGCTCGAGCTGCTGCTGGAGGACCCCCTTGGCCCGGTCGACCAGCTTGCGGGTCTCGAGCCGCTCGGAGAGGTCGGCGACCTCCGCCTCGAGCTGCTGGAGCTCGGAGAACCGGCTGACCGCCATCTCGACGGCGGGCATGAGGTCGTTCTTCGAGAACGGCTTGACCAGGTAGGCCATCGCTCCGGCGTCCCGGGCGCGCTCGACGAGGTCGCGCTGGCTGAAGGCGGTCAGGATGACCACCGGCGCGATCCGCCGGGTGGCGATCCGTTGCGCCGCCGCGATGCCGTCCAGCTTCGGCATCTTGACGTCGAGGACGACCAGGTCGGGGCGGTGCTCCTCGGCGAGTCGGACCGCGGTCTCTCCGTCACCGGCCTGGCCGACGACGTCGTACCCCTCCTCGGCGAGCATCTCGGCGAGGTCCATGCGGATCAGCGCCTCGTCCTCCGCGATCACCACGCGACGGGACGGGCGGCCTTCGGCGGCCTCTGGAGAGCTCACGCCGACAGGTTAGTCAGCGGTTCTGGCGGGCGCACCGCCCCAGGCGTCCGGTGAGACCGACGCCACGTCGGCGCCGGGTCGCAGCGACTCGAGGTAGAGCTCCACCTCGTCGTGCTCCACCCGGCGTCGCGACAGCGCGGTGGCCGCCGCACGGGCGTTGGCGACCGCCTTGTCCTGCCCGAACAGGGCCTCCAGCAGCTCTCTCACGATGGGGTCCATTCAACCGCAACCGGCGGAGGTGAAGCAAAGTCGATCCAGTCGGTGGACGTGGGGGTGCCATGGCTCACGTGGCTCATCGGCTAGCCTTTGGCGAGATCTGGCCCCGGTATTCCAACGGCAGAGAAAATGGTCTCAAACACCATCCAGTGTGGGTTCGAGTCCCACCCGGGGCACTCGCCACACCGACCGCCCCCACGTCGAGCCGTCACTCGTGCTGGGTCCAACCGCCGCTCGTGCCGGTCGGGAGGTACGGCGCGGTAGCGGCCGCCGAGCAAAGCCGCCGATCACTGTGGCCTTTCAGTCATGTGGTGACTGAAAGGCCACGCTGATCGACCCTGGGCGAATTCTTGTCGCCCGGCACCACTGACGGGTCGTCGGCCCGAAACGATGAGGTCAGCTGCGGCGGTACGCCGGCGCGACCTCGTTGATCGCGTCCCCCATCCGGTGGATGCGGAGCGCGTTGGTCGAGCCGGGAATGCCGGGCGGGCTGCCGGCGATGATGACGACCAGGTCGCCCTCGTTCACGCGGCCGATCTCGATCAGCGCCTCGTCGACCTGGCGCACCATCTCGTCGGTGTGGTCGACGGCCTCCCCGATGAAGGTCTCGATCCCCCACGACAGCGACAGCTGCGAGCGGACCAGCGGCACCGGGGTGAACGCCAGCACCGGGATGTGGCTCCGGTAGCGGGCGAGCCGGCGGGCCGAGTCACCGGACTGGGTGAACGCCACGAGGTAGCGGGCGCCGACCCGCTCGGCGACCTCCGCGGCCGCCTTCGCCACGACGCCGCCGCGGGTCCGCGGCTGCCAGTCGATGGCGGCCATGCGGGTGAGGCCGTGGTCCTCGGTCGACTCGACGATCCGGGCCATCGTCGCGACCGTCTCCACGGGGTAGTCCCCCACGCTGGTCTCGCCGGAAAGCATCACCGCGTCGGCGCCGTCGAGGACGGCGTTGGCGACGTCGGAGGCCTCCGCGCGGGTCGGCCGCGGGGAGCTGATCATCGACTCGAGCATCTGGGTGGCCACGATGACCGGCTTCGCCTTCCGGCGGGCGGTCTCGATGACGTGCTTCTGGAGGAACGGGACGTCCTCGAGCGGGCACTCGACGCCCAGGTCGCCTCGGGCCACCATCACCCCGTCGAACGCGTCGACGATGTCGCCGATGTTGTCGATCGCCTGGGGCTTCTCGATCTTCGCGATGACCGGGAGGAAGACTCCCTCCTCGCCCATGATCGTGCGGACGTCCTCGACGTCGGCGGCCGAGCGGACGAACGAGAGCGCGATCATGTCGACGGTGAGCCGCAGCGCCCAGCGCAGGTCCTCCTTGTCCTTCTCGCTCATCGCCGGCACCGAGACGGCGACCCCGGGAAGGTTGATCCCCTTGTGGTTGCTGATCGGACCGGCGACCTCCACGGTGGTCCGGACGTCGGTTCCGTCCACGGAGAGCACCCGCAGCATGACCTTGCCGTCGTCGATCAGCACCAGGTCGCCCGGGGCGACGTCGCCGGGCAGCCCCTCGTAGGTCGTGCTCGCGATCTTCGCGTCGCCGGGCACCGACCGGGTCGTGATCGTGAACTCCTGCCCCGCGTCCAGCTCGAGGGGCCCCGCGGCCACCCGGCCGAGGCGGATCTTCGGGCCCTGGAGGTCCGCGAAGATCCCGACACCCCGGCCGGTGGCGTCTGACGCCTCCCGCACCATCCGGTAGACGCGTTCATGGTCCTCATACGTGCCGTGGCTCAGGTTGAGGCGGGCGACATCCATGCCTGCCTCGACGAGCGCACGAATCCGCTCGGGCGTCGAGGTGGCCGGACCGAGGGTGCAGACGATCTTGGCTCTACGCACGCCCACGACCCTACTCGGATCGTTGGATCGTTCCAAGCACGCGGCGTCCGATTGGCCGCGCGCTATCCGCCGCGCCCAAGCGGACGCGGCATGCCCGGACGGTCAGACGACCAGCGGGCGCTCCGTCGGCGGGATCGGCACCGGCAAGGAGGTTGCCCCCTTGAGCCGTCGGTCGACGGCGGCAGCCGCGGCCCGTCCCTCGGCGATCGCCCAGACGATCAGCGACTGGCCGCGGCCGGCGTCACCGGCGACGAAGACGCCGGGGACCGACGACTCGTAGCCGCTGTCCCGGACGACGTTGCCGCGCTGGTCGAGCTCGACCTCGAGCTGCTCGAGGAGCCCGCGTTGCTCCGGTCCCAGGAACCCCATCGCGAGGAGCACCAGGTCGGCGGGGAGCTCCCGCTCGGTGCCCGGCACCTCCTGGAACGAGCCGTCCACCTCGACCAGCCGCAGCGCCCGGACGTTGCCGCCTTCGTCGCCGAGGAACTCCTTGGTCGACACGGCGTAGACCCGCTCGCCGCCCTCCTCGTGGGCCGAGGAGACCCGGAAGAGCATGGGGTACGTCGGCCAGGGCTGGGTGCCGGGCCGGTCCCCGCCGGGGCGCGCCATGATCTCGAGCTGGGTCACCGACGCGGCCCCCTGCCGGTGCGAGGTGCCCAGGCAGTCCGCCCCGGTGTCGCCGCCGCCGATGATCACGACGTGCTTGCCGGCGGCCGTGATCTGGTCCTCCACCGTCTCGCCCAGCGCGACCCGGTTGGCCGGCGGGAGGAACTCCATCGCCTGGTGGATCCCACGCAGCTCGCGCCCGGGGACCGGCAGGTCACGGGGGTGGGTGGCGCCGATGGCGAGGACGACGGCGTCGAACCGCTCGACGAGCTGCCGGCCGGTGACGTCGTTGCCGACGTCGACACCACTGCGGAACACCGTGCCCTCGCGGCGCATCTGGTCGAGGCGCCGCTCGAGGTGCTTCTTCTCCATCTTGAACTCGGGAATGCCGTAGCGGAGCAGCCCGCCGGGCTGGTCGGCCCGCTCGTAGACCGCGACCGTGTGCCCGGCGCGGGTCAGCTGCTGGGCCGTGGCCAGCCCGGCAGGACCCGAACCCACGACGGCCACCGTGCGGCCCGAGAGCCACTCCGGCGGCTGCGGGCGGACCAGACCGGAGTCCCAGGCGCGGTCGGCGATGGCGACCTCGACGTTCTTGATCGTCACCGGCTCCTGGTTGATCCCCAGCACGCAGGCGGTCTCGCACGGGGCTGGGCAGAGCCGGCCGGTGAACTCCGGGAAGTTGTTGGTCGCGTGGAGCCGCTCCACGGCGTCGGACCAGTCGTCGCGCCAGACCAGGTCGTTCCACTCGGGGATCAGGTTGCCCAACGGGCACCCCTGGTGGCAGAACGGGATGCCGCAGTCCATGCAACGGCCGGCCTGGGCCGTGATGATCGGCAGGTGGGCCCGCCCCATGCTGTCGGGGTAGACCTCCTGCCAGTCGTTCACCCGCTCCGCCACCGGGCGCCGCTGCGCCACCTCGCGACCGTTCTTCAGAAACCCGCGGGGGTCAGCCATGCTGGGCCCCTCCTTCCATGTGCTCGCTGCGCTCACCCATGGAGTGCCTCCATGATCCGGGCCGAAGCCTCGTCCTCGTCCAACCCCTCTTCGAGCGCCTCCGCCTTCGCCTCCAGCACCCGCTTGTAGTCGCTCGGCATGACCTCGGAGAACCGGGCCAGCGCGGCCGGCCAGTCGGCGAGAAGCTCCTCCGCGACCGTCGAGCCGGTCTCCTCGGCGTGACGGCGGACGAGCTGCTCGAGCTCCTCGGCGGCCACGCCCTCGACCTTGCCCAGCTCGACGAGCTCGGGGTTGACCCGCTGCTCGTCGAGGTCGAGCACGAAGGCGTAGCCGCCGGACATGCCGGCCGCGAAGTTGCGGCCGGTCGCGCCCAGCACGACCACGCGGCCGCCGGTCATGTACTCGCAGCCGTGGTCGCCGACCCCCTCGACGACGGCGGTGGCGCCGGAGTTCCGGACGCAGAACCGCTCCCCGACCTGCCCCCGGAGGAACAGCTCCCCGCCCGTGGCGCCGTAGCCGATGACGTTCCCGGCGATGATCTGCTGCGCGGCGTCGAAGGTCGCGGCGGGGTCCGGGCGCACGACGATCCGGCCGCCGGACAGCCCCTTCCCGACGTAGTCGTTCGCGTCGCCCTCCAGCCGCAACGTGATCCCGGCCGGCAGGAAGGCGCCGAACGACTGCCCGGCAGAGCCGGTGAAGGTGAGGTCGATGGTGCCGTCGGGGAGCCCGGCGCCCCGGTAGCGCTTGGTGACCTCGTGGCCGAGGATCGTTCCCACCGTGCGGTTGACGTTGCGCACCTGCAGCCGTGCGCGCACCGGTTCGCCCCGCTCGAGGGCGTCCGCGGCGATCGCGACGAGCTCGTTGTCGAGCGCCTTGTCGAGCCCGTGGTCCTGGACGGTCGTACGCCGGCGTACCGCCCCGTCGGGGAGCTCGGGCACGTGCAGGATCGGTGACAGGTCGAGCCCGGAGGCCTTCCAGTGGTCGACCGCCCGCTCCACGTCGAGCGCCTCGACCTGACCGACGGCCTCCTCGAGCGTGCGGAAGCCGAGCTCGGCGAGGAGCTCGCGCACCTCCTCGGCGATGTACTCGAAGAAGTTCACGACGAACTCGGGCTCCCCGGTGAACCGCTCACGCAGCAGGGGGTTCTGCGTGGCCACGCCCACCGGGCAGGTGTCGAGGTGGCAGACCCGCATCATGATGCAACCGGAGACCACGAGCGGCGCCGTGGCGAAGCCGAACTCCTCGGCCCCGAGGAGCGCCGCGATCACGACGTCCCGGCCGGTCTTCAGCTGGCCGTCGCACTGCACGACGATCCGGTCCCGCAGGCTGTTGAGCAGGAGCGTCTGCTGGGTCTCGGCGAGGCCGAGCTCCCACGGCCCCCCGGCATGCTTGAGCGACGTCAGCGGTGACGCGCCGGTGCCGCCGTCGTGGCCGGAGATGAGCACCACGTCGGCGTGCGCCTTGGAGACCCCCGCGGCGACCGTGCCGACACCGACCTCGGCGACGAGCTTGACGTGGACCCGCGCCGAGGGGTTGGCGTTCTTCAGGTCGTGGATCAGCTGGGCGAGGTCCTCGATGGAGTAGATGTCGTGGTGCGGTGGTGGCGAGATGAGCCCGACGCCCGGCGTGCTGTACCGGGTCTTGGCCACCCACGGGTAGACCTTGTGCCCGGGCAGCTGGCCGCCCTCGCCGGGCTTCGCGCCCTGGGCCATCTTGATCTGGATGTCGTCGGAGTTGGTGAGGTACTCAGCGGTCACCCCGAACCGGCCGGACGCCACCTGCTTGATCGAGCTGCGCCGCTCCGGGTCGTGGAGCCGGTCGGCGTCCTCGCCCCCCTCGCCGGTGTTGGACTTGCCGCCGAGCCGGTTCATCGCGACCGCGAGCGTCTCGTGCGCCTCCTGGCTGATCGAGCCGTAGGACATCGCCCCGGTGGAGAACCGCTTGACGATCTCGGAGACCGGCTCGACCTCCTCGATCCGGACCGGCGCCCGGCCGGTCGCGCCGGCGTCCTTGAACCGGAAGAGCCCGCGCAGGGTCATGAGCCGCTGAGCCTGATCGTCGACGCGGGAGGTGTACTGCTTGAAGACGTCGTAGCGTCCGGTGCGGGTCGCGTGCTGGAGGCGGAACACCGTCTCGGGGTCGAAGAGGTGGTGCTCGCCCTCGCGGCGCCACTGGTACTCCCCGCCCACCTCGAGGGTCCGGTGCGCCTGGGGGATCCCGTCCGCCGGGTAGGCCTTCGCGTGCCGGCGGGCGACCTCCTCGGCGACCACGTCGAGGCCGATCCCGCCGAGCTTGCTGACGGTCCCGGTGAAGTACCGGTCGACCAGCTCCTGCGAGAGCCCGACGGCTTCGAAGATCTGGGCGCCGGTGTACGACGCGACTGTCGAGACCCCCATCTTGCTCATCACCTTGAGGACGCCCTTGCCGAGCCCCCTCACGAGGTTCTTCACGGCGAGCGTCGGGTCGACGTCGACGAAGTAGCCGTCCCGGGCCAGGTCCTCGACGGTCTCCATCGCCAGGTAGGGGTTGACCGCGGCGGCGCCGTACCCGATGAGCAGGGCGACGTGGTGGACCTCGCGGACGTCGCCGGCCTCCACGAGCAGCCCCACCTGCGTGCGCGTCTTCTCCCGGACGAGGTGGTGGTGGACCGCGGCGGTGAGCAGCAGCGACGGGATCGGCGCCAGCTCGGCCGTGGAGTGCCGGTCGGAGAGCACGATGACGCGGGCCCCGGAGCCGATCGCCTCCGACACCTCACGACAGATCTCGTCGATCCGGGCCTCCAGGGCCGCCCCTCCGCCGACCACCTCGTAGAGACCGCGGGCGACGTGCGTGATGAAACCCGGCATGTCGCCGTCGCGGTTGATGTGACGGATCTTCGCCAGCTCGTCGTTGTCGATGACGGGGAACGGCAGCACCACCTGGCGGCACGAGTGCGGGGTGGGCTGGAGCAGGTTGCCCTCCGGTCCGATCGACCCGTAGAGGGAGGTGACCAGCTCCTCGCGGATCGCGTCGAGCGGCGGGTTCGTCACCTGCGCGAACAATTGGCTGAAGTAGTCGAAGAGGAGCCGAGGCCGCTCCGACAGCGCGGCGATCGGTGTGTCGGTGCCCATCGACCCGATCGGCTCGTATCCGGTCTTCGCCATCGGGGAGAGCAGGACACGCTTCTCCTCCTCGGTGTAGCCGAAGACCTGCTGCCGCCGGGTCACCGACGCGTGCGTGTGGACGACGTGCTCGCGGTCCGCGAGCTGGTCCAGCCGGATCAGCCCGGCGTGCAGCCACTCGTCGTACGGGTGCTCGGCGGCGAGCTTCCCCTTGATCTCCTCGTCCTCGATGATCCGGTGCTCGTCGGTGTCGACGAGGAACATCCGGCCCGGCTGGAGCCGCCCCTTGCGTACGACGGTGGCAGGGTCGATGTCGAGGACGCCGACCTCCGAGGCAAGGACGACCAGGCCGTCGTCGGTCACCCAGTAGCGGCTCGGGCGGAGACCGTTGCGGTCCAGGACCGCGCCGACCTGGGTGCCGTCGGTGAACACGACGCACGCAGGGCCGTCCCACGGCTCCATCAGCGTGGAGTGGAACTCGTAGAACGCCCGGCGCGCAGCCTCCATCTGGGCGTGGTTCTCCCACGCCTCCGGGATCATCATGAGCACCGCGTGCGGCAGGGTCCGCCCGCCCATGTGGAGCAGCTCGAGCACCTCGTCGAACGACGCCGAGTCGCTGGCGCCGGGGGTGCAGATCGGGAAGAGCCGCTCCAGGTCGCCCGGGATCACGTCGCTGGCGAGCAGCGCCTCGCGGGCCCGCATCCAGTTGCGGTTGCCCATGACGGTGTTGATCTCGCCGTTGTGGGCGATGAACCGGAACGGGTGCGACAGCGGCCAGCTCGGGAACGTGTTGGTGGAGAACCGGGAGTGGACGACGCCGACCGCCGACTCGACCCGCTCGTCGACCAGGTCGGGGTAGAACCTGTCGAGCTGGTCGGTGGTGAGCATCCCCTTGTAGGCGATCGTCCGTGACGACAGCGACGGGAAGTAGACCCCGGTCTCGTGCTCGGCGCGCTTGCGCAGGACGAACGCCTGTCGCTCCAACGCCATGCCGAGGTGGCCGGCCTTGCAGCGGACGAACAGCTGGACGAAGGACGGCATGACCTTGCGCGCGGTCACGCCGAGCAGCGCGGCGTCGGTCGGCACCTCGCGCCACCCGAGGACCACCAGCTCCTCCTCCGCCGCGATCTCCTCGATCCGGGCCTGCGCCTTGGCGACCTCCCCGGGAGTCCCCGGGATGAACGCGGTGCCCACCGCGTAGGTGTGGCGGGCCGGCAGGTCGAAGTCGACGACCTCGCGGAAGAACCGGTCCGGGACCTGGAGCAGGATTCCGGCGCCGTCGCCGGAGTCCGGCTCGGCTCCGACCGCACCCCGGTGCTCGAGGTTCCGCAGCGCCTGGACCGCCTTGGTGACGATGTCGTGGCTGGGGACGCCCGTCAGCGTCGCGACGAACGCCACACCGCAGGCGTCGTGCTCGTGGAGACCGTCATAGAGCCCTTGGGGCGAAGGCGTTGCCTGCATGGCGGACCCTTTCGCGTCGTCGGCATTCACCGGCACATCGGGAATGCCAGCAGTGAAATGGCGGCGCGGGACGACGTTGGCCCAGGCGGAGTTGCGATGCTACCTCAGCACGGACTCCTCGCGCCCCGGGCGACGGATCGAGGACCAGACGAAGTACCCCACGGCCAGCGTGAACAGCACGATCGAGGTCCACACGTTGAGCCTGAGCCCGAACACGTCGTCGGCCTCGACCGGGTCGATCCGGAGGTACTCGATCCACCCGCGCCCCGCGCAGTACCCCGCGACATACAGCGCGAAGGCCCGGCCGTGGCCGAGCCGGAACCGCCGGTCCGCCCAGATCACGAGCCCCGCCACCCCGATGTTCCAGATGAACTCGTAGAGGAAGGTGGGGTGGAAGGTGTCGTACTGCGCGTAGCCGTCCGGCCTGCGGGACTCGTCGGGGATCTCGAGTGCCCACGGGAGGTCGGTCGGCTTGCCGAACAGCTCCTGGTTGAACCAGTTGCCCCACCGGCCGACCGCCTGGGCGAGGACGATCCCGGGCGCGAGCGCGTCGGCCAGCGGCAGGAACTTGACCCCGGCGCGGCGGGCGCCGATCCACGCGCCGACCCCGCCGAGCGCGATCGCGCCCCAGATCCCCAGACCGCCCTGCCAGATGTAGAGGGCGGTGACGGGGTCCTGACCGTCGCCGAAGTACTTCCCGTGGTCGGTGATCACGTGGTAGAGCCGGCCGCCGACGATGCCGAAGGGCACCGCCCAGACCGCGATGTCGCCGATCTGCCCGGGCTTGCCGCCCCGGGCGACCCAGCGGCGCTCGCCGAGCCAGACCGCCACCACGATGCCGGCGATGATGCAGAGGGCGTACGCGCGGATGGGGATGGGACCGATCTCCCAGACGCTGTCCGAGGGACTCGGGATGGACAGTGTCACGATCCGGGGGAGCATCAGCCGGCCTCGTCGCTGGTCGGGATCCCGTCGGTGAGGATCGTGTCGATGTCCTCGGCCAGCTTGGCCGCCGAGGTGCCCTCGGTCCACAGGACCGGCACCGTGCCGTCGGGGGTCACCCCGAGGATCGGGGTGCCGTGGGTGACCTCGTAGCCGCCCGAGGGCAGCCTCGGCCCCTTCTCGACCGGCACGTGGACCGACCTGGCGAGGTCGACGACCTCGGGGAGCGGGCCGGTCAGCCCCTCGAACGACGGGTCGAACCGGTCTAGGTAGGCGCGGAGCGTCGCCGGGTCGTCGCGGGCCGGGTCGGTGGTGACGAACCAGGTCGCGACCTGGTCGGCCTGGCCGTCGTCGAGCCGGGCGACCGCGGAGGCGAGGTCGGCCATGACGATCTGGCAGATGTCCGGGCACTTGGAGTAGCCGAAGAAGACCAGCGTCAGGGGCGCCTCGAGCTCGGCTCGCACGTCGAACGGCTCCCCGGCGGTGTCGGTGAGGGTGGCCTTCCCCACGGTGTAGGGCTCGGTGAGCGCCGCCCCGTGGAGGCCGTCGTCGTCCACCATGCGCACGTCGGTGACGACCCCGCTCCCGGTCCCGCCGTCCCCGCCGCAGGCGGCGAGGAGCAGCGTCGATCCCAGGGCGGTCGCGACGGCCAGCCGCCGCCGGTCAGCCACGCCGGACCCCCGCGGCCAGGTCCTCGGTCAGCGCGCGGAGCGCGTCCGTGGCGCCGGCCATGTCCGACCCGGCGTCGAGGACGGTCCGGACGAACGCGGACCCCACGATGACGCCGTCGGCGTACCCGGCCACCTTCGCCGCCTGGTCGCCGTTCGAGACGCCCAGCCCGACGCCGACCGGCAGGCCGGTCGCCTGGCGGGTGCGGGCCACGAGCGGCTCGGCGAGGTCGCTGGTGGTGGCGCGGGCCCCGGTGACGCCCATGACCGCGGTGGCGTAGACGAAGCCGCTGCAGTGCTCGGTGGTGTAGCGGATCCGCGCGTCGGTCGACGAGGGCGCGACCAGGAAGATCCGGTCCAGGTCGTGCTTCGCCGATGCGTCGAGCCAGGGGCCGGCCTCGTCCGGGGTCAGGTCCGGCGTGATCATCCCCGCACCGCCGGCGGCGGCGAGGTCGGTGGCGAACCGGTCCACGCCGTACCGCTCGACGGGGTTCCAGTAGGTCATGACCACGGTCGCGACGCCGGTGGCGGCCACCTGCTCGACGACGTCGAGCACGTCGCTGGTGCGCACGCCGGCCTCGAGCGCCCGGAGCGCGGCCGCCTGGATCGTGGGGCCGTCCATGACGGGGTCGGAGTAGGGCAGCCCGACCTCGATGACGTCGCAGCCGGCCTCGACCATGGCCCGCATCGCCTCGACCGAGCCGTCCACCGTGGGGAACCCGGCGGGGAGGTAGCCGACCAGCGCGGCGCGCCCCTCCTCCTTCGCCCGGCCGAACGCCGCTGCGAGAGCGCTCATCGTGGCTCCTCCGTCGCGTCGTCGGCGAGGAGCTCGCCCCTGTCCTCGCCGAGCCCGAACCACTCCATCGCGGTGCCCATGTCCTTGTCGCCCCGGCCGGAGAGGTTGCAGAGGATCGTCGCGCCCGGCATCTCCTTCGCCAGCCGCATGGTGCCGGCGACCGCGTGCGCGGACTCGATCGCCGGGATGATCCCCTCGGTCCGGGCGAGGAGCGAGAACGCCTCCATCGCCTCGGCGTCGGTCACCGGGAGGTACGTCGCCCGGCCGGTCGCGGCGAGGTGCGCGTGCTCGGGGCCCACCCCGGGGTAGTCGAGCCCCGCGGAGATCGAGTGCGACTCCAGCGTCTGGCCGTCGGCGTCCTGCAGGACGTAGGTGCGGGCGCCGTGGAGGACGCCGACCTCGCCGGCATGGATCGTGGCGGCGTGCCGGCTGGTCTCCACGCCGTCGCCGGCCGCCTCGAACCCGACGATCCGCACCTCCGGGTCGTCGACGAACGCCGCGAACAGCCCGATCGCGTTGGAGCCGCCCCCGACGCAGGCGGTGACCGCGTCCGGGAGGCCGCCGGTGATCTCGAGGCACTGAGCGCGGGCCTCGTCGCCGATGCCGCGCACGAACGAGCGGACCAGCGAGGGGAACGGGTGCGGTCCCGCGGCGGTGCCGAAGAGGTACGCCGTGTGATCCACGCTGGCGACCCAGTCCCGCAGCGCCTCGTTGATGGCGTCCTTCAGGGTGCGCGACCCGCTGGTCACCGGGACCACGTCGGCGCCGAGGAGCTTCATGCGTGCGACGTTGAGGGCCTGCCGCTGGGTGTCCACCTCGCCCATGTAGACGACGCACTGGAGGTCGAGGTACGCCGCCGCGGTCGCCGAGGCGACACCGTGCTGGCCGGCACCGGTCTCGGCGATGACCCGGGTCTTGCCCATCCGCTTGGTCAGGAGCGCCTGACCGAGGACGTTGCGGATCTTGTGCGCGCCGGTGTGGTTGAGGTCCTCGCGCTTGAGCAGGATCCGGGCGCCGGCGAGCTCGGACAACCGGGTGGCCTCGTAGAGCCGGCTCGGCGTGCCGGCGTACTCCCGCATCATGCGGTCGAGCTCGGTCGTGAACGCCGGGTCGGCCATCGCGTCCTGCCAGGCCTCGGTGAGCTCGTCGAGGGCGGCGACCAGCGCCTCCGGCATGAACCGGCCGCCGAAGTCGCCGAAGTGGCCGGTGGCGTCGGGGGCGTACGGCGAGGGGGTCATCGGGCCCCCTCAGCGGTCGGGGCGCCGGCGGCGACGAGCCCGGCGACCGCCCGCTCGGGGTCCTCGCCGGTCACGAGCGCCTCGCCGACGAGGACGGCGTGGGCGCCCCGGCCGACGACGGCGGTGACGTCCCCCGGACCCCGGACGCCGGACTCCGCGACGCGGACGACGCCCTCGGGGATCGCCGGGGCGACGCGCGCGAACGTGTCCCGGTCGACCTCGAGGGTCTTGAGGTTCCGGGCGTTGACGCCGACGACGGCGGCGCCGGCCGTGAGCGCCCTGCCCACCTCGGCCTCGTCGTGGACCTCGACGAGCGGTGTCATCCCGAGTGCGACCGCCTGGGCGTGGAGCTCCTCCAGCAGCGGCTGGTCGAGTGCCGCGACGATGAGCAGGACCAGGTCCGCGCCGGCCGCTCGCGCCTCCCAGAGCTGGTAGCGCGTGACCACGAAGTCCTTGCGCAGCACGGGGACCTTGACGCGGGCCCGGACGTCGCGGAGGTCCTGCAGGGTCCCGCCGAAGCGACGCTGCTCGGTGAGGACGCTGATGACTGCGGCGCCGCCGGCCGCGTAGCGGGCCGCGAGCTCGGCGGGGTCCCGGATCGTGGCGAGGTCGCCCTTGCTCGGGCTGCGCCGCTTGACTTCGGCGATGACGCTCACCGGCGGGGCGAGCAGCGCGGGCAGCGGGTCGATTGCGGGGGCGGTCCGCTCGACGGCTTCCCGGAGCTGGTCGAGGGACGTGGTCGCCTCACGCTCGGCGAGGTCCGCCCGGACGCCCTCGATGATCTCGTCGAGGACGGTCATCGCTGTGCCTTTCGACGTGCTGGGGTGGTGGCGCGACGCTGCGCACGAGGACGGGGCCAGCCTCTCACGGCGCTCCAGCCGTCGGACTGCCGAGGTTCAGGGAGCGAGCGCGGCGGCGAAGGGGAGGTTGCGGACCACCCAGAACACCACGACGAGCGCGGCGACGACGGCGGCCGCCACGCCGGCGGCCGGCTGCGGCAGCGGCCGGCGTACTCCCTGCCAGCGCTGGGCGAACGAGCGCACCCACAGCAGCGCGAGCACCGGGATCGAGGAGACGAAGAGGAGGTTGCTCGACGCGGCGGCGGCGAGGTCGCCGCGTGTCAGGTCGTTGACCGCGCGGAGCCCGCCGCAGCCGGGGCAGTGGGTCCCGGTGATGACCAGCCACGGGCAGAACCCCCAGGAGCCGGAGTCGTGCGGGTCGCGCAGGTGGAGGGCGATGCTCGCCAGGAGGACCCCGCCGGCCACGAGCAGGGGCGGCGTGACGCGGCGGATCCGGGGCTCGGCTGCGACCGTGGTGTCGGTCCGCGTGGTCAGCGCTGCACCGGGTCCAGATGGACGTCGTTCCCGAGCTTCGTCTTCGACAGCACCAGGCCGACGATGCCGCCGATCGGGGCGAGGGCAACGCCGATCCAGAAGACGAGCATGCTCTCGAAGATCAGGCCGACTCCGCCGACGATGAACGCGGCGAGAACAATCGCGACGGCGATCCAGGCGGCCGGGGTGCTCCCGTGATTCGCGCTCATGTGCGGCTCTCTCCTCGAGATCGGTGCGGTACGCCACCATCCTAGAGGTAGCTCCCGACGGCGGCGCCCAGTCGTCGCACCCTCGGGTCAGGCGGTGGGGTCGCGACCCTCGTCGAGCGCGTTCCAGAGCTCGGCGTCGGTGAGCTCCTCCGACGGCCGTCCCGCCGCGGCCGAGCCGGCGGCGGGGGCGTCGTACCTCGCGCTCATCTCGGGCCAGGTCGGGGCCTTGACCAGCGCACCGACGAAGGCGACGGCCGAGAGCAGGGCGCCGACACCGGCGACGTAGGGCCAGGCCGTCGCCGAGGTGGACGTGGTCGGGACGTCGCCGAGCAGCCGGGCGGCGGTCCCGGTGGCCGAGGAGGCGGTCGCCGCAACGGTGACCGCGGCGCCGAGCGAGGCGGCGAACCCGAGCAGGGAGACGACCCTCCTTCCCCGGGCCCGGAGCACGAGCACCGTCCCCCACGCCGCGAGGGAGACCAGGGCGAGCGGGAGGACGAGGGCGGCGACGTCCGTGCCGTCGGCCGTGACGGTGCGCAACGCCGGGGTCCGGGTCGTCGCCTCCGCCCAGGGCTGCGCCGCCCCCGCCAGCCCGAGGGCGGCACCGCCGAGGCCGAGCAGGAGCGTGGGGCCGAACGTCGTACGCCGGCGGGGCCGGTCAGCCACCGGGGAGCAACCCGTCGTCGAAGCAGGTGCGCGCGCCGGTGTGGCAGGCAGGCCCCTCCTGGTCGACGGTCACGAGCAGCGTGTCGCCGTCGCAGTCGAGCCGCACCTGCTGCACGTGCTGCCGGTGGCCGGAGGTCTCGCCCTTGACCCAGTACTCCTGCCGGGAGCGGCTCCAGAACGTCGTGCGGCCGGAGGCCAGGGTGCGGTGCAGCGCCTCGTCGTCCATCCAGCCGACCATGAGGACCTCCCCGGTGTCGTGCTGCTGGACCACGGCGGGCACCAGCCCTTGGGCGTCGCGCTTCAGCCGGCCGGCGATGGCGGGGTCGAGGGAGCTCACTCGTCGATCATCCCGCACCGTGGTGCACCGCGTTCTGGGCGACCCACGACGCATGCAGGCGGCCGTAGACCCCACCCTCCGCGACGAGGTCGTGGTGCCGGCCGAGCTGGACGATCCGCCCCGCGTCGACGACGACCACGAGGTCGGCCCGCTCGGCCGTCGACATCCGGTGTGCGATCGTCACCGAGGTCCGGCCGGAGGTGAGCCGGTCCAGCGCGGCGGAGATCCGCATCTCCAGAGCGGGGTCGACCGCGCTGGTCGCCTCGTCGAGGACGAGCACGTCGGGGTCGGCGAGCTGGGCGCGCACCAGCGCCACGAGCTGCCGCTCGCCCGCCGACATCGACTCGCCACGCTGTCCGACCCGGGTGTCGAGCCCCAGCGGGAGCCCGTCGAGCCAGTCGCGGAGCCCCAGGCTGTCGACCGCCTCGAGCAGCTCCGCGTCGGTCGCGTCGAGCCGGCCGTAGGCGAGGTTGGCCCGCATCGTCGCGTCGAAGAGGAACCCCTCCTGGGGCACCAGCACGACCCGGCTGCGCAGCGACGCGAAGGGAACCTCCCGCAGGTCGACGCCACCGACCCGGACGGAGCCCGTCGTCGGGTCCATGAGCCGGGTGAGCAGCTTCGCCAGCGTCGTCTTGCCGGAGCCGGTCTCCCCGACGACGGCCACCCGCGCGCTCGGCGCGAACGTGAGGTGGACGTCGTGGAGCACCGGACGGCCGCCCGGATAGGCGTAGCCGACGCCGTCGAACTCGACACCGAGCGTCCCCGCCGGCAGCGGCGTGCCGCCCTCGCCGGGGTCGGTGACGTCGGCGGTGGTGTCGAGGATCCCGATGACGCGGCGCCAGCCGGCGAAGGCGTTCTGTGCGTCGGTCAGGACCTGGGTGCCCATCTGGACCGGTCCCACGAAGAGCGTGACGAGGAACGCGAAGGCGAGGATCGTCCCGGCACTCAGCTGCCCGTCGACGCCGAGGAGAACGCCGACGACGATGACCCCCGCGTTCGCCAGCCCCGCCGAGATCCCGCCCAGGGAGAACGAGAACGCGGTGAGCCCCTGGGCGCGGCTGCTGGCCTGCAGGTGCCGCTCCACCGCGTCGTCGATGCGCGCCTGGGTCCGCGCCTCCACGCCGTAGCTGCGCACCACCGCCGCGCCGACCACCGGCTCCGAGACGGCCGAGAGGAGGTGGCCGATCTGGCGGCGCACGGTGGCATAGGCCTCCGAGAGCCGACGCTGGAAGTAGCGCAGGCTGAGGAAGAGAGGCAGGAAGCAGAGCCAGACCACCAGCGTCAGCTGCCAGCTGTAGACGGCCATGACGACGGTCGCGACCGCGATCTGCCCGACGCTGACGATCGCGATGACACCGCCGAAGACGAGGAACTGTGAGACCTGGTCGACGTCGCTGGTGACCCGGGCGACGAGGGCGCCGCGCCGCTCGGTGTTCTGGGTGAGGACCGGCAGGTCGTGCACGTGGCGGAACGCCTTGATCCGCAGCGTCGCCAGGCCGGTCTCGGCGGCGCGGAAGAGCCGCGCGGTCATGAGCGACGACGCGACGCCCGTGAGCACCACCCCGAGCGCGGTGAGCGCGACCATGCCGAGGACGTACGACGTCCGCGGACCGTCGGGGCCGTTGATCCCGTTGTCGACGCCCTGCTGGATCGCGATGGGCACGAGCACCCGGCCCGCGGTGGCGACGACCGCGAGGAAGATCGTCACCCACAGCCCCGCCACCAGCTCCGGCGACAGCTCGACGCCCCGGCGGAGGACCTTGCCGGCCGAGGCGCTCTCGCCGCTGAGGACCTCGCTGGCCGAGGTCGTGGTCGTGGCGGTGCTCACGCGCCCACCACCCGGTCGGCCTCCACAGCGCTCGCGTCCTCGGGCTCCTCGCCGTGCGGCTCGAGCTCGTAGGCGTTGACGAGGTCGGCGTAGTCGGCGTTGCGGGCCAGGAGCTCGTGGTGCGGCCCCTGGTCCGCGACCCGGCCGTCCGCCACGAACACGACCTCGTCGGCCAGCCCGATCGTCGCCTTGCGGTAGGCCACCACCACGACCGTCGACCCGGACGCGTCCTGCCGCAGCGCAGCGAGGATCCGGGCCTCCACCTCCGGATCGACCGCCGACGTGGCGTCGTCCATGACCAGCAGCCGCGGGCGGCGTACGAGAGCCCGGGCGAGCGAGAGCCGCTGCCGCTGACCACCGGACAGCGTCGTGCCCCGCTCCCCCAGCCTGGCGTCCAGCCCCCCGGGGAGCTCGGAGACGAACCGCTCGGCCTGTGCGGTGCGGAGCGCCTGCCACACCTCGTCGTCGGAAACCGCCGCGCCCAGGGTGACGTTGCCGCGCACCGTGTCGTCGAACAGGAACGCCTGCTGCGGCACGAGCGCCGCCTGGCCTGGCAGCTGACCGGCCGCGAGGTCGCGCAGGTCCGCGCCGTCGAGGCGGATCCGACCCCGGTCGGGGTCGACGAGCCGGAACAGCAAGGTGGCCAGCGTGCTCTTCCCGGAGGCGGTCGCGCCGACCACGGCGACGGTCCGGCCCGGCTCCACGGAGAACGTGATGTCGTCGAGGACCGGCTGCGCGGCGTCGTACCCGAAACCGACGTGGGAGACCTCGAGCCGCGCGCCGCCGCCGGCGCGCGGGAGCGACGCGTCGCCGTAGCGCATCTCACCGGTCTCGCCGAGCACCGCGCGGACGCGTTGGAAGCCGACGACGCTCCGCGGGAACTCGCCGAGCAGCCACCCGAGCGAGCGGATCGGGAACGCGACGACCATGAGCAGGTAGGCGATGCTGACGACGTCTCCGGGCTCGGTGCCGCCGGACTGGACGCGGTAGGCACCGACGAGGAGGACGCACAGCACACCGAGGCTGGGCAGCGCCTCGAGCACCGGGTCGAACACGGCGCGCACCACGCCCGCCTTGATCGTGGTGTCCCGCAGCGTGTAGG
Organism: Marmoricola sp.; assembly: GCA_035699145.1. Lineage (GTDB taxonomy): Bacteria > Actinomycetota > Actinomycetes > Propionibacteriales > Nocardioidaceae > Marmoricola_A. The sequence goes on from DASSBB010000065.1 coordinate 72,326, forward strand.
CCTTCGCGGCGAACCGCTGGGTCTCCTCGGTCTCCCGGCCGAGCGACTTGACGACGAGCGCGCCGTCGAACGACTCGTGGGCGATCTCGCTGAGCTCTGCCCGCAACGCCTGCACCCGCGTCATCAGCGGCGACTGGAACCGCTGGAAGACCAGGTTGCTCACGATGACGAGTGGGAAGACCATGAGCCCGACGGCGGCGAGGACCAGGTCCGTGAGGAGCATCTGGGCGACCGCGATCACCATCATCGCGACGGTCCCGACCGCCATCGGCAGGGGCGCGATCGGCGCCCAGGCCGCCTCGACGTCGGAGTTGGCGTTGGAGAGCAGCTGCCCGGTGGGGTGGCGCTGGTGCCACGCGAGCGGCAGCCGGAGGTACTGGCGGGTGACCTCGCGGCGGTCGTGGGCCTGCATGCGGTACTGCATGATGCCGGCGCCCCAGCGGCGGGCCACGATGCTGACGCCACGGACGATCGCCACCCCGACGAAGAGGGCGCCGGCGGTCACCAGCGCGCCGGTCGCGGCGACACCGGTCTCGAAGGCGGGCAGGACGACGTGGTCGGCCGACCAGCCGAGCACCCAGGCGTCGGCGACCGTGAGCGCACCGAAGAGGATGGCGCCCACGGTGGAGATGGTGAAGACCCACGGTTCCCGCTTGACCGCGACGCCGAGGACCGTGAACCCGTCCCGGAGGGTGCCGCGTTCGTGGACACCTCGGGTTGCTGCGGTCACATCTCTCCTCGACAGGTGGGCCTCGGTCGGTGGTGTCTGGGGCGGCGACCGCCCGGAACAGCCTACGGCCGCCGGCCAGCGCCCAGCGTTCGCCCGCGCTCCGTAGGATCGGCCGGTGAGCTCCTTCGCCGCCTCCGAACGGACCGACCTCTGCGCCGTGGCCGAGCAGGTCGGCCCGGACGCCCCCACGCTCTGCGGGGAGTGGACCGTCCGCGACCTCGTCGTGCACCTGCTGGTCCGGGAGGGCAGCCTGGCCTCGGTCGGCATCGTGGTCCGGCCCCTGCGTGGTCTCGTCGACCGGGCGAGCCGGCGGACGGGTCGGCAGGAGTTCCCCGACCTCGTCCAGCGGCTGCGCAACGGGCCGCCGGTCTGGTCGCCGTTCGCGGTGCCGAAGCTCGGCGCGATGCTCAACGTGCTGGAGTTCTTCGTGCACCACGAGGACATCCGCCGCGCGCAGCCGCAGTGGCAGCCGCGCTCGCTCCCCCGCCGCACCGAGGACGCGATCTGGAAGGCGGCCGGCCACACGGGCCGCGGGCTCGTCGCCAAGTCCGGCGCCGGGGTCGGGGTCGTGGCCGAGCGCAGCGACACCGGCGACCGGGTCACCCTGTGGCCGTCCTCCTCGTCGGTGACCGTCCGCGGGTTGCCGTCGGAGGTCACGCTGTACCTCTTCGGCCGCAAGGCACAGGCAGAGGTCGAGCTCGACGGCGCACCGGAGGACGTCGCGCGGCTCAGCGGCGCCGGCCTCGGGATCTAGCGTTCGAGCAGCTCGTCGATCCGTTCACGGACCGCGTCACCGAACGCCTCGTGGCCGCCGGGCGTCAGGTGCAGCCGGTCGGGGAGGTAGTCGAGCTCCCAGTCGTACGTCCTGATGTAGGGCACGTCCTCGGCCGCGGCGACCTGCTGGAGCACGGCGTCCACCCGGGCGGCGCCGGCCAGCCGCCGCGGCGCCGGGGGCGGCCCCACGACGACGACCCGGTGCCCCTCGAGCCGGCGCAGGGTCTCCTCAGCGGCGGCGCGTACGGCGGCCGCGCTGACGTCGTGGTCGTTGAGCCCGCCCTGCACCACCACGAGGTCCGGCTCGGTGGCCAGCGCCCGGTCGACCCGCAACGGAAAGGCGACGTCCTTGCAGGGGCTTGCCTGGACGGTGAACCCGGAGCCCCCGAACCCGTCCACGACGACCGTGCCCTCGAGCCGGGACGGCCAGGAGTCGGCGGGGTCCACGAGACCGCTGCCCTGGGAGTAGGAGTCGCCGACGACGGCGATCCTGGGGCGCTCCTGCTGACCGACGACCGCCCGACGCTCCTCGGCGGCCGCGTGGATCGTGCGGCAGCTCTCGGCCCTGGCCGCCTCGGCGTCACCCGGGGCGCCCCACAGCCACGCGCCCGAGCCGACCAGCACGGCTCCCAGAGCGATCCCCCACGACCTCACGCCCGAAGTGTGCGTGCCAGCGGCGCCTCCGCGGACCCGAATGCCAGCAGTTCACCGATCTGTGACCAACATCGGGACGGAGGTCGCGACGTGGGACCGGAAGGTCCCGCGCGTCCGAGTCGACTCACGAGCTCCTGAGGACGACGAGCCGCTCCGTCGCGCGGGTCATCGCCACGTACCGGTCGACGGCTCCTTCGATGCCGTCGCCGAAGGTGTCGGGGTCGACGAGGACGACCAGGTCGAACTCGAGTCCCTTCACCAGCTCCGGGGTCAGCGCCCGGACGCGGGACCTGACCGGAAGCGTGTCAGCCTCGACGCCGATGACGCACGCGGTCCCCTCCGCATGCTCGGCGAGCCAGGAGTCGAGGATCGAGCCCAGCTGCGCCACGGACCCGTGCACGACGGGGACCCCGCTGCTGCGGATGGACGTCGGCACGTTGGCGTCCGGGAGGAGCGCCCGGATGACCGGCTCGGCCTCGGCCATGACCTCCGCCGGCGTCCGGTAGTTGATCGTCAGCGAGGCGAGCTCGACGGTGTCGAGTCCGACGCGCTCGAGCCGCTCCTCCCACGACTCCGTGAACCCGTGCCGCGCCTGGGCTCGGTCCCCGACGATGGTGAGGCTCCGGGACGGGCAGCGGTCGAGCAGCATCCGCCACTCCGCGTCGGTCAGCTCCTGGGCCTCGTCGACGACGACGTGCGCGAACGGGCCGGCGAGCCGGTCGGGTTCGATGGCGGGCAGCGCGCCGTCGTCCACGAGGCTGCCCCGGAGGTCCTCCCCCCTCAGCATCGACATCACCTTCATCTCGGAGTCGTCGGTGGCGACGAGGTGGTCGACGACCCGGTTCATCTCCTCGCGCTCGGCGGCGAGGGAGGCCTCACGCCGACGCCGCAGTCGGGCCGCCTCCGGGTCGCCGAGCCGCCGACGCGCCGCATCCAGGAGCGGCAGGTCCGCGGCCGTCCAGGCATCGGGCACCTTCCGCCGGAGCTTGCCAACCTCCTCCGGGGTGAGCCACGGCGCGCACCTCCGGAGGTACGCCGGCACCGACCAGAGATCCCCGACGAGGTCGGTGTGCTCGAGCAGCGGCCAAGCCCGGTTGAACGTGTCGACCAGCCCGGCGTTTCGCCGGAGGGCTCGGCGGAGCAGCTCCGGCGTGACGTCGTCGTCGTACTTGTCCACCAGGATCGTGAGCAGCTCGTCCCACACCTGGCCGCGCGCCTCGTTGTGCGGCGTGCCTGCTTCCGGGAATTCGAACGCCTCGGCCCAGTCGGCGGCGCTGAGCCAGATGTCGCCCCACGGCGTCTCCACGTCCATCCCCTCGGTGGGAGGTTCCTCGTAGAGAGCGACGGCCGGCTCGATCGCCCCCACCATCTCCGCCGACGACTTCAGGCGCGCCACGTCGGGGTCGCTCTCGACGCCCACCGCGGCGCCCTCGGGCACGAGGTCACGGAGCGTGCAGCTCTGCACGCCCTCCTCCCCGAGGCTGGGCAGCACGTCGGCGACGTACGCCAGGTAGGGCTGGTGCGGACCGACGAACAGCACGCCGCCACGGCGGTGCCCCAGCCGCGGGTCGGAGTACAGCAGGTAGGCGGTCCGGTGCAGCGCCACGACGGTCTTCCCGGTGCCGGGACCGCCGGCCACGACGAGCGCGCCGCGAGATCCCGCTCGGATGATCGCGTCCTGGTCGGCCTGGATGGTTCCCAGCACGTCTCGCATCCGGGGCGACCTGCTGCTGCCGAGGCTGGCGATGAACGCCGACTGGTCGTCGAGCGCGGCGGCGTGCCCGGTGAACCCGTCCGTGGTGAACACCTCGTCCCAGTAGTCGCTGACCCGGCCCCGGGTCCAGCGGTACCTGCGACGGCTCGCCAGCCCCATCGGGTTGGCGTGGGTGGCACCGAAGAACGGCTCGGCAGCCGGGGAACGCCAGTCGAGCAGGAGCCGGTTGCCTTCGTTGTCGGTGAGGCCGAGCCGTCCGACGTACGACGGCTCACGGCCGTCCGCACCGACCATGTGGCCCAGACAGAGGTCCAGGCCGAACCGCCGGAGGGTCCGCAGCCGGGCGCTCAGCCGGTGGACCTCCAGGTCCCGGTCCATCGCCTCCTGGCCGGTGCCGCCGGGCTCCCTGCGCACGGCGTCCAGCCGGTCGGACAGCTCGGCGATCGACTCCTCCAGGGTCCTCGCGATGGCTGCGAAGTGCTGCTCGTCCTGGCCGATCAGCGCCGCGTCGGCCTTCGCCGCGAGGTGGTCGGGAAGGTCGAACGCCTTGGTCGTCAGGGGCGTCAAGTTCTGGGCTCCGATCGGGCAGTGGCGGGGCTACGATCGGCGATTCTGCGGGCTGACCAGGGTCTTGCCGCAAGCCCCCTGGTGCGCTATACGTTGAGAACGGAAGGAGCTTCGACTCCTTCCCTTCTCATGGTCGGGCGCCCACTCCGACCAGCCAGGCTCGCAGCAGGTTCGCCGCGTCGACGCGGGTCCCGCGGACGCCGTTGCCGACGAGCCGGTCGTAGAGCAGCCCGTTCATGATGCCGATGAAGTCGACGGCTCGCGCGTCGGGATCCGGTACGCCGAGGCTGGTCAGCATCCGGCTCGCCTCGTCGAGCAGCTTCAGTCGCACGGGCGACGCGGTGGTGAGCAGCTCGTGCAGCTCCGGGTCCTGGAGCGTGTCGATGGACAGCGCCATCCGAGCCCGGGTGTCCGTGCCGCGGGCGACGGTGGTCTCGAACGCCGCGACGAGCTGGGCGACGGCCTCGGAGACCGTCGCCGGCGGCGGAGGGTCCCCGCCCCGAAGGTCCGCGATCGCCGCGACGCGCTCGATGACCATGCGCACCAGGGCTCGGCGGTTGGGGGCGTAGTTGGAGGTGGTGCCCTCGGGCACGCCGAGCCGGCGGTCGATCCGGCGGTGGGTCAGCGCATGGCTCCCGCCCTCGGCGACCAGCTCCACCGCGGCGGCAGCGATGGCCTCGCGTCGGTCCATGGCTGTCCCCTTGACTACTACGATCGTCGTACCTAGCGTATACAACGATCGTAGTGGACGAGAGGGACGGAGGCACGGATGTCGAGCACCGATCAGAACACCCGGAACCCGTCGAGGGTCGGCCCGCCTTGGTCGGCGGACCTCGGCGGAGTCGTCGCGGCGGTGGTGTGTGCGCTGGTCACCTGGGGCTCCGCGCGGCTGGCGGGCGTGGAGCCGGCCGTCGAGCGCGGCGGCGAGGTGCAGGAGATCGGGGGTGCGGCGGTCGCCCTGGTCGCCGGGGCGAGTGCGCTCGTGGGGCTCACGGCCCTGCGCCTCCTGGAACGCTCGACGTCGCGGGCGCTGCGGCTCTGGACGGGGCTGGCCGCCGTGGTGACCCTGGTGTCGCTCCTGGGCCCCCTGTCGGCCACCACCACGGCCGCGACCGGCACGTTGCTGTCCCTGCACGCCGTGGTGGCGGCGGTGGTGATCGCCTCCGCGCACGCCTCCCGACGCCGCCGGTCCATCGACTGAAGGAGCGGACTCGTGCGGACCCTCATCTCCGGGGCGGGCATCAGCGGGCTCGCCCTCGCGAACCTGCTCCAGCGCCAGGGCCACTCCCCCGTCGTGATCGACAGACGTGCCCCCGACGCCGACGACGGGTACGGGCTGGCGCTCTGGCCCCACGGCACCCGGGTCTTCCACGCGCTGGGGATCCACGACGAGTTCGTCGCCCGCAGCGAGCCGATGGGGAGCTACGTCGCCCGCAGCGGCTCGGGGCACGAGCTCACCTCGTCACCGATGCCGGCGAGTGTCCACCGCTACGGGCACCTCGGGATCATCGCCCGAGCCGACCTCCTCGCGATGCTTCGCGCCCCGTTGGGCGACACCGACATCCGAGCGGGCGTCACCGTCGAACGGCTGCAGCAGTCCGAGGACCAGGTCGACGTCGAGCTGGACGACGGGACGACCGCGACGTTCGACCTGGTGGTGGGCACCGACGGGATCCACTCCCGGATCCGCGACCTTCTCCTCGGTCGCGTGCCCGACCGTGACACCGGGTGGGGGTGCTACGTCTGGTGGGCGGACCGGCGCCTGGTGGCCGGGACCGAGACCACCGAGCACTGGGGTGCCGGGAGCTTCCTGGGCACCTACCCCTGCCGCGACCGGGTCTGCGTGATCCTCGGCGCACCGGTCGACGTCCTCAGGCCGGACCACCCGCACGGGCGCACCGACCGGCTGTCGGCGCTGCTCGAGCGGTTCCGGGTGCCCGTGGCGGAGTACACGGCCGACCTGCCGAGCGACACCGAGCCGCTCTTCCTGTGGCCGATGGCGGACGTCCGGGCTCCCGCCTGGGTCCGCGGGCGTACGGCGCTGGTCGGAGACGCCGCCGCGGCCTTCCTGCCGACCGCCGGCATCGGCGCGTCGATGGCACTCGAGTCCGCCGCCGCCCTGGCCGACGAGCTGAGCCGCACCGACGCGACGTACCTCCCCAACGCGCTCAAGCTGTACGAACGCCGGCGCCGCTCCCGAGTGGAGGCCGCACAGACCCAGTCACGCCGCCTGGCCCGAGTGATGTTCGTCCGGAACCGCCGCCTCGCCGCCGTGCGCAACCGGGCCCTCACGCACGCCCGGATCGAGCAGCTGGTCGGCCCCCTCATCAAGGAGCTCCAGGAGCCGATCTGACCACGGACAGAGGGAAGGTTCTGACCCCAGGCGGATGCGCGGAGAGGGTCGCGTCCGGTCGAATCGGAGCATGTCAACTACCGAGATCCATCCCCGAGCGGACCGGGTGGTCGCTGTCCGCGGGCTCATCAAGGCGTACGACGGACGGACGGTCGTCGACCATCTCGACCTGGAGGTCCGGGCCGGCCAGGTCGTCGGTCTGATCGGCGCGAACGGGGCCGGGAAGACCACGACCGTCGAGATCCTCCAAGGGTTGCGCAGGGCCGACTCCGGCGAGGTCCGGGTCCTTGGTCTGGACCCGGTGAAGGACGCGGACCGGTTGCGACCGCAGATCGGCAGCCAGCTGCAGAGTGCGGGGCTGCCCGACCGCCTCCGCGTCGGCGAGGCCGTCACCCTCTTCGCCGGCCCGCGTGCCACCGAGGGCGACCAGCTCCTCGAGCAGTTCGGCCTCGCCCACCTCCGCAGGAGCCCGTTCGCGGGCATGAGCGGCGGCGAGCGGCAGCGGCTCTTCCTGGTGCTCGCGCTGCTGAACAAACCGCGACTGGTCATCCTCGACGAGCTCACCCAAGGGCTGGACCCCGCGGCCCGCCGCGAGGTCTGGTCGGCCGTCGCTCAGCTGCGGGACACCGGCACGACCGTGCTGCTCGTCACCCACGAGCTCGACGAGACCGAGCTGCTCTGCGAGCACGTCATCGCGATGCGTGAGGGCCGGGTGCTCGACCAGGGCACTCCTGCCGAGCTGGTGGCCCGCCACGCCCACGAGGTCACCCTGCGCTTCGGCCTCGCGGCCGAGGACGTCGGCTCGACCGCCGACACCCTCCAGGCGCTCAACCGGTTGCCCGGCGTCACCGGAGTGACCCGGGACCGACGGGACGTGGTCGTCCGCGGCACCCGCGAGGCGATCGTGCAGGTAGGTGCCTGGATGGTCCGGACCGGGCGGCCCGCGCCTCGCGACCTGCGGGTCGACATCCCCGACCTCGAGGCCGCCCTGGTGACCCTCCTCGACAACGACCACGCCGACCAGCTGGGAGCAGCGTCATGAGCACCTCGACCCTTGACCGAACCGCCCCGTCCGGGGCCGAGCACCGCGCGGCCCGACGACACCCGTCCTCGACGCGCCGGCTGCTCACCACCGAGCTGCGGCTGCTGTCACGTGACTCGCTGACGCTCACGTTCGTGCTCGGTTTCCCGATCGTCTCGATGCTGATCATCGGCGGGGTGTTCGGCACCGAGCCGGACGAGGTCTTCCCGGTCAACCCGTCGCACTGGTACGTCGCGTCGTACTTCACCGTGGTGATCGGTGCCACCGGTCTGATCATGCTGCCGGTGCACATCGCGTCGTACCGGGAGCGCGGCGTGCTGCGCCGCTTCGCGGCGTCCGGCTTTCCGCGCTGGTCGTTCGCCCTGGCCGAGCTGGCCATGGGGCTGACCGCCGTCGCCATCGCCGGTGCGCTGCTGCTGGCCGTCGCGGCCCCCGTCTACGGCCTGCCGGAGCTCCACGACCCGATCCGGGTCCTGGCGGGCATCGTGGCCGGATCCGTGGCGTTCATCAGCATCGGCGTCCTGCTCGGCACCCTCCTGCCGTCGTCCCGGGCGGCGCAGGCCGTGGGGCTGATGCTCTTCTTCCCGTCGTTCCTGCTGGGTGTCGGCGGCCCGCCACCGGCGGTGATGTCGGAGCCGCTGCGCGAGGTCGCCGAGAAGCTGCCCCTGGCGCTGGCCACCGACGCGATTCGCGAGCCCTGGCTCGGCATCGGCGACGGGACCGGTTCGCTGCTCGCCGTCGTCGCGATCGCCGTCGTCGCATCCGCGCTCGCCGCCCGCCGAACGGCCCTGTGAGGGCTCCGACAGCCCTACGCTCGTGACCATGGTCGAGCAGTCAGCGCGAGTCGCGGCACCCACCGCCCTCGCGCTGTTCGCCGTGCTGGGCGCCGTGATGGGCCTCCGTCCGGTGCTGGTGGGGCTCGGGGTAGCAGCCGCGGTGGCCGCCCTGGCAGCGATCGTCGCGTGGGAGAAGATGACCGGCTGGCCGCTCGCCGCTGCGCTCACCCTGACCACCGCCGGCCTGGTCGTGCTCGGGCACGCGCAGTCGGCCAACCTGGTCTGGATGGGCGTTTGCGTCACGGCCGCGTGGGTCGCACTGACGTCCGAGCTGCCCGTCGCCCTCACCGCCGGCGGCCTCCTCGGCGCCGCGGTCGTGTCGGAGTGGATCCAGCAGACCGGCGAGCCGGGTTGGGCCGCCTGGGTGGTCGGCACGGCGTTCACGCTCGTCGCCTCCATGTTCGCCCGTCGGCTGCGGATGACGGTCGACCAGCTCCGTGAGGCCCAGCACCAGCTCGCCGAACGGAGCCGCGCGCAGGAGCGCAACCGGATCGCGGCCGAGGTGCACGACGTGGTCGGCCACGCCCTGACCGTCTCGCTGCTGCACATCGGCAGCGCCCGGCTGGCGCTCGACGAGGAGCCGCAGGAGGCCCGCCGTGCGCTCGGCGAGGCCGAGCGGCTCACCCGCGAGAGCCTCGACGAGGTGCGCGCGAGCGTGGGGCTGATGCGTGCCGACGCGCCGGGCGAGATGGCTCCCCTGCCGGACGCCGGCGCGGTCCCGGAGCTCGTCGAGTCATTCCGGCGGGCCGGCTCGACCGTCGAGCTGACCGTGACCGGCGACCTCGCGAACCTCGGCCCGGCACGGGGCCTCGCGGTGTACCGCATCGTCCAGGAGGCACTCACCAACGCCACCCGGCACGCGCCGGGTGAGCCGGTCACGGTCGAGGTCTCCGTCGAGCACGGCGGGACCACGGTCGTCGTACGCAACGACGGGGCGGTCGACCCGTCTCCGGCCGTCGGCTCCGGGCTCCGCGGCATGCGGGACCGGGCCGAAGGGGTGGGCGGCCGGCTGGTGGCCGGCGCCCTCGACGAGCCGGCGCGTCGCGGCTGGTCGGTCGAAGCGGTGCTGCCGTCATGACCGGGGTCGTCCGGGTGCTGGTGGTCGACGACCAGGAGCTGGTGCGCACCGGCCTGCGCGGCATCCTCCGGTCTCGGTTCGGGTTCGACATCGTGGGCGAGCTGTCGAGTGGTGAGGGCGTCGTCGACGCCGTGGCGGCGCTCGCGCCCGACGTCGTGGTGATGGACGTGCGGATGCCCCATGTCGACGGTGTCGAGGCGACCCGGCGGCTGCGCGAGGCCGCGGACCACCCGCCGGTGCTGGTCCTCACCACCTTCGACGACGAGGAGGTGCTCGCCGGTGCGCTGCGCGCGGGTGCCGCCGGTTTCCTGCTCAAGGGAGTGCCGGCCGAGGACCTGCAGCGCGCCGTGCGCGCGGTCGCCGGCGGCGACTCCTGGCTCGACCCGTCCGTGACCGGGCGAGTCCTGTCGGCGTACCGCGACGGAACGGAGCCGGCCCGGCCGGGGGCCGCCGTCGAGGTCCTCACCCCTCGTGAGCGCGACGTGCTGGCGCTGATCGGCGAGGGGCTCAGCAACACCGAGATCGCGCAGACACTCACGCTCGGCGAAGGCACCGTCAAGACGCACGTCGGACACATCTTCGCCAAGCTCCAGCTGCGCGACCGAGCCGCCGCCGTGGTCTTCGCCTTCGACCATGGCTTGGTGAGGCCGCGCCGGAAGCCGTGAATCGCCCATGGTCGTCCGCTGTGTGAAGCCAGCCTGACGAGCCGCTCGAAGGAAGGCCCGCCCATCGAGCAGTGACAAAGCTCGCCGAGAGGTCAACGATCGGGTCCGTAGGACTTTCACGACGACAGAAGGCGGCCCCGTGCTCTTCCACATCACGCAGGTACACAACCCCGAGTCATGCCCTCGGGACGAGGGCGGGTCCAACTCGCTGTACGACGACGCGGTGCCCGGCGTACGCCTGATCGGGCGCTACGGTGCGAACGCCCAGCACACGTTGTTCCTCGTCGTCGAAGCCGATGACGTGAACGCGATCCACGAGTTCCTGTGGCCGGGGTTCATGCGGTGCACGAGCACGATCACTCCGGTGAGCGAGACCCCCGTCTCGAAGCGCTGAGTGCCCTCGTCCGCGGCCCGGATGCGTGGGCTCACTGGCCGTGGGTAGACCCGGACGACGGGTGCATCGGCGGCTGCGAAGCGCGTCGACGACGCTGTCTCCTGGCTCCCAGCAGCCGTGTCCGTTGACAAGGCCGCCGCAGAGCGTACGGTGGGAATAGACCGGTCAGTCTATTTCCAGGAAGCTCTCATTACAGAGGTGAGCCATGCGGATGACGCTGGACGAAGTGGACGTCAAGATGCAGATTCCCGGCGCCGTGATCCGTCAGCGAACGGGCTTCGGTGACGCGAGCGGATTCGACACGATCAGTGGTGAGTTCTTCACCCTGTCCGAGGGCGTCGACACCACACCGTTGTTCGAGGGGCTCGAAGGGGACCTTTGCCAGTGTCCACACTGGGGCTTCGTCCTGCGTGGCCGGCTCACGACGACCGATGCGGAGGGCGCCCAGGAGACAGTCGCCAAGAACGACCTCTTCTACTGGCCGCCGGGGCACAATGTCCGGGTCGACGCCGACGCGGAGATCGTCATGTTCAGCCCTCAGGACAAGCACAGCCAGGTCATCGACCACATGGTCAAGAAGGTGAGCAGCTAGCTCCACGTGGGAACCCAACCGCCTCGGATGAACCATCCGACCAAGCAACGCCTGCTCGATGCGGGTATGGCCATGCTGCTCAAGCAGGGCTTCAACGATCTGGGGATCCAGGCCCTGCTCGCAGCCACCGGCACTCCCAAGGGGTCCTTCTACCATCACTTCCGAGACAAGGAGGACTTCGCGCTCCAGGTCATCGGACAGTACATGGATGGGGTGCATGACGCGCTCGACGTGTGTCTGGCCGACGAGGGCCGGGCGCCACTCGACCGCGTACGTGACTTCTTCGAGATGACCCAGCAGAGCTACCGCGAGGAGGGCTACCTGGGATGCCTCCTGGGCGGCCTCGGACAGGAGCTCTCGGGAGTGAGCGAGGTGTTCCGACGCAAGATCGACGCGTGCCTGTCGGAGATCGCCCAACGGATCGCGGCGTGCCTGAGGCTGGCCGTCGAACGTGGCGACGTCGCGGCCGGGACCGACCCCCAACGGATGGCCAGCCTGTTGGTGGACTGCTGGGAGGGCGCCGCGCTTCGCAGCCGCCTGCGAGGAAATGCCGAGCCGCTGACCGAGATGCTCGACTTCTACTTCACGTCGGCGGTCGGTCGCGGCGCTTCGCGGCCTCTGCACAGCCCCTGACCGCCTTTGGCGCCCGGCCAGGATCGGCCCGTCGTCGACGTGCCGAC
>DASSBB010000066.1:0-13505 GCA_035699145.1 Marmoricola sp.
GACCCCTACCTCGCCAGCGCCGCCGCGGAGATCGGCTACGGCGTCCGGCCGCTCGACTGAGACGCGCCCCCGGGGGTGACAAGGGACCGGTAGGTAAGGCTACCCTTCGTTAGGTTGCCCTAACTCGAACGAGGAGCCATGACCCGACCGACCCCTGCCCGCCGTACCCTCGCCCGCGCCGCGGCCGCCATCGCCGCCGCCACGGCCGCCCTCGCCGCCGCCGGCTGCAGCACCACGTCCACCGGGTCGGAGGGGAGCACCGGCGCCACCGCCGGCACCGTGGCCGACGCCGACGCCTTTCCGGTCACGATCGAGCACGCCTATGGCAAGACGACGATCGAGTCCGAGCCGCACCGCGTCGCCACCCTCGGGTGGGTCGACCAGGACCACGCCCTGGCCCTCGGCGTCGTGCCGGTGGGCGCCATCGAGATCACCTGGGGCGGCAACGACCAGCTGTCGACCCCGTGGTTCGACGCGCGGCTGGAGGAGCTCGGCGGCGAGCAGCCGACCCGCTACAGCGACGCCGACGGCGCCCCCGTCGAGCAGATCGCCGAGCTCGCCCCGGACCTCATCCTCGCCACGAACTCCGGGATCACCGCCGAGGAGTACCAGCAGCTCTCCAAGATCGCCCCGGTCGTCGCCTACCCCGGCGACCCGTGGCTGACCACCTGGGAGGACTCGCTGGCGATGGTCGGCAAGGCGCTCGGCCGCACCGAGCTGGCCGCCGAGGTCCGCGAGGAGACCGAGGCCGCGATGGACGAGGCGGCCGAGGAGAACCCGCAGATCGTCGGCAAGACATTCATCTTCGCCGCGCTCGGGACCACTGACATGTCGAAGATCGACTTCTACATGCCCGGCGACAACCGCCCGAAGCTCCTCACCGACCTCGGCATGGTCAACGCGCCGATCATCGAGGAGCTCAGCAAGCCGGGGCAGTTCTACGGAACGGTCTCGGCCGAGCGTGCGGCCGACCTCGAGGCCGACGTCTTTCTCACCTACGGCGAGACCGAGGGCGACGCGGCGACCTTCCGCGACCACCCGCTGCTCGGCCAGATCCCGGCGTGGGAGGGCGGTCACGTGCTGGTCTCCACCGACAAGACCGACGCCCTCGGCATGTCGTCACCGTCGCCGCTCTCCATCCCCTACGCGATGGACCACTTCATCCCCCAGGTCGCCGCGGCGGTCGACGGAACGGCCTGACGCTCGATGACGCTCACCCAGCTCCGCCCCGCCGACCGGCGTCCCGTGCCGGCCGGACGGTCGGGGCTGCCGTTCTCCGGAGCCGTCGCCCTCCTCGGGGTCGCCGCCGTCGTCTCCGTGCTGGTCGGCTCGACCTCGGTCCCGTGGGACTCGCTCCTCGACACCGACGCCTCCGACCACGCGGTCGCCGCCGCCCGGCTGGCCCGCACCTGCGTCGCCCTGGTCGCCGGCGCCGCGCTCGGGCTCGCGGGCGGCTGCCTGCAGGGGCTGACCAGGAACCCCCTCGCCGACCCGGGGATCCTCGGTCTCAACGCCGGGGCGTCGTTCGCGATGGTCGTGGCGATCTCGTTGCTCGGCCTCTCCGACCTCTCCGCCTACCTCTGGTTCGCGTTCGCCGGAGCCGCTCTGGCGGCGCTGCTCGTCCACGGCGTCGCGTCGGTCGGCCGGGACGGCGCCACCCCGGTCAAGCTGGTCGTCACCGGCGCCGCGGTGACCGCCGCGCTCACCAGCTGCACCTCCGGGGTGCTGCTCACCGACCGCGCCACGATGGAGAGCTTCCGGTTCTGGCAGGTCGGCACCGTGGGCGGCCGGGGGTACGACGTGCTGCTCCCGGTCCTGCCCTTCCTCGGCGCCGGCGCCCTGCTCGCGGTCGCGGCGAGCCGGGCCCTCGACTCGCTCGCCCTCGGCGACGACCTCGCCTCGGGGCTGGGCCGGCACCCCGCCCGCGACCGCGCCCTCGCCGGGGTCGCCGTCGTCCTGCTCGCCGGCGGCGCCTGTGCGCTCGCCGGGCCGATCGCCTTCGTCGGGCTCGTCGTCCCCCACGCCGCCCGGCTCGTCACCGGCCCCGCCCACCGCCGGCTCCTCCCGCTCAGCGCGGCGTACGGCGCGGCGCTGGTCGTCCTGGCCGACACCGCCGGCCGGGTCGTCCTCCCGCCGACCGAGGTCCAGGTCGGGATCATGACCGCGGTCGTCGGTGTCCCCGTCTTCGTGGCGCTCGTCCGGCGCGGCCGGCTGGGGGCCCGGTGACGACCACGCTCAGCCCGTCTCCGCGGGTGGCCATCGTCCGTGGTGCCAGGCGACGGCCGCTCCGTCGTCACCGGCTGGTCATGAGCGGGCTCGCCGTGCTCCTCGTCGGCGTCCTCGCGGTGCGGGTGCTGCTCGGCGACTTCACGGTGACCGTCCCCGACTTCTTCCGGATCCTCGGCGGCGAGACGATCCCGGGGGCGTCGTACATCGTTCTCGAGGTCAAGCTCCCCCGCGCGGTCCTCGGGGCGCTCGTCGGCGCCGCGTTCGGGCTCAGCGGCGCGATCTTCCAGGCGGCCCTGCGGAACCCGCTGGCGAGCCCGGACATCATCGGGCTCAACCTCGGCGCCAGCGCGGCGGCGGTGCTCGCCATCGTCGCGTGGGGGATGACCGGGCCCTGGCTGTCGGCGGTGGCGGTCGCCGGCGGCGTGGTCGTCGCCCTGGCCGTCCGCTGGTCCGCGGGGAGCCACGCCCTCGGCGCGACCGGCGCCGGCTACCGGCTCGTGCTCATCGGGATCGGGGCCGCCGCGGCGCTCCAGTCGGTGATCCAGTACCTCTTCACCCGGGCCACCGTCCACGACGCCCAGACGGTCCTGCAGTGGCTGACCGGCAGCGTCAACGGCGCGGACTGGGGCTCCGTGCGCGTGCTCGCCGCCCTCCTGCTCGTGCTGCTGCCGCTGGTCCTCCGGCTAGGCCGCTCGCTCGCGGTCGTCGAGCTGGGATCGGACACCGCGACCGCGCTCGGAGTGCCGCGGCACCGCACCGACCTCCTGCTGCTGCTCGCCGTCGTCCTCGGCGCGCTCGCCGTGGCTGCGGCCGGGCCGATCGCCTTCGTGGCGTTCCTCGCCGGGCCGATCGCCCGGGCGCTCGACCGGGGGGCGACCACCCTGCTCGGCGCCGCGCTGGTCGGCGCCGTCGTCGTGGTGGCCTCCGACTTCGTCGCCGACTACCTCGTCCCCGGCGGGAACTACCCCGTCGGCGTCGTCACCGGGGCGGTCGGCGCCCCGTTCCTCCTCTGGCTGCTCGCCCGCGGCCACACCCGAAGGAGCCGTTCGTGACCATGACCGCCTCCCGCCCGCACGTGCGCACCTCACGCCTCGAGGCGTCGCAGCTGAGCCTGGCGTACGGCGACCGCACGGTCGTCACGGAGCTCCGCCTCAAGATCCCGGACCGGGCGGTGACCGTGATCGTCGGGGCCAACGCCTGCGGCAAGTCGACGCTGCTCCGCGGACTGGCCAGGCTGCTCCGGCCCACCGCCGGCGCCGCGCTGCTCGACGGCCGGGCGATCCACCGGCTCAACACCCGGGAGGTGGCGCAGAGCCTCGGCCTGCTCCCCCAGACCCCGGTCGTCCCGGAAGGGGTGACCGTCGCCGACCTCGTCGCCCGCGGGCGTCACCCGCACCAGGGCGCGTTCCGCCGCTGGTCGGCCGACGACGAGGCCGCGGTCGCCGAGGCGCTCGCCGTCACCGACACCCTCGAGCTCGCCGGCCGCCAGGTCGACGAGCTCTCCGGGGGACAGCGGCAGCGGGTCTGGCTGGCGATGGCGCTCGCCCAGGGGACCGACCTGCTGCTCCTCGACGAGCCGACCACCTTCCTCGACGTGGCCCACCAGGTCGAGGTCCTCGACCTCCTCGTCGACCTCAACCGGACCCGCGGCACGACGATCGTCATGGTCCTCCACGACCTCGGGCTCGCCGCCCGCTACGCCGACCACCTCGTCGCGATGCGCGAGGGGCGGATCCACGCCGAGGGGGTCCCCGCCGACGTCGTCACCGAGGCGCTGGTCCAAGACGTCTTCGACCTCGACAGCCGGGTCGTTCCCGACCCGGTCTCCGGAACCCCGCTGATCGTCCCGATCGGCCGTCACCACCGACCCTCAGGAGCCTCCGCATGACCACGACCAGCCTGCGCAACCCCCTCCCGCTCATCGCCGGCGAGGTCGTCGTCCGCTCGGTGGAGCGGCTCTCCCCGTCGTACGTCCGGGTGGAGCTCGGCGGCCCCGCCCTCGCCGAGGTCGGCGTCGACGGGCCGCTGCGCGACCAGCGGTTCAAGCTGGTCTTCCCGGGGCCGACCGGCCGGTTCTCGACCTTCGAGGGCGCCGACGAGTCGTGGTTCCAGAGCTGGACGTCGGTGCCGGTCGAGGAGCGCGGCCACATGCGGACCTACACCGTGCGCGCGGTCCGCGGCTCGGGGGCCGACACGCGGCTCGTCGTCGACCTGGTCCTCCACCTGGCCGAGGGCGCCTCCGGGCCGGCCTCGCTGTGGGCGGCCCGGGCGGAGGTCGGCGACCGGCTCGGCATCGTCGCGCCGCGTCGCGGTCACCCGTTCGGCGGGATCGAGTTCGAGCCGGGGACCGCCTCGCGGCTGCTCCTGGTCGGCGACGAGACCGCGGTCCCGGCCGTCGCGAGCATCCTCGAGGGGCTGCCGGCCGACGCGGCCGGGACGGCGTACCTGGAGGTGCCGCACTCCGCCGACGTGCTGCCGCTGACCGCACCCGTGGGGGTGCGGGTCGTCTGGCTGCCCCGGGACGGCGTCCCGCACGGCGAGCGGGCCTGCCGCGCGGTGCTGGGGCTGTTCGGGCTCGGCGAGCTCCTCGAACCGGTGGACGAGACGGACGTCGACCCGGACCTGTGGGAGACGCCGACGCACTCGTCGTCGGGCGAGCCGCTGCCCGAGGCCCCCGAGGAGGCCGGCGGGCTCTACGCCTGGGTGGCCGGCGAGTCGGCGATGGTGACCCGGCTCCGCCGCCACCTCGTGCGCGACGCCGGGCTCGACCGCCGCCAGGTCGCGTTCATGGGGTACTGGCGGCGGGGCGTCGCCATGCGCTCCTGAAACCCCGCCTCGTCCGGATGGGAGCGCGCTATGTAGCGCGCCCAATCGGACGAGGCGGGGGGTGATCAGAAGGTGAGCGCCGAGGCCGGGTCCTCCATGATCGCGGCGACGTCGGCGAGGAACTGCGACCCCTTCGCCCCGTCGATGAACCGGTGGTCGAAGGAGAGCGCCAGCGTCGTGACGTCGCGCGCCCTGATCTTCCCCTTGTGCACCCACGGCTGCTTCCGGACGGCGCCGAAGCAGAGGATCGCCGACTCGCCGGGGTTGATGATCGGGGTGCCGGCGTCGACGCCGAAGACACCGACGTTGGTGATCGTGAACGTCCCGCCGGCCATCTCCGCCGGCTGGGTCTTCCCGTCCCGCGCGGTCGCCGTCAGCGAGCCCAGCTCACGAGCCAGGTCGACGAGCGGCATCGCGTCGGCGCCCTTGACGTTGGGTACGACGAGCCCGCGCGGCGTGGCCGCGGCGATCCCGAGGTTGACCGACCCGGAGTAGACGACCTCCTGGCCGGCGTCGTCCCAGTGCGCGTTGAGCTCCGGCGTACGCCGCATCGCCAGGCAGACCGCCCGGGCGAGGACGAGCAGCGGCGAGACCCTGACGTCGGCGAAGGCCCGGTCGGAGCGGAGCCGCTCGACGAGCCGCATCGTCCGGGTGACGTCGACGGTGACCCACTCGGTCACGTGCGGGATGGAGAACGCCGAGTCGACCATGGCCTGGGCCATCATCTTGCGGACACCCTTGACCGGCTCGCGCCGGTCCTCCATCGACGGGCGCGGAGCCTCCTCGCCGCGCCGGGCGGCGCCACGGAAGCCACCCCCGGCCGCCGCCTCCACGTCCTCGGCGGTGACGACGCCTCCCGAGCCGGTCGGGTTCACCGACGCGAGGTCGACGCCGAGGTCGCGGGCGAGCTTGCGGACCGGCGGCTTGGCCAGCACCGAACCCACCGACCACGCGCCGCTGCGCCGGGTGGTCGACCGGGCCTCGACGGCGGGGACCGGCGGCTCGTCGGCCGGGACGACCTCCGTGGTGTCGGCCTGGCCCATCGCGAAGGAGCCCTGCACCTGCAGCTGGGTCGCCGAGCCGGCGTCGGTCCTGGCCGTGGCGGGTCCGCGGCGGGCCCGTCGCATCGCCGCACCCGACTTGGGGCCGTAGCCGACCAGCGTCTGGTTCTCCCCTCCGGCCGCGGCCGGGTTGTAGTGGTCCACCTCCGGCTTGGCGGCCGTGGCCTGGGCGTCGCCCTCGGTGGCCGGCGATTCCGGCTCGGCCGCCGGGACCGGATCGGTGCCGTCGGAGACCGAGATGATCGGGGTGCCGACCTCGATCGTCTCTCCCTCGGGCACGTGGATCGCGGTCACGGTGCCGGCGTACGGCGACGGCAGCTCGACCAGCGACTTGGCGGTCTCGATCTCCACCACCACGTCGTTGACCCTGATGACGTCGCCGATCTTCACCTTCCAGGTGACGATCTCGGCCTCGGTGAGCCCCTCACCGACGTCGGGCAGCTTGTACTCGTGAACGGTCATCTCAGAACCCCAGCGATCGGTCGACGGCATCCAGCACCCGGTCGAGGTCGGGGAGCCACTCCTCCTCGACCCGCGCCGGCGGGTAGGGGGTGTCGAACCCGCCGACCCGGAGGACCGGGGCCTGGAGGGAGTAGAAGCACTCCTCGGTGATCCGGGCGGCGAGCTCGGAGCCCATGCCGAGGTTGACGTGCGCCTCGTGGGCGACGACGGCACGGCCGGTCCGGCGCACCGACTCGACGACCGGCCCCATGTCCAGCGGGGACAGCGTGCGGAGGTCGATCACCTCGATGCTGCGCCCCTCGGTCGAGGCCGCCTCGGCCGAGGCGAGGCAGACCTTCACCATCGGGCCGTAGGAGAGCAGCGTCAGGTCGTCGCCGGAGCGGACGACCCGCGAGGCGAACAGCGGGTCCGGCGTGGCGCTCTGGTCGATCTCGGCCTTGTCGGCGTGGTACTGCCGCTTCGGCTCGAGGAAGATCACCGGGTCGTCGTGGGCGATCGCCTGCTGGATCATCCAGTAGCCGTCGACGGGGTTGGAGCAGGCGACCACCTTGAGCCCCGGGGTGTGCGCGAACTGCGCCTCCGGGGACTCGCTGTGGTGCTCGACCGCGCCGATGCCGCCGCCGAACGGGATCCGGATGACCATCGGCATCGGGACCTTGCCCTGGCTCCGGAAGTGGATCTTCGCGACCTGCGACACGATCTGGTCGTAGCCCGGGTAGACGAAGCCGTCGAACTGGATCTCGCAGACCGGGCGGTAGCCGCGCATGGCCAGCCCCACCGCCGTACCGATGATCCCCGACTCGGCCAGCGGCGAGTCGATGACCCGGTCCTCGCCGAAGTCCTTCTGCAGCCCGTCGGTGATCCGGAAGACGCCGCCGAGCTTGCCGACGTCCTCTCCGGTCACGAGGACCTTCGGGTCGTCCTCCATCGCCTTGCGCAACCCGGCGTTGAGCGCCTTCGCGAGAGTCATCTTGCTCATGCCCGGGCCTCCTCGAAGGAAGAGAGGTAGTCGCCGAACTCGGCCTGCTGCCGAGCCAGCTCCTCGGTCTGCTCGGCGAAGACATGGCCGAAGATGTCGAGCACCTCCGGGTCGGGCATCCCGCGGCACCCCTCCCGGAGCCGCTCGCCGAGCTTCTCCGCCTCGGCGTCGAGCTCCTCGAGCCAGGACTTGTCGACGAGACCGTTGCGCTGGAGGTAGACCTTCACGCGCTGGATCGGGTCTCTCAGCTTCCAGCGCTCGAGGTCGTCGGAGAGCCGGTAGCGGGTCGGGTCGTCGGTCGTCGTGTGGGCGCCCATCCGGTAGGTGTAGGCCTCCACGAACGTGGGCCCCTGCCCGTCGCGGGCCCGCTGGAGCGCGGCCTTGGTGACGGCGTACGTCGCGAGCACGTCGTTGCCGTCGACCCGCACGCCCGGGAAGCCGAACCCGAGGGCGCGCTGGTAGAGCGGAATCCGCGACTGCCGCTCGATCGGCTCGGAGATCGCCCACTGGTTGTTCTGGCAGAAGAAGACCACCGGCGCGTTGTAGGAGGCGGCGAAGATGAACGCCTCGTTGACGTCGCCCTGGCTGCTCGCCCCGTCACCGAAGTAGGCGACGACGGCCGCGTCCCGCTCGGGGTCGCCGGTGCCGACGTGGCCGTCCCGCTGGACGCCCATCGCGTAGCCGGTGGCGTGGAGCGTCTGCGCGCCGATCACGATCGTGTACAGCCCGAAGTTGTTCTCGTGGGGGTCCCACGAGCCCTGGTCGACGCCGCGGAAGAGCCCCAGCAGCTTGAGCGGGTCGACCCCGCGGCACCAGGCGACGCCGTGCTCGCGGTAGGTCGGGAAGACGAAGTCCTGGGGCAGCAGCGCGCGGCCGGAGCCGATCTGGGCGGCCTCCTGGCCGAGCAGCTGGGCCCAGATGCCGAGCTCGCCGTGGCGCTGGAGGGCGGTGGCCTCCACGTCGATGCGACGGGTCAGCACCATGTCGCGGTAGAACCCCTTGATCGCCTCGTCGTCGAGGTCGAAGGAGAAGGCGGGGTGCTCGACCCGCTCCCCCTCGGGGGTGAGCAGCTGGATGAGCTCCGGCCCCCCGTCGGTGGCTCCGGCGCCGCGGCCCTGCATGAGCTGGGGGCCGAAGTCGCTGGCGATGACGTCCTTGTTCTGCAACTGCACTCCTCGGTCGGGTCGGCGTTCCGGGGTCTCCGTCGCCGGCTGGTTGGAGCAGGGCCGGCAACACGGGCGCGGCGGTGGTGCGACCGGCGTCCCCGACCTTGTGTGACCGGCACCACAAAGGGCCGGCTCGGTCCAAAGGTACCGTCTCCGCGTGCAGACGCCGAACCCGCGCCCGGCGCCCCGGTTGCTCCTCGTCGCCGTCGCCCTCGGCATCGTGTACGTCGTGTGGGGGTCGACCTACCTCGGCATCCGGATCGTCGTCGAGCAGGCCGACCCGCTGACCGCGATGGGACAGCGCTACACCGTCGCCGGGGTGCTCCTCGGCGCGCTGCTGGCGGCTCGTGGCGGGTTCTCCCGGCTGCGGCTCACCCGCCGCCAGCTCCTCGGTACGGCGGTCCTGGGGCTGCTCCTGCCGCTGCTCGGGAACGGTGTCGTGTCGGTGGCCGAGTCCCAGGGCGCGACGTCGGGGTACACCGCGCTCCTCATCGCGATCGCCCCGCTCGCGATCGTGGTCTTCCGGCTGGTCGAAGGGGACGTCCCCCGCCTCCGGACGCTCGTCGGGGTGCTCTCCGGGTTCGGCGGGCTGGCGCTGCTCGTCGCCTTCGGCCGGGACGGCGGCGACGTCATCCCGCTCGGGCCGGCCCTGCTCGTGCTCCTCGCCGGGACCTGCTGGGCGTTCGGCTCCTACATCCAGCCCCGGTTGTGGCTGCCGGACGACCCGTTCGTCATCGCGGTCTACGAGATGGTGCTCGGCGGGGTGATGATGACGGTGGCCGGGATGGTGCTCGGCCAGCAGCTCACCCTCGACTACACCTCCCGGACCTGGGTGGCCCTCGGGTACCTCGTCGTGTTCGGGTCGGTGGTCGCCTTCTCGGCGTACGTCTGGCTGATCGCGAACGCGCCGATCTCACTCGTCGCGACGTACGCCTACGTCAACCCGGTGGTCGCGGTGTTCCTCGGCTGGCTGGTGCTCGACGAGCGGATCTCGACGACCACGTTCGTCGGCGGCGCGATCGTGGTCGCCTCGGTGGCGATCGTGATCAGCTCCGAGCGGCGGCCGGCCGCGCCGCCGGCTCACTCCTCCGCGTCTGGGTCCCGGCGCCGGTTGGGGTCGTCGTAGCGGACCGCCTCGTTCGGGAAGTCCTCGCCGACCGGGTGGGGCTTGCCCGGTGACCCCTGGCGGGGGTCGAGCTCACCTTCCGCGGCCGGTCCGTCGGTGGTCGAGGAGGGCTCCGCTGCCTCCTCCTCGTCGCTGAGGCGGCCCATCCGCCCGGTGTCCTGCTCGCTCATCTGCTCACCTTCCGTGGGGTCCGGAACACTCCCAGCCGTACCCCGTTCCGCGTCGGCGCACCCCTCGTCCGAGCGCCTGCTCAGTCGATCAGCTCGCCGAGGTGCTCGGTCATGCCTCGCCGCCTGTTCTCCGGGGTGTTCCACAGGAACTGGCCCTCCAGGACCGGACCGCTCGAGCCCCAGGACGAGACGGAGTCGCTGATGCGCAGGAACCGTCTCGCGCCGAGGTCGTAGACGTAGGTGCCGTCGCCACCGGGTTCGTACGACGTGACCGTCACGACCCCGTCACCGCGTTCGGAGGCGAGCCCGCCGTCGAGGCCGCTGCCCTGGAGGGTGACGACCTGGTCGCCGTCGGGGTCGAGGACCTGGACACGGTCGTCGCGGACGCCGCCGTCGTAGGTGCCGCAGTACTGGCCCATCACAATCCGGTCGTCGGTCGCGCCGAAGGAGAGCAGGTTGCACTTCTCCCCGGAGTGGGGGTCGAAGGCGTGCTCCTCGCCGGTCCCGAGGTCCCGCACGTGCACCTGCCCGGCCTCCCCGTTGGTCGAGTCGGTCCACACCATCGAGTGGTCGGTGAACGCCAACGAGCCCACGGTGAGCCCCTCGTCGCGGACGTCGGACGGGTCGGTCAGCGAGGCGGACCAGAGCCGGTAGGTGTCGCCCTCGGCGTCGGCGTCGTCCGCCTCGCCGGACGCGTCCGTCGGCCATCCACCCTCGGGCGGCTGTCCCTGGGTCGCCGGCACGCGCACGTACAGCCGGTCGTCGGGCCCGGCCATGACGCCGAACGGGTTGTCCACCGCAGGCAGCCCGGGCCAGGTCATCGTGCTCCACTGCCGGCGCTCGCGGTCGAAGACGTGGACCACCAGCTCCACCTCCATCCCGCCCTCGGCGGTGAGCAGCAGCAGCCGGTCCTCCCCGAGCTGAAGCGGCCAGGTCTGGGCCTGCCCGATGTCGAGGTCGGGGAGCCACTCCTTGTCGCCGGTGGCCGGGTCCATCAGGGCGAACCGCGGCCAGAGCTGGTCCATCCGCGGCCCGTCGCGGAACAGGATGAGCCCGTCGTCGGTGACGCCGTCGAAGTACTGTCCGTTGTCGCGGTTGAGGTTCTCGTTGGTGTGCGAGGCCAGCACGCGGTAGTCCGTCCCCTCGACCGCGGCCACCGCGTCGGCCAGCCGCAGCGTCGGTGCGTCCGGGTGCGGGATCCCTGCGGCCGCGAGGTCCGGTGGTCCGGGGTCCAGCCACATGAGGGAGGCGGTCGCGACGATCGCAGCAGTCGCGACCGCCGTACCCCCGAGGACAGCGAGGCGACGGCGTCGTACCCGGCGCCGGCCACCGGCGAGGACCGCACCGAGGTCGAGCTCGTCGTGGGGCGGCGAGGCGACGTTGTCGCTCAGCAGCTGGCGCAGCTCGTTCACCATGAGGTTGCTCCTTCGACCGCCAGTCCGCCGACCGGCGAACCTTCGAACATGGACCGGAGCGAGGCCAGCGCGCGCGACGTCTGGCTCTTGACCGTCCCCTCGGTGCACCCGAGGACGGCCGCCGTGTCCGCGACGCTGAGGTCCTCGAAGTACCGCAGCACCACGCACGCACGCTGCCGCGAGGGCAGGTCGGCGAGCCCCGACATCAGCGCGGCGCGCGAGGCGACGGATTCGGCGACGTCCTGCCCGGAGGGCCGGTCGTGGTCGGGCTCGGTCGGAACCTCGCTGCTCGACCGGCGCCGGGCGTGGTCGAGGAAGGCACTGACCACGGCCTTCCGGGCGTAGGCGTACTCGCGGCCGGCCCGCGTGAGCCGCGGCCACGCGACGTAGACCCGGATCAGCCCCTCCTGGACGTGGTCCGACGCCTGGTCCCAGTCGCCGCACATGAGGTACGCCGTGCGGCGCAGCTGTCCGCGCGACGCCTCGGCGAACTCGACGAACCCCGCCTCGTCACGCATCCGTCACCCGCTCCATGCCTTGTCAACGAGGTGAGCGGCCGCCAAGGTTGCCTCGCTCGGCCGACGAGTTGTCATGAGCGAGGCTATGCCGACCTGTCGTCGGCTGGAAGCGGAACGGGCCGGCAGGGCGCCACGGAGCCGACGGCGACTCCCACCTCGGCATGGATGCCGTGGGGGATCCGTGAAGCGGCGATGACGACGGTCGCTCCATGCTCGAGGTCACGTCGGTCCAGGGTGAGCTCGATGCCTTCGCCCACACTGAACCGGGTAGCGCTTCCCGGGGCGGATGGTCCGCTCTCGAAACGGGGTTCGGTGCACTGCATGCTGTTGCCGAGGTACTGGATGTCGGCCCTGACACCGAGCTCGTGCAGAGCAGCCTCCAATCCAGCGGCGTCCTCCAGGCGCTCGACCTGGACCTCGATGGTCCCGTGCGGCCCCTCCTGCACGGCGAAGGCCGGACTGCCGACGAACCCGGGCACCATCACCACCACTGCCGTCGCCGCGGCCGCGGCGAGGACCGAAGCGGTGCGGAGGCTGCGGCGAGGCGATGAGGGCCGCGCAGCGCGTACCTGACGCGCCGACGTTTCTGTGGAGGCCGAACGCACCTCAACCACAGCGCGCAGCTCGCCGAGGCGCTCGGTCTCGAAGGAGTCGAGGGTGTAGGTCACGTCGATGCCTCTCTGGGAACGGCCTGGGTGCGATGGTCGGACAGAGCGGCGCCGAGCTGCCGCCGAGCCCGGTGCAGCCGCACTCTGACGGTGCCGGGCTCAAGTCCCAGGACCTGAGCGGTGTCCGCGATGGTGAGGCCGTCCACCACCGTCAGCTCGAACACCGCACGGAGCTTCGGGTTCAGGAGCTGCAGCTTCTCGACCAGTGCGCGAGCGTCGCGTGCGGCGTCGATGCGTTCAAACGCTGCACCGCCTGGACGTGTTCGCGGTAGAACGCCTCGAACACGTCAGGGTCGGTGCCGACGAGGACAACGTCGAAGTTTCCGCTCACATCGATCCATTTGCCGGACAGGGCACAGCGTTACATGAATCCGGCGTCGGATTTGGCACGGTGCGTCGCCGAGGTTCCCAGGGGACACGACGATCCAGGATCAGTCGTGGGAGCGAGTGCCCTGGTGGTCGACGGTGTAGGAGCGGCCGAGGGGTGAGCTCCAGATCAGCGACCCGTCGGGTTCTCGCCGGTAGTCCCAGTCGGAATGCGCTTTTACGCGATGGTGAAAACGGCACAGCTTCCCCAGATTTTCCGTCGAGGTCTGGCCCGGCGGCCCGCCCTCGTCCATCGGGACGTAGGGCACGATGTGGTCCAGGTCGAACCGGCCCTGCCGGCCGCACCACGGGAACCGGCAGCAATCCTCGCGTTCGTCGACCTGGTCGCGGAGCCGGTCCGGCGCCTCGTAGCCGTTCACGCTGATCTGCTCGGCCAGGTCCACCACCGGCGTGACCGTCACCGCCGCCCCGGGGGCCAGGTCGGCCAGCCACTGCTCCACCGCCTCCAACGCCCTCGCGCCGAGCCGCGGGACCCGGGCCACCAGCCCCGTCGCGCCT
>DASSBB010000067.1:0-8520 GCA_035699145.1 Marmoricola sp.
CTCGCCCAGGACGTCGCGGCGGGGCGGGTGAACGCCGACCGGGTCGACGAGCGGACCTTTGCGCGTTACCTCTACGTCCCCGAGCTCGCCGACGCCGACCTGGTCTGGCGGACCTCGGGGGAGCAGCGGCTGTCCAACTTCATGCTCTGGCAGGCGGCCTACTCCGAGCTGGTCTTCACCGACGTGCTGTGGCCGGACGTCGACCGCCGCGACCTGTGGCGGGCGATCGACACCTACGTGCGGCGGGACCGGCGGTACGGCGGCGCCGACCCCGACCGCGCGCCCTGACCCGGCGGTCAGGCCGGCCGGCAGGCCGAGCAGACCCCGAAGATCTCGAGCGTGTGGCTGACCTGCTCGAAGCCGTGCTCCGAGGCGATCGTCGACGCCCACCGCTCGACGGTCGGTCCCTCGACCTCGACGGTTCGGCCGCAGTCGCGGCAGACCAGGTGGTGGTGGTGCCGCTCGCTGCACCGGCGGTAGCGGGTCTCCCCGTCCTCCCCACGGAGCACGTCGACCTCCTCCGCGTCCGCGAGCACCTGGAGCGTCCGGTAGACCGTGGACAGCCCGACGTTCTCGCCGTCGCGGCGGAGGAGCTCGTGGATCTCCTGGGCGGACCGGAAGTCGTCGAAGCGCCCGAGGCAGGCGGCGACCGCGCGGCGCTGCCGGGTCGGGCGGGCGCCGCCTGGGATGCTGCCCTGTTCAGTGCTCGTCATAGTGACCTCCGTGCGGGGCGTGCCGGTGCCCGTCGTGGACGTAGTCGACGTGGTCGCCGTGGCGGACCGCCGTGTGTCCGCAGTCGGGGCCGTGCTGGTGCCCGTGGTCCTCCGGTACGACGGTGTGGGGCTCGTCGAGCTGGAACGGGTCGGCCTCGGAGGCGAACGGCTCGGCGACCCGGCGCCGCTGCCGGAGCCACACCCCGACCGGCCAGGCGAGCGCGAAACCGGCGAGTGCGAGCAGGACGATCGTGGCGCCCGGCGCGACGTCGACGTTCGCCGACACGAGGATCCCGCCGACCGAGGCCAGCGTGCCGAGCCCCATCGCCAGGACGAGCGTGTCGCGGAAGGTCCTCGTCAGCTGCTGGGCGGTCGCCACCGGCACCACCATGAGCGCGCTGACCAGGAGCAGCCCCACGGTGCGCATCGCGACCGTCACGGTCACCGCGGCGAGCACCGACACCAGCACGTTGTAGGCGCGGATCTGGAGACCGGCCACCTGCGCGAACTCGGGGTCGTGGGCGACGGCGAACAGCCGGGGTGCCAGCCCGAGGGCGACGACCACGATGACGACCGCCAGCGCCGTCGTGGCCCAGAGGTCCGCCTCGTCCACTGTGGTGATCGACCCGAACAGGTAGCGGTTGAGCGTGGCCGCGCTCTGGTCGGCGAGCCCGATCAGGAGCACACCGCCCGCGATGCCGCCGTAGAAGAGGAGGGCGAGGGCCACGTCGCCGCTGGCGCCGCCCCGGTCGCGGACCACCTCGATCACCAGCGCCCCGAGGATCGCCACCACGACAGCGGTGAAGGTGGGGGAGGTGTTGGTCAGCAGCCCGAGAGCGACGCCGGTGACCGCGACGTGGCCGATCCCGTCGCCCATGAGCGCCTGGCGGCGCTGGACGAGGTAGGTGCCGACCGCGGGTGCGGCGAGTCCGGTCACGAAGGCGGCGAGGAGGGCGCGCTGGACGAACTCCAGGGCGAGTAGGTTCATCGCTGCTCCCCGAGCGGGTCGACCGGGGTCCGCACGTCGGGGGCGTAGTCGACGTGCGCCCGGCGGGCGGCGGGGTGGTGGGCGTGCGCGTGGGGGACGTCCTGGAAGGACTCCAGCGGCGCGCCGTCGTACGCGACTCTGCCCTCGCGCATGACGACCGTGCGGCCGATCAGCGGCTCCAGCGGCCCCATCTCGTGGGCGACGAGGACGATCGTGGTGCCGCGCTCGACGAGCCGCCCGACGATGCCGGCGAAGGCGTCCTGGTGGGCCAGGTCCACGCCGGCGGTCGGCTCGTCGAGGACGAGGAGCTCGGGCTCGCCGGCGAGGGCCCGGGCGATGAGCACCCGCTGCTGCTGACCGCCGGACAGCGTGGCGACCCCGTCCCGCACCCGTTCGCCGAGCCCGACGGCGTCGATGGCGGCGCGGACCGCCTCGCGGTCGACGCGGCGCGCCGGCCGGAGAGGTCGCCGGTGCGCGAGCCGGCCCGACGCCACGACCTCCCGGACCGAGGCGGGGACCCCGGAGGTCGCGGTGACGCGCTGGGGGACGAAGCCGATCCGGCGCCAGTCGCGGAACTGGGCGAGCGGCGTGCCGAACAGCGAGACGCTGCCCCGGCGGAGCGGCGCCAGCCCCAGCATGCTGCGGACCAGCGTGGACTTGCCGGAGCCGTTGGCGCCGAGCACCGCGACGACCTCGCCGGCGGTCACGGTCAGGTCGATGCCGCGCAGCACCGGCCGGCCGCCGAGGACGACGCCTCCGTCGACGACCCGGACCACCTCGTCGCTCATCGGCATCCGTTGGCCTCCCGGAGGGCCTCGAGGTTCGCGCGCATCAGCGAGAGGTAGTCCTCGTCGGCCGTCTCGTCGCTCAACCCCTCCACCGGGTCCAGCACGGCGGTCTCCAGCCCCAGGTCGGCGGCGAGCGTCTCGGCCATCTCCGGGCTGGCGAGCGTCTCGGAGAAGACGGTGGTGACCCCCTTGTCGCGGATCAGCCCCTGGAGCTCCGCGAGGTGGGCGAGGGAGGGCTCGGCCTGGGGGGAGAGCCCGGCGATCGGCTCGAAGTCGAGGTCGTAGCGGTAGCCGTAGTAGCCGAACGCGTCGTGGCTGACCACGACGGTGCGGCGGTCGCAGTCGTCGAGACCGGTCGAGCTGCGACCGTCGAGCTCCACCAGCTCGGTGAAGAGCTCCGTCGCGTTCGCGTGGTAGTCGTCGGCGTGCTCGGGGTCGAGCTCGGCCAGCTGCGCCTCCACCTCCCGGGCGACCGTCGCCAGCGCCCGAGGGTCCAGCCAGAAGTGCGGGTCGTCCTCGATCACCCGCGCCGGACGGGCTCCGCCGATCGCCGGGGGGTTCTCCGCGATCGTCCCGAGCGCCTCGACCACGACGCCCTCGGCGTTGTTCTCGGCCGCCTCGTCGACCGCCGGCTGGAACCCGGCGCCGTAGACCAGGAGGTCCGCGTCGGTGAGCTCCGCGGTCTGCTGCACGCCGAGCTCGAGGTCATGGGGCTCCTGACCCGGCTCGGTCAGCTGGGTCACGTCGACATGGTCGCCGCCGACCCGCTCGGCGACGAACGTCAGCGGGTAGATCGACGTCACGACGGAGATCCCGTCCCCGCCCTCGTCGCTGCTGCACCCCGCCAGCAGGGCAGGGAGCGCGAGAGCAGCGACAGCGGCGCGAAACATGAGAATGATTCTCAGTCGGAATGGGAACCGTTGTCAACTGGCCACCTGAGGCACGATGGTGCCCATGATCGTGGTGAACCGGTTCCGCGCCGACGGGCACTCCGAGGACCTCGCGTCGTTCCGGGCGGGGCTCGAGGAGGCGCTGGCGGTCCTCGCCGAGCAGAAGGGGTACGTCGACGGGCACCTCGGCCGGAACGTCGACGACCCGGACCTGTGGGTGCTCCAGACCCTCTGGGAGGGCCCGGGCGCCTACCGCCGCGCCCTGTCGTCGTACGACGTGAAGCTCCGCGCGTGGCAGCTGCTGGGGCAGGCGATCGACGAGCCGGGGGCCTACGAGCTGGTCGTCCCGGGCGAGCCGCTCAACGAGGCGATGCCGCGGGCGAACCGGTGAGCCGGCGCCGGTAGGATCGGACCTTCCGCCGTCAGCCAGCCGGCGTCCTCGTCCCACCCAGGAGAGCCGCGTGTCCACCAAGCCAGGTGCCACCATCGACAACGTCGTCAGCCTTGCCAAGCGGCGGGGGTTCGTCTTCCCGTGCGGCGAGATCTACGGCGGCACCCGGTCGGCCTGGGACTACGGACCGCTCGGCGTGGAGCTGAAGGAGAACATCAAGCGTCAGTGGTGGCGCGCCACCGTCCAGAGCCGTGAGGACGTGGTCGGCCTCGACTCCAGCGTCATCCTGCCGAAGCAGACCTGGGAGGCCAGCGGCCACGTCGACACGTTCAGCGACCCGCTGACCGAGTGCCAGTCCTGCCACAGACGGTTCCGGGCCGACCACCTCCAGGAGCAGGTCGCCGAGAAGAAGGGGATCGACAACCCCGACGACGTCGACCTCGCCACCGTGGCCTGCCCCAACTGCGGCACCCGCGGCGCGTGGACCGAGCCACGTCAGTTCTCCGGGCTGCTCAAGACCTACCTCGGCCCGGTCGAGGACGAGACCGGGCTCCACTACCTCAGGCCCGAGACGGCGCAGGGGATCTTCCTCAACTTCACCAACGTCCTGACCAGCGCTCGGAAGAAGCCGCCGTTCGGCATCGCCCAGATCGGCAAGAGCTTCCGCAACGAGATCACGCCGGGCAACTTCATCTTCCGCACCCGCGAGTTCGAGCAGATGGAGATGGAGTTCTTCGTCGTGCCGGGCACCGACGAGGAGTGGCACCAGTACTGGATCGACGAGCGCACCAAGTGGTACGTCGACCTCGGGATCGATCCCGACAACCTGCGCCACTACGAGCACCCGCAGGAAAAGCTGTCGCACTACTCCAAGCGGACCGTCGACATCGAGTACCGCTTCCGGTTCGCCGGCTCCGAGTGGGGCGAGCTCGAGGGGGTCGCGAACCGCACCGACTTCGACCTGAGCACGCACAGCAAGCACTCGGGCCAGGACCTCTCCTACTACGACCAGGCGAACAACGAGCGGTTCACGCCGTACGTCATCGAGCCGGCGGCGGGGCTCTCCCGGAGCCTGATGACGTTCCTCGTCGACGCCTACGAGGAGGACGAGGCGCCGAACACGAAGGGCGGCGTCGACAAGCGGACCGTGCTCCGGCTCGACCCCAGGCTCGCCCCCGTGAAGGTCGCGGTGCTGCCGCTGTCCCGCAACGCCGACCTCACCCCGAGGGCCAAGGGGCTCGCCGCCGAGCTGCGCCAGCACTGGAACGTGGAGTTCGACGACGCCGGTGCCATCGGCCGTCGTTACCGCCGTCAGGACGAGATCGGCACGCCGTACTGCCTCACCGTCGACTTCGACACGCTCGAGGACGACGCGGTCACGATCCGCGACCGCGACTCGATGGCCCAGGAGCGCGTCGGGCTGACCCAGGTCCGGGGCTGGTTCGCGGAGCGCCTCCTCGGCTGCTGAACCGGTGCCCATGCACAATGAAGGCGTGTCCGCCATGTCCTCGCGCCTGTCCGCCCTCGCCGTCGTCACTGCTCTGACGCTCGCCGCCTGCAGCGGGGGCGACGACGGGAACGCCGACGACGCGGTCGAGACCCCGAGCGGCTCGCCCTCGCCGTCGACCTCGGCGGTGGCGACGGACGACGAGGTCACGGCGCCGGGCACCCAGCTGGCGTTCGGCGACACCGCGACCGTCGCGCCCGAGGTGAAGGGCAAGGGCACGCTGCTCGACCTCAGCGTGGAGTCCGCGGTCCAGGGCGAGCTGTCGGACTTCGCGGGGTTCGACCTCGACGACCCGTACAAGAAGCGTGGCAACTACTACTACGTGCGGGTCACGGTGAAGAACACCGGCGAGAAGCGGTTCGGGGACGTGCCCGTCCCGCTGTGGGGGATCAGCGGCGAGGACACCCTCCTCCGGGCGGTGGCGTTCAAGTCGGCGTTCAAGAAGTGCCCCACCGAGCCGCTGCCGAAGGGGTTCAAGCCGGGCGACACGTTCAAGACCTGCCTGGTCTACCTGTCGCCGGACAAGGGCACCCTCGCAGGCGTCAGCTACCGGCCCACCGAGGAGTTCGTGCCGATCGAGTGGCACGGCAAGGTGAAGATGCTCCCCGAGAAGAAGAAGAAGAACGAGAAGAGGACCAAGAAGGGGAAGCAGGACAAGGGGAACGGCTGACGCCCGATTTGTCGACGTCTGCCACGGCGCCGACAATGGGTCGGTGACCACGACCGCCGTACCTCAGGAGCTCGTCCTCGGGCCGCTGCGCGTCGCCACACCGGTGGTGCTGGCGCC
This sequence comes from Marmoricola sp., assembly GCA_035699145.1. Classification (GTDB taxonomy): domain Bacteria; phylum Actinomycetota; class Actinomycetes; order Propionibacteriales; family Nocardioidaceae; genus Marmoricola_A. The sequence goes on from DASSBB010000067.1 coordinate 6,065, forward strand.
GATGGCCGGGATCACCAACGCCGCCTACCGCCGGCTCTGCCGCGAGCAAGGGGCGGGGCTGTACGTCTGCGAGATGATCACCTCCCGGGGGATCGTCGAGCGCGACGCGGTGACGATGTCCATGCTCGTCTTCGACGAGCTCGAGGAGACGCGATCGGTGCAGCTCTACGGCACCGACCCCGTGTACGTCGCGAAGGCCGCCGAGGTTCTCTGCGCCGAGTACGGCGTCGCTCACCTCGACCTGAACTTCGGCTGTCCCGTGCCCAAGGTCACCCGCAAGGGCGGCGGCGGCGCCCTGCCGTGGAAGCGGGGGCTGCTCGGAGAGATTCTCGAGGCCGCCGTGCGGGCTGCGGAGCCCTACGGGGTGCCGGTCACGATGAAGACCCGCAAGGGAATCGACGACGACCACCTGACCTACCTCGACGCCGGGCGGATCGCCCAGGAGGCAGGGTGCGCCGCGATCGCGCTGCACGGCCGGACCGTCGCCCAGGCCTACTCCGGCGTCGCCGACTGGGAGGCGATCGGAGAGCTCGTCGCCCACGTCGACATCCCGGTGCTCGGCAACGGCGACATCTGGGAGGCGGCCGACGCGCTCCGGATGGTCGAGCAGACCGGCGTCGCCGGAGTCGTCGTCGGCCGGGGGTGCCTCGGACGCCCGTGGCTCTTCCGCGACCTCGCCGCCGCGTTCGCCGGCGAGCGCGTCGCGACGCTGCCCACGCTCGGCGAGGTGGCCGCGATGATGCGCCGCCACGCGGAGCTGCTCGTCCACCACATGGGGGAGGAGCGGGGCTGCAAGGAGTTCCGCAAGCACGTCTCGTGGTATCTCAAGGGGTTCGCCGCCGGCGGGGAGCTGCGTCGCTGCCTCGCCCTCGTCGACACGCTGGCGACCCTCGACCGGCTGCTCGGCGAGCTGGACCCGATCGAGCCGTTCCCGGTGGCGGCGCTCGGCACCCCGCGGGGCCGGCAGGGCAGCCCCCGGCGTGTGGCCCTTCCCGAGGGGTGGCTCGACGACACCGACGGGGTGGCCTGCGGGACGCCGGAGGACGTCGAGTCCGGCTCCGGAGGGTGACGCCGGACCGCTGGGGACCGGACCTGGACCAGACCGGAACCCTGCGGAATCCGTGGCCGGGATCAGGAGTGACCCGTTGAATCCTCGCATTTCGGCTGTGAGGCAGTGCACAACGGTGAGTCCCGATGTGACCTAGGACCCGCCTTGTGTTTGACTCGGCGACTGTTGTCCTGAAGTCGACCCCGGATGGGATTTTTCATGGTAAAAGCGCGACACCGGGTGAATGCCCGCAGCGCTGCGCGCACCGGGTTCGGCAAGCTCTCCAGGGTGGCCGTGCTCGCCACCACCGTCACCGCCACCGTGGTGACTGCTGGCATGGTCAGCGCCGGCTGGGAGGGTGACACCGTCCAGGCGTCCCCGTCGAGCTTCTCGGCGAGCGCAGGTGCTGCGATCGGCTCCCTCGATCTCGACCGGCTCGCGGAGTCCCGTCAGCAGCGCGTCTCGCGAACCGCGAAGCGCGTCACGCTGGAGCCCGAGGCGACGGACACCAAGTTCGCCACCGCCCCCCTCAACGTCTGGACCGAGCCACGCGAGCACGGCAAGCGGGTCGGCCTTCTCAAGTGGGGCTCCAAGGTCGCCGTGACCGGCCAGGTCGTCGGCCACTGGTCCGAGGTGCTCGTGAAGAAGGACGCCGTGCGCTGGGTGAACAACGACTACCTCGCCGACAAGAAGCCGAAGCCGAAACCGAAACCGACGGCCACCGCTTCCGGCGCAGCCACCTCCACGGGCGTCTCCACCGCCGCGTGTTCGCACGGCTCCGGCCCCGAGGCCGGACTCACCTCGGACGCCGTCGAGGTCTACCGGGCCGTCTGCGCGGCTTTCTCTGGGGTGAGCAGCTACGGCGGCTACTCACCGCGCGGTGAGCACTACGACGGCCGGGCTGTCGACATCATGGTGTCGGGCTCCTACGGCCAGCAGATCGCGGACTGGCTCCGCGCCAACGCCGCGTCGCTGCAGGTCCGCGACATCATCTACGCCCAGCGGATCTGGACCCCCGAACGCGCTGCCGAGGGGTGGCGCTACATGGAGGACCGCGGCTCGACGACGGCCAACCACTACGACCACGTGCACGTGGCGGTCTACTGAGCGTCGGAAGGCTTGCCGGAGCTCATTCGGCTGCGACGACATCAATCTCCGTGCGCAAACCAGGTGCCCTCGCGACACGCGCATCGGTGGTCACCAGGGTCGCATCGAGCACTTCGGCGAGGGCGACGTACACGGCGTCGTAGGGCGTGAGGTTGTTCCGCAGGTCCCATGCGCGGGCGAGAAGTGGCGTGGGGTCGTGGAGAGTGATGTCGGCCGATGTCAGATCGGTCAGCGCGATCGACGCACGCGCCGCGGTCGTGTGCCGACCGAGGACGAGGCCCCGCAGTGCTGCAGCGACTTC
>DASSBB010000068.1:0-7832 GCA_035699145.1 Marmoricola sp.
CAGCTGCCCCGGCGTGGTCACGAACGTGCAGTAATGACACCGGTCCCGACACAACCGGGTCAACGGGATGAACACCTTCGGCGAGTAGGTCACCACCCCCGGACGGCCCGCCGCCACCAGCCCCGCATCACGGACCCGGCCGGCGACCTCACACAACCCCGACAGATCCTCCCCACGAGCGGCCAGCAGAGCCGTCGCCTCACCCACATCCACCGTCGCGCCACGCCGGACACGCGCCAGCGCGCGGCGTACCTGCTGCGGAGTCGGCGCTGCCTCGGTCACCGTTCGAGGGTAGTCAGCGCCACGCGAGCACGAGACCGGGGGCCGGATGATGGATGCGGCGCTACCGTGACGTGACACCGGAGGAGGTGCGTCGATGCCGTTGTTCCGCCGCGCGCCGAGAGAGCTGCCGACGCCGTTCCCGCGGCTCGACGGCAGCGGCTGGCCGGACCGCCGGGCGTCACGGGGAGACACGTTCGCGGCGGCCACCTACTACGAGATGGCTCGCCAGGAGGCGTTCGACCCCTCGGTCCACGACGTCACCGACCTCGTCGTCGACCACCTGCTGCCCCGCCTCGATCCAGGGGCCGCGCCGGAGGACGAGGAGCACATGCAGCGGGTCTGCACCACCGCGGCGCAGATCGGCGTCGGCGTCGCACGCGTCGAGCGGCGGGTGGTGCCGGCCGACTCGGCCGGCACCGACCGGGACATTGCTGCCGTGCTGTGGCTCGCCGCCGAGGACCTTCCGACGATGGCGCCGAGGCAGCAGCAGGTGGCGCGCTACCTGCTCCTGTGCGGCTACCACCTCGGCCGGTGGGGTCGGGCGCGGCTCCCCGAGCTCCTCGCCGCCCTCGAGGCCGAGGACCACCCCGCCGTACGCCCCAAGAACTAGGGCGACCACAGCCGGCAAGAGGTACGGCGACGAACGGTCCTCGCTGACCGCTCGTCGCGTCGTTTCGCCCTCTCGCCTATCCCCGGCCCGTCGCTACTGTGCCCGCGGTCACAGGCGGGCGTAGTTTCCCGGACGTGGTCGGGGTCACAGCGACCGCGACCCTCCGCCGTCGTTCCCATGCCACCAGGAGGACTCGTGTCCCACACCGTCCATGACCACGGGGTCCCGCCCCCGACCCCCACGGAGGCGCGTTACCTCGCGGTCCAGAGGTCGCCCGAGTTCCAGGACCTGCGCAGCCGCTACCGGCGCTGGGTCATCCCCGTGGCCGTCGTCTCCATCGGCTGGTACTTCCTCTACGTGTTCCTCGCCGCCTACGCGGTCGACTTCATGGGCACCAAGGTCTTCGGCAACATCAACATCGGGCTCATCCTCGGGCTGGCGCAGTTCGTCACCACGTTCGGCGTGACGGGCGCCTACGTGCGGTACGCCGACCGCGAGCTCGACCCCCGCTCCGCCAAGATCCGTGACGAGATGGAAGCCGAGGGCCTGCTGTGATCATGCTCGCCGCAACCGAGACCGAGCAGGTCGGCAGCACCGGCCTCAACATCGCGATCTTCGCTGCGTTCGTCGCGGTCACCCTCTTCTTCGTCGTCCGGGCGAGCAAGACCAACAAGAGCGCCTCGGACATGTACACCGCCGGCTCGGCGTTCTCCGGCCGCCAGAACGGCATCGCGATCTCGGGCGACTACCTGTCGGCCGCGTCGTTCCTCGGCATCGCCGGGGCCATCGCGCTCACCGGCTACGACGGCTTCCTCTACAGCATCGGCTTCCTGGTGGCCTGGCTGGTCGCGTTGCTGCTCGTCGCCGAGCTCCTCCGGAACACCGGCCGGTTCACGATGGCCGACGTGCTCGCGTTCCGGATGCGGGAGCGGCCGGTCCGCACCGCGGCCGCGATCTCGACGCTGATCGTGTCGTTCTTCTACCTGCTCGCCCAGATGGCCGGCGCGGGCGGCCTCGTGGCGCTGCTGCTCAACATCAACGACACGACAGGGCAGGCCGTCGTCATCGCCGCCGTCGGCGTCCTGATGATCGCCTACGTGCTGATCGGCGGCATGAAGGGCACGACGTACGTCCAGATCATCAAGGCGGTGCTGCTCATTGCCGGCGCCGCGCTCATGACGGTTTGGGTGCTGGCCCAGCACGGGATGAACTTCTCCGAGCTGCTCGGCGACGGCGCTGCGGCGGGCGCGTCGCTCGAGCCGATGGCGAAGTACGGACTCTCCGACACCACGAAGATCGACTTCATCTCGCTGGCCCTGGCGCTGATCCTGGGGACGGCCGGCCTCCCGCACATCCTGATGCGGTTCTACACCGTCCCGACGGCCAAGGAGGCGCGCAGGTCGGTGGTGTGGGCGATCGGGCTGATCGGTCTCTTCTACCTGTTCACGCTGGTCCTCGGGTACGGCGCCGCGGCGCTCGTCGGCCCGGAGCGGATCGCGAATGCCCCCGGGGCGGTGAACTCGGCGGCCCCGTTGCTCGCCTACGAGCTCGGCGGCACGCTGCTGCTGGGAATCATCTCGGCGGTCGCCTTCGCAACCATCCTCGCGGTGGTGGCCGGACTGACGATCACGGCCTCCGCGTCGTTCGCCCACGATGTCTACGCCAGCGTGATCCACAAGGGCCACGCCCCTCCCGGGGCCGAGGTCCGGGTGGCCCGGATCGCCGCCGTCGTCGTCGGTGCGGTCGCGATCCTCGGTGGCATCGCGGCCAACGGCCAGAACATCGCGTTCCTCGTGGCGCTGGCGTTCGCGGTGGCGGCCTCGGCGAACCTGCCGACGATCCTCTACTCGCTGTTCTGGAAGCGGTTCAACACCCGCGGCTGTCTGTTCAGCATCTACGGCGGCCTGATCATCACCGTCGGGCTCATCTTCTTCTCGCCGGCGGTCTCCGGCGGCGAGACGGCGATGTTCCCCAGCAACGACTGGTCGTGGTTCCCGCTCTCCAACCCGGGCATCGTCTCGATCCCGGCGTCGTTCCTGCTCGGCATCATCGGCACGCTGACCAGCAAGGAGCACCTGGAGAACAAGGCGGCCGAGATGGAGGTCCGCTCCCTCACCGGCGCCGGCGCGGAGGGGAAGGCCCTCCAGCACTGACCCGCCTGCGTCGAGCCGCCCCTCGTGCTGGTCCGGGACCGGCACGAGGGGCGGTTGAACGCAGCACGAGGGGCGGTTCAACACCTGGGGGTCAGGCGTTCCAGGACTCCCAGAGGGCTGCGTAGGAGCCGCCCCTGGCCACCAGCTCGTCGTGCGAGCCGAGCTCGGTGATCCGACCGTCCTCGACCACCGCGACCCGGTCGGCGTCGTGGGCGGAGAAGAGGCGGTGTGCGATCGCGACGACCGTCCGTCCCTCGAGCACGGCGGCCAGCGACCGTTCGAGGTGCCGGGCCGCCCGGGGGTCGATCAACGAGGTCGCCTCGTCGAGGACCAGCGTGTGCGGGTCGGCCAGGACGAGCCGGGCGAGCGCGAGCTGCTGCGCCTGCGGCGGGGTGAGCGCCCGACCGCCGGAGCCGAGCACCGTGTCGAGGCCGGAGGGGAGCGCCGCCACCCAGCCGCCGGCGTCGACGGCCTCGAGTGCGGCGAGGAGCTCCGCGTCGTCCGCTGGGCGGTCGAGAGCGAGCGCCAGGTTCTCCCTCAACGTGCCGACGAAGACGTGGTGCTCCTGCGTCACGAGCGCGACGTGGCCGCGGAGCTCCCCGAGCGGGAGCTCGGTCAGTCCGACGTCGCCGACGGTGACCGCACCGGTGCGCGGCGGGTGGATCCCCGCGAGCAGCCGCCCGAGGGTCGACTTCCCGGCTCCGGAGGGGCCGACCATGGCGAGCCGCTCACCCACCCCGAGCGAGAGGTCGACGCCGTGCAGGACGTCGCGGTCGTCGACGTACGAGAACCGGACATCCTCGACGTCGATCTTCTCGCCGGACGGCACCCGTCCGGTGGCTACCCGGTCGTCGGGCACGTGGGCGACGCCGAGCAACCGCGACAGCGAGGCGGCGCCTACCTGGAGCTCGTCGAGGATCATGACGACCCGGTCGACCGGGTCGATGAGCATCTGCACGTAGAGGACAGCCGCGGTCACCTCGCCGAGCCCCACGTCACCGCGGCTGTAGAGCCACCCTCCGAGCAGGAGCGTCAGCACGCTCGGCAGCAGGTACGAGGTCATCTCGATGGTGGGGAAGAACCGGGTCCGGAGGTAGAGCGTGTACTTCTCCGCGTCGTACGACTCGGCGATGTCGCCGTCGACACGGCGGATCCGCGCGTCGCCGAGTCCGAGCGCCTCGACGGTGCGGGCTCCCTCGACGGTCTCGGTCAGGGAGGCGTTGATCCGGGAGTAGGAGGCGTTCTCGCGGAGGTAGCCGTCCTTGGCGCGGCGGAGGTACCAGCGCAGCAGCAGCGACATGCCCGGCACGGCCGTGAGCATCGGCAGGAGGACCCACCACCCGACGAAGAGGGCGGCGACGATCGTCAGGAAGGCGGTGAGCAGGGCGATCGTCCACTCCGGCAGCGCCCACCGGACCGACCAGCCGAGCTGGTCGACGTCGCGGGAGGTGCGGGTGAGGAGGTCGCCGCTTCCCGCGGACTCCACGACGCCGACCGGGAGGGCCAGCGAGCTCTCGACGAAGTCCTCGCGCAGGTCGGCGAGGATCTCCTCGCCGAGCACCGCGGAGCGGAACCGTGCGCTGCGGGTGAGCAGGGTCTGGACGACGACCGCGCCGGCGATGACGGCCGCCAGCAGGTTCACGTAGCCCACCGTGGTCCCCGCCTGCACGGCCTCGACGATCCGGCCGACGAGCCGGGGCGCGACGAGACCGGCCAGCGCTGCTGCGGTGTGCAGCACGAGCGCCGCGACGAGCGGGCGGCGGTGCCGCCGGGCGAGGTCGGCGATGTAGGTGCGGACCTGCCCCGTGTCCGCAACCGGGAGGGTGGCGCTCACGTGCGCACCTCCTCCTCGCGCAGCACAAGCGCCCGGTAGGCGGGCAGGTCGCGGAGGAGCTCCCGGTGGTGACCCACCGCGGCGACCCGGCCCTCGGTGAGGAGGACGACCTCGTCGGCCCGGTCGAGCATCAGCGGGCTCGTCGTCGTGACGAGCGTGGTCCGGCCCCGGCGCTGGTCACGGAGCCGGTCGGCGACCCGGGCCTCGGTGTGCGCGTCGACCGCGGAGGTCGGCTCGACGAGCACGAGGAGCTCCGGGTCGGCGGCGAGCACCCGCGCGAGGACGAGCCGCTGACGCTGGCCGCCGGAGAAGCTGCGGCCGCGCTCGGTGACCACGGTCTCGAGCCCGTCGGGGAGTGACTCGAGGACGTCGCCGGCGGAGGCGGCGTGCAGTGCCTCCTCGACCGCGCCGGTGCCGCGGCCGCGCACGTCGAGCTGGTCGAGCAACCGCCCGGAGAAGAGCGCGCTGCCGGTGTCGGAGACCACCAGGTGGCGACGGAGCAGCTCGCGCGGGAAGCACTCGAGCGGGACCCCGTCCCACCGGACGTCGCCGGCCGCGTAGCCGCCGAGCCGGTCGGCGACCGCCGCCGCCTCCTCGGGACGGTCGGAGACCAGCGCGGTGAGGCGGCCGGGAGTCACGTGGACCCCGCTCGCCACGTCGACCAGCGCGCCATCGCGGGGGATCTCGGTGACCGGTCGGGCGGGCTCCTCGATCTCCGGGTCCACGGCCAGCAGCGCGCAGATGCGCCGGGCGGAGACGAAGCCGCGGATCCACTTGTTGATCGCCTCGGTCGCCGTGCGCAGCGGCAGCATGAGGAACGCGGCGTAGCCGTAGAACGCGACCAGCTCACCGACCGAGATCTTGCCCTGGACCGCGAAGGTCGCGCCGAGCCACACGACGGCCACCACGAAGACGCCCGGGAGGGCCACCTGCGCGGCGTCGAGGACGGACTGCAGCCGGCCGACCTCGACGCCCGCCCGCCGGACCTTCTGCGACTCGCGGACGTAGCGGTCGTGGAAGACCTGCTCCCCGCCGATCCCGCGGAGCACCCGCAGCCCCGAGACGATGTCGGTGGCCAGGTTCGACAGGTCGCCCATCATCTCCCGCTGGGCGAGGGTACGCCGCTGGAGCGGCTTGAGCAGCGGCGAGACGGCGAGGAGGAGGACCGGCACCCCGATGAGGACCACGAGCCCGAGCGTGACGGAGGTGCGGAGCAGCAGGACCGCCACGAAGCCGAACGAGAAGACGGCCCCCACGGCCCGGGCGACGATGTCCATCGCGTTGCCGATGTGGGAGAGGTCGTTGGTGCCGATGGCGACCACCTCGCCGGTCGCGACCCGCTTCGGCAGCGTCGCGCCGAGGTGGACCGCCTGCCGGGTGACGAGCTGGACGACCCGGTACGCCGCGGTCAGCCAGTTGGTGACCGCGAGCCGGTGGCGCAGCAACGCCGAGACCGACTGGAGGACGCCGATGCCGAGCATGAGTGCTGCGAGCTTGAGCAGCACGTCGGTGTCCTTTGCCGCCACACCGTGGTCGATCGCGAGCCCCACGACGGCCGGCATCGCGGCCTGGCACGCCATCCACACGATCGCCATGAGGATGGCGAGCACCATCGTGTGCCACTGCCCCTTGGCCAGCCACCACAGGAACCGCCCCGGGGAGCGGTGGTCGGCGGTGCCCGGATGGGCGAGGGGAAGGTGTCGCACCGCCCCAGCCTAAGGAACCGGCACGGGGCGGTGCGAACGGGTTTCAGGCGGTTTCGTCGGGGTCCTCGTCGTAGGACGTGGTGCGTTCCTCCCGCCAACCCTTGTCCCGGCTCAACCCCTTGGCGACCGCGGCGACCAGGCCGGCGACGCCGGCGAGCAGCAGGATCACGGGAAGCACCCAGCGGCCGCTCTCGGCGTCGATCACGTCCAGCTGCCGCAGGGCCCAGGAGCCCGCGATGCCGAGGAAGACCAGCCCCATGACGAGGTGGGTCACGTTGACCGGGTGCCTTCGACCCGTGTCGTCGGTGGTGGTGTCGGTGTGGGTGCTCATGACTGCCTCAGCTCGATGTGTCCCAGGTGCAGGTCGATGTCGAGCTCGAGGTCGCCGCGGCTCTGGCCCGACGCCTCGATCTCGCTGTTCAGGTGCGGACCCCAGCCGTCGCGGTCCCCGACGGGGGTCTCGATCGCGCCGCCGTAGTCGACGCGGGCGTCGAACGAGACGTCCACGTCGTCCGGGACGACCACGACGATCTCGCCGACGTTGGCGTCGAGGTCGAGGAGCCGGCCATCGAGCTCCTCGGCGTCCATCCGGGTGAGGTCGAGCTCGATCCGCCCGGCCGGCACCTCGTAGGCGTCGTCCAGCTGTGCGGCGCTCGTCGGCCGGATCACCAGGTCACGCTCGCCGTCGTAGCTGGGGTTGCTCAGCGCCGCCCCACCGAGGGCCAGCGAGGTGAGGACGCCGAGGGCGATGAGCCCCCCGGCGCGGCCGAAGAAGGCCCCGACGACGAGCATCGCGCCGACCACCGCGAGTGCGAGGGCGGGGTACGCCGCGTCGTCGACGGGGTTGCCCGCGGCGTCGTACAGCCCGAGGACGCCGAGGGCGAGCGCGGCGAGTGCCAGCGTGACGCCGAAGAGCAGAGGGCCGGTACGACGCGGCGGCCGGGCGGGCTGGGGCGGAACCGGCGGGTACCACGCCGGCGGCGGCGCCTGAGGAGGCTGCTGCTCGGTGGAGGCGCCCGACGACGCGGCGTACGGCGCGGCGCCGTACGTGCCGGTCGGGGTGCCCGGGGGCGGCGGGGGAGCCGGGTACTGTCCGGCAGCCGGAGGCGCGGCGGAGGAGCGGTCCCTCGCGAGGAGCACGACCGCCACGATGAGGCCGACGACCGCGATCGGCCACGGGAACCCGTAGCCGTTCCACATGTCGCCGATGGCCGCCAGGCCGGCGATGACCGCGACGACGATCAGCA
>DASSBB010000069.1:0-47855 GCA_035699145.1 Marmoricola sp.
CAACGCGCCACCACGCCACCCGGCCACTGGCGGGACCGCCGCCCACAGCGGAAGATCGAGATACCCGCGCACGTGCAGGAACCGCAACAACGACCGCAGGCCGGTCACCAGGTTCTTCGCCCAACCCACACTATGGTCCCGGCACTGCGCGGTTACGAAGGCGATTACCTCGGCCGCCGTAACCTCTTCCAGCGCCACGGTGTCGCCCTCAAGCCGACACCGCCCGTCGAGAAAAGTCCTCGCGACACCGATCCGCTGCGAGATCGTCGAGTTCGCAAGCGCGCGTTCCTCCACCAGATAGCCGCGGTACTCCTCCAGCGCCACCTCGCTCGGCGAATCCTCCCGGGCCGTGGCCGCCGACTCGACCGCCGCGACACCCCGGTCCCTGAGGAACCGCACCAGCGGCTGCATCCCCCGACACGTACGCAGGTGCCTGTATCCCTCCGCCCTCCGCTCGAGGAGGAACTCCTCCATGAGCTCGACGGTGAACTCCTCGGCTCCGAGCCCCCGGCCCTCCAGCCAACGACTCACATGCGCCAGCAGCCGCACCTGATTTACCGCCGACAACGGCGTGTACCCACGAGCGGCCAGAACCGCCTTGAACTCCTCCGCGTATCTCGCCAACGGGCCGGTCATCCGGACCCGCGACACCCTCCGTGCCATGTCGCCTCCTACTCCGAACTGGAAGTAGAAAGCGTCTATCGCCCTCGCTCACTAGCGCGATTATGCGGACTCCACCGCCCCGACTGCCCTTCCCATCACGCCCTCCCGAGCGCGATTCCGCATAATCCGCGGTTCCGCATAATGCCGTTTCCACCACCGCGTGAAAACCCATTCCGACTGGGACTACCAGCGAGAACCCGACGGGTCCCTGACCTGGACCTCACCCCTCGGCCGCTCCTACACCGTCGACCACCACGGCACCCGCGCCAACGACTGACCCATCGACCCCACGCACGTCACGGCGTGCGGCAGTCGCTTGCGTTTGCGACCGCCCGCGCACTGCGGCAGAGTTCCCTACTGGATCGTCTCAATGAGGCTGCCGGTGGTGAGCTCTCCGTCGCTGAGAACATCGGCGCGTAGACCCCCGCGGTGGATCAGTCCCCGGAGCGCGCCCTTGGTGGTGAGGCGTTCCAGGTGTGAGCACGGCTCGCAGGGGCGCTGGCCCAGACACTCGACGGTGCCCACCCGGAACCGTCGCCCGACCAGGGCGTTGAGATCGATCCCGCGGGTGACGATGTTGCGTCGCGCCTCGGCGTAGCCGAGCGTGCCGCCCCCGGGCAACGTGAGGTTGTCGAGCACTTCAGCCTCGATCAGGGTGAGGTCGTAGCCGCGGGCGGTGTCGTTGGCGGGGGTGAAGGTGCCTGCCTTTGAGGCATAGCGGTCGCCGACCAGGCCCCGGTTGGCGAGGGCCTTGGCGTGGTCGGCGGTGTGCATGGCGCCGGTGGCCCGCTCTGCCAACGCGATCGCCGCAACCGTGCCACTGAGGTGATGAAGCGGGGAGGTGGGTGTGATGAAAGCCGGGTCCAGGCCGCAGAGCACATAGCCCTCACGGACCGGGAGCTCGGTCGCAGGACGACCGAGCAGGCTCGGGTCCTGAGGACTCAGCACGACGCCCGACGGGGTCCCGAACATGACTACGACCGCGGCGTCGCCAGCGCTCACGCCCGCGCCCGGCTTCGCCAGGACGGCCAACCAGTACCCGGGCCAGTTGAACGAGGACGGCTTCGCGAGCGTCACCAACCCGGCACCCCTACCAGCGAGCCAGCTGCGCCAGTGACTGATGGCCCCCGGCAAGTCCGCCCGTGGCTGAGGCACCTGATCGATGGGCGTCTCGGTCACCGACGCCACACATGCGGCGAACGCCCGAGTCAGCTCGGGGACGGTCTGGTCGTCGGGGAGGGCAACTTCGATCATGCCGCATCTTCACATGGCCTGGCGGTGGGGCCGAGTGGGTCAAGATGCGTTGCTGGTGGTCCTGCCGTCGACGTACTCACGTCGGCACACGACGCTTGGCCGCGCCCTCACTGCGGGGGAGAGCACGCTGACGGTCTCCGTCACCACGGACGGCGGCGTACACTGGAAGGGCCGAGGAACCCGCAGACGCCGAGCTCACGTCGTCATTTCACGGCGATTCACACTCGCCCGGCTGTCCGACGGCCGGCAGGACCGGCCCCTTTGGCTTCCCTCCGCACGCTGACCACGGCCATCGCCACAACCGAGCCCGGGACCGAGCCCGGGACCGAGCCCGGGACCGAGGCGCGGCACCGCCCTTCCCTGTTGGCCGTGATCCAGCGTGTCTCACTCAGCTTGCTGATCGCGGTGATCGTCCCCGCGGTGGTCTTCTACGGCTGGTTCGTGCTCGCCGGCGTGTGGCCCGCAATCGCCGCCGCCCTCCTGTGGTCGTACGGCGCCATCGCGTGGCGCACGGTGACCAAGCGGCGTGCGTCAGGGCTGCTGATCCTCGCCGCGATCCTCTTGACCGGCCGGACCGCGCTCTCCGTCGTGGCGGACAGCACGTGGCTGTACTTCCTGCAACCGGTCATCAGCGACGGCGTCGTCGCCGTGTTGTTCCTGCTCTCGCTCGCCAGCGCCCGGCCGATGGTGGCGCGGCTCGCCGGTGACTTCTACCCGATGGACCACGAGCTGGCGGCGCGGCCGCGAGTCCGGCGTCTCTTCCGGGACCTGACGATCATGTGGGCGGTGCTGGGGCTGGCGAAGGCGACCATGACGCTGTGGCTGCTGCAATCTCAAACGCTCGGGACGTTCGTGCTCGTCAAGAGCATCTCCATGCTGGCGATCAATGTCCTGGCCGCGTTCGCGACCATCGGGCTGGCGGCCTTCGTCGCCCGCAAGGAGGGGCTGATGGGTGCTACCCACGTGCCCCCCGTCGCGGCGCCCGTCTGACCAGAGTCGTCGGCCCGCCGCGCGAGCCGAGCTGTGCCCGCCCGAACCGCGGTAGCGCGTGTGTCTCCAAGCGATGCAGGTACGAAGTGAGGGAGCCGGCCAGTTCACGGTACGTCTCAAGTCGGAATGGCTCTGTCTTCGCGCGGGATCTTCAGCGGCCCCGCCGCGCGCCCGAAAGGGGATCGTCAAACGGGATGTCCGCCTCCGCGACGCCGGCAGGGTGCGCGGGGGCGGTGCCTCGGATGCGAAGGAACCGGCGTACGAAGCGAGGGGGCGCCAGGCTAGGACCCGTCCGTAGGGCGGACCGACATGTAGTCGCTCCGACCCACGGCGTGCCGGGCGAGGCCGTCATCGGTGGGGACCTCCAGGGGGCTCCGGTCGAGGTAGAACCTCACCAGGCGGATGCCGGGCACCTCGGTCACGGTCCACACGACCTGGGCGACAGCGAGCAGCTGGTCCTGCCCGGAGACGCTCGTGAACTGGGGGCCGGCCGTGACCTCCACCACGCGTGGGGAATCGCCGGGGTGCGCCACCCTGAAGGACTGGGGCGCCACGGACGTGCGGACGCCGGTGGCCACCTCCGTCCGCGTCGGACCTGCCACCAGCGATTCCAACGCCGTGGTCACCGAGCCGCTGGACAGCCGACGCTCGACGGCCACGAGCCGCCCGGAGCGGACGAAGTACACCCGCCTCTCCACCGGGCCCATGGCCGGCGGAGTCTCCGTCGCGGCCGTGTCCGATGGGATGGCTATCGGCTTGGGCGCGGGCTCCGGTCGCACGCCGCAGCCGGCCAGCGCCATGCTGAGCACGCCGACGAGGAGCAACAGCCGGACCGTCACCGTTCGGCCACCACCGGAAGGGTCACGGAGAAGCGTGCACCGCCGTAAGGGCTGTCCGTCACGGCCACCTCGCCACCGATCACATGAAGATGCCTGGCCACCAGGGACAGCCCCAACCCGGCCCCGTCGCTGTGCTGCCCACGGCTGGGGTGGCCGCGCGCGAAGCGGTCGAAGATCCGCTCCTGATCGTCGGCGGAGACCCCAGGTCCGGCGTCGTCGACGGTCACCCGCGCCCGGCCGTCGGCGCACGAGATCGTCACCGCTCTCAACCCCTCCCCGTGGGACTCGGCGTTCTCGACCAGGTTGCCGACCACCCGTTCGAGCCGGCGCTTGTCGGCTCGAACCATCACCGTCGCAGCCTCGGGGTCGACCACCAGCCGGTCCTGGAGCGGGTGCGGCACGATCCGCCGTACCAGATCCGCGAGGTGCACCGTGGAGGCGATCTCCTCGGAGCTCCCCTCGTCGACGCGCGAGATCTCCAGCAGGTCCTGGACGAGCCGGCTGAACCGGTCCACCTCGGACCTGAGCAGGGCCAGTGCCTCCTGACCCGTCTGCGGAAGCCGCTCGCCGTGCTCCTCGACGAGGGCGACGGCGCTCATCATCGTGGTGAGCGGGCTCCGCAGCTCATGGCTGACATCGGCGGCGAACCGCGCATCCGCCCGGACCCGGCGCTCCAGGTCGTCCGCGGTGGCGTTGAACGTGGCGGCGATGGGCTCGAGCTCCGGATGACCGCTCGGGTCCATCCGGGTGCTGAGGTTTCCCGCTGCGATGCCGGCTGCGGCGTCGGCCAGGCCGGTGAGCGGTCGCAGCGCCGGCCGGAGGATCCACCAGCCGAGGAAGACGGAGGCCAGCACTCCGACGACCACCGCACCCACGAGCACGGCACTGAGCACTCGGAAGGTCTGGTCGAGCTCCTCGAGGGAGAAGACCTCGAAGTAGCCGTCACCTTTCCCGGCGACGGGGACCCCCACTGCCATCATCGGCCGGCCGTCGATCATCACCCGCTGCCGCGACGGCTGACCGTCGGCGACGGCATCACGAAGCGCCGCCGGAAGGTCGCGCTGGCCGATCTCGAGCGAGGTCGTGAACCACTGCCCGCCGTCGAGGAGCAAGGAGGTCGACCCGAGCTCTCGACGCAGCTGCGACAGGAGCTCGGCCCTCGGCAACCCCCGGGTCTCCAGCGAGCGCTGGACCTGGTCGGCGTTCGTGGCGACCTGGGCGACGATGGATCTCTCGCGCTGGGTGTCGAGGTACTGCGTGACCGTGACCCAGACGGTGATCGAGAGCAACCCGGAGATCATCAGCGTCAGGGCCAGGAACGCCAGGGTGGCCCGGCCGCGGAGGCTGCGCCGGCGCAGGAGGGACGACCGGAGTCCCCTGCCGTCGGTCATGACCCCAACCGGTATCCCATTCCTCGGACGGTGACCACCACGCTAGGCGTGCCCGGATCCGGTTCCACCTTCTTCCGCAGCCGCCGGACGTGTACGTCGACGAGCCGGTCGTCGCCGAAGTACCCGTAGCCCCAGACCCGTTCGAGAAGCTCCTCCCGGCTGACCACCCTCCCGGGCGCGGCTGCGAGCTCGCTCAGCAGCCTGAACTCGGTCTTGGTGAGAGCCACAGGTTGGCCGCCTCTGCGGACCACGCCGTCCTGGGGAGCGATCGTGAGCTCCCCGACCGTGACCTCGTTGTGTCCGGTGGTCCCGTTCGAGCGGCGCATCAGCGCCCGGATCCGCGCCGACAGCTCCTTCGCCACGAACGGCTTGGAGATGTAGTCGTCGGCACCGGCTTCGAGGCCGGCGACCACGTCGTGGCTGTCGGAGCGAGCGGTGACCATGATCACCCTGGCCTCGCTGTTCTGGCGGATCTCCCGGCAGACCTCGAAACCGTCCCGGCCCGGGAGCATGATGTCCAGCAGGACGACGTCGAACGCGCGCTGCGCCAGCAGCTCGAGCCCCTCCTCGCCCGTGGCCGCCCGGCAGACCTCGAACCCCTCTCCGCCCAGGCTCATCTCCACCACCCGGGCGATCCGCGGGTCGTCCTCGATGAGCAGCACGCTCCGTTGCACGCTCTCAGTGTCTGTGCACATCCGCATCGGCGCCAACTCGGGGGTGTCTTACGGCCCGGGACGAGCCAAGGCGCCGACTGACAGGGAGCCCACGCAGCCGGCGACAAGGTCAAGGACGGTGTCGGTGCAGCCGTTGGCCATGGGATCCCCCTCTCCGTGCTGCGGCGGCCCTGTCAGTGGGGCCGAAGGTCGGCGGACGCCCCCGCCGCGCGTACTTGCTCGGGGGCGCCCTGGTTCCTCACCCCTCGGCCTCCTGCTCCAGCACCTCCATCTGGGTCGCCGAGATGGCGACCTGACCCTCTTCATCCGCGAAGAACGCGTCGGGGTCGTCGAAGAGATCGTCCTCCGCGACGCCGAAGTCCTCCTCGAACGTGTCGCGCTGGATCTGCACCACGGTGCCGGTCACCTTGACGACGTTGTCGACCTCCAGCCCGCTGGGGGGACTCGCGGAGATCACCGCGATGGGATCGTCTCCGATGTCGTCACCCATCAAGAAGGCGATGCCGTTGTCGCCGCTGATGACCACCTCGGTGACGTCTGCACTGACCGTGACCTCCTGGCCGAGCAAGGCACCCGGGTCGTCCCAGAAGAGGTCGTCGTCGATCGGCTCGTCGACGGCGCCGCCTGCTGCGGTGTCGCCCGCCTCGAGCACACCCACTCGCTCCTCGAGTGAACCGAGGTCCTCCTCGAGATCCTGCAGGTCCTCGGTGGTCACCTCACCGGTCTCCGGGCCCGCCGAGTCGCAGGCGGCCAGGCCGGTGACTCCGAGGACGGCTGCCGTCGAGATCCCGGCGGCACGAAGGCTTGCCTTTCGCCAATGCTGTGTCTTCCTCATGGTGGTTCCTCTCTGTGCAGGAATGCTTCTTGTCCCTCCACCATGAGCACGCGCCGGGGCTGCCATCCAGGGTCGATGACGGAACGTCAACACAGCGCCACGGGGCCGTCACGATCGCCTGTGTCAGATGACAACCAGATGACAATACGTTGGCTGACGTTTACCTGGTCGGCTCCCTCGGGGCGGGCCGGTTCTGGGCCCGCTTCTCCGAGCGCGCTGTGCGGGCTTGCAGGCCTGCTCTGGCCACCATGCTGGAGAACAGGACCAGAATCCCGAGCACGACGGAAAGCGCTGCGATCGCGATGCCGAGGCCGGCCTGCGGGTGCACGTAGCAGGTGAAGTCAGTGGTGCCCTCTGGGAAGTACGTGCCGTCAGGACAGGTGGCCACCTTCCTCTTCAGCGCCATCACCACGCCGTCGACCAGACCGACCAAGGCGGAGGCAAGACCGAGCCAGGTCGCCCACCAGACAGCTTCTTCGCGCCGGTCGGCGGGACGCGCTTCATCTTGGTTGGAATGCGGCTCGGTCGCTTCTTCGTGCATGAGCGGAGACAGTAATCGACCGGACGGCCAGCCGCCCGCTCATCGGCGAGACCCGTCTGAGCGCGGCACAGGAGCGGTCGACCCGAAGCCCGAAGGGGTCACTGTCCGCTCGTGGCAAGCCGAATCAGGGCTCGCGACGCGGCCGCACGGACGCGAGCCACTGGGTCGTCCTGCAGCCCCGCGACTTTCGTCAACGCGTCTTCAAGCCGGTGGCGGGCCACCACCCTCAGTGCCATCTCGCGAACGCGCCAGGCCTCATCGTGCAGTGCTGCCTCCACGGACGGAAGCGCCACGTCCTCCCAGGCCCAAAGCAGCCCGCGCAGCGCCCAGACCCTCAACCAGTAGGGCGGCCCGGAAGGCTCCCCGGTGACGACCCAACGCGCTGGCGGACCACCAACGGCGAGGACCAGTTCGACATCAACGTCACGACCCTTGAGCAGCTCGATGCAGCCAGCGATGACCGCCTCCTTGCCACGGTGCGCGCACTCCTGCTCGATGGACTCGCGAGGAGTCCTGCCCCAGGACGACGGCGCGTTCATCGACAACAGGTCAGGCGCATGAGGGGCGGCTCTGCCGCAGTCGAGGCGCACCTGCATCGTAAGCATGACGGTTGTCGACTCGTGGAGATCCGCTGCAACCGGGCAGCCCGGCGAGGCGAGGAGGGCGAGCCGCTCGGAGGCCGAGCGTGAGGATCGCGGTCAACCGGCTCGAGCCGGGGCGAGGACCGAGGAGGGAGGGCACGAGGGGCTCCCTTCCCGCGACGTGGAGTCTGGCTGAACGGTGGACGCGCCGGCCCCCGGAAGCGTTTCGCTCCCCGGAAGTCGTGCCGACAGCAGGACGAACAGCTCGGCCGCCTCGACGACGCCCAGCCGCCCCGCGGCGGCTCCGGTCCAGCCCGCCTCGGCGGCGCCGTCGTACTCCGCCTCTGCCATGGGCTGCGCTCCAGGTGTGAGCGCGATGCGTCCGGCGGCGCCGGCGGTGCGGTGCTCCTCGCAGTCGCACTCGGCGCGCAGGAGCACCGTGGTGAAGTCGGAGCCCTCGTAGGCACGCAGCGCGACGCGGGTGCCCCTGGCGCGCAGGTGCAGGACGCGGCCGGTGGGCTCCCGCAGCCAGAGGTCGACCGGAACGGCGTGGCTCTGCGGCAGGACCACGAAACCCTGGGCACGCAGGTCGTCCGTCCAGCCGGCGAAGGTGAGGGGCGGGGCATCCGACGAACGGATGGGCGTGAGCGAGGTGGAAGGAAGCATCTGTCGTCCTGCGGAAGTGGGATTGTCGGGTCGGCGATCACGGCATGAGAGGCCGCACCAGCCAGGGGCTGGTGGTCAGCGACAGCGACAACACAGGAACGACACGCGCAGGATCCTACCAGTGAACGCCCTTGGTGAGCCTGGCAAGCACGATCTGCTGCTGGCTCGGCGGCTCGGGCGCCACCGTCTGGGTCGCGCCCCGGGCGGCCGCGCTGTCCGGGAAGACCCGGTAGGCGAGGTGGAGCACCCGGGCGGACGCCTTCGGGGCCAGCGTGTGGGCGAGCGCTCCCACGGTGCCGAGCGTCGTGTTGATCTCGTTCGGCCGGTCCACCAGGCCCCGGACCACCATCTCGGCGGCCTGCGACGGGCTGATCGTGGGGAACCTGTCGTAGATCTTGGTCGGCGCGATCATCGGCGTCTTCACCAGCGGCATGTGGATCGTGGTGAAGGTGACGCCGTTCCCGACGACCTCGGAGGCGACGACGTTGCTCCACGCGTCGAGGGCAGCCTTCGAGGCGACGTAGGCGCTGAACCGCGGCGGGCTCGTCTGTACGCCGATCGAGCTGATGTTGACGACGTGGCCTTGCTTCTGGTCCTGCATCGCGGGGAGCAGCCCCATGATCAGCCGGATCGCACCGAAGTAGTTGAGCTGCATGGTGCGCTCGAAGTCGTGGAACCGGTCACGGCTCAGCTTGACCGAGCGGCGGATGGAGCGCCCGGCGTTGTTGACCAGGAAGTCCACCGAGTCCAGCTCCGTGCTGAGCCGCCGCGCGAGGTCGTCGATCGCCTCGAGGTCGGAGAGGTCGCAGGGGTAGACGTGGGCGGTGCCGCCGCGCGCCTCGATCGCGGCGCGGGCCGCCTCGAGCTTGTCCTTGCCGCGCGCGACGAGGACGGGCACGCCGCCGGCCTGGGCCACCTTGAACGCCGTCACCAGACCGATGCCGGAGGAGGCGCCGGTGATGACCACCGTCTTGCCCTCGAGCGCGGCGACTGTCTTCCGGTCACGGCTCAGCGAGTCGTCGAGCTGCTCCTCCCAGAACGTCCACAAGGCTGCGGCGTAGCTCTCGAGGACCGGCACCGAGATCCCGGAGCCGGCGAGCGCCTCCTCGGTGAGCCGGGAGCCGTACGTCGTGGGGAACCCGGCGTGCTCGACGACTTGGGGTGGGAGACCGAGCCGGCCGATCGTCTCCCGGAGGGCGAGCTGGGCAGGCGCGCTGCGCAGGGCGCCCTTGAGCAGGGAGCCGGGGCGGAACGCCTTCGGGAGCAGCCCGGTCGGGACCAGCCCGGTGACGCTCCGGTCCACCGGGGTGGCGAGCTGCGGGGCGCCGGCAGCGTCCGCGAAGGTGTTGATCACGTCGACCGTCCGCTGCGGCTCCGGGTTGACGAGGTGGAACGCCTCGCCGTCGTGCCCCGGCAGGTGTGCGAGGTGGTCCATCGCCTTGGCGACGTAGTCCACGGGGACCACGTTGGTGTCACCGAGGTCGACCCCGACCAGCGGCGTCCACGAGGGGAGCAGGTCGCGCAGCGTCTTGAGGATCGGGAAGAAGTAGTAGGGGCCGTCGACCTTGTCCATCGCCCCGGTCTCGGAGTGGCCGATCACCATCGACGGCCGGTAGATGCGCCACGGAACCGCCGACTCCTCGCGGACGATCCGCTCCGACTCGAACTTCGTCCGGTGGTACGGCGAGGGGAGCGCCTGGTCGACGTCGAACATCGTCTCGTCCCAGAATCCCGCGTAGTCGCCGGAGACGGCGATCGAGGAGACATGGTGGACGACACCGGCGTCGAGGTCGGCCGCCAGCTCGAGGGCGTTGCGGGTGCCCCCGACGTTGAGCGTCTCGTTCTGCTCGTCGGTCGCGGTCATGTCGTAGATCGCGGCGAGGTGGAAGAAGTGGTCGATCCTCCCCTCGTGCTCCGCGACCCAGTCGCGGTCCACGCCCAGCGCAGCTTCGGCGAGGTCACCCTCCACGACGTGGACCCTGCCCTGGTGGCCCCACTGCAGTGCGAGCCGTTCGAACCGTCGGCGCGAGGAGGGGCGGACCAGGACGAAGACGTCCCCCTCGTGGTTGTCGAGCAGCTCCTGGACGAGGTACCGGCCGATGAAGCCGGTCGCCCCCGTGACGAAGTAGCTCATCCGACGCTCATCCCTCACCTCGGCCCGAGCCGAACATGATCTCGTCCCAGCTCGGCACGGAGGCGCGCCCCTTCGACTTCGCCTTCGGCCGCTTCCGCGGCTCGGCGGGCGGCTCGGCCGGCGGCTCGTCGGCAGGCTTCGCGTCGGCAGGCTTCGCGTCGGACGGTTGCTCCTCGGCCGGCAGGAGTGACGGCTCGACGGACTCGGGCTCCAGCTCGGAGGCCTCGAAGAGCGCCTCGGGCTCCGCGGCCGCTGCGGGCTCGTCCTCGGCCTCGTCCTCGGCCTCGGCCTCGGCCGGCTCGGCCGGCTCGGCCGGGGGCCGCTCCGTCGCCTGCGTGGAGATCCAGTCGTCGGCGGCCGGCTGCGCCGCGCGTGTCGGGAAGGGGGACGGCGGACGCACCACGGCAGCGGTGTCGGTGAGGTCGACGGTCGGCTCCTCGGTGGGCGGAGCCGGACGACGGCCGGTGACCACCTCGATCGCGTCGTCGCCGAGGGGCAGCTGCTCGGTGCGCTCGGCGGCCCCGCCGCGCTCACCGACCAGGGCACGGGCCTCGTCGTCCTCGGCGACGACGTAGCGCCCGGCCGCATCGTAGGCGAACTGCGCTCGGTGCGGGGTTCCCTGGAGAGCGAAGTCGGCCACGAGGGTCCACCGGCCGTCCTCACGGCGCCAGGCGTCCCACTCGACCTCGTCGGCACGCACGTCCTTCTCCGCCAACCGGGAAGCCACCGCGTCGCCGAGCTGGCCGATGGGACCGTCGCCCGCACGTCGTCGTACCGAGGCCTTCTGCGCCTGCTGGGCGACGTAGGCGCGCTCGGCGAGCACCGGCGCGGCGAACGCCATGATCCTGTCGACCGGGGTCTGGGCCGCCTCGGCTACCCGCTCGGGGCTCTCACCGGCCCGGATCCGCGCCTGGATGTCGCGGGGGCGTAGAACGCTGTCCATCAATGGTCTCCAACTGGCCGGGTCGTGTGGCTGCCGAGCCTACTTCAGCCCAGGACGCGGTCGAGGTAGTCGTTGCCGAAGACCCGGTCGGGGTCGACCCGGTCGCGGACGCGAGCGAAGTCGTCCCAGTGCGGGTACGCCGGAGCGAGGTCCGCGGCGGTGCGGCTGTGCAGCTTGCCCCAGTGCGGACGGCCCTCGTGCTCGCGCAGCACCCGCTCCACGCCGCCGAAGTAGTCCCGGTGGTCGGTGCCCCGTCCAACGTGGAAGGCGAGGTAACCGAGTCCCGGCCGTGGGTGGAGGAGAGCCAGGCCTCGTCCGGTGGCGTCGCGCGCACCTCGACCGGCCAGGCGACGTTCCACCGGGACGCCTCGATCAGCTCGCGGACCTCGGTCAGCGCGGCCGTGCCCGCGGCACGGGGGACGGAGTACTCCATCTCCCGGAACACCACCCGTCGGGGTGCCACGAACACCCGGTGGGACGCGTCCCGGTAGCTGCGTGCGGACAGCGCCGCGAGGTGACCCGGTTGATCCGCCGGGTGACGGTCGGTACGGCGGTGCAGAGCCGGTCGACGAGGCCGAAGACCGTGTTCGAGAGGAGCTCGTCGTCGACGTACGCGCGGGTCCGCGACAAGGGCTCCGGGTCGTCGAGGGTGCGGTCGTTGAGCTTGACCAGGCACCGGTCGGTGTGGGGGAACCAGTACAGGTCGACGTGGTGGTGCTCGTCGACGAGCTCGGCGCCACGGTCGCCACGGGGTGCGCGGTCACCGTGCCGGCCCAGTTCGTCCAGGTCATCGGCGCTCCTTCGGCTCGGGACGCGACCCTAACGGCCGGAGCGTCGCGTGAGCAGCCCCGCCGCCGCGCCGACCAGCCCCGCGACGGCGGCCACCCAGAACGAGGCGGAGGCGCCGCGGGCGTCGACGACGGCTCCCACGACCGCGGCCCCTGGGGCGACGCCGGCGATGAGGCCGGTGGAGAAGACCGTCATCCCCTCGTTGAGCCTCGTCGGCGGGACGACCGCCTCGACCCAGGACACGGCCGCGATCATCGTCGGGGAGATCGCGAAGCCGGCGAGGAAGAGGAAGACACCGAGCAGCCCTACCCCGTCGACGAACGGCAGCGGCAGCATGAGCAGCGCGAGAGCCAGCGTGCCCATCCGGTAACGGGTGGCCGCGCCACGCTCGAAGACGATGTTGCCGGAGATGACTCCTGAGATGAGGCTCCCGAGCGCCCATGCCGCGAGCAGCAGCCCGGCGGCTCCCTTGTTCCCGCGCTCGTCGGTGAACGCGATGACGGCCACCTCGGTGCCGCCGAACAACACGCCCAGCATCAGGGCCCCGGCGACCAGGGGCAGCAGGTTGGCCCACGGCATGGGCGCGGCGGTCACCGCGCGCATCTCGGCGGAGGTGCGCGAGGGCGGCTCGCTCCGCCGTTGCGCGACCAACGCCCAGGTTCCCGCCAGAGCCGCGACGCCTGCCGACCCCAGTCCGGCCATCGGGTGCACGCGCGTCGCGAGCAGCGTGACGAGCGTGGGACCCAGGATGAAGACCACCTCGTCGTTGACCGCCTCGACCGCGAACGCGGTGTCGAGGAGCGACCGGTCGGAGACGGCGTGCGACCAGCGGGCCCGCACCGCGGCGCCGACGTTGGGCATCGTCGCCCCGCTGAGGACGGCGAAGACATGGGGCCAGGGTGCCGACCAGCCGAGCTCGACCGCGGTGATGAGCGCCACCAGGGCGGCCACCGAGAAGGTCACCGCCACGCCGAGGACCCGGCTCTGGCCGAGCCGGTCGACGTACCGAGCCAACGGCACCGCGCCCACCGCCGTCGCCGCGACGTACGCCGCCGAGATGCCGCCTGCCACCGCGTAGGAGTCGGTCCTCGCCGAGACGAGCAGCACGATCCCCAACGTGATCATCGAGATCGGGAGTCGTGCCACGACGCCGGTCGCGCTGAACGCAAGGGCGCCGGGGATCGACAGCACGCGGCGGTAGGGGGACGTCACGGTCGTCATGCCGAGCCCGAGGGTCCTCTCTCTAGGATTGTGGTCATGTCCTCCGACCTTGCAGCCGGCCCGCTGTCCGGCGCAGCCTCACGGCCCGACCAGCGCGACACCGCGCCGTACGACGCCCTGCTGGTCGTGTCCTTCGGCGGCCCCGAGAAGCGGGAGGACGTCGTGCCGTTCCTCGAGAACGTGACGCGGGGGCGCGGCATTCCGAGGGAACGGCTGGAGGAGGTGGGGGAACACTACTTCCTCTTCGGCGGCCGGAGCCCGATCAACGACCTCAACCGGGCCTTCATCGCAGCGGTCGAGGAGGACCTCGACGGAGCCGGGATCGACCTTCCCGTCTTCTGGGGCAACCGCAACTGGGACCCCACTCTCGCCGATGCGTTGCGCCGGATGCGCGACCACGGCGTCCGGCGGGCGCTCTGCCTCTTCACCAGCGCCTACGCCAGCTACTCGGGGTGCCGGCAGTACCGCGAGAACCTCGCGGACGCGGTGGCAGAGGTGGGGGAGGGCGCGCCCCGGCTGGACCGCGTGCGTCACTACTTCAACCACCCCGGCTTCGTGGAGCCGATGGTCGACGCCACTCTCGCCGCGCTGGCCGAGCTGCCCGCGCGGTGCCGCAACGATGCCCGGATCCTCTACGTCACTCACTCGATCCCTCTTGCGATGAACGACGCCTCCGGTCGGGGCGGCGGTCCGGGACAGGTGGGCGCCGACCGGGACGGCGGCGCCTACGTGGCCCAGCACCTCAGCGTCGCCGCCGAGATCAGCGAGCGGGTCCGGCAGCAGACCGGCCACCGGTTCGGCAGCGAGCTGGTCTACTGCTCGCGCTCCGGTGCACCTCACGTCCCGTGGCTGGAGCCTGACATCGGTGAACGGATCACCGAGCTCGGGAAGGAGGAGGTGCCCGCCGTCGCCGTCGTGCCGATCGGGTTCGTCTCCGACCACATGGAGGTCGTCTACGACCTCGACACCGAGGCGAGGGCGGTGGCCGAGGAGGCGCGGGTCGTGTTCGCCCGGGCCGCGACCGCCGGGCTCGACCCTCGGTTCGTGAGGGTGGTCCGCGACCTGCTCCTCGAGCGGGCGGCCGCCGAACGCGCCCGGGAGGCGGGTCGGCCCGGGCCGGTCCGACCGGCCGTCGGGGGGCTCGAGCCGTCCTGGGACGTGTGCCCGGCGGGGTGCTGCGCCAATGTCCGGGGGCACCGGCCAGCTCTCTGCGGCTCGGACTGAGGTCCCGTCGATGACTGCCGTGACGCCCGCAACACCGCAGCAGCTCCGCGAGGTCGCTGAGCGGGTCGCCCGCGAGGCCGCCGACCTGGTCCGGCGGCGGCGGCTCGCCGGCGTGGAGGTCGCCGACCGCAAGTCCAGCTCCGTCGACGTCGTGACCGCGGTGGACCGGGAGTCGGAGTCACTGCTGCGCAGCCGGCTGGCCGCGCTCCGCCCCGACGACGGGTTCTTCGGCGAGGAGGGCGGCCGGCAGGAGTCGACCTCGGGCATCACCTGGGTGGTCGACCCGATCGACGGGACCGTGAACTTCCTCTACGGCATCCCGCAGTACGCCGTCAGTGTGGCCGCCGTCGACCGCCAGGAGCGGTCGGTCGCCGGAGCGGTCGTCGACGTGAGCGCCGGCACCGTCTACAGCGCCGCACGCGGGGGTGGCGCGACCCGTGACGGGGCGCCGATCCGGGTCCGTCCGACCGCGCCGATGGGCGAGCGGCTCTTCCTGACCGGCTTCCAGTACCAGCAGGAGGTCCGCCGGCTCCAGGGCGCCGCGGTCGCCCGGCTGGTCACCGAGGTCCGGGACATCCGCCGGATGGGTTCGGCCGCCCTCGACCTGTGCGCGGTGGCGTGCGGCACCGCCGACGCGTACGTCGAGGAGGGGCTGCACCTGTGGGACCGCGCCGCCGCCGGGCTGGTCGCCGAGGAGGCCGGGGCCGTCATCGAGGTGCGCCCCGGAGCCGGGGGGATGGAGTGTGTCGTCTGCGCCCCCGCAGCCGGGTACGCCGAGGTCCTGGAGCTCGTGGCGAGGTGCGGTTTCCTGGCCACCACCTGAGGCCGGTCCCGGTCTCGAGGGGCCCTCGGAGGCCGGTTCCACAGTGACGCCGGCAACACAGAGCGGTCCGGGCGTGCAAACGGCGGTTCCATGGTGCACAATCCGCCTCGCACCCAATGGAGAGTGCGACGGACGCCCGAGCCCGGACAGCTGACCCTCGGGGGGCAGGAGAGACATCATGGCAACTGACTACGACGCGCCGCGCAAGACCGACGACGAGGCCGGCGAGGAGAGCATCGAGGAGCTCAAGGCGCGGCGGCACGACAAGAACTCGGGGAAGGTCGACGAGGACGAGGCCGAGGCGGCCGAGTCCTTCGAGCTCCCCGGCGCCGACCTCTCGCACGAGGAGCTGGCGGTCGAGGTGCGGCCGCGGCAGGACGACGAGTTCACCTGCATGAGCTGCTTCCTCGTGCACCACCGCAGCCAGCTCGCCGACGCGGACAAGATGATCTGCCGCGACTGCGCCTGAACGCGCACCGCACAGCGGCGGACGAACGAGGAGGGGCTGCCCTGTGCGGGGCAGCCCCTCTTCACGTCCGTGGTGGTGCGGGCTCAGGTGGCGCGCTTGACGCGCGCCTCGCGCCGCTCGTTGCGGGCGAACCGCCGGGCGAGCATGACGCGGACGACCTGGATGGCGGCGCCGCTGATCACCGCGAAGAGGATCACCTCCTGCACGGTGACGTCGGGGTCGGTCGGGTCGTTCGGGGCCTTCTTCCCGTGCGACCCGATCTGCCAGACCTTGTCGACCGCCTTCTTGACGAGGGCCGACGCGCCCAGCGTCGAAACCAGGGCCATCACGTTCTCGGTCTTGCCGGACAACTTTCGCTCCTCCTGGTGGACTGCGCTCAGTCTGCCCCATGGCCGCGGCAGGAAACGATCGCCTCCTCGAGCACTCCGGCGAGCGTGCGGGGGTGCCGGGTCGAGAGCAGCCAGTACGGCGCGGGGTCGGCCGGGTCCGCGACCCGCACCTGGACCGACCGCGAGACGTAGGGGCGCAGCAGGAGGAAGGCCCGCGCGTCGGCCTCCGTCCCGGCGACCTGTCTGGTCCGGTGCGCGTCGAGCGCCACCGGCTCGGCGAGGAGGCGGACAGGGATCCGGGCGCGCCCCGCCTGCAACGTCCCGCCGGCCACCACGATGTGCGCGCTCCCGTAGCCGAGGAACACCGCCACGGTCACCGCGGTCAGCACGCCGGCGAGCAGGAACGAGACCCCGGCCGGGAGGGCGACCAGGAACGCGAGGAGCATCGACGCGAGGAACATCGTCGCGACGGCCCACCAGCGCATCGGGACGCGGAGGCTCTCGTCGTAGACGACGCCGGCGCGGTCGAGGTCGGGGGGCACGTCGGGCACCGTCGAATTGTGTCACCCGGCCGGGGGGAGCGCCGACCCGGTCCTGCCCGGGAGCCCCGGGAAGGGCCCCTCGCGAGCCAGGAGGCGGGACATAGGCTGGCCGGTATGACGGCAGCCTCGGTGGAGATCCGGATCAGACGGCTCGGACCCGACGTGCCGCTGCCGTCGTACGCCCACCCCGGCGACGCCGGGGCGGACCTCACCACCACCGTCGACGTGCACCTCGAGCCGGGGGAGCGGGCGTTGGTGCCCACGGGGATCAGCATCGCGCTCCCCGACGGGTACGTCGGCCTCGTGCACCCCCGGTCCGGGCTGGCCGCCCGGTGCGGCCTCTCGATCGTGAACAGCCCCGGAACCGTGGATGCGGGCTACCGCGGCGAGGTCAAGGTGATGCTCGTGAACCTCGACCCGCGCGAACCGGTGACGCTCCGGCGGGGTGACCGGATCGCCCAGCTCGTGGTGCAGCGGGTGGAGCAGGCTACGTTCGTGGAGGTCGAGGAGCTGCCTGCCTCGGTGCGGGGCGAGGGCGGCCACGGCTCCACCGGCGGGTTCGGGGAACGGGCCCCCCAGGCCACCCAGGCCACCCAGAGGACACCGACGACACAGACGATGCAGGGGACGCAGCCATGAGGAAGCGACGCAAGGCGGCCGAGCAGCCGGACACCACCGACCAGCCGGCCGGGGCGGCCGACGGTGCGACGCCGGGGCCGGTCACGGACGTCGAGGGCCCCCGGGCGCACGGCCCCTGGGACGTCTCGGAGCACCCGGTGGAGGAGGACGACGAGACCCGCGCGCACCTCGGCGCCCTGTCGGTCGCCGGTCATCCCGAGGTGGAGCTGCGGCTGCAGGTCGACGAGGCGTCGGGGAACGTGGCCGCGGTGATGCTCGTCGCCAAGGACGGGGCGATGGAGCTGCGGGCGTTCGCCGCGCCCCGCAACGAGGAGCTGTGGGAGGAGATCCGTCCGAAGCTCGCCGCCGAGGCGGCCCGGCGGGGCGGGACCGCCACCCCGGTCGACGGTCCCTACGGGACGGCGCTCCACATGGTGGTGCCCGGCGTGACCCCGGACGGGCAGAAGGTGACCCAGCCGCAGACGGTCCTCGGGATCGCCGGCCCGCGGTGGCTGCTCCGCGTGACGGCGTTCGGCCGCCCGGCACAGCAGTACCGCCCCGACGGCCTTCTCGAGACGGTGCTGCGCAGCGTCGTGGTGATCCGGGGCAACCAGCCGATGGCGCCCGGCGAGGCGTTGCCGCTCGTGCTTCCCGCCCGCGCGCAGCGGATGCAGCCGCCGGGCTGACCGGCGCGAAATCCGGTGGGCCAGATCGGTACGCTGGTGCCATGGCAACAAGGTCCGGCCGGCTCCGGTCCAGTCTCAACCGATGGGCGAGCTCCGGCACCCAGGACGCCCGCGAGCTGCGGGACTCGAGCGCGAAGGCGGGATGCCGGCCGATCGCGGAGTGCCAGGACCGTCAGCGCGTCCTCGTCCGGGGCGTGCTGCGGACCGTGACGCTGCGCCCCCGGGGCGGAGTCCCCGCCCTCGAGGCGGAGCTGTACGACGGCACGTCGGTGCTCACCGTCATCTGGCTCGGCCGGCGCAGGATCGCCGGGATCGAGCCGGGCCGGGCGATCGAGGTGCAGGGCCGGATCGGACGACAGGACCGTGCCCGGGTGATGTTCAACCCTCGCTACGAGCTGCGCTCCTCGTGACCGGGGACAAGGCGGAGGCGCAGGTGCTGCACGTCGACCACGTCCGGCCCGACACCGTCGAGGCAGTCGTCCGGGCCCAGCTCTCCCGGGCGCTCGGCGGTCGTCGCGGCATGGTGGAGGCGGCCGTCCCGACGATCACGTTCACGGCGACGTACATCGGGACCAAGGAGATCCGGCTCGCGATCGGGCTGAGCCTGGCTGCCGCGGTGGTCATGCTGCTCGTGCGGCTGGCGCAGCGGAGCTCGGTGCAGTACGTCTTCAACGCGCTCGTCGGGATCGCGGTCGGCACCTTCTTCGTCTGGCTCGGCGGCCGCAACGGGGGTGACGAGTCGCAGCAGGCGCTCGCCTACTTCGTCCCCGGGCTCATCTACAACGCCGGCTACAGCCTGGCGATGGTGGTCAGCATCCTGACGCGATGGCCGGTGGTGGGGTTCATGGTGGGCAGCGTCGCGGACGACCCGATGGAGTGGCACCGCGACCCACAGATCGTCCGGCTCTGCTCCCACCTGACGTGGGTCCTCGTGGTGCCGTGCGTGCTCCGCGTCCTCGTGCAGGCGCCGATCTACTTCGCCGGCCGGACCGCCGACGACGCCGACCCCTACGTCACCGCGCTGGGGCTCGCGAAGGTGGGCATGGGATGGCCGCTGCAGCTCGCCGCGCTCGCGGTCATGGTGTGGCTGCTGGCCCGCAACCGCACTCCGGTGAATCCCGGCGTCAGTGACCGGGGTTGAGCAGCTGCTCGAGCTCCGTCTCCGACTCGGGCGAGGCGATGAACAGCAGCTCGTCGCCGACCTCGACCGGCTGCTCCGGCTCGGGGGCGTAGACCTGGCCGTCCCGCAGGATCGACACCGGCTTGGCGCCCTCCGGCCACGGGATCAGCCCGCACGGCTTGCCGATGTACGGCGAGTCCTCGGGGAGCGTCATCTCGACGAGGTTGGCGTTGCCCTGACGGAAGGTGAAGAGCCGGACGACATCCCCGATCGTGACGGCCTCCTCCACCAGGGCCGACATGATCCGTGGCGTCGACACGTTGACGTCGACCCCCCAGGCTTCCGAGAAGAGCCACTCGTTGTTGGGGTGGTTGACCCGCCCTACCGTGCGAGGGACGGCGAACTCGGTCTTCGCCAGCAGCGAGGTGACGAGGTTGGCCTTGTCGTCACCGGTGGCCGCGATCACCACGTCGCAGGTCTCCAGCCGGGCCTCCTCGAGCGAGGAGAGCTCGCAGGAGTCGGCGAGGAGCCACTCCGCGTCCGGGACCCGCTCCGGGTGGATGGCGCCGGGCTCCTTGTCGATGAGGAGGACCTTGTGGCCGTTCTCGATGAGCTCGGTGGCGATCGATCGCCCGACGGCGCCCGCTCCCGCGATCGCGACTCGCATCAGTCGGCCTCCGGTCCTTGCTCGAACACCGCCAGTGCCCGCTCCGCGGTCGCCTCCCGCATGACCAGGTGCATGATGTCGCCCTCCTGCAGGACGCTGTCGCGGCTGGGCAGCACCCCTTCTCCGAGCCGGTCGATCCAGGCGATGCGGCTGCCCGACTGCTCCTGGAACGCGACGGTGCGCCGGCCGGTCCAGGCGTCGTTCACCGGCACCGCGTCGAGGCGGATGGTCCCGCTCGGGTCGCGGAAGTCCGGCTCGGCCCCGACCGGCAGCAGCCTGCGCAGGACCTGGTCCGCGGTCCACTTCACGGTGGCGACGGTCGTGATGCCGAGCCGCTGGTAGACCTCGGCGCGGCCGGGGTCGTAGATCCGGGCGACCACCTGCTGGATCCCGAAGGTCTCGCGCGCCACCCGGGCCGCGATGATGTTGGAGTTGTCGCCGCTGGAGACGGCCGCGAACGCGTCGGCCTCGCCGATGCCGGCCTCCGCCAGGACCGTCTGGTCGAAGCCGATGCCGAGCACCTTGGTGCCGGAGAACGTGGGGCCGAGACGACGGAACGCGTCGGCGTTGCTGTCGATGACGGAGACGGTGTGGCTGCGGTCCTCGAGGCTGCGGGCGAGCGTGCTGCCCACCCGGCCGCATCCCATGATCACGACGTGCACGCAGGGAACGCTACACCGCAGTCGTGCTGCCCCGTCGCGGCTGTGACGCTCCTGGGTCAGCCGATGGCCTAGCCTTCTGGACGTGGGTGTCGGCGACGTTTCGAAGCGGATCCTCCTGGGACGCAAGCTGCGCTCCTCGCAGCTAGGCGAGGCCCTGCTGCCGAAGCGCGTCGCACTGCCGGTGTTCGCCAGTGACGCCCTGTCGTCGGTGGCCTACGCCCCCGATGAGGTCTTCATCATGCTGGCCGTGGCCGGCGGCACGACGGCGTACCTCTGGTCGTGGAAGGTCGCCCTGGCGGTCGCCCTGGTCATGCTCACCGTGGTGGCGTCGTACCGGCAGAACGTCCGCGCCTATCCCAGCGGAGGCGGCGACTACGAGATCGCGAACGTCAACCTCGGGAGGAACGCCGGCGTCACCGTGGCGAGCGCGCTGCTGGTGGACTACGTCCTGACGGTCGCGGTCTCCATCTCGGCGGCCGTCGACAACGCGGGGGCGGCGCTGCCGTTCCTCAACGGCAACGAGGCGGCGTACGCCAGCCTGCTCGTGCTGCTCCTCGCCGCGCTGAATCTCCGCGGCATCCGCGAGAGCGGCGTGTGGTTCGTGGTGCCGACCTACGGCTTCATGCTCGGCGTCCTCGGGATGGCACTGTGGGGGTTCTGGCGGAAGCTCAACGGGGAGCTGCCCCCGGTCGAGTCGGCCGACCTCCGGGTCGTCGCCGACCCCGACTACGGCGGGTCGCTGACGACGCTGGCGCTGGTCTTCCTGCTGGCCCGCGCGTTCTCGTCCGGGTGCGCCGCGCTGACCGGCGTCGAGGCGATCTCCACCGGCGTCCCCGCGTTCCGCAAGCCCAAGAGCCGCAACGCCGGCACCACCCTGCTGCTGCTGGGCGCCATCTCGGTGACGATGATGCTCAGCATCATCAACCTCGCCCGGGAGATGGGGCTGAAGTACGTCGACCCGGTCCACCTGGAGCGGCTGGTGAACGCCGACGGCTCACCGCTCGACGCTGACCACGAGCAGCACACCGTCCTGGCACAGATCGCCCGTGCCGTCTTCGACGGGTTCGACCCGGCGTTCTACTTCGTGATCACGATGACCGGGGTGATCCTGGTGCTCGCCGCCAACACGGCGTTCAACGGGTTCCCCGTGCTCGGCTCGAACCTCGCCAAGGACGGCTTCCTGCCCCGACAGCTCGCCTCCCGCGGCGACCGGCTCGCCTACAGCAACGGGATCCTCCTGCTCTCCTTCATGGCGATCCTCCTCATCGTGGTCTTCGACGCGGCGGTGACGCGGCTGATCCAGCTCTACATCGTCGGCGTCTTCGTGTCGTTCACGCTGAGCCAGCTCGGGATGGTCCGGCACTGGGGTCGCCACCTCGCGGTCGAGACCGACCCGGCCGAGCGGCGGCGGATGCGGAGGTCACGCGCGATCAACACCTTCGGCTTCGGGATGACCGGCCTCGTGCTCGTGGTCGTCGTCGTCACGAAGTTCCTCGCCGGCGCGTGGATCGCGGTGCTCGCCATGGCGCTCTTCTTCATGCTCATGCAGTCGATCCGGCGGCACTACGACTCGGTCGGCGAGGAGCTGGCGATCCAGGCCGACGACCAGGTGCTGCCCACCCGGGTGCACGCGATCGTGCTGGTGTCGAAGGTGCACAAGCCGACGATGCGTGCCCTTGCCTACGCCAAGGCGAGCCGTCCCAACGTCCTCGAGGGGGTCATGGTCTCCACCGACCCGCTCGAGCGGGACCGGATCGTCGACGAGTGGGACGCCCGCGGGATCGACGTCCCCCTCAAGATCCTCGACTCGCCCTACCGCGAGATCATCCGGCCGGTCGTCGACTACGCCAAGGCGATCCGCGAGGCGCAGCCTCGGGGAGTGGTCGCGGTCTTCATCCCGGAGTACGTCGTCGGCCGCTGGTGGGAGCAGCTGCTCCACAACCAGACCGCGCTCCGGCTGAAGACCCGGCTGCTCTTCACGCAGGGCGTGATGATGACCTCGGTGCCCTACCAGCTCCAGTCCTCGCAGATCGGGGAGGAGCGGGCCCGGCGTCAGGACGAGCAGGTGAAGGCGGGTCGACCGTTCCCCAGCTGGTCCGACGGCAGCGACGAGGAGCACCCGTGAGCCGGCGGCAGGTGCGGCAGCGGGCGCCCCGCGGCCGGTCGCTGGTCGGCGTGGAGCACGAGGTCGACGTCGGGGCCTTCGCCCACGGCGGCGCCTGCGTGGCGCGGCTGCCGGCCGACGTGCCCGAGGTCGGGGGGGTGGTCGTGTTCGTGCGGCACGCCCTCCCCGGCGAGCGCGTCACGGTCCGGTTGACCGAGGGCGCGGTCGGGGACCGGTTCCTCCGCGGCGACGCGGTGACGGTGCACCGTCCGTCGCCGGACCGGGTGGACCAGCCGTGCCCGTACGCCGGCCCCGGCCGGTGCGGTGGGTGCGACCTCCAGCACGTCGACCTCGCCGCGCAGCGGCGGCTCAAGGCGGGCGTGGTGGCCGAGCAGCTGCACAGGATCGCGGGCCTCGAGCGTGAGGTGGTGGTCGAAGGCGTGCCGGGAGACTTGAACGGGCTGCGCTACCGGACGAGAATGCGGTTCATCCGGCTGCCCGACGGCCGCCTCGGGCTGCGCAAGCACCGCTCCCGCGAGCTCGTGCCGATCGACGACTGCCGGATCCAGGCGCCTGGCGCCGTCGTGACGGTGGAGGGAGAGCAGCCGCCCGAGGGCACGGGGGTCGTGACCGAGCACGTGGCAGGCCACGACTACGAGGTCGCCCGGGACGGCTTCTGGCAGGTGCACCGCGGCGCCTCGCACCTCCTCGTCGGGGCGGTGCTCGACGGCGCGCACGTGCGACCGGGGGACCGGGTCGTCGACCTCTACTGCGGGGTGGGGCTCTACACCGTGCCCCTGGCCGAGGCCACCGGGGCGCAGGGGCATGTCCTGGGGGTCGAGGGGGACGGGGAGGCGGTCGCGCACGCCGAGCGCAACGCCGCGGCGTACCCCTGGGTGGAGGTGGCGCGTGGACCGGTCGACCGGGTGCTGGCCCGGGCCGACCTCGACGGGTGCGACATCGTGGTCCTCGACCCGCCGCGGGAAGGGGCGAAGCGGGCGGTGGTCGAGGCGGTCGCGGCGCTGCGCCCGGCGAGGGTCGTCCACGTGGCGTGCGACCCGGCGTCGCTGGCGCGCGACGTGGCGCTGTTCGCCGAGGCCGGCTACGGCCTGGAGGCGCTCCGCGCGTTCGACCTCTTCCCGATGACGCACCACGTCGAATGCGTCGCGCTGCTGGAGAAGACCGGCTCTGACCTGCGATGACGCCATTCGCGTTGCGCGCGTTTGACGTTGAAGAATCCACGGACCTGGAGCGGATCACTCGAGCTTGTGAGGCCGCCCCTGCGCCCGGCACTCACAAGATCTACCAATACGCGTGGGCGCAGTGGGCCACGTGGTGTGCCGAGCACGGATTCGAACCGCTCCCAGCCGACCTTGCCGCGATGTGCGCCTTCATGACCCAGCACGTCGCCGACGGCCTCGCCGTGATCAGCCTCGGCCCCTTCATCAGCGTGATCAACCACGTCCACAGCGCCCACGGCGTTCCCAACCCCCACGAAAACCGTGCCGTCCGCCAGGTCCGCGACGGGCTCCGGCGCGCCTACGGCGTCGCGCC
The DNA here is from genome assembly GCA_035699145.1 of Marmoricola sp. GTDB lineage: Bacteria > Actinomycetota > Actinomycetes > Propionibacteriales > Nocardioidaceae > Marmoricola_A. The sequence goes on from DASSBB010000069.1 coordinate 24,320, forward strand.
CCATCGCTGCCCAGACCGGCACAAGGACCTCTCAGTCCTGTTCGACCGCTACATCCGCCCCGTCGACGCCCTTGAGTTCAGCTCCAGCAAGGACCTTGGTTTGTGACTGCCCCTCGCCCGGAACAGATGCTACAGTTGTTGCAGATGAAGCAGATGCCAGTGGAGGTGGATCATGGCCGAGACGCTCACCCGTGACGCAGACCAGTTGCACCGCGCGCTCGCCAAGGGCGGCGACCAAGTGAGGCTGACCGTCTCCCGGGAAACCGCCGAATGGATCGCCGATTTGGTCGACGCGCGCGTCGAGGGTCACGAGGTCGTCCTTGCTAACGCGCTTGAGGAGGTCACCCCGACACAGGCGGGACGACTGCTCGGCATGTCCCGACCGCAGGTCCGCAAGTTGATGGACGAGCGCCGACTGGACTTCCGCAAGGTCGGCACCCACCACCGCATCACACTCGCGTCGATCCGTGCGTTCCTCGAGGCCGAGCGTCGGCGCCGGGAGCCGTTGCTCGCTGAGCTGGCGCAACTCCAGAACGACGCCGGACTCGTCGAGTAGTGCGGCCCGAGGGCACCCGGCCGACGGATGTACTCGGGCCGATCACGATCGTGCTCGGCGACGCCAAGGTCCTGTATCCACGCGTGCTCCGCGACTACCTCGTCTACGCCAGCGATCAAGGCGCCATCGCACCGCGGTGGAGCCGCGAGATCCTCGAGGAGGTCATCGAACACCTCGCAGAGACCATCGCCAGCTTCACGCCGGAGCAAGGCGACCTGCTCATCCGGCTCCTCAACCGCGCCTTCCCGTACGCCGAAGTCGCGCCGTCCCCGGCGGCGCGACGCAAGGTCAGCGCACTCGTCCTTCCCGACGAGGACGACCGCCACGTGCTCACAGCAGCCGTCGCGCCCCGCGCGGACATCCTGTGCACCGACAACATCAAGGACTTCCCGCGTGAAGCCATGGAGGCCGTCGGAATCGAGCTGCTCAGTGCTGACGCATTGCTAGCCAGGCTCGTCACAGCCAACCCGGCCAAGATGCTCGCCGCACACCGCTCAGCTGTCGCCAGCCTGGCCGGAGCCACCGACGCCTCGACGGTCGCCGCGCTGAACGCGCGAACGCCACCAAGGCCGCCGATCTGATGGCGCAGTTGCTCGACCTGTAGGGGCGTCTCTGCGGTCCGTCGTGCCCATGGGAGCCGATTGTTCGTGGGCGCGCTTCGGGCGCTCTTTGGATCGCGTCGGCGTCTCCCGATGACCCCCCACGTCGAGGCGGTGGCGACGTACCGGCCGGTCGCAACTTCGTCTTGATGTCGTGTATCTTGATATCAAGAGAATAGCCGCGGCCCCGCCCGCTTGCACGTTGACGCAACGGGCAAGATGGGGCTGAGGCGGACGAACGAGACGGACGAGACGAGGAGACGGTCGATGGCGAGCGTGGACAGCTTCGGGGCCAAGAGCAACCTGGACGTGGACGGGAAGAGCTACGAGCTCTTCCGACTCGACGCGGTGAGCGGTGACGGCTTGGACGTCGCCTCGCTGCCCTACAGCCTCAAGGTGCTGCTGGAGAACCTCCTGCGGACCGAGGACGGCAAGAACATCACCGCCGACCACATCAAGGCGATCGCCGGCTGGGACGCCGACGCAGACCCGAGCCAGGAGATCCAGTTCACCCCGGCGCGGGTGATCATGCAGGACTTCACCGGTGTGCCCTGCGTCGTGGACCTCGCCACCATGCGGGAGGCGATGGGCGAGCTCGGTGGCGACCCTGCGCGGATCAACCCGCTGGCTCCCGCCGAGATGGTCATCGACCACTCCGTCATCGCCGACGTCTTCGGCACGCCCGAGGCCTTCGAGCGCAACGTCGAGATCGAGTACGAGCGCAACCGCGAGCGGTACCAGTTCCTCCGCTGGGGCCAGGGCGCCTTCGACGACTTCAAGGTCGTCCCGCCGGGCACCGGCATCGTCCACCAGGTCAACATCGAGCACCTCGCTCGAGTCGTCTTCACCCGTGAGGTCGACGGCGAGCTCCAGGCGTACCCCGACACGTGCGTCGGCACCGACTCGCACACGACCATGGTCAACGGCATCGGCGTCGTCGGGTGGGGCGTCGGCGGCATCGAGGCAGAGGCCGCGATGCTCGGGCAGCCGGTCTCGATGCTCATCCCGCGGGTCGTCGGCTTCAAGCTCAACGGCGACCTCCCCGAGGGCGCCACCGCCACCGACCTGGTGCTCACGATCACCGAGATGCTGCGCCGGCACGGCGTCGTCGGCAAGTTCGTGGAGTTCTACGGCCCCGGCGTCTCCGCGCTGCCGCTGGCCAACCGCGCCACCATCGGCAACATGTCGCCGGAGTTCGGCTCCACGATCGCGGTCTTCCCGATCGACGAGGAGACCGTGAAGTACCTCGAGATGACCGGGCGCCCCGCCGAGCAGCTGGCCCTCGTCGAGCAGTACGCCAAGGCACAGGGGCTCTGGCACGATCCCGAGGCCGAGCCGCGCTACTCCGAGCAGCTCGAGCTCGACCTCGCGACGGTGGTGCCGTCCCTGGCCGGACCGAAGCGGCCGCAGGACCGGGTCTCCCTGTCGGACGCCAAGGAGGCGTTCCGCTCCGCGCTCGCCGACTACGTCAGCGAGGGCGAGACCGGCGGTGAGGAGCGCAAGCCCGGTGTTCCCAGCAACCAGAAGCCGTTCGGCGTCGTCTCGCACGCCGACGAGGCGTCGGCCGAGTCGTTCCCGGCCAGCGACGCCCCGGCGTACTCCGAGGACCACAACGGCGGCGGCGAGCCGAGCGACTGGCACCTCAACCAGCATGCCGCCGCAGGACGGCCGTCGAACCCGGCGAAGGTCGAGCTCTCGGACGGCACGAAGTTCGACCTCGACCACGGCGCGGTGACGATCGCCGCGATCACCTCCTGCACCAACACCTCCAACCCGTCCGTGATGATCGGCGCCGCTCTGCTCGCGAAGAAGGCCGTCGAGCAGGGGCTGCAGCGCAAGCCGTGGGTCAAGACCACCCTGGCGCCGGGCTCCAAGGTCGTCTCCGACTACTACGAGCGGTCCGGCCTCACGCCGTACCTCGAGAAGCTCGGGTTCAACCTGGTCGGCTACGGCTGCACCACGTGCATCGGCAACTCGGGCCCGCTCATCCCCGAGGTGAGCGAGGCGGTCAACGACAACGACCTGGCGGTCGTGTCGGTGCTCTCCGGCAACCGCAACTTCGAGGGCCGGATCAACCCCGACATCAAGATGAACTATCTCGCGTCGCCGCCGCTGGTCGTGGCCTACGCACTGGCCGGTTCGATGGACGTCGACCTGCTGAACGACCCGCTGGGCCAGGACGGCGACGGCAACGACGTGTTCATGCGCGACATCTGGCCGACCGCCGCGGAGGTCGAGGAGGTCGTCGCCAGCGCCATCACGCCCGAGATGTTCACCGACGGCTACTCCGACGTCTTCGCGGGCGATGAGCGGTGGACGTCGCTGCAGACCCCCGAGGGCGACACCTTCGCCTGGGACCCGGAGTCGACCTACGTCCGGCGCCCGCCGTACTTCGACGACATGCCGGCCGAGCCGACCCCGGTCGAGGACTTCAGCGGCGCCCGGGTGCTGCTCAAGCTCGGCGACTCCGTGACGACCGACCACATCTCGCCGGCCGGCGCGATCAAGAAGGACTCGCCGGCGGGCAAGTACCTCGGGGAGCACGGCATCGAGCAGCGGGACTTCAACTCCTACGGCTCCCGGCGCGGCAACCACGAGGTGATGATCCGGGGCACCTTCGCCAACATCCGGCTGCGCAACCAGCTCGCCCCGGGTACCGAGGGCGGGGTCACCCGCGACCTCACCCAGGACGACGCCCCGGTGACCACCGTCTTCGAGGCCGCGGAGCGCTACCGGGAGGCGGGGATCCCGCTGGTCGTCCTGGCCGGCAAGGAGTACGGCTCCGGCTCGTCGCGTGACTGGGCGGCCAAGGGGACCGCGCTGCTCGGCGTCAAGGCGGTCATCGCCGAGTCCTACGAGCGGATCCACCGCTCCAACCTGATCGGCATGGGGGTGCTGCCGCTGCAGTTCCCCGAGGGCGAGAACGCCGAGTCGCTCGGGCTCACCGGCGAGGAGACCTTCTCCGTGGAGGGCGTGACCGGGCTCAACGACGGCTCGACGCCGCGGACCGTCAAGGTCACGGCCGGGGACAAGTCGTTCGACGCGGTCGTGCGGATCGACACCCCCGGTGAGGCGGACTACTACCGGCACGGCGGCATCATGCAGTTCGTGCTCCGCAGCCTCCTGAAGGGCTGATCGCCGGCGCGGCCCCCCGGCTCCTGAGGAGATCTCGTGGCGGGTTCCCTCCGGGGGACCCGCCACGGTTCGAGGGGTTCCAGGCCGAGTCGTCGGATCCTCGGCCGGGCTGGGCGGGTTCATGGGGTCGCGCGGACCTAGGGCATCGAACAGGCGTTCGACAGCCGAGTACCATGGCGGGATGGATCGTCTCGTCACCCCGCCCGGCTGGCCGGCCCGGGTCCGGCCGCCCGGCGCTCCGGACTGGGAGCGCACCGCGGTGTCCTGGCTGCTGGACCTGTGCCCGCCGGAGTACCGCGGCTACCCGGTCCTGCGACGTCACGACGTGGTGCTTGCCCGGTTCGCCGCGATCCATGTCGAGGCGTGCCAGGCCGCGGTCCGGCGTGGACTGAGCGAGGCACGTGGTGCACTGCGCGGCCTCGTCGACGGCGACACGGTCGAGGGAGCGGTCGAGGTCTGGCAGGCCGAGGAGGCGAGGCTGCTCGCGGAGCGTCGAGCGGTGGGACTGGTCGAGGAGGCACTCCGCGGCCGGCGTTTCGTCGCCCGGCTGTAGCGTGCCCGACAGCCCCGCCGCCCGCGACGGCGTGCGGCTGTGGCGGGCAGCCTCGTGCGCCGGCGGTCGCCTGGTCCGACGCGTGACCCCGCCCCCTAGACTGGAGGTTCGTTCCGTCCGTCCACCCGTCCGTCCGTGGGAAGGCATCGCCTGATGGGGTACCTCGAGTCGCTGAGCGGTCCTGGCGACCTGCGTGACCTGGGCGACAGCGAGCTCGACGACCTGGCCACGGAGATCCGCGAGCTGCTGGTCACCACCTGCTCGACGAAGAGCGGGCACCTCGGGCCGAACCTCGGCGTGGTCGAGCTGACGATCGCGCTCCACCGGGTCTTCGACTCCCCGCACGACCGCGTGGTCTTCGACACCGGCCACCAGGCCTACGTCCACAAGATGCTGACCGGCCGGGCGAAGGCGTTCGACACGCTGCGGATCGAGGGTGGCCTCTCCGGCTACCCGAGCCAGGCCGAGTCCGACCACGACATCGTCGAGAACTCCCACGCCTCCACCGCGCTCTCCTACGCGGACGGGCTGGCGAAGGCGTACACGCTGCGCGGTGAGGACCGGCACGTCGTCGCGGTGATCGGTGACGGCGCGCTCACCGGCGGCATGGCCTGGGAGGCGCTGAACAACATCGCCGCCAAGAACGGCTCCGCCGAAGGGCGGCGGCTCGTCATCGTCGTCAACGACAACGGTCGTTCCTACACCCCGACGGTGGGCGGGCTCGCGACGGCGCTCACCGCGCTGCGCACCGACCCTCGTTACGAGCCGGTCCTGGAGCAGATGAAGCGGCGGCTCCAGGGCGTTCCCGGCGTCGGGACGGCGGTGTACGACGCCCTGCACGCGGTCAAGAAGGGGATGAAGGACGCACTCGCGCCGCAGGGGCTCTTCGAGGACCTCGGCCTGAAGTACGTCGGGCCTGTCGACGGGCACGACCGCGAGGCGGTCGAGCAGGCACTGGCCCAGGCGAAGCGGTTCAACGGTCCGGTGATCGTGCACACGATCACCAAGAAGGGGTTCGGCTACGGGCCCGCCGAGCGCCACGAGGCCGACCAGTTCCACTCCCCGGGGCCGTTCGACGTGGAGACCGGGCTGGAGGCGGCCCGCGGGCTGATCTGGACCGACATCTTCGCCGACGAGATGCTGACCATCGGGGAGACCCACCCGGAGGTGGTCGCGATCACCGCCGCGATGCTCCACCCCGTGGGGCTCAACCTCTTCGCGGACCGGTTCCCGGACCGGACCTTCGACGTCGGCATTGCGGAGCAGCACGCCGCCACCTCCGCCGCCGGGCTGGCCATGGGTGGCCTCCACCCCGTGGTGGCGGTCTACGCGACCTTCCTCAACCGGGCCTTCGACCAGGTGCTCATGGACGTCGCGCTGCACCGGTGCGGCGTCACGTTCGTCCTCGACCGCGCTGGTGTCACCGGCGACGACGGCGCGTCCCACAACGGCATGTGGGACATGTCGGTCCTCCAGGTCGTGCCCGGGCTCCGGCTCGCCGCGCCGCGCGACGGCACCCGGCTCCGCGAGCTCCTGCACGAGGCGGTCCAGGTGGACGACGCGCCCACCGTCGTGCGGTTCCCCAAGGGGCCGCCGAACGCCGACGTCCCGGCTGTGGACCGGGTCGGCGGCGTGGACGTCCTGGTCCGGTCCGGCCACGACGACGTCCTGCTCGTCTCGGTCGGGGCCATGGCGCCCACGTGCGTCGAGGTGGCCGAGCGGCTGAGGGCCCAGGGGATCGGCGTGACCGTCGTCGACCCCCGGTGGGTGAAGCCGGTGGACCCCGCGCTGGTCGACCTGGCGCGCGAGCACCGCCTCGTGGTCAGCGTCGAGGACAACGGCATCGTCGGCGGCGTCGGCTCGGTCCTCCTGCAGACCCTCAACGAGGGGCGGGTGGAGACGCCTGTGCGGCTGCACGGCATCCCTCAGCGGTTCCTCGCCCACGCCAAGCGCGCGAAGCTGCTCGAGCAGATCGGGCTCACCCCTCAAGCCCTCGCGCGCAGCGTCGTCGAGGACGTCACCGCCCTCGACCGCGGCCAGCCGTTGACGATGCCATGAACGACGCCCGCCGTTACGTCCACATCGTCGACGAGGTCGAGGAGCTTGCCCCGCGGCCCGGCGGCCAGGGGCCAGCGCTGGTGGTCGCGCTCGACGGCTTCCTCGACGCCGGCAACGCTGCCCGGCTCGCGGTCGACCACCTCCTCGGGGACACCCCCGGGCGGGTGGTGGCCAGCTTCGACATCGACGCGTTCTTCGACTACCGGGCCCGTCGTCCTCCGATGGCGTTCGTCGAGGACCACTACGAGGGCTACGCCGCACCACGCCTCGTAGCCCGCCTGCAGCACGACGGCCGCGGCGCGCCGTACCTCCTCCTGCACGGGCCGGAGCCGGACACGCACTGGGAGGCGTTCACACGCTCGGTCCGCGAGGTCGTCGAGCACTTCGGCGTCCGGCTGACGGTGGCGCTCGGCGCGGTGCCGATGGCGGTGCCGCACACGAGGCCGGTCATGGTGACCAACCACGCCACCCGGCCGGAGCTGCTGGTCCGCGAGAACCCGTGGCGTGGCGTGATCCGGGTGCCGGCCAGCGCCCTGTCCCTGCTCGAGCTGCGGCTGGGGGAGTGGGGCCACGACGCGATGGGGTTCGTCTCGCACGTCCCGCACTACGTCGCCCAGTCCGACTACCCGGCCGCGGCGGCCACCCTCCTCGAGTCGCTCGAGGTCGTGACCGGCCTCGAGTGGCAGCTGTCGGCGTTGCAGGCGGCCGCTGCCGAGCGCGACGCGGAGATCGCCGGCCAGGTCGCGGAGTCGTCGGAGGTGCAGGCGGTCGTCTCCGGGCTGGAGGAGCAGTACGACGCGTTCACCCGGGGTGACGAGGGCGAAGGGCTGCCGCTGGCCGAGGAGCGCGAGCTGCCGACCGCCGAGGAGCTCGGCGCGGAGTTCGAGCGGTTCCTCGCCGGGCTCGACACCGACGACGACTGACCCTCGCCGACCCCGACCGCAAGGAGCGCCCGTGCCCGCCTCTCCGCAGGAGCTCGTCGAGCTGCTCGACCTCGAGACGATCGACCTCAACCTGTTCCGCGGCCGCCAGCCCGACACGCTCCTGCAGCGGGTCTTCGGGGGACAGGTCGCGGCGCAGGCTCTCGTCGCGGCGTCCCGGACCGTCGAGGACCGGGTGGAGATCCACTCGATGCACAGCTACTTCCTGCGCCCCGGCGACACCGCGGTGCCGATCGTGTACGACGTCGACCGGGTCCGTGACGGCCGTTCCTTCACGACGCGGCGCGTCCTGGCCCGCCAGCACGGTCGGCCGATCTACGCGCTGACCGCGAGCTTCCACGTGGCGGAGGAGGGGTTCGAGCACCAGGACCGGATGCCGGACGTGCCGTCCCCCGAGGAGTCGACCGACCTCACCTCGCTGGTGCTGCAGGACTCGGCTCGCCGGGAGGAGTGGGAGCGCGAGTGGTCGGTGCTCGACCTGCGCCGCGCCGCGGACTCCCTCCCGGGCGGGCAGTTCGAGCACGGGGAGCAGGTCTCGCGGGTCAGCTACTGGATCCGGGTGCGGCCGACCCTGCCCGACGACGTCCTCGTGCACCGGGCCGCGCTGACCTACGTCAGCGACATGACGCTGCTCGGGGCGACGCTGGTCCTGCACGGGGAGTATCCCACCAGCGCGACGATGCAGGCCGCCTCGCTCGACCACACCGTTTGGTTCCACCGGCCGTACCGGGCCGACGAGTGGCTGCTCTACGACCAGACGTCACCGTCCGCAGCCGGCGCGCGGGGGCTCGCCTTCGGCCGGCTCTTCACGCAGGACGGCCGGCTCGTCGCCTCGGTGGCGCAGGAGGGGCTCATCCGGCCCCGGCGGGACCGCTGAGCCACGGTTCGGCGGAACTGCTCCCCATTAGCACAAAGCAGCGCAAACTGGTGACAGACACGCCGGGCGTTGTTACGGTTGATCGTTCTTGTGGCGGGTGGGACCGACGTGACCTCCGCCACGCCTGCCGACCTGAGGAGCCGGGACGTGAGGGTCCGCCGCGCCGCCGCCGTCGTCGGAGCCGTCGCAGCAACGGTCGCGCTGACCGCGCTGCCGGCGCTCGCTCGCCCTGACACGGACTTCGAGATGCCCTTCCCCTGCAACCAGGAGTGGACCGGCACGAGTCGGGCGAGCCACTCGCCGAGCTCGCTCAACATCGACTGGAACCGCCCCGAGGACCTCGGCAAGCGTGCGGTCGCCGCGGCCGCGGGCACCGTCACGCGGGTCGAGGACCTCGGAAGCCGGAGCTACGGCCTGTTCCTCATCCTCGACCACGGCGACGGCGAGAGCACCCTCTACGCCCACCTGGACGCGGAGTACGTCAGCGTCGGTCAACGGGTGGACCAGGGACAGCTGATCGGCCGGGTGGGCGGGTCGGGCGGGGTGACCGGCCCTCACCTGCACTACGAGCAGCGGCTCGACGGGCGCGCCCAGCAGGCGTGGTTCGGCGACACCGCTTTCGCCATGGGCAGCACCCTGCGCTCCGCCAGCTGCGTGGACGTGCCGCTCGCGGGTGACTGGACCGGTGACGGCCGCGCGGACCTGGGCGTCTTCCGGCGCAACCCCCGGGGCGGCTTCCTCCTCGACCACGCGGGCACCACGGAGACGACGTACCTGGGTGCGGGCACCGACGACCCCCTCGTCGGGGACTGGGACGGCGACGGGGCGCCGGACCTCGGGGTCCACCGGGGCCAGACCGACACCTTCACGCTCCGGAGCGCCGCCGGCACCACGAAGATCCTCTACGGCGCCCCGGCCGACCACGGCATCGCCGGCGACTGGGACGGCGACGGTGTGACCGAGGTGGGCGTCTGGCGGCCGAGGAACACGGCGTTCCGGCTCCGTGCGGCCGACGGCAGCTCGACGAAGGTGGTCCTCGGCTCGGTCGGGTCACTGCCGGTGACCGGGGACTGGAACAAGGACGGCCGGACCGACCTCGGTGTGTACGACGACGGCAGCTGGTCACTCTGGCTGCGGAGGGCCGACGGCACCACGTGGTCGGGCACCGTCGTCCTCGGCGGTCCCGGCGACCTCCCGGTGACGGGGGACTGGAACGACAACCGCGTCACCGATCTCGGAGTCTGGTCGCCGGACACCGCGACGTTCACCCTGCGCAAGGCGCCCGCACTGTCGACCGGCCCCGGCCGGATCGTGACCCAGCAGTTCGGCCTGCCGCGCTGAGACGGGCTCGGCGACCCGCCCGCGACCAGACCGGGCTCGGCACCGCATCCCTTGCGCCCGGCGCGCCGCACCCCCAAAGCTCGACCCCGTGCGCCGAGGAGTACGCCGCGGCGCGCGGCTGGGAGCGTCATCTCGATCTGCGCCGCGGGCGGCCAAGGGGTGACAGCGCTGAGCTTCCGACCCCGTCGGGCGTCGTCAGCCCCGGTCGGCGTCGACGGGCGGCGACAGGGGGCGCACCCCGCCGAGCCTGCGGTGGAACCGCACGTGGTCGCCGTGCTCCTCGAGGGTCCGCCACAGCGCCGCGTGCGCCGCCCAGGGGAGCGGCTCGTCGCCGTCGCGCCAGCTGCCGCCGAACCCGACCCAGACCGGTGTCCAGTGGGCGGCGACGTCCCACGTCCCGCGACGGCCCGCCAGCATCCGCCGCCGGAGCTGGAAGGCGACCCGTTCCCCGTCGATGCAGATCGGCGCCGTGGCCACCGGCCAGACCCACAGGTCGATCGCCATCAGGGCCAGCTCGATGTCGGCGAGCGCGCACGGGTCGACCAGCACGGTGGCGACGTTCTCGTGCGGTGTGCGTCTCACACGCGGCACGTTAACCGGACACCGCCCCGGGCGTCAGCCCCTTCGGGGTGAGAATCCGGGTGTGCTGCGTCAGCATCGCCGCGGCGATCGGCAGCAGCGCCACCACCAGCGCGGCCCCACCGACGTACAGCGCGGCGCCCAGCGGGACGAACCGCGCGAGAGCGGCGACGATGAGCGCCCCCACCACCAGCCCCGTCAGTCTTCTGCCGAACATCCGGGTGCGGACGATGGCCACGGCGAAGAAGGCGACTCCCACGGCGAAGACGGCGGCGCCGGCGAGAAGGACGGGCCGGAACCAGGCATTCATCTCCACCAGCACCTCCTCGACGTCGGCCCCGGCGCCGTACACGCCGAGCATGGCGAGCTCCATGGCAGGCAGGAACGCGAACAAGACGCTGCCGATCACGATGAACGGGACGCCGTGGGCGCTCACGTCCACCTCTCCGCTCTCTCGGAGGAACGCGTCGACCGACAGGAAGGCAAGCACCACCAAGGCCGCGGCCACCCCGACCACCAGGTGCGCAATGCCCCATCGGGTGGCGTCCGCCGTCAGCGCGACCGCGACGGTGTCCTTGTCCCGCAGGTCGTCGATGTGCGGGTGGTAGACCAGCCCGAGGAGCAGGACGGAAGGGGCCAGCCCCGTGACGGCCACTCGGTAGCCCTTCATCGAGCACCCGAGTCCAGGGCTGACTCGTCGACCTGGCCGGCCTCGTGCACGACCACGGGCCAGAACTGCGGCGGGGGCGGCGGGCCCTCGAGGCCGGCGGCGCGCGCCGCCGGGGCGAAGCGCTCGGTCAGGAAGCGCTTGGCCTCATCGGGTGAGTCCCAGAGCTCGATCACGCGCCACCCGCCCTCGGGGGCGGGGCCGGCCAGGTGCAGGATCCCGCCGATCGGCAGGTCGTGATCGAGGTTGTCCAGGATCCGCTCGTAGAGCTCCCGCGATCCGGCCGGGTTGTCGAGCAGCATGGCGATGGTCATGGTGTCCTCCTTCGTGGTGTCTGAGGTCGTTCGACCTCCGCGTCCGACGCTAGGAAGAGGGACACCGGAGGGCATCGACCATCCGGACCAACCGGCATGGAGCGGCGTGGTCGGTTCGTACCACCGACCCCGATGCGAACGCCCGCTGGGTCAGACCAGGTCGTGCCTGAAGGCGTACGCCGTCGCTGCCGTCCGCGACGGCACGTCGAGCTTGGCGAAGATGTTCTGCAGGTGCCGCCGCACGGTGTGCTCGCTCAGCGTGAGCTCCCCGGCGATCGCACGGTTGGTCCGGCCGGCAGCGACCAGCTGCAGCACCTCCAGCTCCCGGGACGTCAACCCGTCCGCGGCCCCGGGACGACCGCGGCTCTCGGTCAGAGCCAGTGCTGTGGCCAGGTCGGTGCTCGCACCCAGCTGCGCGAACGTGGAGCATGCGGCGTCGAGGTCGAGCTCGGCGGTGTCGAAGTCTCCGAGGCGGCGACAGCTCAGTGCCATCAGCACGCGGGTGCGAGCTGCCTCGTACGGCGCGTCGACCTCCCGCCACACGTCGAGGGTCTCTCGCAGGTTGAGGGCGGCGGCGCGGTCGTCGCCCTCGGCCAGCTGCACTGCCCCCTCGGCGTACCCGGCGGCACCGCGCAGTGCTGGCGCGTCGCTTTCGGCGGCGATCTGCTTGAGCTCGTCGACGCCGGCGCGACCCGCCGGCACGTCATCCTCGGCGAGCTCCGCCTCGACGACCGCTCCCAGCAGGCGCGCCCTGTCGAGCGGCTGTTTGGCTCCGTCGAGCGCGTGCAGCAGTGCGGCGCGGGCGGTGTCGGTCCGACCGCGCGACAGGTTCAGCAGGCCGAGCCCCGGCTGCGGGCTGCGCCCGGTCCGGTTGGCCTCCCGGTACGCCTCCTCGGCGGCGTCGAGCTGGCCGCGCAACCGCAGCAGCTCGCCGACCTCGTAGTGAGCCATGCCGACCGCCGAGTGGGCAGGCGGCCGGCCCAGTCGCTCGCACGCCTGGAGGGCCTCGTCCAGCGCCTCCTCCCACTCGCCGTGCAGACGCAGCACCTCGGCCCTGTAGATCGAGCACTGGCCGCGGTAGGGCACCAGGTCCGGCTGTGTGGCACACCAGCGGGTCATGGCCATCGTCCACTCCTGGGCGCGTCGTACGTCGAACGCGTCGTGGCACGCCTCGATGACAGCGCAGAAGACGATGCCGGCCACAACCGCGCCGACCTCTCCTGCGGTGACCGCGACCATGGTCTCGTCGAGCAGCGCCAGTCCCCGCGACGTCTCGCCCTGCTTCACGAGCACCTGGCCCTGTCCCAGCCGGGCGAACGCCAGGAGGTCGCGGTCGCCGAAGCGGTCCGCCAGGTCGACCGCCTGGCTGAACAGCGCGTACGCCGCCGCGACGTCGCCGCCGCCCATGGCCTGGAGCCCCGCAGGCACGAGAAGGTAGCCGTGCTCCGCGGTCTCGCCCGTGACGTCCTCGAGCACACGCTGAGCGCGTCCGAGCCACGCGCTGCCCCGCGCCATCTCGCCACGCAGCATCAGTCCCAGGCCGAGCCAGAACGCGCAGCGGGCGGCATGGGCGGAATCCCCGTGTTCGAGGCACTCCGCGTGCGCACGTGCCCAGAGGTCGTCGGCCTCGGTGTCGTGCCCGACGAGGTAGGTGGCGGTGGCCCAGCTCGAGAGGTCGCCGATGGGCACCGCTCGGTCGCGGTCCGCGTCGGTCCAAAGGCGGTGTGCCTCACCCCAGGCCGAGCGGCCGAAGGCATCACGTGCCCGATCCACCCTCGCGTCGGTCGTCACCGTTTCCTCCAGGTCTTCCCGGGTTCTCCCGTCGGCTCCCTTCCACCGTCGCCGCGGACCCGTTCGCCGGTCAAGGTCGACGCGGTGGTGACCGATACTTTCGGGGAAGGCCGGACGCCGGGTTCTCCAGATCCGAAAGGACCCCTCATGCACCTCTTCAACCCTGCTTCAGCCGCCCGCGGACTGGTCCTGCTCTGCCCCGGTGGCGGCCAGGACCACACGTCACCGGGCGTCGTCGCCCGAGCCTCCAGCCTCACCGAGCGGGGGTACGCCGTCGCGGTGGTCCGGTCGCTCGACGACGTTCCGGCCGTCCTGGCCGACCACGACGGTCCGGTCGGCCTCTGGGGGCTCTCCCAGGGCACCCGGGTCGGGTTGCCGCTGCTCGCCGCCGAGCCAAGGGTCGGCGCCGCCGTGCTCGGGCTTGCGGACGGCCCGATCGGCTCAGCGCCTCTGGTGACCGCTCCGGTGCTCTTCTACGTCCAGTCCGACGACGACATGCTCGAGCCCGACGACTGTCGAGCACTCTTCGCGGCGCTCGGCTCGACCGACAAGACCCTCGTCGAGAACCCCGGTGGTCACCTGGAGCTGCCTCGGACCACGGTCGAGGAGTCCGCTGACTGGCTGGTCGCGAAGCTCGGCGGGCGGTGAGCCGGACCGACCAGGAGGGTCGGCGTGCGGCGCAGCACCAGCGACAGCCCGCCGGTGGCGAGCAGCAGGGCGGTCGCCAGGGTGACGACGCCGGTCCACCCGTCGCTCGACCAGGTGTAGCCGGCGACGCTGCCGAAGAACGAGGATCCGAGGTAGTACGCGACCAGGTACAGCGACGCGGCCTGGCCGGACGCGACGCCGCCGGCGTGGGCGCGCACCGGTACCCAGCCGCTGGCCACGCCGTGCACGGCGAAGAACCCCGCCGTCAACAGCCCCGTCCCGGCCACCACCGCCGTGAGGGGCTGCGCCAGGGTGAGCAACCCGCCGGTCACGGCCATCAGGCAGCCGAGCGGCAGCACGGCTCGGCGCCCGTGGGTGTCGGCCAACCGGCCGAACCACGTCGCGCTCGCCGTCCCCAGCGGGTAGACGAGGAACACCAGGCTCGCAGCGCCGAGGCCGAGGTGGTACGGCGCGGCCTCGAGCCGGAACGTCAACGTGTTGAACACGGCGACGAGCGCGCCGACCGAGCAGGCGCCGACGGCGTACAAAGCGAGCAGCGCCGGGTCCGAGACAGCTCGTCGCGCGCTGTCCAGGAGGGGCAGCAGGCCGGTCGGCGCCGGTTGAAATCCCTGTGAGGGCGGGAGCAGCAGCCGGACGACGACCGCACAGAGCAGCGCGAGCAGGGCGGTGGCGGCCAGTGCCCACCGCCAGCCGGCGGCTTCGGCCACGGCACCGGTCACGAGCCGGCCGGCCATCCCGCCGAGCGCCGTCCCGCCGATGTAGAGCCCTGCGGCCCGGCCGTGCGAGGAAGGATGGAGCTCCTCCCGGAGGTACGCCGTCGCGACGGCCGGCAGACCGGCGAGGGTGACGCCGAGGAGGAGCCGCAGCGTGAGCAGCGCCGGCCAGCCGGGAGCCAGCGCGCACGCCGCCGCCACCACCCCCGAGGCGGCCAGCGAGGCGTGGATCAGCTGCGTGCGCCCCACCACGTCCGAGAGCGGGCCGGCGACGAGCAGGGCGACGCCGAGCCCCAACGTGGTGAGGGAGACCGTCAGGGTGCTCGCTCCGGTCGAGACGCCGAAGGTGGCGCTGAGCTCGGGCAGGATCGCCTGTGTGCTGTACAGCAACGCGAACGTCGCCATCCCGGCCGCGAAAAGAGCACCGACGACGCGGCGGTACGACGTGGTGCCGGGCCGGTGTCCCACGGCGAGGGGTCGGTGGTCGACAGTCACGAATCCAGTCTCCGACGCCCACGGCCATGCGTCCAATGCGAAGCAATGTCGTTCTCGATGCGTGAGGCGTATGATGGCCGCGTGCTCGTGCGAGACCTCCAGTGGCTCCTCACCGTCGCGGAGCACCAGCACGTCACCACCGCCGCCGCGGTCCTCGGCACGACGCAGCCCACGCTGTCGCGGGCACTCGCCCGCCTCGAGGCGGAGGTCGGCACCCCGGTCTTCACCCGGGCACCGGACGGCGTGCACCTGACGCCGCTCGGCGAGCTGGTCGTCGACGCGGCTCGCGACATCAGCGACCGTCACGACCAGCTCCTCAGTGACCTGGCGGGCGCGCTCGACCCGGACTCCGGCGTGGTTCGGCTTGCCTTCCTCGACTCGATGGCCACGTCCTTGGTGCCGCGCGTGCTCCGTGCGTTCCACCAGCACTCGCCGCGGGTGCGCGTGGTGCTCAGCCAGGAGCCGGCGCACGAGATCCTCGACGACCTCGCCGCCGGGACCGTGGACCTCGCCATCACTTCCACCCGGCCGGTCGCCGACCACGGATGGCACCGGCTGCAGGAAGAGCGGCTCGTGCTCGTCGTACCCCCACGGCACCCGCTCGCCGCGCGGCGACGGGTTCGGCTGGCGCAGCTGGCGGACGAGGACCTCATCACGACGCCCGTCGGGTTCGGCTACCGCTCGCTGGTCATGGGGCTCTTCCGCGACGCCGGCGTGGTTCCCCGGGTGTCGTTCGAGAGCCAGGACCTCGCGACGATCGAGGGGCTCGTGGCTGCCGGCCTCGGCGTCGCGATCCTGCCCGAGCCGTTCGCCGGGCTGTCCGGCACACGAGGAGTCCCGATCACCGGACCTGCTGCTCGCCGCACCATCGGCCTCGTGTGGCGCTCGGACCGTGCGCTGCCCCCACCCGCTGACCGGTTCAGGGCGTTCGTCGTCGCGGCGCCGGGGGTGGTGGCGAGGTAGCGCGTCAGTACGCTGCGCGGATCTCGCCCACCGGCTCGCCGCCACCGAGCAGCACGTGCCCACCGGTCCGTCGTACGGCGTCCGCGTCGACCCCCTCGAGGTCGAGCACCCCGGAACGGCGCAGCGCCTCGGCCATGAGGACGGGCCGCACCCGGGCCGCGCCGTCGTCGGTCTTGAGCGCGAACGCCCGGCCGTCCGGCAGGGCAACGGCGTAGCAGGACTCGGCGCCCGCCTTGCCGATCGCGCCGGGGATCGCGGTGAGCAGTGCCAGCTCGTCGCGGCGGGTTCCGGAGACGTACGCCGGGTGCGCGCGGATCGCGTCGGCCACGCGACGCTCCGGCCCGTCGGTCGCGACAGCCAGGGTTCGGAAGGCCCGGGCCAGGCCGATCAACGAGGTCGCCAGGAGCGGGGCGCCGCAACCGTCCACCGCCACCGTGGTGACCGGCTCCCCGGTCAGCTCGGCGAACGTCTCGGCGATCGCCTGCTGGAGCGGGTGCTCGGGAGAGAGGTAGCTGTCGACGGGCCAGCCGTTGGTCACGCAGGTCGCGAGCATGCCGGCGTGCTTGCCCGAGCAGTTCATCAGGATCGATTCGCGGCTGCCGCCGGCCCTCACCACGTCTTCGCGTGCCTCGTCGTCGAGCGGGTAGTCCGGCGGGGTCTGCAGCGCGTCCTCCGACAGGCCGACGGACGCCAGGATCCGACGGACGCCGTCGATGTGGAACGGCTCACCGGAGTGGGAGGCGCAAGCGAGGGCCAGGAGGTCGGGCGGCAGGTCGAGGCCGGCTCGCACCATCCCGAGGGCCTGGAGGGGCTTGTTGCACGACCGCGGCAGCACCGGGGCGCCGACCACGCCGACCGACCAGTCGACCGCGCCGGTGTGGTCCAGCGCGACCACGGACCCGTAGTGGTGCCCCTCCACGAACCCGGAACGGACGATCTCGGCCACCACGACTGGTCTCGACACCGCCGCAGGCTATCAAGGCGCCGATGAGCTGGACGCGCCATGCCGCAGGGCTGCTTCAGGCGGCCCTGGTCTGTTCCTCGAGCGCCGTGACGAGCGCGTCGGTGTCGATCCCAACCCGCCGCAGGAGCGCTCGGCCGGGGCTCTCGGCGCGCAGGATGCCGAGCATGAGGTGACCGGTCAGGATGCTCTTCTGCCTCAACCTGATCGCCTCGCGCAGCGCCAGCTCGAGCGCCTTCTTCGCGTCCCGCGTGAACGGGATGTGGCCGGCTCGCGTGCGACCCGCCCGCTCCAACGCGCCAGCGCCGAAGACAGCATCCGTCTGGCGGCGTACGGCGTCCAGGTCGATGCCGATGCCGGCGAGTGCGTCGCCGTCGATCCCGCCGGCCCGCAGGTCGGCCCTGGCTCGCTCGGCGAGTGCCTCGACGTCGGCTCCGGTCGCCTGGAGAGCGCGGTGCACCGGTCCTGGGCTCTCGACCAGGACGGTGAGCAGGTGCCGGGTGTCGATGCTCCGTGTGCCGGTGTCGCGCGCGACGTCCTGCGCGCCCACGACGACCGCGCGGGCCTCCTTGCTGAACCGCTCGAACATCAGCTCCTCCTGTACTTCTTGTGGACTGCTTGTCGCGTGACCCCCAGCGCGTCGGCGACCTCCTGCCAGGACCAGCCGAGCTCCCGCGCTCGAGCCACCTGGAGGGTCTCGAGGCGGTCGGCGAGCGCACGAAGGGAGCGAACGGCCCTCAGGCCGGTGCCGGGGTCGTCTCCGGCAGCCGACTCGACCAGCGTCTTCTCGACCATGTGTCAACGTTAGTTGACAACAGTGGCTGTGTCAACCTGGGTTGACGAACAGGTCTGCAGGTCCGATGGGAGCGCGAACCTGTCCGGCTGGCGTGAGACGGACACCGGCCGGCGCGGCACGATCAAGGGGTCCCACCGACCACATCGTCAGGAGAAGCCGATGCTCATCGCCGTACTCGACCTGCGCACCACCGCAGCTGACCGGGCCGCCGCTCTGGCCCAGCTCGACAGCGAACGTGACGGGATCCGCGCCATGCCGGGCAACCTCGACTTCCGCGTGTACGCCGCTCGCGACGACGAGGAGGCCATCGCGGTCGTCCACGAATGGGCCGACGAGCCGTCGTTCGCCGGCTACCTCGCGTCGGATGCGTTCGCCCGCTCCGGCGCGGTGCTCCGCCCGCTGGTCACCGCGCCGCCGGTGAGCCGCCGGTTCCGCGCCGCCCTGCTCGAGACGGTCTGAACAGCGTCCGGTCTAGGGTGAGCGGGGTGCGGAGCAGTCCGTGAGGCGCGAGGCGTTCGCGTTCGCGCGCGACTTCGTCGCGGCTCCACCGTCGGAGCTGAGCGTCGACCGGCACTACCTGCTGTGCGCGTCCCGGGGCGCGCTGCGGCTGGAAGCGCACGGTGAGTCGTGGGTCCTGCCCCCGGCACGGGCGGCGCTGATCGCCGCCGGTGAGGCGATCCAGATCGCCATCCCGCAGCCGGTGACGACCTCGTCCGTGCTGTTCGACCCCGGCTTCGCTCCGCAGCCGCCCGCGCCGCTGACCGTGTTCGACCTCAGTCCGCTGGCCCGGGCCCTGGTGTCGGAGTGCGTCGCTTGGCCGGACGCCGAGGAACCACTACCGCCGTACGCGCGCACCATGTTCGGGGCGCTGGCGGTCGTGGCATGGCGGCTGGCGGAGCAACCCAGTCCGGTCACGGTCCCGGCCGGCCGGTCCCCGGAGCTTCGTCGCGCACTGGCGCTGACCGGTGACCGGCTGGCCGAGGACGTCCGGTTCGAGGACGTCGCCCGCGACGTCGGGTTGGTGCCGCGGTCCCTGGCCCGCCGCTTCGAGGACGAGTGCGGGATGACGTGGCGGGCGGTGCTCCGACGCATGCGGGTGCTGCGCGCGATCGAGGAGCTCGCCGCGAGGCAGGACTCCGTCACGACCATCGCGCACGCGGTCGGGTACACCTCCTTGTCCGCGTTCAACGCCGCCTTCCGCGACCTCACCGGCCGTACGCCGACGGAGTACCGGGCGACCTTCCGACCATGACCCGGCGCACGGAGCCTCAGCTGCCCCGGAGCGCCAGCACCGTCTCCAGGGTGTCGGCCTCCTCCGCGGTCTTGTCGTCGCGGTAGCGGAGCACCCGGGCGAAGCGGAGCGCCACGCCACCGGGGTAGCGGCTCGACGTCTGCAGCCCGTCGAACGCGACCTCCACCACCTGCTCGGGACGGACGTGCACGACGTGCCCCTCGCGGCCGGTCTCGAGGGTGAGGAACCGCTCGGTCTGCCAGGCGAGCATCTCGTCGGTCATCCCCTTGAACGTCTTGCCGAGCATCGTGAACCCGTCACCGTTCCGGGCGCCGAGGTGGATGTTCGACAGCAGCCCCTGCCGTCGTCCGCTGCCCCACTCGACGGCGAGCACGACGAGGTCGAGCGTGTGCCGCGGCTTCACCTTGACCCAGCCGGCCCCACGCCGCCCGGCCTCGTAGGGGCTCGCCAACGCCTTGACGACGACCCCCTCGTGACCGGCGGCCACGCTCTCCTCGAAGAACTCCTGGGCGGTCGAGGGCGAGCCGGTCACCACCCGCGGCACCTGGAGGTACGGCGGCACCGCCGCTGTCAGGGCGGCGAGCCGCTCCGACACAGGGGCGTCGAGGAGGTCGGTGCCGTTGACGTGGAGCAGGTCGAAGAAGAAGACGGTCAGCGGCGTCCGGGCACGCAGCTCGGCGACCGACAGGGTGCTGCCGGTGCGCGAC
This sequence comes from Marmoricola sp., assembly GCA_035699145.1. Classification (GTDB taxonomy): domain Bacteria; phylum Actinomycetota; class Actinomycetes; order Propionibacteriales; family Nocardioidaceae; genus Marmoricola_A. The sequence continues at coordinate 44,287 of DASSBB010000069.1, forward strand.
GCCGTCTCCTGGAAGGGCCGCGGCCGACCGTCCGGACGGAGCGCGATCACCTCGCCGTCGAGGACGACCGGGTCGCCCCCGAGTGTCAGGGCCCCCTCGACGACCTCGGGCAGCCGCTCGGTCACGTCGTCGAGGCTGCGGGTGTACACGCGGACCTCGGAGCCGACCCGGTGCACCTGCACCCGGATCCCGTCCAGCTTCCGGTCGACCAGGCAGGGACCGTCCATGCCGGCGACCGCGGTCGCGACATCTGGCGCCGAGGCGGCGAGCATCGGGCGCACGGGCCGGCCGGGGACCAGGCCGAACGCGTCCAGCGCCTCGCGGCCGCCGTCCAAGGCGGCCCGGGCCACCTCGCCGGAGGCAGGCGTGAACATCGCGGCGCGTCGTACCGCGGCGGCCGGCACCCCTGCGGCCTTGGCGATCCCGTCGAGGAGGATCGAGTCCTGGGCGCCCTGGCGGAGGTTCTCGAAGACCAGCGCCCGGAGGAACGTCTGCTCCCCGACGGTCGCCCGCCCGAACAACCCTTCGACCAGCGTCGCGCGGGTCGCGCGCGAGCCGGACCCGGCGACCCGGCTGATCGCCTCCAGCGCGCCGTCGACCTCGATGACGGTCAGCGACGGCGCCGCGGCCGGCGTCGGGAGGTCGGCCAGCCCGCGCCACCCCAGCCCGGTGCGCCGCTGGCGCGGCACCCCGGCGAGGTAGCTCGCGACCACTTCGAGCTCGTCCGGCTCGGCCTCGCTCAAGAGCCGCGCCACGACCTCGGTCTTGGCGCGGCGGGATCGGGTCGCCGCGATCTCCGAGGAGCCCTGGACGAGGGTCGCGAGCAGCATGGGACCCATTCTCGTCCGACCGGCCGCGCTGCATACGCCGCGGCCAATCGGACGAGGCGGGGTCGTAGGGTGGCCTGGTGCCCGAGACCCCCGCCCTCGAGCGCGCCTGGCGGCCCTCGTGGCCGTGCCCGGTGCCACAGATCCTCGGGTCGCTCCGGCGCGGGGCCGGCGACCCGACGTACCTCCGCGACCCGGACGGCACCGTCTGGAAGGGGTGGCGCACCCCCGCGGGACCGGTGACTCTCGGCGTACGACCGCTCGACGGGGCCGGAGAGGTGCACGCCACCGCCTGGGGGTCGGGCGCGGAGTGGGTGCTCGACGGGCTGCCCGCGCTCCTCGGCGCAGGCGACGACCCGAGCGGCTTCGAGCCGCAGCACGACGTCCTCGCGACGGCCTGGCGCAGCCACCCGCACTGGCGGGTGCCGCGGACGCGGCTCGTCATGGACGCCCTGCTGCCGGCGATCCTCGAGCAGAAGGTGACCGGCCAGGAGGCGTTCACGTCGTTCCGCCGCCTGGTCAGGAGGTACGGCGAGGCGGCGCCGGGCGCGGCGGCCGTCAGGCGGGGGCTGCTCGTGGCGCCCGACGCCGCGACCGTCCGGTCGATCCCCTCCTGGGAGTGGCTCCGCATGCACGTCGACCAGGCGCGGTCCCGGACGATCCTGCGCGCGGTCGAGGTGGCCCCCGCGCTCGAGCGGCTCGTCGACGTGACGGCCGCGGAGGCCGACCGGCGGCTCCGCACGCTGCCCGGGATCGGCGGGTGGACCTCGGCCGAGGTCCGGGCGCGGGCGCTGGGGGACCCGGACGCGGTCAGCTTCGGCGACTACCACGTGGCCAAGGACATCGGCTGGGCGCTCACCGGCCGCCCCGTCGACGACGAGCAGCTCGCGGTCCTGCTCGAGCCGTACGTCGGCCACCGGCTGCGCGTGCAGGTGCTCGTCGGCCTGGCCGGGCTGCGGCGGCCGCGGCGAGGCCCGCGGATGACCCTGCCGACCCACCTGCCCGAAGCGGTCCGCAGGCGCTGATCAGAGCAGCGGGCGGAGCGGGGCCAGGAACAGCTCGACGGCGCGCCGGTGGATCGGGCGCCGCGACCAGTAGCTCTCGGTGAGCTGCTCACAGCTGCGCAGGTCGGTCTCGAAGATCCGCTCCATCTCCGCTGCCATCCCCGGGTCGATGATCTCGACGTTGACCTCGTAGTTGCCGGTCATCGAGAGCCGGTCGATGTTGGCGGTCCCGACCGTGCTCCACGCGCCGTCGATCGTCGCGGTCTTCGCGTGCACCATCGCGCCGCGGAACCGGTGGATCTTGATGCCGGACTCGAGCATCTCGCCGTAGTACCCCTGGGAGAGCCAGTCCGCGACGATGTGGTTCGACTTGCGGGGAAGGAGCAGCCGCACGTCGACCCCGCGGGCCGCAGCGGCCCGCAGCGCGTCCACGAAGTCGGCGTCGGGGATGAAGTAGGCCTGGGTGAGCCAGATGTTGCGGGTGGCCCGGTTGATCGCCTCCATGTACATCGTCCGGATCGGGAACATCCAGAGCCGCGGCACGTTGCGGTGCACCCGGATCCGCGGCTCCCAGACCGACGGCGTGTCGAGGAGCAGCGGGCCGCCGTGCCGCCCGCGCCGGTGCAGGTTCCAGAAGTCCGCGAAGGCCCTCTTCAGGTCGAAGACGCCGGGGCCGGTCACCCGGACGTGTGTGTCGCGCCACTCCGTGGCGTACGCGGTGCCGATGTTGTAGCCGCCGACGAAGGCGACCCGGTCGTCCACGACGAGGATCTTCCGGTGGTCGCGCCCGTAGCGGCGCAGGTCGAAGAAGCGGAGGCCGGCGCTGTAGACCGGGAACCGCAGGACCCGCACGGGCGGCCGGAAGGTGAGGAAACGCGGCGAGACGACCAGGTTGGCGAAGCCGTCGTAGACGGCGTACACCTCGACCCCTCGTGCGGCGGCGTCGTGGAGGGCATGCTTGAACCGCTCGCCGACCTCGTCGCCCTTCCAGATGTAGGTCTCGAGCAGCACCTGGTGCTGCGCCGACCCGATCGCGGCCAGCATGTCCTCGTAGAGGTCCCGGCCGAAGGTGTACGCCGTCACCGTGCCGTCGCCGATCGTCACCGGCGACGGCTCGGTCGTGGGGAACGGCCGGGGGCGCTTGCCGCGCCGCCGGTAGGAGTCGACCAGCGTGAGAGCGACCGCCAGGAGGAGCTGGAGCCCGAAGGTGACGAGCAGCGCGCGGCGCAGCCGCCCCGTCCACGCCCACGGCGTCCGGCCGTGCCGGTTCCCGGACGCACCTCGCCACCGTCGTCGGTCCACGAGGAGGAATCTATCCGGACGCACCTTGTCGGTGGCGGTGGCTACGCTCGACGCCATGAGACCCGTCACCGACCTGAAGCGCAAGGTCGCGCCGTTCGAGGTCATCTCGGAGTACCAGCCGTCCGGCGACCAGCCGACCGCGATCACCGACATCGAGCAGCGGATCACCGGGGGCGAGCAGGACATCGTGCTGCTCGGCGCCACCGGCACCGGAAAGACCGCGACGGTGGCGTGGGCGGTGGAACGGCTGCAACGGCCGGCCCTCGTGATGCAGCCCAACAAGACCCTCGCCGCCCAGTTCGCCAACGAGCTGCGCCAGCTGCTGCCGAACAACGCGGTGGAGTACTTCGTCTCCTACTACGACTACTACCAGCCCGAGGCCTACGTCCCGCAGACCGACACCTACATCGAGAAGGACTCCTCGATCAACGAGGAG
>DASSBB010000070.1:0-76696 GCA_035699145.1 Marmoricola sp.
GACCACCACGGCGGTGATCAGCAATCGGATCGATGTCATGCCCGAACGCTGGAGCCGGGCTCCGCCTCAGTCCGGGATGTCTGGAGACTTCATTCCGGCATGTCGTGAGACACCTGTCCGGGATGTCCTGAACCAGCACACAACCGGGGGAGCCAGAAGAGGGCCTCTGATGCGGAAAACGCAGATCAGAGGCCCTCTCAACGTCTGAAGGTTTCGTGGTCCGGGTTCGCCAAGCGCTTCGATCCACGCGGAGGCGTCCAGAAACAGCCTCGAGACCCTGCTTGACGAGCGCCGTAGAACGAAAGGCGTTGGTCAGAGTGGTATCCATCCGGATGACCCTGGGGTCATGGCGTTCGGGAATCTCCTCGAGCAGGCCCGCGCTGCGGCGGGCTTGTCGCAGGCTGCTCTGGCGGAGCGCGCCGGGACGTCGCGGCCAAGGCTCTCGTCGTACGAGCACGGCCGGAAGTCGCCCACCCTCGCGACGGCGGCGCGGATCGTGGGGGAGGCGGGATTCGAACTGGCCCTCAGCCCGCGAATCGAGTTCCGCGAGCTCGCCGTGGAGCGCGGCCGGCCGATTCGCGTGCCGAACCTCCTGCCGAGGCTCCCACTCGATCGAGCATTCGCAACAGTCGAGCTGCCGCTGCACCTGAACTGGTCCGACCGCGGCCGCCTCTTCAGCCTGCACGACCGTCGCCAGCGCGCTCGCGTCTACGAGCTCGTCCTCAGGGAAGGGGGCCCCGACGACGTGCTCGCCTACGTTGACGGAGCGCTTCTCGTCGACTTGTGGGACGACCTCGTCCTGCCCGTCAAGGTGCGCGCCACCTGGGCCGGTGCCGTCGCCACTTGGCCTGGCGAGGAAGTCGCATAGTGGGTCAGCCAGACGCCCTCACGCCCCTTCAGCTCGAGGTCGCCCGGATCTTCTTCGGACTCGAAACAGCCCGACGTTCTGCCGCATGGTCGTCCGACGGGCAGGCGAGGAGATTCTTGTCGACCTCGCCATCGATTCGCCGCCGCACACTGCGCCGACCATCACTGTCCTGGGGCCAATGCTCGCGCCGGTCGAGCTGGCCGGACGCAAGCTGCTCGCCCTCTTCGGCAGAGCCGAAGCCCGCGACTTCGCCGACGCCTTCCTTCTGGCCCGCCGCTTTGGCAAGGGTGCCCTCTTGGAGGCGGCAGGATCACTCGATGCGGCTTTCGACCGCACGGTTCTCGCTCAGATGATGGGAACGCTCGATTGAGGGGAACGCTCGATCGGTTCGCCGACGACGAGATCCCGCTCGAACAAGAGGACATCTCGCGAGCCAAGGCCTTCTTCGCGACCTGGATCGAAGACTTGAGGTAGCGGCCCCGTAGCAGGCAGCCAACTTGCGTCACGTCGGCCCAGAGCAGTCGGCGCTCTCTCGCCGACAAGTGGTGGCGAACGACGTGAATTCGGCCTTGAGCCTGTCGTTTGCCACCCGTTTGGAACGCGCCGAGTCACGCCATCGACACGGACCGACCGGCTGGCCAGGGGCACGCGATGCAAGGCCGGTGTCCGACGAAGAGCTCCATTTCCTGACCGCGAATGGCGCTTTTCGTCGGAGAGCGCGTTGCCGTGCCAGTCTCACTCGAGTCATTCCCGCGAGTAGCGTGCGCTCGCGGCCGCTGCACTCCGCCGCCTGGCGGACTCACGGGTTCAGCTGTTGGACGGTCGAAGGACACCCGCTCCGCTCCTAGGCATCGAGCATCGCTGTCAGGTCGGAGCGACTACCGACGAGGACGAACGTCGAGTCATCATCGCGACCATCACCGGGCCCCCGCATCGACACGGCAGCCATGTCCTCGCCCGCGTCCATGCGACGTGCCACCGCAGGCGCACGACCCCGCTGCACATACGCGAACGCCACGCGCGAGCCGGGCGCGCACATCGCCACGGCGTTCGTGTCGTGCGGGTTCTCGGGCTCCCGCACAAGGTCGATCCATGTGCCCTTGCTCAAGTCGGCGGCTCGGTAGGCGCTCCGGTAGTGGTCCGCTCCTCGGGCGTACGACGCGTACAGCCCGAGGCGGCGGATTCCTGGCCCCTTCGGGTTGATCAGTCCGCCGCCATCGACCGGGGACCAGATCGCCAGCCGGTCGCCGGCGTCCGCGAGGTAGAGGTTCGGTAGGCCGTCGGCCCTCCGACTCAGGTAGCGGCCCTCGTCCTCCTTCGCCACGTAGTCCTCGCGCCAGACGACGCGGCGGGGGTCCTTCAAGGGCTCCGTGTCGTCCTCGTTGAACGCGACGGCAGCGGCCTGGTGCATCGCCTCCGCTCTTATCCTCGCCGCCCCGGCCTTAATCTCGGGCTCCATTCGGGCTGCCTCAGCCTCGACTTCACGCATCATGCGGGCGGCTTCGGCCTCCACCTCACGACGGATGCGCGCCTCCTCGGCTGCGAGGCTGAGCCCCGGCGAGGGCTGTGCCGGTCGCGACGGTTGTCGGGGGGTCGGATGTGGTGCCTCCTGCTTCTTGGATGACGAGCGCGCATATAGCGCCGCAGCGCCGACGATCACCACGAGCAGAATCAGCCAACCCATGATGGGACCGTAACCGCCTTCAACGGTGAGCGAGGCCGGTTTCGCGGCACCGGGGCCGCCTACGACCAGGCAGACGCACTCTCATGTCCGCGAGCCGCGCATTCGGTAGGTACGTCATAGTGCCGCAATAGCCTGCCGGCTCGCGGCCGCTGCACTCCGCCGCCTGTCGGCGCGGACGGTACGTCCGGTGATATCGGTGAGTCGTCTCGAGGTCGCGCTGGAGGTGGTGGCAGCGTCGCGTCGGAGCTGGCGACCGAACGCGCTGCCGTCCGCAGAGGAAGGCGCTCGACCAAGGCGACGGAGCTAGGCGTCACCGCCGGCTACACGGGCCGGGGCAGGGCACTCTGCGGGACAGCGTCCGCCGAGCACAACGCGATGTCGTCGTACCGCTGCGTCTTTGCGGCGAACCGGGCACCAAGTCCCCGATGCGCGCGAACGGCATCCGGACCCGGACAATCCGGCGACGCGGCGTCGGCGCGGTGACCCGGATTTCTTCCCCCGCACGCGGTCAGTCGCCCCGAAGTCGAGCGCCCACCCGATGGTGCCCCCACATCGCGTTCCCGCTACGTGGGCGGAGCCCGATCGCGAACGCTTACGACGGGCGGGCCTGTCTCCCGAACGGGTCGACCTACAGCAGCATGATCTCGCGCGGGAGCGGGTCGGGCCGACGTTCCGGATCCGGATGGTCACCACCGCCCCAGCGATCCGCGAGTGGGTCACGGTGAGGCAGTGGATGCAGCGAGGCCATCACCGGTCCGGTCCCAAATTCTGACGGGCGCTGCGACCGCTGCAGCCGACGTGCCCGCCGTGTGATCGGAGGCCGTCGCTGCAGTGTTGCGCCTACCAGTCCGGACGACAGCCACGTACTAGACCGATCGCTGACGTGAAGCCGCAGCACCGTGTAGTCCGGGCCGCGCCGAACCCGCCGGGATGGCGCTCATCGGGCGTTGCAACTCCGCCGCGGCGAGCGGCACCGTCCGCGCTGCCCTCCCCCCTCGCATCCAGGAGCAGCACACCACCGCGCGGTCCCGCGCGGTGCAGCGAGGGGCCCGAACGCGCTATTGACGGTAGGGAACGCTGAGGACGACGCTGAGCAGATGCCGGGGCGTGTAGCGCCCCTTCTGGTGTCACTCAGCCTCCTCACACTGGTCGGGACTACCGCACACGGCGCCGGCGAGGCGACCGACGCCGCGGCCCTCTCGTCGTCGGTGGCAGCACCTTCCTCGAGCTCCGATGCGTCGGTCACCGTCTCGGTCGACGGCGCCGACGCTGGCACCGTTGCAGTGGTGTCCGGAGGTGCGCTGCCAGTCTCTGCGGAGGTGGCACCGGACTCCACCGCGGCGGTGACGGTGCCCCTGCGGCCCGCCCAAGAGAACCGGCTCGAGGTCGAGTACGTGGCAGGCAACGCGCTGGTGACCGATTCGATTGCGGTTCAGCAGGTCGACGCCGGCGGCACAGGAACCATTGTCGGCCGCGTGGTCGAGTACCGTTCCCGCACTCCGCTGTCCGGTGCCGCTGTCAGCTATGGCTCGGCGGCCGCGACCACTGGCCCCCGCGGCCGGTTCACGCTGCACGCAGCTCCGGCCGGGCTCGTCGTCGCGAGCGTCCAGGCGAGGAGCCACGTTCCGGGTGTGGCGGCGGCGTACGTCGGGCCACGAGGCACCGTCTCGACGCCTCCCACAGTCCTGCCGCGAACAGGCAAGGCGGTCCGGGTCGGCCGGGCAGGCGGGGTGCTTCAGGGACGCGGGTGGCAGGTCGTGGTGCCGCGTGGTGCGCTGCAGCGACGCACCGCGCTGCGTGTCAGGGCGACCGCGTGGACCGGCGACATCGACGGCTTTGGCATTCCGACCGTCGAGGTGCTTCCTGAACAGCTCCGGTTCACCACGCCGGTGCAGGTCACGTTCACCAAGCGGATGCTCGGAATGCCACGGGGACCAAGTGGTACGCCGATCGCGCTGGCGCTGGTGAGTCCATCGACGCTGGCGTCAGTGCCGGTGCCGGTACAGACGACCCGAGCCACGGTCACCGCCCAGGTGAGCGCCGGCGGCCAAGTCCGCGTCGGAGCGCAAGCACAGCAACTCGAGCACGCTCGCCAATGCACGCCGTACACCGACCCGGACGACATCCGCAACGCCACGTTCCTGGCGAACAAGAGCGTCGGCGCGATGGGCTTGGGCGGACGGTTCTCGGTTGCCCAACAGCTGTTCCGCGCATATCTGAAACCCGGCTCGCTCAACCCGAGCCGCAGGCAGATCACCGATGCTGCCGTCCGTGAGGAGTTCGGGTCCTCGGTGGAGGCCCAGGAAGCCGTAGAGAAGATCCTGGGGGCGCTGGTCCAGCAGCTGGCGCTGAACCGTCCGGCCTTGCAGGACCCGGCGACACCGGCTGGCGGCACGCTCCAGGCCGCCGGTCTCGGTGCTCACCGGGAGATCTACTGGGGCCTCGGGACCGGCACACCGGGCCTGATCGCGGGAGGCACGAACAAGCTGGTCTGGCCGTGGCCGAACGGGACCACGTACAACGACGACCGAAACGTCACCGGCGACTATCAGCTGATTCCCACGGCCACTCGCCTCGGGGTGCTGACTGCGGTCAACTTGAAGGCTCCTGCGCTGGACCTTGAGGTCGAAGACTCGATCGACTTCTGCCCCGGCGGTCTGGGCGGTTACGGAGGGATGCTCGTCGGCAGCACCCTCGCGATGAGCCGGTTAGAGACGACGCCACATACGTCCGGCGGGTACTACACTACTCCCATCCTGTGGCAACTGAAGACGCGGCTGCCGGCGCAGGCGGTCGACGTGACCCACCTGTATGCGGACAACGACCCAGACGGCGACCAAGCGCCAGACACCCAACCGTGGGCGGGGGCCTCATTCACCCTCGACAACTGCCCCGGAAAAGCGAACCCCGACCAAGTCGACAGCGACCACGACGGTGTCGGTGACGCCTGCCAGCCCTGCCCGGGTCCGGTGCCCGGGCCCCTCCTGCAGGCCGACCAATCCTGCGGAACCCTGCGCTACGACATCCAGCTCGACTTCGTCTGCAACCAGTGCCCGTGGGGCCAGTCGACCTACACCGCCACGCACGACATGCACCTGCAAGGTGAAGTCCAGCTTGTGCCCGACGCCCCGGGTTCGCTGCGCTACACCAGCGCCCAGATCCGCGGAAGCTGGGCGAAGGTGTACTCCGGCGACGGAGGCTGTGGCCGGCGACCGCCGGAGAACCCGGGCCCACCGTTCTGCAACTTGACGTGGCGCCTGACGCAGACCCACGACAGTGACGGCGCCTGGAAGGTGCTGGAGGTGACCCGGGATCCGGCCACCGGACAACTGGCATCGGTCACCCTGGAGTGGTTGGACCGCCCGGAAACGTTCGAACCGTTGCCGTGGGAGACCCTCACGTACACATGCACAGGCAAGTGCAGTGCCGAGATGAACGGCCCGTTACCCGACGACAACGCGGCCGATGAGATAGGACGCGCCTACGCGCGCACCCAATTCACCGTGGATGGGTTCACGACGGACCCGATCACCGGCGCCACCACCGTCGCCGACAAGATCCGGGTAGCGCCGTACATCGTGACCGGCGGCGTCCTCGACGTCGTCGCCACCTGGACCGAGACGTGCTCCCCGCCGGATCCGGCGCCTCCCGGCACCTGCGGCCCCTGAGCAGCATCCTTCACGCAGCCGGACCCGAGCTGCAGAGGTCTCGTGTCGGGCCCACCGCCCAAGTGCCCGGCACGCGCTGTGCCTCGCTCGAGGCCGCACGCTCACGCCTCGCATGGGCGAGCCGGCGACCCGGACGAACAAGTCCAGATGCATCCAGGGCCAGCTGCGCGGCCGCGCGAGTCACCCACCGGGGCGGCGCGCGATCATCGTCACCGTCCAACGGAACGATGCGCTTCAGGTGGTGATCCTCGACCGACTGACTGAACGAGCACGCTACTTATGCTCCTTGGAGTCCTCCCACCGCGCGCCTGTGAGTAGGGGTCCCCCCGGGTGGTGGGCTTCGGGGATGAGCAGGGCGGCTCCCAGCGTGTGAGGGCCATCGGCGGGGTCTTCGGTGTGTACGGCGAAGAACTCACTGAAATCGAGCCCGCCGATGGCCTCACCCAATCTGCCGTGTCCGAGCTGCTCGAGGCGTTCCGCACCGGCGACGGGGTTGATCTTCCACTCCTGAGCGCTCCCAAGCGCCACTGCCCGTCTGTCTGAGAAAAACTAGTCATAGCGCCGCCTGTCGCCCGCAGCAAGATCGGATCCTCAGTGTCGGTTGCGCGGAGTCGCAGCTCCGGTGATAGCGCGCGTGCCCTCGGCCCTGACCCCGGCGTGGCGTCAGCCTGTCGTGCGGTCGGGCGCACAGGGCGCACCCTGGCCGAGGTGTTGAGCTGCCTCTAGGGTGCGACCATGCCTATGCAGCGCTCCACGTTCACCTCGCCCGTCGACGGTCTCGAGCTGGCCACCTACGAGTGGAACATCTCCGATCCGCGCGGCGTGGTGCAGGTCGCCCACGGCCTGGCAGAGCACTCCGCCCGCTACGACCGGTTCGCGCGTGCCCTCAACGACGCCGGCTATGCCGTGCGCGCCACCGACCACCGGGGGCACGGCGCCTCGATCGTGGGCAAGCCCGGCGACTTCGGTGCCCCCGGGTTTGAAGCATTGATCGCCGACGTGGCAGCGTACGGCGCCAGCGTGCACGGCGACCTGCCGCTGTTCCTCCTCGCCCACTCGATGGGTTCCTTTGCCGCCCAGTCGGTCATCCTTACCCACTCCCAGCAGTACGCCGGGGTCGTCCTCTCCGGCACCACTGCCCTCGACGTGCTGGCAGCCGGCATGGCGCAGGCCGAGGGGCCCGTCGGGCTTGAAGCCTTCAACGCCGGCTTCGAGCACCGCACTGGCTACGAGTGGCTGACGCGCGACGAGGCCGAGGTCGACCACTACGTGGCCGACCCGTTGTGCGGCTTCGACCTGCCGGACGAGACTGTGCCAGCGCTTTTCGGTGCGGCCGGCACGCTCGCCGATCCGACCGCGCTGGCCAGCATCCGGTCCGACCTTCCGCTGCTGGTCGTTTCGGGGTCCGAAGACCCGCTGGCCGGTGGCGGGCAGCTGGTGGAGGTCCTCGGCCAGCGCTACCGAGACGCCGGGCTGGTCGACGTGACGGTGAAGCTGTACGACGGCGCCCGCCACGAGATCCTGAACGAGATCAACCGTGACGAGGTCACCACCGACGTCCTGGCCTGGCTGGACGCACACCTCTGACCCAGTGCACCACGGCCCCATGAATAGGGGGCGACCTTTACCGCGGCAGCGTCCGAGTCATCCGCGATCCCAGCGCCAACACGTGCGTCACTCCGCCGGGTGTGCAGAGTCAGGCCAACTCGCGTTTTGACACGTGCAGCAGGGAGCTACGCGCTGCGAGATGGCCCTACGTTTCCGCGGGACGCCACCCCCCGGCACGTGGGCCCTATGCCCGCGAGCCTCCTTGGCCGCGATGAGCGCCTCGAGCCGGCTCCAATGATGGAGTTTCCCCCGTTCAGATGACGCCAGAGGGCGTCTCAGGATCCAATTCGCGTCGCAGCGCATCCCATAAGGAGTTATACGCAGCGAATGCCTCATCGCGGGCCGCTTGGTAGGTGGCGAGCCACGAGCGGAACTGGGGATCGTCGGTGTCTTGACCAGTACGAGCTAGGCCTTCTGATCGTTCATAGCCGAACATGATGAGCTTCTCCCTCAGTGCCAGTACGCCCGCGACGACACCGTCCGAAGCGAAGGCCGATACACGATCCTCGATGGACGAGGGCATATCGGGCACCTGGAGCTCACGCCGCTCATCGCGCACCGCAGCAAGAACTTGGCGCAGCCAACTGAGCAAGTCCACGTACGTATCCGACCGCTTCTCCCATAAGCGGTTCTCGCGCGCGCGACTCAGTTCCAGCGACTGCTGGTGCTCCATGATGGCCCGCTGGGCGTTGAGAGACGCCTTTGCATTGCGTGAAGTAGCGACGACGGCGATTCCCGCTACTCCAGCCGAGACAATGCCCGCTACTCCGGATGCCAGTCCGGCCCAGGCACTCGGATCAGCCATGTAACAAGAATGCCTGGCTGCGAGGCAGCGACGCGACTCCTGCTTCAACACGCCGCTCGACCTACGTCGGGGCTGCGACGACGGGTGCTGTTCCCTCTGCCTCGGCTGCGGTGGCGTCGAGAACGCGGGACGGGCCGACGGCGCAAGTAGGGCTCGCGCTGAAAGGCAGCACCCGCTCACAGGCGGCTGACGGCCTCGCAGTCCAGGGTGCGGTCGCTGCTCTTCACCGAGGCCGTGTCCGACCCGAGGCCGCAACTGACGCGGTCATCGCCTTCACCGGCGTCGAGCTCGTCGTTCCCGTCGAGACCGAAGATTCGGTCATCGCCGGATCCGCCGCGGATGGTGTCGTCACCGGCCACGCCTACCAGGTAGTCCCCATCGGCGCCGCCGTCGATGAAGTCGTTGCCCAGCCCGGTCCTCAACCAGTCGTGCCCATCGCCGCCGTACACCCGATCGTTGTCCTGCGCGCCGTTGACGAAGTCGTCCCCGGCCCCGAGGTAGGCGGTGTCGTCACCCCGGTCCCCCAGGAAGGAGATGTCGAACAGCGCAGGAAGGGCTGAGGAGTCCACCGTGTCGTTGCCGAGTCGCGGCCAGACCTCGACCAGCATCGGCTCGTCGATGGTGAACTTGTTCCTGACGCGGCAGCTGGCGCCCACGCCCTTCGGGACGTCGAGCCGCACACAGCCCCGGGGTAGGAATTTCCACGACTGCGTACCGGAGTCGACGAAGTGCAGCCGGCCTTCCACGTGGGTGACCGTGAGGTCGTTGTTCTGCTGACCGCCGCGGAACAGCAAGCCCTGGCTGGTCCGGTTGATGATCGCGCCGTCCTTCAGCGGCGTGACCGTGTCGATGAGGATCTGCTGCACGTAGGGCCGGTGCGGCCCGACGCCCGGGAAGGGCGCGGTCATTCGCGGCAGCTCGAGAGTGGGGTCCGGGTAGCCGCCCCGCGCGACGGCGGGGGTGCCGACGGCGCCGAGGACGACCACGCCGACCACGGCAGCAGCCAACGAGGCAAGGACGTTACAACGAGGCAGAGACACTGTTCCTCCCAAATCAGGACTCAATGCCCTCACCGTAGTGGGACCAAAGTCCGGAGATGGACGAAACGTAGAATTTCATGCGACGCTGCTCGGTTCGGACTCGCTGAGCGCAACTGCAGGGCCGACCGTTCCTCCAGTCTTCATGCAACGCGGTTCGCGTGTCCGATGGAGGACGGGACACAGGGAATCCGCGAAGGAAGCATCTTGAGCTGTCAACTGCTTCAGGCGCTGGGAGCGGCTTCGGAGGGTTGTTGGTTCGAGTTCAAGCGGAGGAGCTCCAGAACTCCGTCTGTCCTGCGGAAACGCGGCAGGCGGGGTCCCTCGTCCTCACTTACCCAGGCGCGGAATCATCGGCTGCTCCGCGCCGACCGCGGCCGCGTGCGTCTCGGACCGCACGCTGGGCGGCGGGTGCGTGAATCAGGCAGGGGACGTCGCACGAGCACGAGAGGCCCGACAGGGCAACGACAAAGTGCCTGCGCGGTGTCGATCACCCTTCGGTCAAGCGCAGTCCGTCTCGGGAGAACCCCGGGGACGCCACGTGGACCGGCAGCTCGGTTCGTCTCGCGCCGGACCGCGCGGGTGTCGACGTACGGCGGTCGACTCAGTCGCGCACGACGCGCAGCGTTGCGAGCGAGGGGTCGGCGGCGTACGCGATGCGGATGCCTGCGGTCCGGGCTTGGTCGAGCGCGTCCAGGACCGGGACGGTGATCTGTTCTCCTGGCGCAAGGACCGGGATGCCAGGAGGGTAGGGCGCCACGAGCTCGGCGCTGATCCGACCGGTTGCCTGCTCGATGGGGACGGCATGTGAGTCGGCGAAGAACGCCGCGCGTGGGGGGAGCACGGTGACTGGCTGCACGCGGTATGCCACCGGGGCGACGACATCGCGGGGACTGCCTCGGTGCCGCTCGATGGAGCTGACCAACGTGGTGGCGAAGCGGTCGAGGGTCTGGTGGGTGTCGGCCAGCGAGGCGACGCCGATGATGATGTCGCGGTCCGCGGACTCCACCGGGAGACCGGCGGTCAGGAGGTCACGCTCGACGGCGTTGCCGTCGGCGCCGGTCCGGGACAGCACCAGCGTCAGCTTGAGCGGGTCGACGTCCGGCCCGTCGAGCACGAGCAGACCGTCGACGCCTCGTAGGCGGTCCCGGGCCGAGTGCGCTGCCGCAATGGCTTCGCCGAGGAGGTGCTCGCCGTCGCGCTCGAGGAGCGCGCGGGCCGCGTCAGTGCTGGCGAGGATCGCGCCGGCAGGACTCGTGGTCGCGGTCGCCTCGACGCCCGCATCCAGTCGGGCTGGGTCGATGCGCTGGCTCCGGGCGAGCACGAGTGCGGCCTGGCTCCACGCCGGAAGGGTCTTGTGGGCGCTGGTGACCATCACGTCGGCCCCGAGCTGGAGCGGGTGACGTGGCAGTGCGGGGTGGAAGCCGAAGTGCGCGGACCAGGCGGCGTCGACGGCCAGTGGCACGCCGTGCTGGTGGGCCACCTCGGCCAGCCCCTCGATGTCGCCGACGGTTCCGACGTAGGACGGGTCACCGACCAGCACGGCCCGTACGCCGCGCTGGTCCCGGAGTGCGAGGTCCACCGTCCGGGGCGCGACACCGACGGGGAGCCCGGTCGCGACGTCGACCTCGGGGCTGACCCACACTGGGGTGAGGCCGGCGAGCACCAGCCCGAGCAGCATGGAACGGTGCAGGGTGCGGCTGACCACGACGCGATCGCCGTCGCCGCCGAGCGCGAGCGCGACCGCCTGGTTTGCGTGGGTCGCGCCACCGGTCGAGAAGCGGCAGATGTCAGCACCCCACAACCGCGCGGCTCGGGCTTCGGCCTCGGCGAGCACTCCGGTGGAGAGCTTCATCGAGTCCAGCCCGGCGTACAGAGGGACGTCGCCTGCGACCACGTCGCCGACAAGGTCGCCGCGCTGCTTGTGTCCGGGGATGGTGAAGGGCGTGGGCGGCGCCTCGTGGAAGCGCAGCCACGCATCGAGCAGCGGTGCGGCGTCGCGCAGGGTGCGTGGATCAGTCGGCACCGGACAACACCTCGACCAACGCCCGGGTGAACGAGCGGAGCCGGCCGAGCTCGACCCACTCGTCGATTGCGTGCAGGCCGCCACCCGACGGCCCGCACACCAGGGTGGGGCACTGCGCCTGCCGGAGCGGTGCCTCCATCAGTACGGCGCGCCGAAGGTCGGGGCGGTGCCGAGGGCGGCGACCGGACGGGCGGCGAGGTCGGTGGCGGGGCCGGCACTCGGCGCGGTCAGGAACGACGAACGGTGACTCACCGCCGCGCACCCAGGTGACCATGAGGTCTCCTCCGGTCGCGCGGACGGCGGGTGCCCGTCGGTCGATCGCCCCGCGGCGTCACCGGCGTCCGTTCCTTCCGCCTGCGGCAGCACCGCCGTCACCGGCTCAGGACGTGACAGCCGCGACCGAGTCCTCCCAGATGGCGACGGCTTCGGCGATGTTCTCCGAGTTCACCACGAGGGCGGGGATGAAGCGCACGACCTGACCCCAGGCCCCACAGGTGAGGAGGAGCAGTCCTCGTCGGGCCGCCTCCTGCTGTGCCGCCGCTGCGGTAGGGCCGTCGGGGCTGCCGTCCGCGCGGCGGAACTCGTTGCCGAGCATCAGGCCGAGCCCGCGGACGTCGGTGATGGCCTTGTGGGAGCCCGCGACCTTCTCGAGGGCGGCTCGCAGCTCGGCACCCCGCTCTGCCGAGTTCCGCACCAGCTGCTCGTCCTGGATGACGTCGAGGGTGGCCAAGGCGGCAGCACACGCCACGGCGTTCGCGCCGTACGTGCCGCCCTGCGAGCCGGGCCAGGCGCGGTCCATGATCTCCTCACGAGCGGCGATCGCGGAGAGCGGGAAGCCGGAGGCGAGTCCCTTCGCTGTGACCAGGATGTCGCCGGCGACGCCGAAGTGGTCGCTCCCCCAGAACTCGCCGGTGCGGCCCCAGCCGGTCTGCACCTCGTCGAGGACGAGGCGGATGCCGTACCTGTCGGCGCGTTCGCGCAGCCCTGCGAGGAACCGGGTGTTGGCCGGGACGTAGCCACCCTCGCCGAGCACCGGCTCGATGAAGAACGCCGCGGTGTCGTCCGGTGAGGTCAGTGTCTGGAGCACGTAGTCGAGCTCACGGAGAGCGAAGTCGGTGGCCACCTCCTCGGACATCCCGTAGTGCGTCGGGTTCGGGAAGGGTGACACCACGACCCCGCTCATGAGCGGGCTGAAGCCGGACCGGAACTTGGTCCCTGACGTCGTCATGGAGGCCGCGGCCACCGTTCGACCGTGGAAGCCGCCGTGGAATACGATGACGTTGGGCCGGCCGGTCGACTGGCGGGCAAGCCGGAGCGCAGCCTCGACCGCCTCGGATCCCGAGTTGGCGAAGAACAGCCGCTCGAGCCCCTCCGGGAGCACCTCGCCGAGCCGCTCGGTGAGGTCGAGCAGCGGCCGGTGCAGCACTGTCGTGTACTGGGCGTGGATGAGCGTGCCGACCTGGCGCTGGGCCGCCTCCACGACGCGAGGGTGGCAGTGGCCGGTGCTGGTCACGCCGATGCCCGCAGTGAAGTCGAGGTACTTGCGGTCGGCCTCGTCGTAGAGGAAGACACCTTCGCCGCGGGCGGCGACGACACCGGTCGCCTGCTTCAGGATCGCGGAGAGCTGGGCCACGACAAGCTCCTTCAGGATTGTTGACAATCAGATTACTCGCTAGAGTAGCCGCATCGTTTCCCCTTGTCACCGGGGACCGTGCCGCGCAACACCGAGCCTAGGACGTGAGATGGCCCAGAACCTTGACGAGCGGGCGGTCGTGGAGGCCACCCCCAAGCAGCTCTTCGTCGCCGGACGGTGGACCGACGCCTCCGGCGGTGGCACCTTCGACGTGCTGGACCCCTCCACGGGGGAGCTGCTCTGCCAGGTCGCGGATGCCACCCCCGAGGACGGCGCTTCGGCGCTCGCGGCGGCAGCCGCGGCGCAGGCCGACTTCGCCGCGAGTCCGCCCCGGGCGCGCGCGGACATGCTGATGCGAGCGTTCAACCTGCTCCACGAACGGATTGACGACCTGGCGCTGCTCATGACCCTGGAGATGGGCAAGCCGCTGGCCGAGTCCCGCGGCGAGATCACCTATGCGGCCGAGTTCTTCCGGCACTTCGCCGAGGAGGCGGTCAGGATCGACGGCGGCTACCAGGTCGCCCCGGTCGGCGGGTCGCGATTCCTCGTCGCGAAGCAGCCTGTGGGCCCCTGTCTGCTGATCACCCCGTGGAACTTCCCGATGGCCATGGGGACGCGGAAGATCGGCCCGGCCATCGCCGCAGGGTGCACCAGCGTGGTCAAGCCGGCGGCACAGACACCGCTGTCGATGCTGGCACTGGCCGAGGTGCTCCGGGAGGCCGGGGTCCCGGACGGCGTCGTCAACGTCGTACCGACGACGCAGGCCGGCCCCGTCATGGAGCCGCTGATCCGCTCGGGCATCGCCCGCAAGCTCTCCTTCACCGGCTCGACCGCCGTGGGCCGCAAGCTCCTCGAGCAGTGCGCCGACAAGGTGCTGCGCACCTCGATGGAGCTCGGTGGCAACGCAGCCTTCGTCGTGTTCGAGGACGCCGACCTCGACGCCGCCGTGGAGGGCGCGCTGGCTGCCAAAATGCGCAACTCGGGTGAGGCGTGCACGGCCGCCAACCGGATCTACGTCCAACGCGCCGTGATGGACGAGTTCGGTGAGCGGCTGGCGAAGCGGATGGCAGCCCTGCCGGTGGGTCGCGGCGTGGAGGACGACGTGCGGGTCGGTCCGATGATCGACGACACGGCACAGGCCAAGGTGGACGACCTGGTCGCCGACGCCGTGGAGCAGGGTGCTGCCGTCCTCACCGGGGGGGAGCGGCCGGAAGGGGCGGGCTTCTTCTATCCGCCGACGGTGCTGACCGGTGTGCCGGAGTCCGCGCGGATGCGGCACGAGGAGATCTTCGGACCGGTCGCACCGATCTCCGGCTTCGACACCGAGGACGAGGCCGTCCGGGCAGCCAACGACACCGAGTACGGACTGGTCCACTACGTCTACACCAACGACCTGCGCCGAGCGCTCCGCGTGGCGGAGGCGCTCGAGGCCGGCATGGTGGGGCTGAACCAGGGAGTGGTCTCGAACCCTGCGGCGCCGTTCGGGGGCGTCAAGGCCTCGGGACTCGGTCGTGAGGGCGGCTCGACCGGCATCGACGAGTTCCTGGAGACCAAGTACATCGGCATCGCGATGTGACGGCCGGCTAGCGGGCCCTCAGCTCCCGACCGCGGTCAACCGCGTCAGGGCGTCCTGCATGTGGTCCTCGATGCGGCGCAGCGTCAGCGCCTCGTCGCCTTGCTCGATCGCGTCGATGATCCTGAAGTGCTCCTTGACGACGGCCGCCGGCAACCGGTACTTGTCCTCGAGCGCCGTCATGCACATCCGCGTCTCCACGAGCAGGGTCTCGTGCATCCGACGGAGCCTGGGGCTCTCCGACCGCCGCACCAGGATCTCGTGGAAGTGCAGGTCCGAGTCGCTCATGAGCACCTTGTCGCGCCGCTTGACGGCCCTGTTCATCTCCTCGCACACGGCGCGCATCTCGGAGATCGCTTCGGCGTCGTCCGCGCGCAGGACCAGGAGTGCGGCCGCGCCCTCGATCGCGGAACGCGCGACGTAGATGTCCCGGATGTCGTCGGCATCCAGGACCTTCACGAACAGCCCGCGGTTCTTCTCGCTGCGGAGCAGCCCCTCCTGGACCAACCGTTGCATGGCCTCGCGGAGCGGCCCTCGGCTGACGCCGAACTGTGCCGAGAGCTCGGCCTCGCTGAGCTGGGAGCCGGGGGCGAGGTGGCCGAACATGATGGCCTCCCGGAGCTGTCGGGCGATCAACGCTGCCGTCGACTCCTGGTGGACCGGTTCGAAACGAGTGCCAATGACCATGAGCGTCCGCGGTCCCTTCGAGTGTGATTGTCGACGATACAACGAAACCCACCCTTCCCAGGCTGGGCTGGACAGGGTGAGGCTTGTTGACAATCCCACAATCATGCGCCATGTTGTGCCTCCCATGTGAAGGAGGCGCAGTGCGTCAGACCATCTCGACGGACGCCGCTCCGGCACCCGTCGCTGCCTACGCCCAAGGCAGCCGCATCGGCTCGGTGCTGGCCGTCGCCGGCCAGGTCGGGATGGACCCGGCTACCGGAGCCGTCGCGGACGGCGTCGCTGCCCAGACCGAACAGGCGCTGAGAAATGTCCGCAGCGTCCTCCAGGCGGCAGGTTGCGACCTGGAGGACGTGGTGAGGATGGACTGCTACCTGACGTCGCAGGAGCACTTCGCTCCGTTCAACGAGGTCTATGCCCGGTGGTTTCCGGGTGATGCGCCGGCGCGGGCGACCGTGGTCGTCGGCCTGGCCGACGGGCTCGACGTGGAGATCGTCGCCCTGGCGGTGACCGAGTGAGCCCGGAGCTGCTTCCGTTCTCCCGGCACGAGTACGACGCACGGGTTGCCAGCACGCGACGACGGATGGAGGCGGAAGGCCTGGACGCGCTGGTGCTCTCCGGTCCGGAGAACATCTACTACCTCACCGGGCTGGACCACCAGGGCTACTTCGCGCTCACCCTGCTCGTGCTGCCCCTCGACGGCCGCCCGATGATCGTGGCCCGCGCCATGGAGGCCACGACTCTGAGCGCACAGGTTCCCGAGTGCGACCACATCAGGTTCGCCGACGACGAGGACCCGGCGCTCGTGGCCGCGCGTGCCGTGCGGTCCGCGGTGACTCGCGGCTCCCGGGTCGGAGTGGAGCGGTCCTCCATGTTCTTCCCACTGTCGGTGTGGGAGCCGCTGCGTCTGGAGCTCGCCGAGCTGCAGCTGGTCGACGGCACGGGACTCGTGGAAGCCGTGCGGCAGGTCAAGAGCCCGGCCGAGATCGCCCGCATGCGTGCAGCGGCGAGAGTCTCGTCCCGCGCCGTGGAGGTGGGTGCGGCCGCCGTACGAGCCGGCGCCTCGCAGCGAGACGTCGCCGCGGCGGTCTATCCCGAGCTGGTGCTGGGCGGCACCGAGGTGCCTGGGTTCGCCCCTCTCATCCGGAGTCGCGACGACCTGTTCCAGGAGCACGTGACCTGGGCCGACCGGGAGATCACCCCCGGCGATGCGATCCTCCTGGAGCTCTCGGCGTCCGTCGGCCGTTACCACGCACCGCTGACCCGCATGGTCTACGTGGACGAGCCGCCGGCGGGAACCGACAAGGCGGGAGAGATCGCCCTGGCCGGGCTCGAGGTCGTCTGCCAGGCGCTCCGCCCCGGCACGCTCAGCACGGAGGTGTACGCAGCCTGGCAGCAGGTCGTCGACGAAGGGCTCGGGCACCGCTCCTACCGGCGCCACCACTGCGGCTACCAGGTGGGGATCGGCTTCCCGCCCAGCTGGATCGGGGGTGCCGCCGTCGTGGGGCTCCGGGACGGGAGCAACCTGCGGATCGAGGAGGGAATGACCTTCCACGTGCTGTCGTGGCTACTCGGCCAGGAGCCGGCCGACTACGTCGTCTCGGACACGGTTCTCGTGACCGCCTCGGGCGGCGAGCTCCTCACCAGCACCCGGCGCACCCCGCTGGTCGTGGGCGCCCTCGAAGGCTGAGCCGCTGATGAAGCTCGACGAGCAACGGTTGGCCGACCTCGAGGTGGTCAGGAGGACCACCGTCACGTCCCCCCTCGTGCGGCTCGCCGAACCCGTCGGCCGCGGCAACACCGTCTGGCTCAAGCTCGAGTCGGCCCAGGTCGTCCGCAGCTTCAAGATCCGCGGCGCGACCTACGCGCTGTCCCGGCACGCCCAGGAGCTTCGTCGTCGAGGCGTGGGGGTCGTCGCCGACAGCGGGGGCAACCACTCTCAGGCCCTTGCCTTCGCAGGGGCCCGGCTCGGGGTCCCGGTGAGGATCGTCATGGCCTCGGTGGTGCCGGAGAACAAGAAGAGAGCGACACAGTCCTTCGGGGCGATCGACGGCAGCTTCCACCTCGACACCTCGCCGGCGGACTTCGTGAGTGCGAAGGCCCGCGCCAAGGCGGCGGCGGAGCGAGAAGGGTGGCACTACCTGTCTCCCTACGACGACGAGGACATCATTCGAGGAGCGGGGACGCTGGTGCCCGAGATCATCCAGCAGCTGGACGAGCTGGGTGCGGCGAGACCCGACACGGTCCACGTCCCGGTCGGCGGCGGTGGGCTGATCAGCGGGATCGCGGACGTCAACAGCGAGCACGGGCGGCTCTTCGCCTTGTACGGGCACGAGATCGTCGACGCCGACAGTGCCGCTCGCAGCTTCCACAGCCCTGAGCCGGTGCCGGTGCCGGGGGAGCCGAACCGGTACGCCGAAGGGCTGGCGGTCAAGGTGATGGGGGAGCGTCCCCATCAACGACTCAAGGACGGCAGGGTCGACCGCATCTACGTCGTCGACCTGGCCGCCGTGGGGCAGGCGTACGAGTGGTACTCGGGCGTCGTCCTGCCTCAGCTGGGTTTCGACCTCCACGACCCCGACCAGGTCCGACAGCACCTTCCGGAGGTCTCCAGCATGGTGGCGGTCGCGGGTCTCTGCGAGCACCTCCGGCAGGTCCGAGCGGAGAACCAGACGCACCTCGTGGTCGTCAGCGGTGGGAACACCGACCACGAGAACGTCCGAGCCGCCGTCGAAGCGCACCGCGCCGGTGCCGCGCGTTGATCAGTCGAGGTCGAACCGAGCCAGGCCGAACGGGCTGATGTCCAGGGTGGTGTCGCTGCCCGTCGCCAGCTCGGCGAGCACCTCCCCGATGGCCGCGGAGTGCTTGAAGCCGTGACCGGAGCACGGTGAGGCGACGATGACCCGGTCGCTCCTCGGGTGCCGGTCGATGATGAACCTGCTGTCCGGCGTCATGGTGTAGATGCAGGTGGCCGACCGCACCGCCCGGGGGCCGAGGCCGAGCAGCCTGCCGCGGACGTTCCGCTCGAACATGTCGTTGGTCTCCCGCGCCGACACCTCGCGGTCGACGCCCTCGGGCGACCCGACCACGGTGTACTCCTCACTTGCCACCTTCACCCCGCCACGGACGCCGTCGATGGCGGGAAAGGCGTACGCACCCGTGCCGAACGCCCAGCCGACCCGCGGCATCGTGGCGTAGCTGTCGTAGAGGCCCTGGTCCTCGAGCGGGAACCAGAACAGGGTCAGCCGCTGGAGCTCGAAGAGCCGCCGCGTCTCCGGGAGGAGGTCGCTCACCCAGGGTCCGACGGAGACGACAAGAGTGCCGACGTCGTACGCCGCCTTGTCGGTGGTGAGCCGCACGCTGTCGGCACCGGGCTCGAAGCCCGTGACGGTCTCGTCGTAGTGGAGCCGAACGCCGTTCCGCTGCGCGGTCTCGAGGTGCGCGCGGACGCACTCCTCCGCGAACAGGAAGCCGCCGTCCGGCTCGAAGTACGCCTCCTCGTCGTCCTGGATCCCGACGGTCGGGAAGCTCTCGCGGACCTCGTCGGGGGACAGGAGCTCGAAGGGGACGCCGTGACGCTCGGCTGCCGACACGGTGCTCTGGAACGGGTTCTCGACGTTGTGGTAGCCGGCCGCTCCGGGTCTGCCGATGATCAGTCCCCCGGACCGGCGGAAGAGCGTCCTGCCGGTTGCCGGCCCCAGCTCGTCCCGGTAGATCTCGATCGACCGGCGGACCATCGGCACCAGCCCCTCGCCCTCGAACGGCGCGGATCGGGTGGCTCTCGTGTCCCCGTGGGTGGACCCGTGCGGGTGCGGTGGTCGGAACCTGTCGATCCCGACCACCGTGAGGTCTCGCCGCTTGCTGAGCTGGTAGGCCGCGGCGCTGCCCATGGCGCCGAGGCCGACCACCGCCACGTCGTAGGTCTGTGCTGTCGTCACGGAACCTCCGGCTTCCTTCTCGTAACGGGGCCGCACGACCTCCTGCGCATGGTGTGCAGCCACACCCTAGGGTGTTGATGGATTGTTGACAATCCGGCGCCCTCGCCCATAGCGTTGGGCCGTCATGTGGCCCAGGTCACGCTGAGAGACAGGGAGACCCCTTATGAGCCATGCCCCCTTCGGAAGGGCAGCGAGGCCGCAGCTGCGGTTCGCGGTCGTCGGGCTGCTCGCCGCGGCCGCGCTGGTCGGCGGCTGCTCCAAGACCGAGACCGGAACGGGCGCGCCCGCCGAGGGCTCGTCCACCCTCGACAAGATCAAGGACGAGGGGTCGATCAACGTCGGCTTCGCCAACGAGCGTCCCTACGCCTACCGCGACGGTGGCGAGCTGCTCGGCGAGGCGCCCGCCATCCACTCCTACATCTTCGACAAGATCGCCGGCGCGGAGCTGGAGCCGAACCTGTTCGAGTTCGGGTCGCTGATCCAGGCGCTCAACGCGGGCCGCGTCGACGTCGTCAGCGCCGGCATGTTCATCACCCCCGAGCGGTGCGCCGAGGCGGCGTTCTCCAACCCCGAGTACGTCGCCACGACGGCTCTGCTGGTCAAGAAGGGCAACCCCCAGGGCCTGACCGACTACGACTCCGTCGCCTCGAGCGGAGCCACCCTGGCCGTGATGAACGGCGCCGTGGAGGTCGATGACGCCAAGGGCGCCGGCGTTCCCGAGGACCAGCTCCAGATCGTCGCCGACCAGCAGTCCGGGCTCGACGCGGTGAAGTCCGGTCGGGCGGACGCGTTCGCCCTGACCGCCATCTCGCTCCGCGCCCTGGCCGAGAGCGACTCGGCGGTTCAGGTCGAGGAGGGGTTCATCCCGGTGGTGAACGGCGAGGAGGTCATCGGTGCCGGGGCCGCGGTGTTCCGGCAGGAGGACGACGAGCTCCGTGAGGCGTTCAACGCCGAGCTGGCGAAGCTCATCGAGAGCGGCAAGTGGCTTGAGCTCGTGGAGCCCTACGGCTTCACGGAGGCAGAGATGCCGGATCCGAGCCTGACCGCGGAAGAGCTCTGCAAGGGGTAGACGCGGATGCGTGAAGAACTGGTTGACGCCATCCCCTTCTTCCTCGAAGGGGCGGGCGTCACCCTGCTGTACACGGGGCTGGGAGCGCTCGCGGCCCTGGTGGTGTCGTTCGTGTTCGGGCTGCTGTCGATGTCGAACCACAAGATCGTGCGGTTCCTCGTGCGGGTCGTCGTGGAGTTCTTCCGCGGCACCTCGCTGGTGGTGCAGCTGCTCTGGATCGTCTTCGTCCTTCCCCAGCTGGGTTTCCGCCTCGACATCCTGGCTGCCGCCACCGTCGCCTTCGCCCTCAACTTCGGGGCCTACGGCTCCGAGGTCGTGCGGGGAGCGCTGACCGCGGTGCCGAAGGCGCAGTGGGAGGCGACCGTCGCGCTGAGTCTCGGGCGGGCGCACCGGATGCGGCGGGTGATCCTGCCCCAGGCGGTCCCCGAGATGATCCCGCCGTTCAGCAACCTGCTCGTGCAGATCCTCAAGAGCTCCTCGTTGCTGTTCCTCGTGGGGATCACCGAGCTGACCTTCGAGGTCAACAACCTCCGCTTCGACGTGGGAAGCCTGTGGGCCTTCGGGATCGCGCTCGTCGTCTACTTCGTCCTCGCCCAGCTCCTGCTGGCGGTCACCCGGGTGCTGGAGACCCGTGCCGCCAGGAAGGTCGGGCGCCGTCCCATCGTGGCCCCCATGGTGGCTGAGCCGAATGTGCGGACAACATGAGCAGCGCAGTGTGGCGGTGGGACCTGGCCTGGGAGCTGCTTCCGGAGCTGATCCTCGCGTTCTTGCAGTACACGCTCGGAATCACTCTTGCCGCGGCGGCCGTCGCGATCGTCCTCGGCCTGGTCCTGGCCCTGGGACGCCGTTCCGAGTCCCGACTCGTCTCCTGGCCCACCGGTGCCGTGATCGAGTTCATTCGCAGCACACCGGTGCCGATCCAGCTGTTCTTCGTCTACTACGCGATGCCGGCGATGGGGATCAACATCAGCGCCCTCGTCACCGGCATCTCGGTGCTCGGGGTGCACTACGCGTGCTACATGTCCGAGGTCTACCGGGCCGGGATCGAGGCGGTGCCGCCAGGGCAGTGGGAGGCGTGCACGGCCCTGTCCCTGTCCCCGCAACGCACCTGGAGAGCGGTGATCCTTCCTCAAGTGGTGCGCCGCATCCTGCCCTCAACGGGCAACCAGGTGATCGCGCTGTTCAAGGAGACCCCGTTCCTCATCGTGATCGGAGTCGCCGAGATGGTCACGGTCGCCAACCGCATGGGTGCCGACAACTTCCGCTACGTCGAGCCGATCACGATCGCCGGCTTCATCTTCCTCGCCGCGAGCTATCCGACGTCCGTCCTGATCAGAAAGCTGGAGGCCCGTCTTGCCCAGTGAGAGCGTGCCTGCCGGCACAGCACCGGACCCGACGTCCGCAATCATCCGTTTCGACGACGTCGTGAAACGGTTCGGACCGAAGACGGTCCTGGACAACATGCGGTTCTCGATCGCGCCGGGCGAGCGGGTCACCCTGATCGGCCCGTCCGGATCAGGGAAGACCACGATCCTGCGGCTGCTGATGACCCTCGAGAAGGTCACCGACGGGGTGATCTGGGTGAACGGGGAGCCGCTCAGCCACGAGCGCAAGGGGGACAAGCTGGTCCCCGCGTCCGAGGGCTACCTGCGCAAGCAGCGCCGCCAGATCGGGATGGTCTTCCAGCAGTTCAACCTCTTCCCGAACATGACGGTCGTCGAGAACGTCATGGAGGCGCCCGTCTCCGTGCTCGGCAAGAGCAAGGACGAGGCGAGGGCCGAGGGAACGGAGCTGCTGACGAAGGTCGGCATGGGGGACTTCTGCAACGCCCACCCCAGCACGCTGTCGGGCGGGCAGCAGCAGCGGGTGGCGATCGCCCGGGCGCTCGCCATGCAGCCCGACATCCTGCTCCTCGACGAGGTGACCTCTGCGCTCGACCCCGAGCTCGTCGTGGACGTCCTCAACGTCCTGCGCAACATCGCCGAGACCACGGACATCACGATGCTGATCGTCACCCACGAGATGCACTTCGCCCGCGACGTCTCCGACCGCGTGATGATGTTCGACAAGGGCGTGATCGTCGAGGACGGGAGCCCCGACAAGATCTTCAACGATCCCGACCACCAGCGGACCAGGAACTTCCTCAGAGCGGTCCTCGAGGAGCGCTGAGGCCTCTCAGCCGGCGAACAGCCGGCCCATCCCCGGGTGCCTGGTGGTGGCGCCGGCGATGCGCAGCCCCTCCCAGATCGTCACCTGGTTGGCGGTCAGGACGGGCTTGCCCACC
Source organism: Marmoricola sp. (assembly GCA_035699145.1). Classification (GTDB taxonomy): domain Bacteria; phylum Actinomycetota; class Actinomycetes; order Propionibacteriales; family Nocardioidaceae; genus Marmoricola_A. Next base: position 22,878 of record DASSBB010000070.1, read on the forward strand.
GCTGCGTCGAGGTCGTCGAGCCAAGCGAGCGAGTGCATCGCGGTGTCCGGCACGAGGATCGCCTCGGCCTCGGGAACGTCGGCCGCCCGGACCATCGCGATGACCGCGTCCCTTTCCAGGAGCCCGACCTCGGCTGCGGTGTAGATCCCGTGACTGCCGAACGAGACGATCTCCGCGCCGCCGTGCCGCAGGAAGTCGACGAAGTGGATGGCAACGTCCTCGGGATAGGACGCCGCAACCGCGACCCGCGTGACGCCGAGTCCCTCGAGCGCGTTGACGAAGGCCAGCGAGGTGGAGGAGACCGGCAACCCGAGGATGTCAGCGATGCCGGCCACCTGATGGTGGGCGCCCTCCCAGCCGAACACGAAGCTTCCCGAGGTGCACGCCCACATGACCGAGTCGGGGTCGTGGCGCCGCAGCTCCTCGGCGCCCCGGGCCAACCGCGCGGCCGACCCGAGGTCGAGCAGCGCGTCGACCTGGTGCGCGTCCTCACCCACCGACGTGTGGACCAGCGGGAGCCGGAACGGCGGCGACAGACGCTTCTCCAGACCGGGGTAGTCGTCCTCGGCACCGAACCCCGGGTAGAGCAGTCCGACGGTTGTGACGTCCAGGCCCATGCTTCCTCCACTGCTGTAGGTTGTTGACAATCATACGGTAATGGCTCCATTGACGGACGGACACCATGACTGAGAGCGCTCCGGTTCCCACCCCTCCGCAGCCCGCCGACTTCGACGTCGACCGGTTGGCTGCGTCGTTGCGCGCGAACCTCCGGGGGACCGTCCACCAGGACACCGGCACCCGGGCCCTGTACGCGACGGACGCCTCAAACTACCGGGTGGTGCCACGCCTCGTCGTCGTACCGGAGAGCAGCGACGACCTCGCGACCGCTGTGGTCCTCGCCGCGGAGGCCGGCGCACCCGTCGTGCCCCGGGGGGCCGGAACGTCGATGGCGGGCAACGCCATCGGAGGTGTGGTGATCGACGCGTTCCGCTCGGTGAACCGCATCCTGGAGGTGGACCCGGTCAACCGGACCGCGCGGGTCGAGCCCGGAGTGGTCCTCTCCGATCTCAACGCCGCCGCGGCGCCGCACGGGCTGCTGTTCGGACCGGACCCGTCGTCAGCCAGCAGGGCCACGTTGGGAGGCATGATCGCCAACAACGCCTGCGGAGCGCACTCGGTGGCGTTCGGGACCACCGCCGACAACGTCGTGGAGCTTGACGTGGTGCTGTCCGACGGCACGCGGATGCGCGTCGACCGCGGAGGGGGACCCGACGTGGCCTCGGTCATGGCAGCGACAGCCGCCCGCCCGGGGCGGGAGGGCGAGGTGCACCGAGCGTTGCAGCAGCTGGCGCAGGAGCACCGGCTGGTGATCGGCCGCCGGTTCAAGCCGCTGCGCCGCCGGATCTCCGGCTACGCCCTCGACCTGCTGCAACCCGAGCACGGGTACGACGTCGCAGGGCTGCTGTGCGGAAGTGAAGGCACGCTGGCCGCCACGCTGGAGGCCACGGTGCGGCTCGTCCCCTTGCCCGCCGCCCGGGTGCTCCTGGTGCTGGGGTTCGACGACTCGACGGCCGCGGCGGATGCGGTGCCGGTGGTCCTGCCACACCAGCCGCTGACCATGGAGTCGATCAATGCCGCGCTCGTGGACCGGCTGCCGGCGCAGACTCGCGCCGACGCACTCCGCGCCGGGCTGCCCGAGGGCCGGGCGTGGCTGCTGGTCGAGGTCGGCGGCGACAGCGCGACGCAGGCCGCGGCGGCCGGCGCCGCGTTGGAGGCGGACCTCAGCCGCTCGGGGCTCCCGCTGAGGACACGGCTGGTGACCGATCCGCTGGCCCAGGCCGTGCTCTGGCGGTGTCGCCGGGACGGGACGGGGCTGGCGACGCGACGCGCGGACGGAGCCGAGGCGTGGGCCGGATGGGAGGACGCGGCGGTCCCCCCGGAACGGCTCGGCGACTACCTCCGCAGCCTCGACGAGCTCATGGCGCGCTACCGGCTGTCCGGCGCGTCGTACGGGCACTTCGGCGAGGGGTGCATGCACATGCGCATGGACTTCGACCTGCTCACGCCGCAGGGGGTCGCCGCCTATCGAGGGTTCGTCGAGGACGCCACCGACCTGGTCGTCGGCCTCGGCGGCTCGGTGTCCGGTGAGCACGGCGACGGACGCGCACGCTCCGAGCTCCTGACCCGGATGTACGGCGCCGACGTCACGGCGCTGTTCGCCGAGGTGAAGCGGATCTGGGACCCGGCCGGAGTGATGAACCCCGGGGTCATCGCCTCGCCCGAGCCGCTCGATGCCAGCATGCGGCACGTCGGTCCCGCCAAGGACCGCAAGCTGCTCACCGTCTTCGCCTACCCGGAGGACGCCGGGGACTTCGCACAGGCGCAGCGGCGCTGTGTCGGCGTCGGCAAGTGCCTGCAGTCCTCCGGCGGGGTGATGTGCCCCAGCTACCGGGTGACCCGGGAAGAGCAGCACTCGACCCGTGGCCGCGCCCACCTGCTCTGGGAGATGCTCCAAGGAGAGGTGATCCGGGACGGCTGGCGCTCGACGGAGGTCCGCGAGGCCCTCGACCTGTGCCTGTCCTGCAAGGGGTGCCTCTCCGACTGTCCGGTCAACGTCGACATGGCGACGTACAAGGCGGAGTTCTTCAGCCACCACTACCGCAGGCGGCTCCGACCCCTGTCCCACTACTCCATGGGATGGCTTCCGTTGTGGGCCCGCATGGCGTCAGGAGCGCCACGGCTGGCGAACCGGATCACCCGGTCCGCTGCCCGGCGGCCGATGAAGCGGCTCGGCGGCGTCGCGCCGGAACGGGAGATCCCCGCCTTCGCGGAGGAGTCGCTGGTGGCCTGGTTCCGGGCCCGCACCGCGCCCAGCGACGGGACCGCCCCGCGGGGGCCGGTGCTGCTGTGGCCGGACACCTTCACCAACTACCTCACGCCTCAGGTCGGCAAGGCCGCCGTGCGGGTGCTCGAGGCGGCCGGGTTCGAGGTCATGGTCCCCGACGGCCCGGTGTGCTGCGGCCTGACCTGGATCTCCACCGGACAGCTGCACACCGCACGCCGGGTGCTACGCCGGTCGCTGGACACCATCGAGCAGCCCTTGGCCGACGGGGTGCCGGTCGTGGGGCTGGAGCCGAGCTGCACCGCGGTCTTCCGGCACGAGGCCCCCGCACTGCTGCCCGACGACGTCAGGGCCCGTCAGGCGAAGGAGAGCACCTTCACGCTGGCCGAGGTGCTGCGGTTGCGGGCGGCGGACTGGGAGCCGCCGAGGGTGGGCGCGCCGGCGCTGGTGCAGCGGCACTGCCACCAGTACGCCGTGATGGGGTTCGACGCCGACCTGGCCGTCATGTCGTCGGCCGGGGTCGAAGCGGAGGTCCTGGACGCCGGGTGCTGCGGGCTCGCCGGCAACTTCGGGTTCGAGAAGGGGCACTACGAGGTCTCGATGGCCGTGGGGGAGCAGGCGCTCCTCCCGGCGGTCCGGCGGGCAGCCCCCGGGACCGCGGTGCTGGCGGACGGGTTCAGCTGCCGCACCCAGATCGACCACGCGACGGAGCGGACCGCGGTGCACCTGGCGGAGCTCCTCGCAGCCGGGCTGGACGACGAGCCGCCGTGATCCTCAACCGCTCGTGGCGAGGAGGCGCTGCCCCTCGCCGACGGCGTGTCTGCCCAGGGCTCGCAGAGCTGACCACATCGTCGCCTGGTTCGCCGTGACCACCGGCTTGCCGAGCTCGTCCTCGAGCGGTGCGATGACGTCGTAGGTGGCGAGGTTGGTGCAGGAGACCACGATCGCCTCCGCGTCCTCGTGGTCGGCGTCCCGGATGAGCTGGAGGGTCTGCTCGTAGGGCACCTTCCAGATCTCGCTGTGCAAGCCGAGGTGGGCTTCGCTCACCACCTCGACGCCGGCCTCCTGCAGGAAGACGCCGAGCCGCTCGGTCACGGCCGCGTCGTACGGGGTCGCCGCGGCGACGCGCCTGATCCCGAGGTGCGCCAGCGCAGCCAGGAGCGCCCCGGAGGTCGTCACCGCCTCGGCTCCGCCTGCATCCCGGATCGCCTCCACCATGCGGCGCTCGCCCTCGACACCGTTCACGAAGCTCCCGGACGTGCAGCCGTAGGCGAGCACCTCCGGACCGACGCTGGAGAGGTCACGGGCGCACTGCTGGATCGTCGCCAGGTCCCCGACCGCCTCCGCCATCTCGAGCGTCACCGGAAGGTCGGTGTACGGCGTCCGCGTGAACAGCAGCCCGACGGCTTCGGGGACCCAGCGCCACAGCTCGGAGTCGAGCGCCATGTCGTAGGGGACGATCACCCCGGCCAGCTGGTTCGGGGCGGCGTTCGCGACGTGGGCGGCGAAAGGCATCGGTTCTCCAGCGGGGCACATTGTTGACAATCCGACTAGCCGATCCTAGCCTGACACGAACCCGAGCGCGACCTGTCCGCCGTACCCCGACCCGTGGAGGAGAACCGTGTCCGGACCCGCCCCGCGGCCCCTGGTGGTCGTCCTGTGCTCGTCCGACGGGGTTCGCCCGCCGTACATGGAAGCGGTGGAGGAACGAGCCGACGTCAGGTACACCGACGCCGCCGGGCTCGCCGAGGCCGTCACGGACGCACAGGCGCTCTTCCTCTGGGACTTCTTCTCCGGGGCGCTGAAGGACGCCTGGCCGCATGCCCACCACCTCGAGTGGGTCCATGTCGCCGCTGCCGGCGTGGACACTCTGTTGTTCGACGAGCTGAAGCGGTCTCCCGTCGTGGTCACCAACGCGCGCGGTGTCTTCGACCGGCCGATCGCCGAGTTCGTGCTCGCGTCGATCTTCGCCTACGCCAAGCAGCTTCACCTCAGCCACGACCTGCAGCTGACAAGGACGTGGCAGCACCGCGAGACCATCGAGGTCGCCGGAAGCACCGTGCTGGTCATCGGCACCGGGGCGATCGGTCGGGCGACGGCACGCCTGCTTCGCTCAGCCGGGTTGGAGGTCCGCGGCGCCGGCCGAACGGCACGCTCCGACGACCCGGACTTCGGCACGGTGGTCGCAAGTGCGGAGCTGGCCGACCACGTCGGCTGGGCCGACCACGTCGTCGTGCTCGCTCCGCTCACCGACGCCACCCGCGACCTCGTGGACGCCACCGTGCTGTCTCGCATGAAGCCGACCGCGCACCTGGTCAACGTGGGACGGGGGCCGATCGTCGACGAGGAGGCACTGATTGCCGCCCTCGAGAGCGAGGCCCTCGGCGGCGCCTCGCTCGACGTGTTCCGCACCGAGCCGTTGCCGGAGGACCACCCGTTGTGGACCACTCGTGGCGTCGTGGTGTCGCCGCACATGTCAGGTGACGTGGTCGGCTGGAGGGACACCCTGGCACGGCAGTTCGTCGACAACGCCCGGCGATGGCTCGACGACCAGGAGCTGCACAACGTCGTCGACAAGGAGCTCGGGTTCTCCCGTCCACCCAGCAGCTCGGAGGCCTCCCGTGACTGACCTCGCAGCCCTGACCGCCGCCGAGCTCGTCGCCGGCTACCGCGACGGCGACTTCACGCCGGTCGACGCCGCGCGCGAGGTGCTCGCGGCGATCGACCGCGGCAACGACGCGGTCAACGCCTTCGTGCTGGTGGACGAGGAGCGCGCCTTGAAGGACGCGGCCGACTCGACCGAGCGGTGGCACACCGGGGCGACGCGCGGTCCAGGAGACGGGGTTCCGACGTCCATCAAGGACATCTTCTACACGCGGGGATGGCCGACGCTCCGGGGCACCCGGCTGATCGGCGCCGAGGGGCCGTGGGACGTGGACGCCCCGGTCGTCGCGCGGCTGCGGGAGACCGGCGCCGTGCTGGTCGGCAAGACCACCACGCCGGAGTTCGCGTGGAAGGGCGTCACCGACTCACTCAGGCACGGGCCCACAGGGAACCCCCACGACCCCAGCCTCACGGCCGGGGGCTCGAGCGGTGGGAGTGCGGCGGCGGTCGCCGCCGGGATGGGCCCGTGGTCGGTCGGCACGGACGGAGGCGGATCCGTGCGGATCCCCGCCTCCTTCACCGGCTCGGTCGCCCTCAAGCCGACCTACGGCCTGGTGCCGATGTTCCCGGCCAGCCCGTTCGGGACCCTCGCGCACGCCGGCCCCATGACGCGCACCGTCACCGACGCCGCACTGATGCTCGACGTCCTCACCGGGTTCGACTCCAGGGACTGGTCCGCACTGCCCACGCCGGGGGAGAGCTTCACGACGCGGTTGGACGACGGGGTCGCCGGCCTCCGTGTCGCCTACTCCGCCACCCTGGGCTACGTGCACAACGACCCCGAGGTGGAGTCCTTGGTCCGTTCAGCCGTCAAGGTGCTGGCGGACGCAGGTGCTCACGTCGAGGAGGTCGACCCCGGCTTCGATGATCCGGTCGAGGCGTTCCACGCCCTCTGGTTCGCGGGCGCCGCGAAGGTGCTCGAGGCCTACGGCCCTGACGCGATCGACCACGTGGACCCGGCGCTGCGCCTGGGGGTGGAGTCCATGGGGCGGATCAGCGCGTCCGAGTTCCTCGGTGCGACAGCCGTGCGCATGGAGCTGGGCGTGCGGATGGGCGCCTTCCACGAGCGGTTCGACCTGCTGCTGACGCCGACCATGCCGATCACCGCCTTCCCGAAGGGGCAGGAGGCACCCGACGGCTGGGGCTCGCAGAACTGGACCAGCTGGACGCCGTACACCTATCCGTTCAACATGACGCAGCAGCCGGCGGCGAGTGTCCCGTGCGGGTTCACCGCTGCGGGGCTCCCGGTCGGGCTGCAGGTGGTGGGACCACGCCACGCGGACCGGCTGGTGCTTCGCGCTGCTCGTGCCTACGAGGTGGCCGCTGGGTGGCCGACCGACCGACCCGTGAATCCGAACCCCGAACAAGGAGACGGCCGATGACCCGCTACATCACCTTGACGCTGGAGGAGCGCGGCGTCAGCTGCGTTGCCCGGCTGCTGGACGACGAGGCACCACGCACTGCCAAGGCGGTGTGGGACGCGCTCCCGCTCTCCAGCCAGGTCTTTCACGGCAAGTACGCGCGCAACGAGATCTACGGACTGGTTCCCGGGTTCGCAGCCGTGGAGCCGGGCAAGGAGAACACCACCGTCACGCCGATCCCCGGCGACCTGTGCTACTTCGCCTTCGACGCCAACGACCTCGCGACGCCGTCGCACGGCTACGCCCAGGATGCCGGACCGGGAGACCTCGACAAGATCATCGACCTGGCGCTCTTCTACGGCCGGAACAACCTGCTGCTCAACGGTGATCAGGGTTGGGTGCCCGGCAACGTGTTCGGCACCGTCGTCGAGGGCATGGCGGAGATGGCGGCCGCCTGCCAGGACCTGTGGATGGGCGGGGTCAGGGGCGAGACCCTGACGTGGTCCCGCTCCCGCGAGGACTGAAGCGCTCCCGCCGGCGGGTCAGGCCTCGCGCGTGAGGGGAGTGCGGCGCGTCAGCCGGCGCAGCGACAGACGGCCGGCGCGCACCTCGCGGAGGGTGGCCTGCTTGTCCCACTCCTCGCCGAGCTTGCGAGCGGTGACGAAGTCGCGACGGGCGAGGGCGGTGTCGATGGCACCGACGTAGGCCGACTCGAGCTGGGTGAGCTTCGCGGTGGAGAGGGGCGCGGACATGCTTCGCTACTTTCGTGATTGGTCGGTGTTGACTGCCATGGTCTCCGAGCCCGGTCCGGCGCGCCGACGGTTTGCGTGTCGGCCACCGTGAGGTGCAACACACGCGGACGCGCCGCCGTTCTGGGAGTAGTCCCATCCTCCCGCGGCCCCGCCCTTAGTTCAAACTTCAACCTTATGAGTTGCGGCACATGCCCGCGTCGCCGCCGTGGGGCACGGCGTCCCTGACGACGTGCTCACCCTTTGCCGACACGGGTTGCTCGTCGACCTGTGGGACGAGCTCGTCCTGCCGGCCGCTCGTCCCGGGGTTGAAGGGTCTCGGTGTCGACGAGGAGGAGCTCGGAAGGCCCGGCCGGCCGGCCGGCACGGCCAGCAACACCCGGTCGCGTCGGCCGAGTTTGCCGGCGTCGTGACGTCCCGCTCGCGGCCGAAGAACCAGTCGGCATCCTCGACGTCGTACGCGCGACCTGCTGTCCGGCCTGGTACTGGGCCCGCGCCAGCAGCGAACAGCGGCGCTCCAACGGTTTCGGTGCCGTCGTGCACTGGCTCAAGAACTCCGACGATGGTGATCTGCTGGTCTCCGGCGACATGGCCCGCGCCATCGCCTTTGCGTGCCAGACGGCAGGGCGGAACTGGACCGACGACGAGTGGGCAGAGTTCCCGCCCGCCCAGCCCTACCGCGAGGTGTGCTCCGGGCTCCAGCCGAAACGACCTCGCCTTGCGCATCAGGGCGGTCGACCTCGTGCTCCGGGCGCCTGCAAGCCGACCGAGTGTCCTCAGTGGCACGCTGCCATGGCGCCTGTGAGCAGGACTTCTGTCTCTGACCGGTCGATGGCGCCGCGCATAGCGTCTCGCCCAGGAGGCGACTCGGGAGGCAGGACATGGGCAGTGCGATGGTACGCGTGGCGGGGCCTCGGCGGGCTACAGTCGGGCGCCTGGCTTGGTGTTGTTCGGCGCTAGCCATGGTCATGCAGCCGCCGGCGGCCCTAGGCGCCGACACCGGCGAGGACGAGACCGTTCGCATCTCTCAGGGGATCACCGCCGAGTCCGCAGACGCCTATTCCGGGGGCGCGGAAGTGACCCCCGATGGCCGGTTCGTAGCGTTCTCCTCCTATGCGACGAATCTCGTGCCTGGTGACACCAACGAGGCACAGGATGTCTTCGTGCGAGACACCACTCTTGGTGTGACTGAGCGGGTGTCGATCAGTACCACGGGTGAGGAGGGCAACGGAGACAGCGTCGGTTGGCCGGTGGCCATCTCAGCAAACGGGCGATACGTTGCTTTCACCTCAGGTGCTGACAATCTGGTGGACGATGACACGAACGAATCCACAGACGCATTCGTGCGTGACAGGTTGACCGGCACCACCGAGCGCATCTCGATCCGTAGCAACGGTCGACAGGCGAACGACCAGACGTGGGTTGGCATCGCCATGTCAAGGAGCGGCCGCTTCGTTGCGTTCGAATCTGCGGCTACCAACCTGGTGGCCCGAGATGGCAACCGTCGCGTCGACGTCTTTGTACGAGACCGGCGACATGGCACCACGAGCCGGATCTCGGTGGCGTCCTCCGGAAAGGAAGCTCGCGCGGACAGCCGAGTGGCAGACATGTCGGCCAGAGGTCGACTGATCCTGTTCAGCTCGAGTGCGTCGAATCTCGTCGCACGCGACGCGAATCGTGCCGTGGACGTCTTCATCCACAACCGCCACACGGAACGGACACGTCTCGTGTCGGTGACGAGTCGGGGGCGGCAAGGCAACGACGACAGCGTGTGGGCGTCGATGTCGGACGACGGTCGCCAAGTCGCGTTCGTGTCCTGGGCCGACAACCTTGTGCCTCGCGACACGAATCGTCGTCGAGACATTTTCGTCCGAGACCGAGCCGCCCGGACCACCGAGCGAGTCTCCGTCAGCGCGGCCGGCACGCAAGGCGACCGCCAGAGCTGGGAGGACAGTGACGGACCCGAGATCTCGCCGGACGGTCGGTACGTCCTCTATGAATCCGCCGCTACGAATCTCGTGCGCGGCGACACCAACCGTCACCTGGACGTGTTCGTACACGACCGCGACACGACCGCCACAACGCGAGTCTCGGTCAACACCGCCGGAGTGCAGGGCAACCGGTCGAGCTACTCGGGAGACGTCACAGACCAAGGTCAAGTCGCGTTTGAGTCCTTCGCCACGAACTTGTCGTCGGGCGACACCAACCGAACCTCCGACGTCTTCCTACGTCGAGCCACGGACGGGTAGCCACAGCTGCGGAAGCTCTTGACGAGGGAAGCGACCCCGGCACGCCCTCGACGTCGTGCCCGCGGAGCCATGTACCGGTGGACCCGACGACGGTGCAGCTTGGTCCAGCCCTACGGCGTTTGTCCGTCCGAGGGGTCCAGGGGCTGCGCTCCCAGCGTCGCTGACACGCCGGGCGAGGGCGAGGGCGGGGTCGGCGAGCTCGGGCTCGAGCTCGAGGGCGTGGGCGTGGGCGTGGGCGTCGGCAGGGCGGGCGAGCTCGAGGGCGTGGGCACGACCGGGGAGCTCGATGAGCCGTCCGGCGGAGTGGACACGGGGTCGGACGATGGGGTGGCCACATCGTCGGGGCTGTCGGACGGGGTCGGCGACGGGTCCGGCGCGGGAGTGGCTGAAGGCTCGTCGGTCGGGTCCTCGTCCGGGTCGCTCTCCTGCGTCACCACGCCGTCGGGCGCGGTGTCGATGCCAGGAAGGGTGGGGCTGTCGCTGGGCTCACCGGCTTGCCCGCTGACCTCATCGGCCTCGCCGCTCGGCGTGGTGGGCTCGGACTCGGCCGACGTGCTGGGCATGGTGACTGCCACGGCGAGGGAGGTCGGTGAGCTCGGTGGCGGGGTCGGGTCCACCTGTTCAGGGACCGGCGCCGCGGACGAAGGGACGGAGCTGGGGTCCGGCGACGCGGAGGTGGTGGCGCCCGGGAAGGTCGTCGGCAACCCACTGCCGACCGCCTGATGGGTTCCGCCGATCCCGAGGGTGAGCGCGGCGCTCCCCACCGCGATCATCGCGAGGCCGGCTGCGCCGACGCCTGCGGTGACACCGGGCGCGGCGCCCGCCACGGCAGCACCCACCACGACGCCGGCGGTCGTCCCGGCGGCCACGCCGGCCACCGCTCCGCCGGTCGTGACCCCGGCCACTGTTGTCGCTGCTGCCGTTGTGGCTGCGGCCGTTCCGACCGTCGTGCCCGCCGCCGTGGCTCCGACCGCGGCTGCGGTCGAGCCTGCCATCGTCCCCGCGGCGGTACCGCCGACCGCTCCGGCAGAGGTGCCCGCCGTGGCCGTTGTCGTGGCCGCTGTCGTGGCCCCTGTCGTGGCGCCCGCGGAGGTGCCTGAGGCGCCGAAGAGCGCGTCCCTGGCGCGACCGAGCAGCACCATGAACGCGGAGACTCCGGCGCCGGACCCGGCGCCGGCGAGGTAGCCCGCTGCCGCCGTCCCGAGCAGCAGCGGTGCGATGATGCCGCGGAGATCGGAGTTGACCTCGGTGAGCTCGAGGTGCATCGCCGTGCAGGACCGGCACGCATCCAGGTGACCCTTCACCTTGATGCTGTCCCGCTTGGCCAACCCCTCGCGGACGTACCCGCCCAAGTGCTCGACGGTCCACCGACAGTCGGCGTCGCTGGTGTCGGCGAGGTGCGCGCTGAGGAACGCCTGGCGGAGCCCTTCGCGGGCACGGTAGGCCAGAGCGGACACCGAGTTGGGGCTCATTCCCAGCAGCCGGGCGATGTCGGCCGGCTTCTGGTTCTCGACCTCGAGGTGCCACAAGACCAGCTGCCACCGTTCCGGGAGGGTGGCGAAGGCCCGCGCTGCGGCACTCGACTCGAACTCCGCCACGACGGTGTCCTGGAACGGCACCCCGGGATCGAACGTCGTCATGTCGCCGGAGTTCGTCAGTCGTGAGTCCCTGCGGACGCGGTCGACGTACAGCCGTCTGATGGCGATGAGCAGGTAGGCGCGGAAGGCGACATCCGGACCACCGCCTTCGGTCAAGATGCCCATCACCTTGGTGAACGCCTCCGAGACGAGGTCCTCGGCGTCGGATCCGCGAGTGAGCTGGCGCGCCAGTCGAAGGGCCGCATCGGCGTGACGGGAGAAGAGCTCGCCGTAGGCGTCGAGGTCCCCGCTGCGGACGCCCGAGATCAGCTCCGGGTCACTCGGAGCGCGGGTGCCTTCCAGCAGCTCAGTCATGTCGGCAGGAGTCTTCAGGTTTCCTCTTGGATCGACCGCACGGACCGTTCGCGGTGCCCCAGGCTATCCCGGATCGGGGCCACATGGCGGCTCACGTGAGCCCCGTCTTGACCGCGTCTTGCCGCCACTCATCGGCGGCGCGAGAGCACGCGGTGGTTGCGCTGACCCGGCTCAAGTGCCCTCACTCGTCCTCGGCGCCGCCCCAGACCAGCGAGTAGACCTCGAAGATCGCGGCGAAGGCGACCCCCATCCGGGCGCCCCCCATCCGGCTGAACCCCTCGAGCATCTCCCGCTCGTCGAAGTCGTCCCAGCCGAGCCCGTCGATGTAGGCGCGGTGGGCCTTGAGCGACTCGACGCCGACGTCGAACGTCGCGGTGGTGTCGACACCGTGACCGGACCTGGGTGAGCCGCTGGCCCACACCGCCCGCACGCCGCCCCACTTCTCGGTGCCGTTCGTCAGCTGTTCGGGGAAGATCCACCGGTTGCCGGCGTCCCGGACCCCGTCCAGGACGGCCCGCCCGGCGGCGATGTGGTCGGCCTGGTTGAGCGCTCCGGGACCGAAGGTGTCGCGGAAGTTGCCGGTGATGACGATCTCCGGTCGGTGCCGGCGCACCACCTCGGCGACGGCAGCGCGCAGCGGCAGGCCGTACTCCAGGGTGCCGTCGGGGAAGCCGAGGAACTCCACCTCGGAGACCCCGACGACGCGGGCCGACTCGACCTGCTCCGCCTCCCGGACCCGCCGGCACTCCTCGGGCTCGAGTCCGTCGATCCCCGCCTCACCGCTGGTGAGCATCACGTAGACGACCTCCTTGCCCTGGCCGGTCCACCGCGCGATGGCCGCCGCGGCTCCGAACTCCAGGTCGTCGGGGTGGGCGACGATCGCCAACGCCTTCGACCAGTCCTCCGGAAGCGGCTTGAGCGGTGGTGGCTGCGGCGAGTGCTCGGTCATGGGTCGAGCATGGCAACGGTGGGCGCCGTACGCCACCGTCCTGTATCCGGCAAAACACCGCATCGTCGGGACCTTCGTCCCTAAACTTCCGTTATGTCCACCTCCGCTTTGCGGGCGCTGTCCGGTCAGGACCGGCACGTCGCGCGCCGGTTCAGCGGCGGGCTGACCCCGGAGCTCGCTCGTGACGTCGACCGCGCGGGCAGCGGTCGCGCGTGGTTCGCCGAGCAGCTCCGCCCGGGTCGGATCGGGGACCGCGCGGGTGACGCGATCGACGGCTGGTTCCCCTCGCTGCGGCGTACGCCGGAGCAGATCTTCGACCGTCAGGTCAACGACGTGCAGGGCGCCTGGGACGTCATGGGCGACCTCAGCCGCTGGACGGTCGCCCGCCGGATCCACAGCCGCCGCCAGCTGCACGAGCAGCTGGTCGACTTCTGGTCCAATCTCCTCCACGTGCCGCTCATGGATGACAGCGCCTGGTTCTTCCGCGTCGACTACGACCGGGTGATCCGCAAGCACGCGCTGCGCAGCTTCGAGGACCTGCTGATCCGCACCACGGTCCACCCGGCGATGGGGCTCTTCCTCGACAACGCCGTCTCCACGAAGGAGGCTCCGAACGAGAACCTCGGCCGCGAGCTCCTCGAGCTGCACACCGTCGGAGTCGACGGCGGGTACACCGAGCGCGACGTGAAGCACTCGAGCCGGATGCTGACCGGCTACCGCGTCGACCTGTGGTGGCCGAAGTTCCGCGCGTTCTACGACCCGAAGGCGCACCACACCGGCCGGATCAAGGTGCTCGGCTTCGTGCACCCCAACCGCGACGCCGACGGCCGGAGGGCGACCAGGGCCTACCTCCGCCACCTCGCCCAGCACCCGGCGACCGCGCGTCGGATCGCGCACCGGCTCTGCGTGCGGTTCGTCCACGACGACCCGTCGAACGACCTCGTCCGCACCGTCGCCCGGGCCTACCGGCGCAACGCCAGCGCGATCCGTCCCACGCTGGAGGCGATGGTCGACCACCCCGAGTTCGCCGAGGCGTCCCGGCAGAAGATCCGGACCCCCACCGAGGACTACGTCGCGACGGTGCGGGCCCTCGGCATCGAGCTGCACCGGCCGACCTCCGAGGACTCGTTCGCCAACGCGATGCTGTGGCAGTACGGCGAGCTGGGCAACGCGCCTTACGAGTGGCCGGCACCCAACGGCTACCCCGAGGCCGGAGCGGCCTGGACGAGTGCGGGACGGATCCTGAGCGGGCTCGACCTGCACCGCACCCTGGCCGCCGGCTGGTGGCCGACCGAGGACGCCAGGGTCCGGTCGCTCGAGGAGTGGTTGCCGGCGATGCCTGCCTCGGTGGGCGAGATCATCGACCACGTCTCCGGCCTCCTGTTCGGGGAGCCTCCGAGCCGCGGCGTCCGGGCGGGCGTCGCCACCGCGCTCGGACTGCCGCTCGAACAGGTCGTCCCCGCGAGCCAGATGTGGAGCACGCGCACCCTCAGCATCGTCGCGTCGCTGCTGGACTCCCCGACCCACCTGATGCGCTGAGGAGGCTCCGATGACTGACTCGTCCCGCTCCGCTTCCCGTTCGGACTGCGGCTGCCCCGAGTTCCGCCTCGGGCGCCGTGGCTTCCTGGCCGCGGCTGCGGCGGGGTCGGCTCTCGCCGCCGGCGGCTCCCTCTTCGGTCAGGCACACCGGCAGGTCTCCTTCGCCGCGACGACCGGCGGCAACGTGCTCGTCGTGCTGAGCCTCCGCGGCGGCGCCGACGGGCTGTCGCTCGTCGTGCCCCGGCTTCCCGAGGACCGGGAGGTGCTGCGCAAGCTGCGCCCGGGGATCGCCGTGCCGGAGAACAGCCTCATCGGTGGTGACGCGGCGTTCGGGCTGCACCCGGAGTTCGCGCCGCTGCTGCCGATGTGGCGGGCGGGCTCCTTCGGAGCGGTGCACGCGGTCGGCCTGCCGGCTCCGAACCGGAGCCACTTCGACGCGATGGAGGCGATCGAGGACGCCGACCCGGGCTCGTCGGCCCGCAGCGGGTGGCTCAACCGCATGGTCGGGCTCGACGCCGGCGCCGGCCCGGAGACCGCGATGCACCTGGGCTCGTCGCTGCTCCCCACCTCGCTCGTCGGCCCGGCTCCCGCCCTGGGCGCCGGGGCGGTCAAGGACCTCGCCCTCACCGACCTGGGGACCGGAGCCGCTGCCCGGCGTACCTCCCTGCGACAGATGTGGCAGGGCGAGACCGGCGTCCTCGCCGACAGCCTGCGTGCGACCCTCGGCACCACCGAGCGGCTCGCGCCCCTCGCCGAGGCCGCGGCCGACAGGGGAGCGGTGCACGCGTCCGCCTATCCGGACGGACCGCTGCGCGCGGTGCTCGCCAACACCGCGGCGCTGATCCGGGCGGACGTCGGCACCCGGGTGGTGACCGTCGACTATGGCAACTGGGACATGCACAACGGGCTCGCCGACGGTGACCGGAACCCGACCCGGGGTTGGCTGGCCGAGCAGGTGCGGCACCTCGCCGGCTCGCTGGCCGCGTTCTTCACCGACCTCGGCCCGGCGGCGTCACGGGTGACCGTGGTGACGCTCAGCGAGTTCGGCCGGCGGGTCGAGGAGAACGGCGACCACGGGGTCGACCACGGCTACGGCAACGCGATGCTCCTGCTCGGCGCCGGGGTGCGCGGGGGAGCGGTGCACGGGCGGTGGCCGGGGCTCGGGATGCTGGAGCAGGGCGACCTGCCGACCACCACCGACTACCGCAGCGTGCTGTGGGAGGTGCTGACCAACCGGTTCCCCGAGGTGTCAGGCGGACGAGCCGGGATCTTCCCGGGGTTCGTCCCCGAGACCGTCCGCACGATGCGGTGACGCGTCAGCTCGCCGCGGGGACCCAGGAGGCGGCGAGCTGCTCGGGGGGAACAGGCCGACCGTAGTGCCAGCCCTGGCCGTAGTCGACGCCCAGGGCTCGCACTGCGGCTGCGTCGTCCGCAGTCTCGACTCCTTCTGCCACGACCAGGGCACCACTGCCGTGTCCGAAGGTGACGAGCGACTGGATCAAGGTCGACAGCACCGGGTCGTGGCTGACGCCGTCGACGATGCTGCGGTCCAGCTTGAGAACATCGGGCGACGTCAGGACGATGTGACGGAGGGAGGAGAACCCGGCGCCGACGTCGTCGATCGCCAGTCGCATGCCGCTCGATCGCAACGGTTCGAGGGCGCTCGTGAGGGCGGCGTAGTCGTCGATGGGGTCGTGCTCGGACAGCTCGAGGAGCACCCTGTCCAGCGGCAGCCGCGCCAGCTGCTCGCCACACTCACGGGTGAGCAACGTGGCCGGTGAGAGGTTCACGGCGAGGTAGCCGGACAGCCGGTCCAGGTGCGCGGCCGCGGCGCTGAGCGCGAGGAGCTCGAGGTGGTGACCTTGACCGACGCTGTGCGCCTCGGCGAAGCAGACGTCGGGCGGCTTGCCCCACTCCGGGAAGCGGCTCAGGGCCTCTGCGCCCGCCTGGTTGCCGGTGGAGAGCTCCACGATCGGCTGCAGCACCACGCGCGGGCCTCCGTCGGCCCGGACCTGGTCCAGCCGGGTCTCGATCTCGAGGCGCCGCTGCTGCTCCAGCACGCCGGGCTCGATGATGGTGGCGGCCGCGGACGCGAGGACCTCCATGAGCGCCCGGTCACGTTCGCCGAGCTCCGCGTCCGAGGTGAGCCCAGCCGCGCAGAACGTGCCGTACAACGTCCCGTCACTCAGCGTGACCGGCACCGAGACGAAGCTGCGGATCCGCGGCAGCCGCGCCGCCGGGAGGCTCATGGCAACCGGCGACGCCTTGACGTCGGGGATCACAGCCGGCAGCTGCCCGTCGAGGATCGCCTGGCAGAAGGTCGTCTCCTGCCGTTGCGTGGCACCCTCCCGGAAGAGGAAGGGCACGGAGGACTCGACGACCTCGAGATGCTGCGTCTGGCCGTCCAAGCGGCTCAGGAACGACACGCTGAGCCGCAACGACCGCTTCGCCGTCAACAGCAGGGACGCCAGCTGTTGCTGCTCGTCAGAACGCTGCTTGCCCACCTGTCTCCTCATGTCCGGAATGCCCACTCAGGATAGGGCGGCTCAGCTTCCTGGTCCTCGGTTCCGCACAAGACGTGCGGCCCCGGCCTACGCGTTGCGGCGAATCCCCTCGTCGATCTCCGCCAACGCAGTCGTCAACCCCACGTCCGGCCTCCATCCCCATGCGTGCGCGCGCCGGGCCAGGATCCGCCCGGTCCAGGCAGGAGCCTCTTCCCACACCGGCTCGACGCCGAGCGCCTTCGCGACGGTCCCGTAGTAGTCACGGAGCGTGGCTGGACCGGCGGCGACGTTGACGACCGTGCAGGCGTTCTCGACCGGCCCCGCGTCCGGACTCGTCGACGTCGCCACCCGGCCCGACGCCACGTCCGCGGCAAGCGTCACGAGGTCGTCGACATGGACCCAGGCGAAGCTCTGTCCCGGAACCGCATGACGGGCGCTCGCGACGTCGCGGATCTCGGCGGGTCGGAGTGAGTTCCAGATCGAGCTCTCGCCCGCGCCCAGGATCGCCGGTGGGCGAAGGATGACGCGGGTGAGCCCGTCGATCTCGGCCAGCGCGGCGTCGGTGTCGCGCTTCGTCGCGGCGTAGGCGTTGGCATCGTCGGCGACCAGCGGCGACCGCTCGTCCACGTCTCCCGCTGCGGGTGAGCGGTCGTAGACGGCCGCGGTGGAGATGTGGACCAGGAGCGGGACGCCTGCGTCGCGTGCCGCCCGCGCGAGGACCGGCGTGCCCTCGACCGCGATCCGGTGCTGGTTCTCGCGGTCGGTCCCCATGGGGTGGACCGTGGTGACGACGGCGCTCGCCCCGCGGACCACCTCGGCCGCCAGGTTCGGGTCGTAGAACTCACCGACCCGCTCCTCGACGCCGTCGAGTGCGGGGGCTGTGCCGGGGCGGCGTACGACGGCTCGCACGGTCGCGCCTCTGTCGACCAGCGCCGCGCAGATCCGAGAGCCCACGAAGCCGTTCGCTCCGGTGACGACGACGACGGGAAGGTGGCTCCTGCTCGACTCACTCATGGGCAAACCCTGGCACGGCGCGGCGCGTTCCGGGACCACGCGTTTCAGGGCGGCCGGGCGACGGTAGGTGACGGGGGTGACTGCCCGATCAGGCAGCGCCCGACCCAACCACCAGCTCGGAGGAGATCGCCATGGCCCGCAGTGAACCCAAGCAGCAGCGCGGCGGAGTACGCCTGACCGATGACAGCGTCAGGGTGCGGCAGCTGACGCAGTACCAGTTCAGCTGGACCGCTCGCGAAGGCGGCGAGACCGGGACGTGGACGCTGCAGCTGATCCTCGACGAGGGCGCATGGGAGGAGATCCTGACGATCAGCTCCGAAGACGCCGACGCCTTGCAAGACGTCCTGAAGAACACCAAGAATGTCTTCTACGACATCGATCGCCGGGTTCTCATGTTCGGGGTCACGAAGACCGGCGACTGAGCTCCGCGGCCGGCGAGCTGGACGCCGGGCAGGCGACATGCGGACACCCGACCTACGCTGATTCGCATGAGCCACGCCTCGACCCTGGGCGCGCTGCGCCGTGACGGCTACCGTTCCCGCACGATCAAGCAGGAGCTCCGCGAGAACCTGCTGACGATCCTCCGCGAGGGCGGCACCGCCTTCCCGGGAATCGTAGGGTTCGACGACACCGTGCTGCCCCAGCTCGAGAGCGCCCTGCTCGCCGGTCACGACCTCGTCCTCCTGGGTGAGCGGGGGCAGGGCAAGACCCGGCTGATGCGCACGCTCGTGACCCTCCTCGACGAGTGGATGCCCGTGGTCGAAGGGTGCGAGATCAACGACGACCCGGCTGCGCCGGTGTGCTCGCGTTGCCTCCGCATGGCGGAGCAGCTCGGCGACGAGCTGCCGGTGGCGTGGGTGCACCGCGACCACCGGTACGTCGAGAAGCTGGCCACCCCGGACACGAGCGTCGGCGACCTGGTCGGTGACGTCGACCCGGTGAAGGTCGCGGAGGGGCGCACCCTCGGTGACCCGGAGACGGTCCACTACGGGCTGATCCCGCGCACCAACAGGGGAATCTTCGCGATCAACGAGCTGCCGGACCTCGCCGAGCGGATCCAGGTGGCGATGTTCAACGTCCTGGAGGAGCGGGACATCCAGGTCCGCGGCTACAGCCTGCGGCTGCCGCTCGACCTCCTGCTGGTCGCGAGCGCCAACCCGGAGGACTACACGAACCGCGGCCGGATCATCACGCCGCTCAAGGACAGGTTCGGGGCCGAGATCCGCACGCACTACCCGATCGAGGTGGCCGAGGAGGTTGCCGTGATCGTCCAGGAGGCCGGGCTCGTCGCCGACGTACCCGAGCACCTGCTGGAGATCTTGGCGCGCCTCGCGCGGTCGCTGCGCGACTCCGCCTCCGTCGACCAGCGGGCCGGCGTCAGTGCCCGCTTCGCGATCGCTGCGGCCGAGGGGATCGCGGCGTCGGCGCTGCGCCGCGCGGCTCGCACCGGCGAGGAGCCGGCCGTGGCGCGGGTCTGCGACGTGCCGACGGTCCTGCCGACGCTGCTCGGGAAGCTCGAGTTCGAGATGGGGGAGGAGGGGCGAGAGGTCGAGGTCGTCGCGCACCTGCTCCGCCTCTCGATCGCCGAGACGTTCCGCGAGCGGCTCGGCGGCCTCGACCTCTCCGGGTTCGCCGCCGTCTTCGCCGAGGGCGGCACCGTGGAGACCGGTGACCTCGTCCCGGCCGGCGAGCTGCTCGGCCAGCTCGACGCCGTACCCGGCCTCTCCAAGGTGCTCGACCGGCTCGGCCACGGCGACGACGCGAGCGTCGGCCACGTCGCGGCGGCCGTGGAGCTGGTCCTGGAAGGGCTGCACCTGACCCGGCGGATCGACAAGCAGAGCATCGACGGCCGCACGGTCTACGGGGCTTGACGATGGCCGACCACCGGTTCCGGTACGGCGCGTGGCGCGGTGGGCCGGACCCGCTCGCGCCGCCGTACGACCTGCGCAAGGTCCTCGACGAGGTCGGCCAGGACGTCCTCGCCGGCGGCTCGCTGAGGGAGGCCCTGCGCGACCTGATGCGACGCGGCTTCGACGGGCAGCGCGGCCTCGAGGAGCTTCGGAGCCGGGCGCGACGGATGCGGCGTGCCGCCGAGCGGCGTGGCGACCTCGGCTCCACGCTCGACCAGGTGCGCGCCGCGCTCGACCAGGCGCTCGCCGCCGAGAAGGAGACGCTGGCCGGGCTCGAGGGCGACGAGGCACGGCTCGCCGAGATGGAGCTGGCCACCGTCCCCGACGACACGGCCGGTGCCGTGCGGGCGCTCGACTCCTACGACTGGCGTTCACCGGAGGCTCGACAGACGTTCGAGGCGATCCGGCAGATGCTCCAGCGCGAGGTGCTCGACGCGCAGTTCGCCGGCATGAAGCGGTTCCTCGAGGAGGGCGACCCCGAGGCGATGCAGGCGGTCAAGGACATGCTCGCGGACCTCAACGCCCTCCTTGCCGCCCACGCCCGCGGCGAGGACACGACCGACCGGTTCCGCGAGTTCATGGAGAAGCACGGCGACCTGTTCCCCGAGCAGCCGGAGGACGTCGACGAGCTGATCGACGTGCTGGCACGCCGGCAGGCGGCCGCCGACCGGATGATGGCGTCGCTGCGCCCCGAGCAGCGTGAGCAGCTCGCGCAGCTGATGAGCGACGCGCTCTCCGACCCCGACCTCGCCTCGGAGATGGCGCAGCTGTCCGACAACCTGCGGGCGCTCCGTCCCGGGATGGACCGGGGGCCGGTGCGGATGCAGGGCGAGGAGCCGTTGGGGTACAGCGCGGCGGTGGAGGCGGTCGCCGAGCTCGCCGACCTCGAGGCGCTGGAGCAGCAGCTCGCCGAGTCGGCGCTCGGCTCGCCGCTCGACGACGTCGACGTCGACACCCTCGAGAAGCACCTCGGTGCCGAGGCGGCTGCCGACCTGCGGTCGCTGCGCGAGCTGGAGCGCGATCTCGAGCGGCAGGGCTACGTCTCCCACGATGACGACGGCTTGCGGCTGACGCCGCGGGCGGTACGCCGGCTCGGCGAGACTGCGCTCAAGCGCGTCTTCGAGCAGCTCGACGCCCGGGGGACCGGCGACCACGACGACCGTCGCACCGGCGCCGCGGACGAGCGGACCGGGCTCACCCGCCCGTGGGTCTTCGGCGACGACCTGCCGATCGACGCGGTGCGCACGGTCTCCAACGCGTTGCGGCGAGGAGGGCTCGGCCGCGGAGGCCTGCTGGTCGAGGACTTCGAGGTCGTCGAGACCGAGCGGCGCACGAGCGCAGCGGTGGCGCTCTGCGTGGACCTGTCGTTCTCGATGGTCCACGAGGGGCGGTGGGGGCCGATGAAGCAGACCGCCCTCGCGCTGTCGCACCTGGTCCAGACCCGGTTCCGCCAGGACGCGCTGCAGGTGATCGGCTTCGACCGCACGGCCCGCCGGCTGAACCCCGTGCAGCTCGCCGAGATCGAGCCGGAGTGGGTCCAGGGGACGAACCTCCAGCACGCCCTGCTCCTGGCGCAGCGACACCTGCGGCGGCACCCCGACGCCGAGCCGGTCGTCCTCGTCGTCACCGACGGAGAACCCACGGCGCACCTGCTGAGCGACGGGTCGTCGTACTTCGACTGGCCGCCCACGCGGGCGACGATCCGCGCGACCGTCGCCCAGGTCGACGAGCTCGTGCGGTCGGGCGCCACGCTCAACCTCTTCATGCTCGGCGAGGACCCCGGGCTGGCGCGGTTCGTCGACGCGATCGCACGCCGCTCGGGCGGGCGCGTGTTCACGCCCGACATCGGCAGGCTCGGGGAGTACGTCGTCGCCGACTACCTGCGCGCCCGTCGTGGCCGGCGCTGAAGGTCAGGCAGGGAGCCGCTGAGCCACGGACTCCTCGAGGTCACGGTAGGAGTCGAACGGGCCGATGTGCGCCCACATGATCTGTCCGTCCACGACGAGCACGGTCGACGGCACGGCGTACGTCGGGATGACCCCGTGCAGGCCGGCGAGGAAGTCGCCCGTGGAGTCGGCGTAGTTCGGGTAGGTGACACCGGCGTCGCCCATGACCTCACGGGCGTACTTCAGCCGCACGTCGCGGGTGACACCGACCACCTCGACGGCGCCGCGCTTGCTGTACCGCTCCAGCCACGGCAGCTCGTGCTTGCAGGGGCCGCACCAGCTCGCCCACACGTTGACCAGCTGGACCCCCTCGGTGGGCAGCCCCTTCGGTTCGTCGCCGAGGCCGGGGAGCGTCGCGGCCTCCTCCGGCCAGCTCCGGTCGCCGACCTCGACCCATCCGGTCTCGACCGTCTCGGTGCCGTCGGCCTGGATGGTCGCTTCCTTGGGGGCGAACGCCCCGAACGCCTGCGCCGTCCAGAGCGCGGCGCCCAACGCGACCGCGACGACCACACCCCGCAGGAGCGGTCGTCTCCACGCGGCACGTGGGGGAGCGGGGGAAGGCACGCCTGGAGTTTACCGGCGGTTCCTGCGCGCGGCGGTCGGGCTATCGTGTGGCTCGCGAGTACGCCGGCGTGGCCGCCGTACCCGCGGGGCGGTAGCTCAGCCGGTCAGAGCAGAGGACTCATAATCCTTGGGTCGTGGGTTCGAGCCCCACCCGCCCTACGCGGTCGACCAGCGCCGCCGAGTGCACGCTATTGTGCTGCTCGCCGCGGCCCTCTGACCGCGGTCCCCGGGTGGTTCGCCGAGTCCTGCCCCACCCGAGGGTCCGAGACACATACCGTTGGCAGGAGCGGGGGAACCAAGTTTTCCGGACCCAGGTTCACCAGGGTCCTTGGGGCGAGGCCGCATCGCGCGGCCGGGCCAGCTCCGGTCCGAGCCCGACAGCTCACCTCGTAGGCGTCGGAGAAAGATCTCGCGTGACCATGTCCTCCATCCCGCGCGAAGGCACGGGACAACTGCCCAACCTCGATCGTCGTCGCTTCCTGGGCTACGCCGGCCTCGGCGCTGCGATCACCGCGGCCGGCGGCGCGGCTGGGTGGACGACGCCCGCGTCGGCTGCCCCCACCTCCGGCACCCCGCAGTGGCCCGGGCACAAACCAGGCCGGATCTATCTCGGCGCGTCAGCGGCGGGCGACGTCTCGAAGACCACCAGGCACACCGGTGCGCTGGGTCTCTGCAGGAGCTACCACGGCTGGAAGGAGCTCGACAGCGAGCGGAAGCAGATCAGCGCGGACCACGCGGCTCATCGACTGCCGTGGACGTCGTTCTCACCGCCCGTCAAGGCGGGCGGCATCTGGAAAGCCGTCGCCTCGGGCCGCTTCGACAACGACATCAAAGCGCGAGCTCGCTTCTACGCCTCGCTCGACGGTCCGGTCGTCTCGACGTTCAACCACGAGCCGCAGAACGACGCCTTCGGCTCTCCGGCGGACTTCGTCGCCGCCTGGGTGCGGATCCACGACGTGATGGATCACGAGACCGGACTGAAGAACTGCGCGTTCGCGCCGATCATCGGTGAATGGGTCTTCAACCCCGTCAACAAGCGAGACGACCCGCAGGAGTTCGTCGTCCGCTCGCTCCTCTCCCGCATGGCGTTCCTGGGGGTGGATCTCTACCAGAACCAGTCAGCCCAGGGCTACGACGTGCGGCTCGGTCGAGTCCTGGACTATCTCGACCGCGCGGGCTACCCGCGGATGACCATCGGGCTCGGCGAGACCGGTTGCACCGATGACTACGGTTCGCCCACTGGCGCGCAGTGGTGGAACGCGTCCTGGAAGTGGGCCGCCGCGCACGCCGACCGGGTCGCAGCCATCGCCTACTTCAACAGCCAG
Organism: Marmoricola sp.; assembly: GCA_035699145.1. Classification (GTDB taxonomy): domain Bacteria; phylum Actinomycetota; class Actinomycetes; order Propionibacteriales; family Nocardioidaceae; genus Marmoricola_A. The sequence continues at coordinate 46,446 of DASSBB010000070.1, forward strand.
GCCAACAACAACTCGGGCAACACGTGGTTGCTCACGGAGTCGGCCAGCAAGCTCAAGGCGTTCAGGTCCAGCCTGGCATCGCCGGTGAGCTGCACCCTGTGAACGTGTAGGTCAGGACACCTCGGGTGTGAGGCCGGGTCGGCCGTCGGCGGACAACGACCCTGAGGGCGGCCCGGCTCACATCTCCTCGTGGACGTCGGGGTCGCCGCCGAAGAGCCGTCCGTCCGGCCGCCCGAGGGCGGTGATGGCGTCGACCTCGTCGGCCGAGAGGTCGAAGCCGAACACGTCGAGGTTGAGCGCCTGCCGCTCACGGCTGGACGACTTGGGGATCGGGATGCTGCCGAGCTGGAGCTGCCATCGGAGGATCACCTGCGCCGGCGAGACGCCGTGGTGTTGCGCGGCCCGGGCCACGGCGGACTCCTCGAACGGCGCCTGTCGCTTGCCGAGCGGGCTCCAGGACTCGGTGCGGATGCCGAGCTCCTCGTGCACGCGTCGCATCTCCGGCTGCGGGAAGTAGGGGTGCAGCTCGATCTGGTTCACCGCAGGAGTCACACCGGTCTCGTCGATGATCCGGCGGAGGTGGGTCTCGGTGAAGTTCGAGACGCCGATCGACCGGACGAGGCCGTCCTGCCGCAGGTCGACCAGCGCGCGCCACGCCTCGGCGTACCTCCCCACACCAGGGTTCGGCCAGTGGATGAGGTGGAGGTCGAGGTACTCGAGCCCGAGCCGCCCGAGGGACTCGCGCGTGCTGGCCAGCGCGTCGTCGTACCCGTGGTGGCGGCCGGGCAGCTTGCTGGTGACGAACAGCTCCTCCCGGGGTACGCCGGAGCGGCGGATGGCCTCGCCGACCTCGGCCTCGTTCTCGTAGTTCACGGCGGTGTCGAGCAGCCGGAAGCCGACGTCGATGGCGCCGACGACCGCCGCCACAGCCTCCTCGCCGCGCATCGGATAGGTCCCGAAGCCGATGGCCGGGATGGTCGTGCCGTCGTTCAGCTGATGGGTCCGGGTCATGGCGGGGTCCTACCCAGGTTCGATGGCTGGACACCGGCAGATCCGGACCGGTTGTCGACAGTGACGCGGTTCACGACCGGCATAGACCAGTCTGAATTTTGCGAACACGGGACCTAAGTCACGGTACGGTCGGGACCAGTCTGCATTTGGGAGGATGCCGTGATTCGAGGGATACTTCGCCCTGCCCTGACCATTGTCGCCGGGTTGGCCGTGGCCGCCGGGACCGGAGCCGGGATGGTGGCGGCGAACGCTGCTCCGCCGGCCAACGTCGGCCCGCCGTACCCGTTCACCGAGGCGATCTTCACCGACGACGTCGTTCCGCTGAAGAACGGCGCGATGATCACCGAGTCCGAGCACGGCTACATCTACCACGCCGGGCAGCAGGACGGGCACCTCACGGTGACCATGGCGGGTGGCGCCCTCCGGTTCCACGACACCGCCACCGCGCGGTGGGAGAAGCTCGTCGCCGGTTGTCACGAAGTCAACGTGAACAAGGGCGTCGCCGCCGTCTGCTCCGTCCCCGGCTACGTCAGCGCGAGCCGGCCGCTGCTCCTCGAGGTGTGGCCGCGGCTCGGTGACGACTTCACCAGCGGTCGCACCCTGCCTGCCTCGATCGCGATGGCGGTCCTCGGTGACGCCGGGGACGACGTGGCCAAGCTCGGCGCGGGCCCCGACTTCTTCAACGGCGCCTTCGGGCGTGACCGCGTCGTCGGCGGCCCCGGCAACGACTGGCTGCGCACCGGCGAAGACGACGACGTGATCCGCGGCGGCACGGGCAACGACTACCTCATGGGCGTCGCCGGCGCTGACGTGATCCTGGGTGCCGGTGGCAACGACCGCATCGGCGGCGACCAGGGCGACGACCGGCTGTTCGCCGGCTCGGGGGCCGACGTCCTCGGCTGCGGCACGGGGAGCGACGACGCCAAGATCGACTCCTCCGACTCCGCCCGTGACTGCGAGGCCGTCGTCCGCAAGTGACCCGGCCGGCTTCCGGGCCGGCACCCGACCCGTCGATCAACGAACTCGAAATGAGGAGCTCCATGCGTTCACGACTCGTTCGCCTCGCCCTGGGCATCGTCGCCTGCGTCATCACCGCCTCGGTCGTTCCGGCGGCCGACGCACTGCCGCCGACCGAGCTCGTGGGCGGAGGCAAGGTGATCCCGCTCAAGAACGCCGCGATGATCACGAAGACCAACGTCGGGTACCGGTACCGGGCCGGCCAGCAGGACAGCCACCTGGTCGTGACCAAGGTCGGAAGGCGCCTGCACTTCAAGGACTCCGGCACGGCCAGGCTGCGCTCGCTGCCCGGCTCGTGCCGCGAGCAGCGGGCGGCCAAGGGGATCGCGGCGAGCTGCCGGGTGCCCGCGAAGTACGGCGTGAGCCGCCCCATGTTCGTGGAGGTCTGGCCACGGCTCGGCGACGACTACGTCAACGGGTCCACTCTCTCCGCCGCGTTCAGGCTGTGGGCGCTGGTCGACGCGGGTCGGGACACCGTGTACGGCGGCGCCGGGGCCGACTTCGTCAACGGGGCCCACGACGCCGACAAGGTGCGCGGCGGCGCCGGGAACGACTGGATCCGGACCGGCAACGGTCGCGACACCGTCCGGGGCGACGCCGGTGCCGACAAGATCGCCTGCGGCGACGGCGCGGACAACGCCTGGCTCGACCGCGCCGACCGCCACAGCAAGTGCGAGGCTGCCCGGCGCGGCTGAGCAGTCCGAACCCGACCGTGGCCGGCGCCCGGAGGCGTTGGCTAGGTTCGCCGTGTGCCCGTCCTTCCTGACCTCTCGACCTTGCACGAGGTGATGGTCGCGGAGGTCGCTCGCGGGTTCGCCGGCGTCGTGCAGGTCAGCCACGGCGACGACCTGCTGTTCTCCGGTGCCTACGGACCCGCCAGCCGGCGGTGGCCGAGCGCGTCACCCTGCGCCACCTGCTGACCCACACCTCCGGCATCGCTGACGACGCCGACGAGGCGGCCGACGAGTCCTACGAGGCGCTGTGGCGGGACCGGCCGAGCTACGCGGTGACCGAGACGGCGGACTTCCTGCCGCAGTTCGCCCACAAGGAGCCGGTGTTCCCGCCCGGCGAGGGGTGCCGGTACTGCAACTGCGGCTACGTGCTGGCCGGCCTGGCCCTCGAGCGGGCCACCGGCCAGCGCTACCGCGACCGGGTGCGCGCCCACGTGCTCGAACGGGCCGGGATGACGCGGTCCGGGTGCTTCGACATGCGCGACGACGAGCCCGACGTGGTCGAGGGATGGGAGCCGCGTGGCGACGGCGGCTGGCGACGGAACATCTACAGCTACCCGCCGATCGGGTCACCCGACGGAGGCGCGCACTGCACCGCGGGCGACCTCGTGAGGTTCCTGCGAGCGGTCCGGAACGGCCAGCTCCTCGACGACGAGCTGACCCGGGCGTTCCTGACACCCCAGGTGGTCCACCACGTCGAGGACGACGGCACCGAGGTGCACTACGGCTTCGGGTTGGAGTTCGTCGTGGTGGACGGGGCTGTGCGCAGCTACTACAAGGAGGGCGTCAACACCGGCGCCAGCGCCTACGTGGAGCACCACCCGGAGCCGGACGTCGACGTCGCGATCGTCGCGGCCACCGCGGGCGGCGCGTGGAAGCCCCGGGCGGTGGTCACCGAGCTCGTGCTGGCCGCCGGCTGAGGCGCTGCCCGCACGATGCCGCCGCGTCCCGCACGCTTGGCGTCGTAGAGCGCGGCGTCGGCTGCCTGGAGCAGTCCGGTCAGCTCCGTCGCGAGGCCGGGGAAGACCGCGATGCCGATGCTGGTGCCGACTGACACCTCGTGGCCGTCGATCTCGATCGGTGCCTCGATCGCCTCGACGATCCGGGTGGCGACCCGTCGGGGCGTGGCGCACTCGGGCAGCACGACGACGAACTCGTCACCGCCGATCCGGGCCACCGTGGCCCCCGCCCGGACCGTCTCGCGGAGGCGACGAGCCACCTCCACGAGCACCAGGTCGCCGGCGTGGTGGCCGAGGAGGTCGTTGACCGGCTTGAACCGGTCGAGGTCGAGGTAGAGCAGCGCGCCGGGGGTCCGCGGGCGGGCGAGCACGTCCTTCATGACCACCTCGAGGTGGCTCCGGTTGGCCAGCCCCGTGAGAGGGTCGGTCGCGGCGAGCGACCGGCTGTGGGCCGCCTCGATCCGGAGCCGCCGCTGGTCGAGCAGCATCCGGCGCAGCCCGAAGCCGAGCAGCGCGAAGGCGAGCAGGAACACCGCCGGGAGCACGATGGCGAGCCAGCGGAGCACGACCTCCTGGGCCTCCGTGGCCCGCCGCGCCTCGGCCCGGTGCCAGGTCACCTCGTCGTCGAGAAGCTCCTGCATCGACTGCAGCGCCGGCCCGGCGACGATGTCCTCGCCGAGATCGCGGGCCGGGGTGTCCAGGGTGCGGCGCACCTCGCCGACGTACCGCGCGTTCAGCGAGGTGAGCAGCGACGGGAGCTTCAGCTCGTCGCCGTCCCGCTCGGTCGGGATCCCGTCGACCGCCTCGTGAACCTCGACGACACCGCGCTCGAACAGGGCACGGGCCCGGTGGCTCGGCGCCCGGCGGTACCCCGCCTCTGCGGCGGCCTCGGCCGCCACGGCCCGCTCGACGGCGAGGTGGGCCGTGATGAGCGCCCGGGAATCGGTGACCCGCTGGTTCGCCTGCATGATCGCGAGGATGCCGACGGCCGTCGCGACGGCGAGGCCGAGCAGCACGAGGGCGACCGACAGCGAGGCGGCGTAGGCGGTACGGCGTCCCGTCACATGAGCTCCCGGAAAGCTGGTGGGCGGTGACCGGGGGGAGGGGTCCACCGGCATCCCTGTCATCGGCACCCGAAGGGGTGACCTGAGCACTCGGCACGCTCCGCTCTTGCCGCGGCGTCGCCGGACGGTGTTGGGTCACCCCATGGCGACCGACACCGCGCACGAGACCATCTCGGGGTTCCTCGACCGCCTCGCCGACAGGACCGCGACGCCAGGCGGGGGAGCGGTGGCGGCTCTTGCGGCCGCGCACGCCGCCGCCCTGGTCGCCATGGCGGCGAGGTTCACCGACGACCCGTCGGCTCCGGCGGTGGCCGCGGCCGCCGACCGGCTCCGGGAGAGAGCGGTCTCGCTGGCCGACGACGACCAGACGGCCTTCACGGCCGTGAGCGCGGCGTACTCCCTGCCCCGGGCCACCGAGCAGGAGAGGGAGCGTCGTACGACGGCGGTCCGCGACGCCATGGCCGGCGCCTCGGAGCCGCCCGCCGGGGTGGTGACCGTGGCAGCCGAGCTCGTGGCGCTCGCCGAGCGGCTCCTGCCTGTCGTGAACGCCACCCTGGTGGCCGACCTCGCAGCCGCGGCCGACGCGGCCCATGCCGCCGCGAGCACCGGGCGGCTCAACGTCGACGCGAACCTGCGAGGACGGGCGGACCACCCGCTCCGCGCCGGGATGCCCGATGTCGACGACCTCCTGCAGCGGGCGGTCGATCTCCGAGAGAGCGTACGGAAGGGGTTCCACGCATGAGCATCGTCCCGCCCGACATCGACATCGCGAACGCGGCGTACCTGCGGCGGATCACGGAGGTGGCCCGGGAGTCCCTCGGGATCGAGGAGTCGAACCTGGTGCCCTACGGCCACTACAAGGCGAAGGTCGACCTCGGCTACCTGGCCGGGCTCGAGGACCGCCCGCTCGGCAAGCTGATCCTCATGACGGGGATGTCGCCCACCCCCGCCGGCGAGGGCAAGACGACGACGACCGTGGGGCTCACCGATGCGCTGAACCGGCGGGGGACCCGCGCGATCGCCTGCCTGCGCGAGCCGTCGATGGGACCGGTCTTCGGGATGAAGGGGGGCGCCGCCGGCGGCGGCTACGCCCAGGTCGTCCCCATGTCCGACATCAACCTGCACTTCACCGGCGACTTCGCCGCGCTGGCCGCCGCGAACAACCTGCTGGCGGCGCTCATCGACAACCACGTCCACCACGGCAACGCGCTCGGCATCGACGTCCGCACGGTGACATGGAAGCGGGTGCTCGACCTCAACGACCGGGCGCTGCGCGACATCGTGGTCGGGCTCGGGGGGGTCCCGAACGGCTACCCGCGCGAGGACGGCTTCGACATCGTGGTCGCCTCGGAGCTGATGGCGATCTTCTGCCTCACCGAGTCGTGGGCGGACCTCAAGCGGCGGATCGGTGACATCGTCGTGGGCTACACCCGCGACAAGACCCCGGTGACGGCGCGCGACCTCGAGGCGCACGGGGCGATGACCGTGCTGCTCCGCGACGCGCTCGCGCCGAACCTCGTCCAGACCCTGGAGCACTCGCCGGCGTTCGTGCACGGCGGGCCGTTCGCGAACCTCGCCCACGGCTGCAGCTCGGTCATCGCGACGCGGTCGGCGCTCAGGCTCGCGGACTTCGTGGTGACCGAGGCCGGGTTCGGTGCAGACCTCGGGGCCGAGAAGTTCGTCGACATCAAGTGCCGCAAGTCCGGGCTGGTGCCGGACGCCGCGGTGGTGGTCGCGACCGTGCGGGCGTTGAAGTACCACGGTGGCGTCGCGGTCGCCGACGTCGGCAAGGAGGACGTCGCGGCCGTCGAGGCCGGCATGGTGAACCTGCGCCGGCACCTCGCCAACGTGCGTGACGTCTACCGCATCCCGTGCGTCGTCGCCCTCAACCGGTTCCCGAGCGACACCGACGCCGAGGTGGACCGGGTCGTCGAGCTCGTCGCCAAGGAGGGGGTCCGCGCCTACTCGGCCACCCACTTCTTCGACGGCGGGGCCGGAGCGGCGGAGCTCGCGGAGGGGGTCCTCGCCCTGGTCGAGGAGCAGCCGGACCCGGCGGTGGCCTTCACCTACGACGACGACCTGTCGCTCGTCGAGAAGGTGGAGACGATCGCCGGCCGGCTCTACGGCACCGGCGAGGTGACCTGGGACCCCAAGGCGGCACGCCGGCTCGAGCGGATCGAGGCCGACGGGTTCGGCCGGCTCCCGGTCTGCATCGCGAAGACCCAGTACTCCTTCTCGACCGACCCGCACCTCCTCGGCGCGCCGGAGTGACACATCCTCCACGTCCGCGAGATCCGGCTGTCGGCCGGGGCGGGGTTCGTCGTGGCCGTCTGCGGGGACGTCATGACGATGCCCGGCCTCCCGGCGAAGCCTTCAGCGGCGAGGATCGACCTCACCGACGACGGAGCCATCGTTGGACTCTCGTGACCTGTCGGGGGCATGGCCGCTCCCGGAGGCGAGCGGGCTGCGGGACGAGCTCCTCGCGGCGTACGGCGACCCGGCGCGCGGCTACCACGACACCCGGCACCTGAGCGAGGTGCTGGAGCGGTTGGACGAGCTCGAAGCGGCCGGGGTCGCCTTCGAACGGCGGCCGGTCCGGCTCGCGGCCTGGTTCCACGACGCGGTGTACGACGGGCTGGCCGGTGCCGAGGAGCGGTCGGCCCGGTGGGCGGAGCGGGCGCTGGCCGGGCTCCTCGACGAGCCCGAGGTCGTCGAGGTCGCCCGGCTGGTCAGGCTGACCGAGCACCACCGTCCGGACGACGGGGACGCCAACGGCTGCGCACTGAGCGACGCCGACCTCGCGGTGCTGGCGTCGCCTCCGCCCCGCTACCGCGACTATGTCGCCGGCGTGCGACGGGAGTACTCCGACGTTCCGGACGCCGATTTCCGGAAGGGCAGGGCGGCGGTGCTCCGTGCCCTGGTCGAGCCCGAACACCTGTTCCGGACCGGGCGCGCCCGGGAGCACTGGGAGCCGGCTGCCCGTCGCAACGTCGCTGCCGAGCTGGCCGAGCTGGCCGGGTCAGCGGACGCCCCGATCGAGCTCCAGCGTCCCGGCGGCGGCGTCCAGTCGACCTCGGACGCCGAGGGGGAGCGGTAGGTCCTGCGGGCCGTGACCCGCCGGCAGGTCGAGCACGAGCGGGACCCCGAGCCCCCCGAGCCGATCGAGGAGCAGCGTGCGCACGTCGTCCGGGTCGCCGCACGCGGTGAAGCTGCCGAGCGCGATGCCGCGGACCCCGTCGAGCCAGCCGCTGCGGAGCAGCTGGGTCACCGCCCGGTCCAACCTGTAGGGGCGCTCGCCGACGTCCTCGAGGAGGGCGACGCCGTCCGCGGCGGGTCGCACGAGGGCGGTGCCGGCGCTCGCGGCCAGCACGGTGAGGTTGCCACCGACGAGCACCCCCTCGGCCGTGCCGGCGACCGGACCGGGCCGGCCGGTGAGCATGGTGGGGGAGCCCTCCATCACCAGCGCCCGGGTCGCGGCTCGCACCGCCGGGTGCGCCTCGCCCAGGGCTGCGACGCCCGGGCCGTGGACCGAGGCGAGGCCGAGTCTCGTGGCGAACGCCTGATGGAGGGCGGTGAGGTCGGAGAACCCGACGAGGACGCGAGGTGCCGCTCGAGCGAGGAGCTCCCAGTCGAGGTGGTCGAGCAGTCGGTGCACGCCGTACCCGCCCCTGCCCGCCCAGACTGCACGCACCTCGGGGTCGGTCCACGCCGCGGTGAGCTCGTGGCTGCGTGCTTCGTCCGACCCGGCGAGCCAGCGGTGCGAGGTGGCGCGGCGGTCGGGAAGCCGCACCTCGAGCCCCCAGCCGCGAAGCACCTCGGTGCCGGCCAGCAGGCGGTCCTCGTCGACCGGCCCCGCGGGGAGGATCACCGCCACGAGGTCGCCGGGACTCAACCGGGGCGGCCGCAGGAGCATCCGCCCCGGACGGCGTGGGGACAGGGTGTGCGCCTTCGGCCTGCGCAGCCCGCACCGGGCGAGCCGGCTCACCAGCTCCCGGGAGGACACGGGCACCGCCCCCGCCGACACCAGCTTGGCGTACCACTCGGCGGGGACGTCGTAGTGGTCACGGTCGAAGCCACGCTCCGGGATCCCGCACCGACGCGCGAACTCGTGCAGCTCCTCGAAGGACGCGTCGCTGGCGACGTGCGACCACAACCGTCCGTGGCCCTCGGTCTGGGGCGGGTCGACGATGATGCCCATCGGCCGTCCTCCCAGGGCTCGCGTGACCGGTGCGGCGATTCTAGGCGCCGCACCGGCCTCGACGAGCCGAGGTCAGCCGCCGCTGGAGCCCCAGGCGGTGTTGTTGAGCGTGTCCTCGAGCCCGGTGAACCCCTCGCTCGGGTTGAACGTGTCCACGCCGAAGTCGACGTCCGGGTCGTCCGCGGTGCCGCCGACGCCGTCCGCCCCCACCCCGTACAGGAGCGGGAAGTTGCCGCCCTGGTCCATGAGGTTGAGGACGTCGTTGAACTGGTCGACGTGGAAGCTGCCGAGGAGGTGGCCGATCTCGTGGCTCGTCACGTTGCCGACGGCGGTGCCGACGAACCCGACCCGGTCGCTCCGCGGGCGGAGGTAGTAGTTCAGCGATGCGTCGCCCCATTCGCGCCGCGAGCCGCTGAGGACGTCGAGCAGCACCAGGGCGGTCTCCTCCCGCTCGAAGTTGCCGGGGTCGATCGACTGCGCGATGCCGATCGTCGGCAGCCAGGTCTCGTCGATGGTGCCGCCGACGACCACCCGGGAGACGTTCGGCTGGCCGAACACGTCGGCATGGTCGCGGCTGTTGAGGACCTCGACCCTGAACTCGTCGTTGAGCCCGCGCTCACGCAGGTCCTGGTCGACGTTCTCCTGGACCGTGGCCACGACCTGGTCGATCACCGCGTCGAGGGCGCTGCTGGGCAGCTGCCACCGGGCGAGGAACGCGGACAACGGTGAGAGGTGCGAGACCCCGCGCCCGAACCACACACCGGTGTTGACGCGCGCACCGTCGAAGTCGAGGAAGAGCCGCTGGGTGACCCGACCGTCGCTGGCCTCGCTCCCGGGGCGGTAGACCTCGAGGTCGATCGAGTAGCGGCCCTTGCCCTGGCTCGTGGAGACGGTGTACTTCCCGGCCTCCTCGGCCACGTAGGCGAACGTGGACCGGCCGCCGCCCGGCAGCGGGGAGGCCATCGGGTAGATGTAGGTGGCGTCGAACGTGCTGCCGATCCGACGCTTGCCGTTCGGGGTGCGCACCGTGAGGTCGGCGGCCCGCCCGCTGACCGTGCCGCCGAGGACGTCGCCGGACTGAAGCTCGACCGCGTACATGTCGCGGTCCCCGGCGACGGTGCTCATCTTGAGGCGGTAATTCCCCTGGCTCTCCGCACCGGAGCCGCTGCCCGACCGGAACGGGTTCCGGGGAAGGGACAGGTAGCCCGACACCATGACGTAGTAGGAGCCGGTGTCGGCCACCTCGTAGCGGAGCTCGCTCTGGAGGCCCCGGAAGTCGTCGTTGGCGGCAAGCACCGTGCCCTCCGCGTCGAACAGCACCAGGATCGTGTCGAACCTCTCGTCACCGCCGGCGGTGCTCGCGAAGATGGTCCGGCCGGCGCGGGCCCGGACCTTGTAGAAGTCGAAGTCGCCGCGCCCGCTCCTGGCCCGCCCGTGCGGCCCGTCGCCGATGCGGGACCGGACGACTACGGTGCTGCCACGTCGGGGGATCCCCGTGTTGGTCGCCTTGGGGATGGAACCCTGGTCCTCACGGGTGTTGATCCTCCGCGCTGGGAGCCGCGGCGGGGAGAGCTGCCCTGCGATGCGCACGGCTGACTCCTCCCCTGTGCCAGTTCCGAAGCCGGGGATGGCCTCGGCGTTGGCCGGCCGGTCGTTGGAGCCCGAGATGCCGGCGGGCTCCTCCTCGTCGTAGCCGAACGGGACGACCTCACGGGCGGAGTCCCTCGCGCGCATGCGCGCGTCGGCCCTGCGCTCCATGAAGGCGGCCCAGCCCGCGTAGTCGGCGCGAGCCAGGTCCGGGACGAGACCCAGGTAGGGGTTGGCGCTCCCCGTGGGCCGGTGGTCGGTGACCTTGCGCGCCACCTGCAGCCCCATGGAGTGAGCGCGGCGCTCGAGCCAGGCCGGTCGTCCGGCGCCTGCGGCGGCTTGGGCCGCACCGGGCGCACCGGGCGCACCGGGCGCCGCCGGAGCGGCCTCGACGGCCGGAACGGGCACAGCCGTGAGAGCGCTGACCGCGCCCAGAGAGAGAGCGCACATGGCAGTGGTGATCGAAAGCTTGCGACGCATGGTTCCTCCGCCCCGAGACAACAGAGAGATGCACGGTCGTGATCCCCTACGAGGAGATAACCACGGCATCCAGTCATGCGGAATGACGAGAGAGGACTATGGCGCGAGGTCCGCGTGCCGTCCCACCCGGGCGAGGAGCGCCACCGCGTCGTGGGGCGCATACCCCTTCACGTCGTTGTCGAAGTAGACATAGACGTCCTGGGTCTCCGCCCACGCCAGGCACTTCGCAGCCCACCCGTCGAGGGCCGCGGGGGAGTAGCCGCTGGTGTAGAGCTCGATGTCGCCGTGGAGCCGGACGTACCTGAAGTCGCTCGTACTGACCTCGGGCCGCGGCCACCGGCCCGCGGTGTCGGCGACGACGCAGCTGATGTCGTGCCGGCGCATCAGGTCGAACGCCTCGTCGGTGCAGTAGGTCTGGCTGCGGAACTCCAGGGCGTGGCGCAGCGGCCGGTCCTCGTCGACCGTCGTGAGCGCGCGGTCGTCGGCAACCTTCGCGTCATGGCCGGTCCCGAGGAGTGCCGCCTCCTTGGTGGTGCGGGGGAGCTGGTCGAAGAACCCCTCGAGCCGCTCCGCGTCGTACGGCAGGTTCTCGGGAATCTGCCAGAGGAACGGGCCGAGCTTGGTGCCGAGCGCGAGCACGCCCGAGGCGAAGAAGTTCGCCAGCGCCGTCTCGACGCCGCGCAGCTTCTTCATGTGCGTGATGAACCGGCCGCCCTTGACCGCGAACACGAAGTCGTCCGGCGTCTGCTCGCGCCACGAGGCGTACGACGACGGGCGCTGCAACGAGTAGAACGACCCGTTGATCTCGATCGAGGTGAGCCGCTCGGAGGCGTACTCGAGCTCCCGGCGCTGCGCGAGCCCCTTCGGGTAGAAGTCGCCGCGCCACCCGGCGTACCTCCACCCCGAGATCCCGACCCGCACCCGTCCCACGTGAGGGTCCGGTCAGGGCAGGGAGCCGAGGAGGTCGCGGCAGGCTTGCTCGCACCGCCGGCACGCCTCGGAGCAGATCCGGCAGTGGTCGTGCATGTCGGCGTGCTGGGCGCACTCGTCGCCACAGCTGCGGCAGGCGGTCGCGCACGCCTCCAGCAGCGCGCGGAGGACGCCGCTCTCGTGCGCCTCCCGTCGGGTCAGCACGCGAGCGGTGGCGGCGCAGACGTCGGCGCACTCGAGGTCGGTGCGGATGCAGTGCCGGAGATCGATGACGACCTCCTCGGCGAGGCAGGCGTCCGCGCAGAGGGCGCACACCTGCGCGCACTCGGCACATGCCTCGAGACAGGCAGCGAGCTGCTCGACGTCGAGCCCCCGGAGGTCACCTGGGTGGGCGTCGAGCATCTGACGGACGGTGGAGGTCATGCGGTCCCTTCCCGGGCCGGCCGGTCCGACCCTCCACCTCCCCCTACCCGATGCGCAGGTCACCATGCTCCGGGTGTCGCGTGACTGGCGCGCGGGTACGGCGGACGCATGAGCACCCGAGCCACGGGGTACGACCGGCTGATTCCCTCCAAGGTGCCCGGGCTCCTCTACGGCCTCGGCCTCGGTGGTTTCGTGGACGGCATCGTCCTCCACCAGCTGCTGCAGTGGCACCACATGGTCAGCGACGTGCACGACTACCCGACGACCACGGTTGCCGGGCTGGAGGTCAACACGGTCGCCGACGGGCTCTTCCACGTCGTCGCCTGGTTCCTGGTGCTCGCCGCCTCGATCGCGACGCTCGTCGTCTGGCGCCAGGGTCGGCTCGCGCCCAGCTGGTCGTTCCACTTCGGCGGAGTGATCCTCGGACACGGCCTGTTCAACGTGGTGGAAGGGCTGATCGACCACCACCTGCTCGGCGTGCACCATGTGCGCGACGACCTCGGTGGGCCGCTCGCGTGGGACATCGGGTTCCTCGTGGTCGGGGCGCTCCAGCTCGTCGTCGGCTGGCTCCTGCAACGTCACGGTGAACGCCGGATGGCGGTCAGTCGGTGAGGTGCTCGATGTCGCGGAACCCGGTGCGCTGGTGCCGGGTCCTGCGGTTGATGAAGGCGGTGATCGCCCAGAGGAGGACGCCGACCCCCAGCATGGCGCCCCCGATCTGGTACTGCACCCAGTCCTCCCGGTCGCGGGCCCACGGGGTGGCGAGGAGGAGGCAGGCGAGGCCGCCGATGACCGGCGCGGCGGTCGGCGCGCGGAAGGCGTCCCGGTGCGGGTCGTCCTTGCGGAGGACGAGCACCGCGAGGTTGACCACCGTGAACACGCACAGGAGCAGCAGGGCCGTGGTGCCGGCGAGCGCGCTGACCGTGCTCTCGGCGAGCCGGCTCACGACGACGATGAGGGCGAGCGCGAGGGAGGTCGTGAACGCGATCGCGGTCCACGGCGAGCGGCGGCCCGGAAGCACCCGGCCGAGGTGGCGGGGGAGCACGTCCTGACGAGCCATGCCGTAGATCAGCCTGCTCGCCATCAGCATGTTGATCAGTGCGGTGTTGGCGACCGCGAAGACGGTGAGGAACGGGAAGAGCTGGGCGGTCGGGAACTCGGGCAGCCCCTGCCGCACCACGGCGAGGAGCACGCCCTCCTCGCTGTCGGCGCCCTCGGCGATCTGGTCGAGGGACAGCACGGCGACCACCGCGACGGCGACCAGCATGTAGAGCACGACGGCGATCCCGAGCCCGGTGAGCATCGCCCGCGGGAAGACCCGCCGCGGGTCGTTCGTCTCCTCGACCATGTTGACCGAGTCCTCGAACCCGACCATGGAGAAGAACGCGAGGGCGGTCGCCATCGTCACCGCCAGGAGCACGCCGGTCTCCTTGGGGCTGGTCAGCTCGGTGAGCCGGGACAGGTCGGCGTCGCCCTGCGACATGACCCAGAAGCCGATGCCGATGACGATGGCGAGGGCGGTGAGCTCGACGAGGGTGAGGACCACGTTGAACTTGACGCTCTCGTTGACGCCCCGGAGGTTGATCAGCGCCAGCACGAGCATGAAGGCCAGCGCGGTCACCAGTGCCGCGGCCTCACCCGTGGGCACGGGCAGCCAGCCGAGACCGGCGCCGCCGAGGGTCTCGTCGAGCCCGATGAGCAGGTTCGAGGCGAGGAGCGCCGACGAGGTCGAGGCGCTCGTGATCCCCGAACACACGACCGCGAACGCCACGAGGAACGTCACGAAGTGCAGCCCGAAAGCCTTGTGCGCGTAGAGCGCTGCCCCGGCCGCCTGGGGGTACTTCGTCACCAGCTCCAGGTAGGACAGCGCGGTGAGCCCGGCGACCGCGAACGCGACGAGGAACGGGAGCCACGCCAGCCCGCCCACCTGCCCGGCGATGTCGCCGGTCACCGCGTAGACGCCGGCGCCGAGGATGTCACCCACGATGAAGAGCAGGAGCAGCTTGGGCCCCAGCACCCGCTTGAGGCCGGCCTCGTCCTGCTCCTGAGGTTCCTGCTCGGTCTGCTGCGTCATCGCCGGACCCCCGTGGTGTCGAGTGGCACCACTCTGCACCCGACTCCTGACCAGGCACCAGGGAGCCGCGTCAAGAAGTCGGCGTGACCCGTGGGGTGGAAGTGGCAAAAGAGCCCGATGTGTCGCACAATGGTCGCTGACAACCGCATACCGTTTTCGTGATCACCACGTGACCACGCTGTCGGATCCACACGAGATCGCTGGGGAAGGCGTACCTCGACGCCGGACCGACAGGAGGGCCACACGGATGACTTCACGTCACGCGACCAGGGGCGTCATCTACGTCCACTCGGCGCCGTCTGCGCTGTGCCCGCACATCGAGTGGGCGATCGGAGGCGTGCTCGGCAATGCCGTCAGCCTCGAGTGGACGCCTCAGCCTGCCCAGGCGGGGACCTACCGGGCGGAGTACTCCTGGCTCGGTGAGGCCGGCGCCGCCGCCGCGATCACCTCCGCGCTCCGCGGCTGGAACCACCTCCGCTTCGAGATCACCGAGGAGCCCACCTCCGCCACCGAGGGCGCGCGCTACTCCTCGACCCCGGCCCTCGGCGTCTTCCACGCGGTCACCGGGCTCCACGGCGACCTGATGATCCCCGAGGACCGGCTCAAGGCGGCCCTCGTCAAGGCGTCGCTGGGAGAGACCACCCTCGAGATCGAGATCGACAAGCTCCTCGGCAAGCCGTGGGACGACGAGCTCGAGACGTTCCGCCACGCCGGGGACGGGGCCCCCGTCCGGTGGCTCCACCAGGTCGTCTGACAGGGCGTCCGACGCATCAGCTCCCGCCGAGCTCACGCTCGAGCGGGGTCCGGAAGGACGGGACGACGACCACCCCTCCGAGGCGATCTCCCAGCCGCTCTGCGGCCGCCTCGACCGTCACGGCAGCCTCCCGGCCGCGGTCGACCAGGAGCCTGGTCGTCACCGTCCCGTCCTTCCGGACGGTCCATGCCCCCACCACCTCGCCGCCCCACCAGACGGTGGGGCCGATGTTGCCGTAGGAGTCGTAGAGCCCGGTCGGGTCCTCGGGAAGGAACCACTCCCGCTGCTTCCACCCCATCGGGGTGGGGTCCAGCGCGGGCAGCAGCGCTGCGCGCGGAGGCGGTACGACGACGGGGTCGGTGTCGTCCGCCATCACGAGGCCGCCGTCGTGGTCGGCGGTCTCCAGCGCGGCGAGCGCCCTGCGGGTGGCTCCCAGCGGCCAGCCGGTCCACCAGGCGACGTCGGCCTCCGTGGCCGGCCCGAAGGCGCGGAGGTAGCTCTCGACGAGCCGGGCGCGCGCCTCCTCCCGGTCCAGCTCCGGCATGCCGTCCGGCCACACCTGGCTGGCGGCCTCCCAGGTGTGCTGCCGTGACGTCCACGGCCCGAGCGGCCGGCCACGCACGAGTCGCCCCTCGGCTCCCATGAGGGTGAGCACCCTGGTGGTGACGGTGCGGCGGACGTCGTACTTCTTGGTGGTGCGGGGGAGGAGCGCGGTGCGCAGGGCCGGGACGGCGTCGCCGATGCGCGAGCCAGAGGCCGGGCCGGCCGCGGCGACGTACGTCTCGACCGACCGCTCGGCTTCCTCGAGCCACCCCGCCACGTCGGCGGGGAGCGGCGGATCGGTGGGCCCGGTGGCGAGCTCCTTGACGAGCCGCTTGCGGATGGTCGCTGCGACGTCGACCGACGCCGCGTGGTGCACGACCGGCGCGAGGTCGAGCGGGGCCACGAAGAGCGTGCGGCGCATCGCCATCATCCGGACGAGCGCCCGCTCGTCGTACAGCTCCGTGGCGACGTCCGCCAGGGTGAGCCCGGCGCACCGGGCGAGGACGGACAGGAAGACGGTTGACGGGTCGGTGGCGTGCAGTGCGACGACCGCGTGGGTGGCCTGGAGCGCGCTGGCGCCCGACCCGTCGATGTGGTGCCGGGTGACCAGGCGGGCGCGTCTCTGCTCGCTCAGAGCGGGATGTTCCCGTGGTGGCCGCGCGGGTCGGGGTCGGCGGCGAGCGCGTCGGCGATGGCGCCGGCGAGAGCGGTCCTGGTGCGGTCCGGCGCGACGATCTCGTCGACCACCCCGAGCTCGACCGCCGCCTCGACCCCGCCGGCGATCCGCTCGTGCTCCGCGGCGAGCTCCGCCTCCACGCGGGCGCGGAGGTCGGGGGCCACCTCGAGCAGCTTGCGGCGGTGCAGGATCCGGACCGCCGCGACCGCACCCATGACCGCGACCTCGGCCCCGGGCCAGGCGAAGACCTTGGTGGCGCCGAGCGAGCGGGCGTTCATCGCGATGTAGGCGCCGCCGTAGGTCTTGCGGGTCACCAGCGTCACCCGCGGCACCGAGCACTCACTGAACGCGTGGAGGAGCTTCGCTCCGCGTCGCACGACGCCGTCCCACTCCTGCCCGACACCGGGGAGGTAGCCGGGGACGTCGACGAGGACGACCAGCGGCACCCCGAAGGCGTCGCACATCCGCACGAACCGCGCCGCCTTCTCCGCCGAGGCGGAGTCCAGGCAGCCGCCGAGCCGCAGCGGGTTGTTCGCCACCACGCCGACGGTGCGGCCACCGAGCCGGCCGAGGGCGGTGACGACGTTGGGGGCCCACCGCTCGTGGAGCTCCACGACGCTGCGTTCGTCGAGGATGTGCTCGACGAGCGGGTGCACGTCGTAGGCGCGCTTGCGGGACTCCGGGAGGGCCTCGGCGAGGTCGACGTCGTGCACGGCAGCGGGGTCGAGCGAGCCCTGGGCGCCCAGCAGGGCAGCGACCTGACGGCCCCGCGCCATCGCCTCCTGCTCGGAGTCGGTGAGGATGTGCACGACGCCGGAGCGCCGCCCGTGCGGCTCCGGACCGCCGAGCCGCAGCATGTCGACGTCCTCGCCCGTGACCGAGCGGACCACGTCGGGGCCGGTCACGAAGATCCGTCCCTCCGGGCCGAGCACGACGACGTCGGTGAGCGCCGGGCCGTACGCCGCGCCGCCCGCGGCCGGGCCGAGCACGACCGAGATCTGGGGCACCTTGCCCGAGGCCTGGGTCATGACGTGGAAGATCTCCCCGACCGCGTGGAGCGACCGGACCCCCTCGGCGAGCCGGGCGCCGCCGGAATGCCACAGCCCGACGATCGGGACGCCGTCGGCCAGCGCGCGCTCGTAGGCCCGCACGACGACCTTGCAGCCGACCTCGCCCATCGCCCCGCCCATGACGGTGGCGTCGGAGCAGAACGCGACGACGGGCGAGCCGTCGACGGTGCCGGTCGCGGCGAGCATGCCGCTGTCGTCGTCCTCGCTGACCAGCGTCAGGGACCCCGCGTCGAACAGTGCGGAGAGCCGGTGGATCGGGTTGCGGGGGTCCTGCTCTCGAGGAAGCTTGACCCGCGCGGGTGTGGCCGGGGCGACGGGCGCTGCGGTCATGGGTTCTCCTGCGGGTACGGCGTCAGACGCTGCGGAAGGCGATGGCGACGTTGTGGCCGCCGAAGCCGAAGGAGTTGTTGAGCGCGGCGAGCGTCCCCTCCGCGGGGAGGTCGCGGCGCTCGGTGGCGACGTCGAGCCCGATGTCCTCGGGGTCCTCGAGGTTGATCGTCGGGGGGACCACGCGGTCCCGGAGCGCAAGCACCGTCGCGACCGACTCGAGGGCGCCGGCGGCGCCGAGGAGGTGGCCGGTCATCGACTTGGTCGAGGTGAGCACGAGGTGCTCGGCCGCCTCGTCGCCGAGCGCCTGGCGGATCGCCAGCGCCTCGGCGAGGTCGCCCTGCGGCGTGGAGGTCGCATGGGCGTTGACGTGGGCGATCTCGCCGGGGGTGAGCCCGGCGTCCTGCAGGGCTCGCTTCATGGCCCGGGTCGCCCCGAGGCCGGCGGGGTCCGGCTGGGCGATGTCGTGGGCGTCGGCGGTGATCCCGGCACCGGCCGCCTCGGCGTACACGTGCGCTCCGCGGGCGGTCGCGTGCTCCTCGGACTCGAGGACGAGGCAGGCAGCGCCCTCGCCCATGACGAAGCCGTCGCGCCCCTTGTCCCACGGGCGGGAGGCCCGCTCGGGCTCGTCGTTGCGCTTCGACAGCGCCATCATCTGGCCGAACGCGGCCATCGGCAGCGCGTGGATCGCGGCCTCGGTGCCGCCGACGACCACGACGTCGGCCCTGCCCAGCCGGATCATGTCCATGCCGAGCGCGATCGCCTCGTTGCCGGACGCGCACGCCGACACCGGGGTGTGCACCCCCGCCTTGGCGCCGACGTAGAGGCCGATCGCGGCAGCAGGTCCGTTCGGCATCAGCATCGGGATGGCGAGCGGGGACACCCGGCGGGGGCCCTTGTCCCGGAGGGCGTCGTAGTTGTTCAGGAGGGTCTGCACGCCGCCGATCCCGGAGGCGAGAGCGACGCCGACCCGCTCGCCGTCGAGCTCGGGGGCGTCGTCACCGGCGAGGCCGGCGTCGCGCCAGGCCTCGATGGCGGCGACCATCGCCAGCTGGCCGGAGCGGTCGAGGCGCCGGGCCTTGACGCGGTCGAGGACGTCGGTCGGGTCGACCGCTGCCTCGCCACCGATCTGGGTGCCGAGCTCCTGGGCCCAGTCCTGCTTCAGGGTGTCGACGCCGGACTGGCCGGACAGGAGGGCGGACCAGGTGCTGGCTACGTCGCCCCCGACGGGGGAGGTCGCGCCGAGGCCGGTCACGAGAACGCGGGTCGCAGTCATGGGATTCAGCTCACTTCTCGTCGACCCCGACGCCCGTGGTGCCCTCGGGCGGCCACGGACGGCCGGGTCGCAGATGGTCGGGTCAGGCCTGGGCGCTGTCGATGAAGTCGACGGCGTCGCCCACGGTCTTGAGGTTCTTGACCTGGTCGTCGGGGATCCGGACGCCGAACTTCTCCTCGGCGGCGACGACGATCTCCACCATCGACAGCGAGTCGACGTCGAGGTCGGCGACGAACTCCTTGTCCATCTGGACGTCGTCGGCGGGGACGCCGGCGATCTCCTCCACGATGGTGGCGAGGTCGGCCTGGATCTCGGTCTTGTCTGCCACGGGGGCTCCTTCTCTGGGTTGGTGGTTCTTGTGTGCTCTGGCTGTGCTGGACGACCGCGCTCGGTGCGCGGCCGACGGATCAGGGGACCTTGACGACCTGCGCCGCGTAGGCGAGTCCGGCCCCGAAGGCGATCAGCAGGGCGGTGTCGCCGCTCTTCGCCTCACCGGACTCGACCAGGCGGTCGAGGGCGAGCGGGATCGAGGCGGCGGAGGTGTTGCCCTGCTCGGCGATGTCGCGGGCGATGACGACCCGTTCGGGAAGCTTCATCGAGCGGGCCATCGCGTCGGTGATGCGCATGTTGGCCTGGTGCGGGACGAACACGTCGAGGTCATCGGCCGTGATGCCGCTGCGGTCGAGCGCCTCGTGGGCGACCTTCGCCATCTCGAACGCCGCCCATCTGAAGACCGCGTTGCCCTGCATGACGAGGTGCGGCATCCGCGGGTTGTCCGACGCGATCACCTCCCGCCAGTCCTCGCGCTGGCGGATCAGGTCCTGCTGCTCGCCGTCCGAGCCCCAGACGACCGGTCCGATGCCGGGCTCGTCGGAGGGTCCTACGACGACGGCACCGGCGCCGTCCCCGAAGATGAACGCGGTGCCGCGGTCGGTGCGGTCGAGGATGTCCGAGAGCCGCTCCACGCCGACCACGAGGACGTACTTCGCGCTCCCGCCGCGGATCATGTCGGAGGCGAGCGCCACACCGTGGCAGAAGCCGGCACAGGCGGCGCTGATGTCGAAGGCGACCGGGCGGTGCAGCCCGAGCTCGTGGGCGACCATGGTCGCCACGGCGGGCGTCTGCATCATGTGCGTGACCGTCGCCACGATGACGCCGTCGACCTGGGCGGCCTCGATGCCGGCCCGCTCCATCGCGATGCGGGAGGAGGCGACGGACATCATCTGCACCGACTCCTCGTCGGTGGCGAAGCGGCGGCTCTTGATCCCCGACCGCTGCTGGATCCACTCGTCGGAGGAGTCGATCGCCTCGACGATGTCGGCGTTGGGAACGACCTGACTGGGCCGGTAGGAGCCGATCCCGAGGATGGCGGTGTTGGTGGCTCCGGCCACGGGGGCGAGTGCGGTCATGAGGAGACTCCCTCGGGGTGCAGGCGGATGAGGGGCTGACCGGGGGAGACCAGGTCGCCGTCGTGGACGAGCCACTCGACGATCGTGCCGCCGTGCGGAGCCGTCACCGGAGTCTCGTCGCGCAGCCCGGCGACGGCACCGATCGTGGCCTGGGCCGGCAGCCGGCCACCCTCGGCGAGGTCGGGGGTCTGGTGGAACGTGCCCTTCGACGGCGAGACGAGCATCCGCCACGTGGGCGTGCCGTCCAGGCTCGAGGGCGCGCCGTGCTTGTCGACGAACGCGCGCGCGTCGTCGAGCTGGTCGGGCGTCTTGAGCGCGAACGTCTCGACGCCCTTCATCGCCCGCCTGGCGATCCCGGTCAGCGTGCCGGCCGGCGGCATCTCGAGGAGGCCGGTGACGCCGAGGTCGAGCATCGTCTCCATGCAGAGGTCCCAGCGGACCGGGCGGCCGATCTGGCTGACGATCCGGTTGAGGACCTCACGCCCGTCGTGGACGACCTGGCCGTCGCGGTTGGAGATCACCGGTGTGCGGGGGTCGTGGGTCGACACGGCGCGGGCGAGCCCGGCGACGTGGTCCACGGCCGGGGCCATGTGGTCGGTGTGGAAGGCGCCGGCGACCGAGAGCGGCATGAGCCGGGCCTTCGCCGGCGGGTCGGCGGAGAGGGCGGCCAGCTGGTCCACCGTCCCGGCGGCGACGATCTGGCCAGGGCCGTTGTCGTTCGCGGGGGTGAGGCCGTGCTCGGTGAGCTTGGCGAGCACCTCCTCACGGTCGCCGCCGAGGACGGCGGTCATGCTCGTCGGTGTCGTCGCGGCGGCCTTCGCCATCGCCTTGCCGCGCTCGCGGACGAGGACCATCGCCTGCTCGGCGGTGATCGCCCGGGCGCCGGCCGCGGCGGCGAGCTCGCCGACGCTGTGGCCGGCGACCGCGCCGATCTTGTCGAAGGCGTCGGCCGGCTGCGGGAACAGCTCGAGCGCGGTCACGAGGACCGAGGCCACCAGCAGCGGCTGGGCCACCGCGGTGTCGCGGATGGTGTCCGCGTCCGCCTTGGTGCCGTAGTGGACGAGGTCGAGGTCGGTCACGGCCGAGAGCCAGCGCATCCGCTCGGTGTACGTCGGGTCCTCGAGCCACGGCTCGAGGAAACCGGGGGTCTGGGCGCCTTGGCCTGGAGCAACGATGACGAGCATGTCTTCACTGTGCCCGGTCAGCTCGGTCTCATTCGCCTGAGACCCGCACGAAGATGCGGGGGGCAAACTTGTAGGAACCCTACAAGGGCGGCGTCGCGATCTGGATCCGGTCCTCCAACCGGCCCAGGACGACCGCGATCCTGAGGGTGAAGGCCTGACGGGCATCGGTCGGCGAGAGGCCGGTCACGTCGCCGATCCGTCGCAGCCGGTAGCGGACCGTGTTGGGGTGGACGAACAGGACGCGCGCCGTCCCCTCGATGGAACCGCCCTGGTCCAGGTAGGCCGTGAGCGTCTCGAGCAGCTCCGGACCGGCGATGCGCAGCGGGGTGTAGACGTCCGACACCAGGGCGCGCCTCGCGATCGAGTCCCCGTCGAGGGCGCGCTCCGCGAGGAGGTCGTCGCTCGTCACCGGCGCAGGGGTCACCGGCCAGGCGGCTGCCGCACGCAGCCCCGCCACGGCGGACGCGGCTGAGGTGTGCGCCTGCAGCAGGTCGGCCACGACCGGGCCGACGACCACCGGGCCGGCGCCGAAGTGCGGAGTCAGAAGGGCTCCGGCTTTGTCCGGATCAGACACCCCGCCGACCACGACGACGAGCCGGTCGCCCTGGATCGCCCCGAGCGCGTCGAGCCCGGCGTGCTTGGCGATGAGCCTCAGCTCGTCGACGAGCCCCTGCCGGGCCGCCTCCTCCGCCTCCGGCGCCCGGCCGACGACCACGGCGACGTTGCCGGCCTCGACCCACCCCAGGGCGCTCGCCCTCGTGCGGATCGTCTCGTCGGCGTCGCCGCGCATGATCGAGTCGACGACGAGCGCCTCGAGACGGGCGTCCCAGGCGCCGCGCATCTCCGCGGCATGGGCGTAGATGTCCGCGGTCGCGAACGCGAGCTCCCGGCCGTAGCGGAGGATGCTCTCGCGGACCTCCGCCGCGTGCTCCGGGGTGACGGCCTCGCTGAGCTCCGCCTCGGCCACCTCGATGCTCAGCCGGATCATCGCCACGGTCTGCTGGAGGTTGATGACGCCCGCGAACGAGCGTGGGGCGGTGCCGAAGACCTCGACGGTGAGGTGTGGCGCCGGTTGGTCGGGGGAGCGGTACCACGTGACGAAGCTGTTGTAGCCGGCCTGGAGGACCATCCCGATCCAGGCGCGGTGCTCGGCGGGGAGCTCGCCGAACCACGGCATCTCCCGCTCCATGCGCGCCAGGGACGCCTTGGTGACGTCGCCGACCGCGCGCTGGAGCTGCCGAGCCACTTGCGCCCGGGTCCGGCTCCGCGTCATGCGACCACCCTACGAGGGCTCCGCCTCAGGCGTCGCCGCCCTCCTGCTGCACGCCGGCGACGGCCGTCGGGTCGTCGATGCGGTACTTGTCGAACGCCTCCTGGACGACCTCCTGCTTCACCTCGCCCCGCTCGGCGAGCGCGGCGAGCGCCTGGACCACGACCGACTGGGCGTCGACGTGGAAGAACCGTCGTGCGGCCGGCCGGGTGTCGGCGAAGCCGAAGCCGTCCGTGCCGAGCGCGTGGTAGTCCCCGGGGACCCACTTCGCGATCTGGTTCTGCACCGCGCGCATGAAGTCCGAGACAGCGACGAACGGGCCCTGGGCGTCCCGCAGCTTCGTGGTGACGTACGGCGTCCGCGGCTCCTCCGAGGGGTGGAGGAGGTTCCACTCCTCGACCGCGACGCCGTCCCGGGCCAGCTCGTTCCACGAGGTGACCGACCACGTGGACGCGGCGACGCCCCACTCCTCGGCGAGGAGGCGGGCCGCCTCGGTGACCCACGGGAACCCGACGCCGGACGCGAGCAGCTGCACCTGCGGGGCGCCCTCGGGGGCCGACGCCGGCGCGTCGGCGACCTTGTAGAGCCCCTTGAGGAGCCCGTCGACGTCGAGGTTCTCCGGCTCCTTCGGCTGCACGAGCGGCTCGTTGTAGACGGTGAGGTAAAAGATGACCGGTTCGCCCTGGGGGTGCTCCTCGTCGGTGCCGTACATCCGGCGCAGCCCGTCCTGGACGATGTGGCTGACCTCGTAGGCCAGCGCCGGGTCGTAGTGGACGACCGCGGGGTTGGTCGCCGCGAGGAGCGGCGAGTGGCCGTCGGCGTGCTGGAGCCCCTCGCCGGTCAGGGTGGTCCGCCCCGCGGTGGCGCCGATGAGGAAGCCGCGTGACATCTGGTCGGCCATCGCCCAGATCCAGTCGCCGGTCCGCTGGAACCCGAACATCGAGTAGAAGATGTAGAACGGGATCATCGGCTCGCCGTGCGTGGAGTACGACCCACCGGCCGCCGTCGCCGACGCCATCGAGCCGGCCTCGGAGATCCCCTCGTGGAGCAGCTGGCCCTGCTGCGACTCCTTGTAGGCGAGGAGGAGCTTGCGGTCGACCGACTCGTAGGTCTGCCCGTGCGGGCTGTAGAGCTTGTGCGTCGAGAACATCGAGTCCATGCCGAACGTGCGGAACTCGTCCGGCGCGATCGGCACGATGCGCTCGCCGATCTCGGGGTCCTTGATGAGGTCCTTGATCAGCCGCACCAGGGCCATGGTGGTGGCCACCGCCTGCTTCCCGGACCCCTGCTTGAGCTCGGCGTACACCTTGTCGCCGGGGAGCTTCAGCGGCTTGGCGCGCACGACCCGCTTCGGCAGCGAGCCGCCGAGCTGCTTGCGCCGCTCCATCATGTACTGGATCTCGTCGGACTCCGCGCCGGGGTGGAACAGGGGCGGGACGCCGGTCCGCTCGTAGGAGTCGTCGATGTCGCGGTCGCTGATCGGGAGGTAGAGCCGGTCCCGGAACTTCTTGACGTTGTCAGGGGTCAGCTTCTTCATCTGGTGGGTGGCGTTGCGCCCCTCGAGCGCCTCGATCGTCCACCCCTTGATCGTCTTGGCGAGGATCACGGTCGGCTGGCCGACGTGGTTGGTGGCCGCGTCGAACGCCGCGTAGACCTTGCGGTAGTCGTGGCCGCCACGCGGCAGCTTGCGGATCTGGTCGTCGCTCATGTGCTCGACCATCTTGCGCAGCCGGGGGTCGCCGCCGAAGAAGTCCTGGCGCACGTAGTCGCCGGTCTCGACCGAGTAGGTCTGGAACTGGCCGTCCGGGGTGCTGTTCATCTTGTTGACGAGGACGCCGTCGACGTCGCGGGCCAGCAGCGGGTCCCACTCGCGCCCCCAGACGACCTTGATGACGTTCCACCCGGCGCCGCGGAAGTAGGCCTCGAGCTCCTGCATGATCTTGCCGTTGCCGCGCACCGGCCCGTCGAGCTGCTGCAGGTTGCAGTTGATGACGAACGTGAGGTTGTCGAGCTCCTCACGGGCGGCGAGGCCGATCGCGCCGAGCGACTCGGGCTCGCCCATCTCGCCGTCGCCGAGGAACGTCCAGACGCGCTGCTCGCTGGTGTCCTTGATCCCGCGGTTGTGCAGGTAGCGGTTGAACCGCGCCTGGTAGATCGAGTTGAGCGCGCCGATGCCCATGGAGACCGTGGGGAACTCCCAGAAGTCCGGCATCAGTCGCGGGTGGGGGTACGACGGCAGCCCCTGGCCGGGGCCGTGCTGGACCTCCTGGCGGAACCGCATGAGCTGTTCCTCGGTCAATCGGCCCTCGAGGAACGCCCGGGCGTAGATGCCGGGGGAGGCGTGGCCCTGGAAGAAGACCTGGTCACCGCCGCCCGGGTGGTCCTTGCCGCGGAAGAAGTGGTTGAAGCCGACTTCGTAGAGCGAGGCCGAGGACTGGTAGGTGGCGATGTGACCGCCGACCTCGAGCCCCTTGCGGTTGGCCGCGGACACCATGATCGCGGCGTTCCACCGCAGGAACGCCCGGATCCGCCGCTCGACGTCCTCGTCGCCGGGGAACCACGGCTCCCGCTCCGGCGGGATCGTGTTGATGTAGTCGGTGCTCCGCAGGGCGGGGACCCCGACCTGCTTCTCGCGGGACCGCTCGAGCAGCTTGAGCATGAGGTAGCGCGCGCGCTCACGGCCTCGGTCGTCGATCATCTTGTCCAGCGACTCGAGCCACTCATGGGTCTCGTCCGGGTCGATGTCGGGGAGCTGGGTGGGGAGGCCCTCGTGGATCACGGCGGGGCGCTCCTGGTGTCGGTCCTGGGTAGCCACGATCCCAACTTACAGCCGACGGAAGTACCCGCGAGTAGCCGGACGGGTTGCACCTGGGCCGCTCATCCGGTGGACTACACGGGATACCCGGACGCACGGACCCGCAGCGGTCCCGTGCAACATGAAGGAGGAGCCTGACTTGAGCGCGACCACCGGTGGCGCGGACACCGGTAATGCCGGTGTGCGGATGGGGCTGGGACCTGGCTCCGTCGTCCAGGAGCTCGGCTGGGACGAGGACGTCGACGACGATCTTCGGGTCCAGATCGAGGACGCCATCGACGCCGACATGGTCGACGGCGACTACGGCAACGTGGTCGACGCGGTCGTGCTCTGGTGGCGAGACGGAGACGGCGACCTCGTCGACGCGCTCGTAGACTCCCTGACCGACCTGGTCGCCGGCGGCGTGATCTGGCTGGTCACCCCCAAGGTCGGCCGCCCGAACGCGGTGGACGCCGCGGACGTGACCGAGGCGGCCCCGGTCGCGGGGCTCGCGATCACCACCACCGCCGCGGTCAGCAAGGACTGGACGGCCACCCGGCTCGCCGCCCCCAAGTCCGCCGCGCGGTGACGTGCCCAGCAGCAAGCTGATCGCGGCGGCGGTCACCGACCAGGTGACCAAGGCCCGGGTGCTGGCCGGCAGCGGCGTTCTCCGCCCCTACTCGCCGGTGACGCTGGCCAGGCTCACGCTGACGCTCGTCCGGCACGGCGTCGGCCCGGCCGGCGGGTTCGCCGCGCTGGCGCTGCGCAACCCGGGCGGGATCGGCCTCGTCGACGAGATCGGTCCGCTCACGTTCAAGGAGATGGACGACCGCGGCACCGCGCTCGCCGACTCGCTCCGCCGCCTCGGCGTCGGCCCCGGAGACGGCGTGGCGATCCTGGCGCGCAACCACCGCGGCTTCGTCGACGCGAGCCTCGCGGCCGCGAAGCTCGGCGCCGACCTGCTCTACCTCAACACCGCGTTCGCCGCCCCCCAGCTTCATGAGGTCCTCGACCGGGAGAGGCCGGCGCTGCTCGTCCACGACGAGGAGTTCGCCGAGCTCGCCGGGGACGTCGGGGACGCCGTCCGGCGGGTCGTCGCCTGGTCGGACGGTGGCCCCGTCGACGTACCCACGCTCGAGGAGCTGATCGAGAAGGGCTCCGCCGACGTCCGCCTTCCCGTCCCCGACAGGCAGAGCCGCATCATCATCCTGACCTCGGGCACGACCGGCACACCCAAGGGCGCGTCCCGCAGCGAGGCCGGGATCGGCGCGGCCGTCTCGCTGCTGTCGCGGATGCCGCTGCGGCGAGGGTGGAAGACCCACATCGCCGCGCCGCTCTTCCACACCTGGGGTTTCGCGCACCTGGCGCTCGCCATGCTGCTCGAGTCCACGATCGTGCTCCGGCGGAGGTTCGACCCCGAGGGGTGCCTGGAAGCGGTGGCCGAGCACGACTGCGACTCCCTCGTCGTCATCCCGGTGATGCTCCAGCGGATCATGAAGCTCTCTCCGGAGACGCTCGACTCCTACGACGTCGCGAACCTCAAGGTCGTCGCGGCCTCCGGCTCCGCCCTCCCCGGCGACCTCGGCGTGGAGTGGATGGACCAGTTCGGCGACAACCTCTACAACATCTACGGCTCGACCGAGGTCGCCTACGCCACCGTCGCCACCCCGCGGGACCTGCGCGAGGCGCCGGGCACGGCGGGCAAGCCCCCGCACGCCACCCTCGTCCGGATCTACGACGAGAACGACCGTCCCGTCCCCGCCGGCGAGACCGGCCGGATCTTCGTGGGGAACGGAGTCCTCTTCGGGGGGTACACCGGCGGCGGCCACAAGGAGATGATCGACGGGCTGATGAGCAGCGGCGACGTCGGCAGGTTCGACGAGGACGGCCGGCTCTTCGTCGAGGGGCGGGACGACGAGATGATCGTCTCCGGAGGGGAGAACGTGTTCCCCCCGGAGGTCGAGGACTGCCTCAGCCGCCACGAGGCGGTGCACGAGGCCGCGGTCATCGGCGTCGACGACGACGAGTGGGGCAAGCGGCTCAGGGCGTTCGTCGTCCTCGAGGACGGCAAGGAGGCGAGCGAGGACGACCTCAAGGCGCACGTGAAGTCGAACCTCGCCCGCTTCAAGGTGCCGCGCGAGATCGTGTTCAGGGACGAGCTGCCCCGCAACGCCACCGGCAAGCTGCTCAAGCGCGAGCTGGAGGAGGACGGCGGGTGAGCGTCCCCGGGCTGTCGGAGGGGAGCGAGGCGCCCGACTTCGAGCTGCGTGACCAGCACGGCGCCCCGGTCCGGCTCTCGTCGTTCCGTGGCACCCGGAATGTGCTGCTCGTCTTCTACCCCTACGCGTTCAGCCGGGTCTGCACCGGCGAGCTGGCCGCGCTGCGGGACGCCTGGCCGGCGTTCGACCGCGACGACCGGGTCCTGCTGGCGGTCTCCTGCGACTCGATGTTCTCGCTCCGTGCGTTCGCCGAGGCGGACGACCTCCCGTTCCCGCTCCTCTCCGACTTCTGGCCGCATGGCGCGGTCGCCTCGGCGTACGGCGTCCTCGACGGCGACCGCGGGTGTCCCCGGCGGTCGACCTTCGTCGTGGACCGGGCCGGCCGGGTGGCCTGGTCGACGCACTCGGAGATGGCGGAGTCGCGGAACCTTGGTACTTACATCGACGTTCTCGACGCCCTCAGCGCCGAAAAGTAAAGAAATTCGTGGTGTTTGCAGGTTCGGGGTGACAGATCCGCGTCCGTCGTTGCAGAATAGTCCTGCAGCCGCTGGTGACCCGAGACGCCAGCGGCTGCGCTGTTTTTCGCCCGCCTCGTGGACCAGCCCCGTGCTGTCATAGGCTTCGCAGCGCTTCGGGGCGTATAGCTCAGCGGTAGAGCTCTGGTCTTACAAACCAGCGGTCGCAGGTTCGATCCCTGCTGCGCCCACCCTGTGACCTCAACGTTTGTCGTCGTCCACTGCTCATTCGGCCTCATCGTCGTCTCCTGCGTCCATTTCTGCGTCCGTCGAAGCTTCAAACTCGTCACCGCGGCCAAGGATCAGATCGGCGATTTGGTTGGCGGCCGCGGCGTCCATGCCGGGGATGACGTGCATGTAGGTCTGCATCGTGAAGGCGGCGCTGGTGTGCCCGAGCCGCTCGCTGACGACCTTGGGGGAGACGCCGGACTTCAGCGCCGCGGAGGCGTAGGAGTGCCTCAGATCATGGAGCCGAATTTTCGGCAGTCCCGCGGCGGCGAGGTGCTTGCCGAACATGTCGGTGACTGTGTCGGGGTGAACGGGGGTCCCGTCGGGTCGGACGAACAGCAGCTTGCGGGGCTGGCCGAGCAGCCGGCGCTCCTCAGCCCACATCTCGACGTACGCCCGCAGCGCCTGCAGCGTCACCGGGTCCAGCGCCATCACCCGGATGCCGGCCTCGGTCTTCGCCTCCGAATCCCGGACCTGGCCGTTGACGGACACCCTGGGGCTCGTGGGGCTGACTCGGGCGTGCTTGAAGTCGACGTCGGTGCTCAGCAACCCAGAGAGCTCGCCGCGGCGCATGCCGGTGGTGGCGGCAAGCAGCCACAACGCGTAGAACCGGTCGCCGCGGACCTGGTCGACGAACCGGCCCATCTCCTCGGGGTCCCACACCGTCAACCGGGGCCGGCCGGCTCGCGGCGGCTGGGCGTCCTCGGCGGCGTTGCGAGGAGTCATGTCCCAGCGGACCCCGTCGCGCAGCGCGCGGTGCAGCATCCGGTGGACGTTGACGATCGTCTTCGGAGCGAGGCCACCTTCGCCGCGGACCCGGCCGCGATCCATGAGGTGCCCATAGAGCAGGTTCAGCCGCACTGGGGTGAGGTCCTGAAGTCGGGTCTCACCGATGTGCGGGACGACGTAGAAGCGCAGGTAGTTGCGGTAGGTCGCCCAGGTGCTCGCCCGCACGCTCGGCTTGATCGCGGCGTGCCACTCCTCGAGGAACTGAGCGACGGTCCGGCCCGAGGCGCGCACAGTGCGGCCATGCTCATGAGCGGAGATGGCACCCCGGAGCGCCTGCTCGGCCTCCCGACGGGTCCGAAAGCCAGACCGGCCGGGCCGGCGACGCTTGCCGGTGAGCGGGTCGATACCCGCATCGAACCGGTACTCCCAGTCACCGTTGGAGCGGCGACGGACGGTGCCCTTCACGCCGACTCCAACAGCTCCCGCAGCTTGGCGGTGACGATGTAGACCCGGCCACCCAGGTGGGTCGTCGGGAGGTCTCCGCAGGCCGCGCAGCGGTACGCGGCGGAGCGGCTGATGCCGAGCAGCTGCGCGGCCCGCGGGATCGGAATCAGCATCGGCAGCCCGTCCAGTCCGCCGCGGGGGAGAGAGGTCAGCGTCCCCGACGGTGTGCTTTCATGAATGCCCATCCGAACCTCCTCAGGTCCCGAATCGCTGGTTCCAAGCTCGACGATCCGCGCATGTGCCGGGACTTCTCAACCACCTCCCCGGGACGAGTGGGGA
>DASSBB010000071.1:0-95387 GCA_035699145.1 Marmoricola sp.
GCCCCACATAGACCCGTCCGGCGGCCTCGGAGATCCCCAGCGCCGCGGCCAGCTCACAGACCGCGAACTCACACACCGCGAACCCACCCTGACCGGCCAACCGCAGCTCCCGCTCCCGGCCGAGCAGCGGCCCGTAGTACCACGGCCCCAGCTCCGGTTCGATCGCCCGCACGATCATCGGGTCGGACTCGTCCACCCGGTGCGCGTCCGCGAACGCCGCGACCCCCCGCAGCTCGTCGGCCGCCGCACGGTCCTGCCGGCGGCGCCGCTCGACCACGAACGCCAACGTCGCCGCGTCCCCCAGCCCGAACACCTCCACGTCCTCCGGAGGAGGCGGAGCCGGGACGGGTGCAGGCTTCTTCGACATGCCCCCAACCTACGGACAGCCACCGACATTTCTCGCGCTGAGAGCCAGGCAATCACCAAGGAAACAAGGGAATTCCGTGCTGACCGGCCACTAGGCAGCTGGTTCGCTCAGCTCGGCGATGAACGCTCTACGCCCCTCCGGCAGCCGGAGCGCGCTGACGCGCATCTCCACGGTGATCTCAGAGCCGTCCCTGCGGAGCGCCGGGACGAGCACCGT
The DNA here is from genome assembly GCA_035699145.1 of Marmoricola sp. Taxonomy (GTDB): domain Bacteria; phylum Actinomycetota; class Actinomycetes; order Propionibacteriales; family Nocardioidaceae; genus Marmoricola_A. The sequence goes on from DASSBB010000071.1 coordinate 584, forward strand.
GGTGCTCAGCAGCGGGCCGCGGCCGGCGAAGAGGTGCAGGGTGAACCCGGCCAGATGTGCCTGGCGGTAGCGGCGCGGGATGATCTCGACGAGCCGCCGGAGGACGAGCTCGGAGGCGTCGCCGTACCCGAGGAGCGCGACGGCGGCGGGGCTGACGGCGAGGATCCGGTTCGTGTCGTCGGCGGCGAGCATCGCCCCGACCGCGGTGGAGACGACGCTGGAGTCCCACTCGGCGGGGACCCGAGGAGGAGAGGCGTCCGCGAGGTCGGCGTCCCACGGCTGTGGGGGGCGCCGATCGCTCTGGTGGACGACCTCGGAGCAGAGCCACCGCCGGAGCGACTGGACCTCGGGCTGCGTGGGCGGGGTCAGGAGCGTGCCGGCGTCGGCCATGTCGGTCGCGGTCTCGAGGATCTCGGCCAACAGCGCGAAGTGCGGGACGGAGGGCGCCGGGACGCTCACGACTACTCGCTCCGCCGAGACATATGGCTCCACGGCCGCGGCCATGAGAGCCTCGGGATCCTCGTCGAGGAGCGGGGCGGGCACCTGCTCCTGGAGGAGGGCCATCGCGTCCGAGGCCGCCGCATGCCGCTCGATCTCGTACGTGCCGTTGTCGTCGTCGAGGCGGCTGAGGAGGTACTCACGCAGCAGGGACTCAGCCTGCATCTGCCAGGCCGAGTGCAGGAGCAAGGGCACACCGAGCAGCTCGACGTCAACGCAGTGGACGGTGGTGTCGGCTGCCGGTCCGGTGGGGTCAACCTCCATGACCTGCCGTCCGCGGGCCGGACCCGCCAGGGTGCCGAGCTCGAACCACACCGTCTTGCCCTCGTCGTGCGGGTCCACCCCCCAGCGGTCCACCATCTGCTCCAGCAGCTGCAGCCCCCGGCCGGTCGCCGCGAGGTCCGCATAGTTCTTCGTGGCCGGGAGGTGGGGGCTGCCGTCGCTGACCTCGACCCGGACGCCGTCCCTGCCGAGCAGTGCGGCGATCTGGACCTCGGTGCCGGCGTGCACGAGCGCGTTGGTGACGACCTCGCTGACCACGAGCTCGGCAGCATCGCACAGGTCGTCACGGCGGCCGTCCTCCAGGACCTTCCGGATGAACCGGCGACCCTCGCCGACGCTGGCGGGGTGCGGGGCCAGCCGTCGACTCAGGGTCGGGCTGCCGCGAGTCATGGGGATGTTCTATCAGGAATCGGGTCAGGAACGGCGCGGTGAGCCCGGCACGTACCGAGGTGTCATGGAGAGCACGCCGAGGCCCCGAGAGGAGCAGCCTCGACCGAGAATGTCGTTGACCGGGTATCAGCCGCAGCGCCGGTCCCTCTTCCCCGACGAGGCCGGAACCCCGGCCGCCGTACGACCGAAGGGCGCGACGTCATGGACACGACCACCTGCCCGCAGTGTGGTGCGCTCGCCGAGGTCGAGTGGCGAGCCGTGGTGGAGAGCACCGACGGACCTGTCGAGCATGCCAAGGTCGTCTGCGTGCAGCGGCACTGGTTCCTGCTCCCCGTCGCGTCGCTCGCCGTCCGCCGTCAGCGGTACTCCGGGTTCTCGAAGTCGAACCTGGCCCCGGCGTCCCATGCCGACCGCTGGTTGCCGTAGGCGGGCACCCCGCCGGCGTCCCTGAGGAGCTTCGCGAAGTGCATCAGGTTCCACGTCATGAACGTGGTGTTCCGGTTGGTGAAGTCGTTGTCGGGGCCGCCGCTGCCCGGATCGAGGTACGACGGCCCGGGGCCCGCCTCGCCGATCCACCCCGCGTCCGCCTGTGGCGGGATCGTGTAGCCGATGTGCTGCAGCGAGTAGAGGATGTTCTGGGCGCAGTGCTTGATGCCGTCCTCGTTGCCGGTCAGGAGCGCCCCGGCGACCTTGCCGTAGAAGGCGTACTGCCCCTCGCCGTTGAGCGTCCCGGACAGCGCGTAGAGCCGCTCGATGACGCGCTTCGTCACGCTCGAGTTGTCGCCGAGCCAGATCGGCCCCGCGATGACGAGGATGTCGCTCTCGAGCACGCGGGGGTAGATCCCCGGCCAGGCGTCCTCGGCCCACCCGTGCTCGGTCATGTCCGGGTAGACCCCGGTCGCGATCGCGTGGTCGACCGGTCGGCACACCTCGACGGTCACGCCGTGCTTGAGCATGATCGCCGCGCTCACGTCGACGAGCCCCTCGGTGTGGCTCAGCTCGGGGGAGCGCTTGAGGGTGCAGTTGAAGAACATGGCCCGGAGCCCCGAGAAGTCCAGGCGGTCGGAGGGCCCTGCCATGGCGCCGACTCTGCGCCGGTCGCCGCGACGGGACAAGGGCCGGTCGTCCTCGGAGCGGACTACCGTGGCCGTCATGACCAGCGTCCTGTTTCTCGGCGGCAGCGGAGTCATCAGCTCGGCGTGCTCCGACCTCGCGGTCCGCAGCGGCCTCGACCTCACGGTGCTCAACCGCGGGCGGGGAACCGCGCGACCGCTTCCCGAAGGCACGCGGCGGCTCCGGGCCGACGTCCACGATCGGGCCTCCGTGGAGGCGGCGCTCGGCGACGAGGAGTACGACGCGGTCGTCCACTGGGTCGCCTTCGACGCGGAGGACGTGGAGGCGGCCCTCGACCTATTCCGGGGGCGAACCCGGCAGCTCGTGCTGATCAGCTCTGCCTCGGCGTACGAGACGCCGCCGAGGCGGCTGCCGGTCACGGAGGCGACCCCGCTGCGCAACCCGTTCTGGGAGTACTCCCGGCGCAAGATCGCCTGCGAGGACGTGCTCGTCCGGGCCTACCGCGACGAGGGGTTCCCGATGACGATCGTGCGTCCCTCGCACACCTACGACCGGACGATGATCCCGCTGCACGGCGGCTGGACGATGCTGGAGCGGATGCGCCAGGGCAAGGAGGTCGTCGTCCACGGTGACGGCGCCTCCCTGTGGACGCTCACCCACCACGAGGACTTCGCCCGCGGCTTCGTGCCGCTGCTCGGCAACCCGCAGACGATCGGGCGTGCGGTCCACATCACCTCCGACGAGGCGCTCACGTGGGACGCGATCACGTGGACGCTCGCCGACGCGCTCGGGGTCGAGCCGCGGATCGTGCACGTCCCGTCCGACGTCGTGGCGTCGGTCGACGAGGGGTGGGGGGCGAGCCTGCTCGGCGACAAGGCGCACTCGATGGTCTTCGACAATTCGCTGGTGAAGTCGCTCGTCCCTGGGTTCGCCGCCACGATCCCCTTCGCGCGCGGCGCCCGGGAGATCGTCGAGTGGTACGACGCCGACGCCTCGCGTCGCCAGGTCGACCCGGCCCTCGACCGGGTCGTCGACGACCTCGTGGCCCGATGCCGGCCGTGACGACACGGCCGGCTGCGCGGCGGGGTTGCGAGGGAACACTCGACTCATGACCAGCGAAGGTCAGCCGACCGATCGGCAGGGCATCCACGACGAGCTGGAACGCGTCCGCGCCGACCTCCACCACCTCGTCGAGCACGCCACCACGGGTGACCTGCGTCGCCGCACCGACGGGACGCGGTGGACCAACGGCCAGATGCTGTGGCACATGGCGTTCGGGTTCCTCCTCGTGCGCCGGCTGCTGCCCCTGGTCCGCCTCATGGGTCGGCTGCCCGACCCGGTCAGCCGCGCCTTCTCCGCCGTCCTCAACGCCGGCACCCGGCCGTTCCACCACGTCAACTACCTCGGCTCGGTCGCCGGCGCACTCGTGTTCCACGGTCCGCGGCTGACGCGGCAGCTGGACCACACCGTCGACGTGCTGCATCGCCGCCTCGACGCCGAGACCGAGCAGGCGCTGGCGGGGCGGATGCACTTCCCGGTCGGGTGGGACCCGTTCTTCCGCGACACCATGACCCTGGAGCAGGTTTACCGCTACGGCGCCCAACACTACGACTTCCACCGAGCCCAGCTCACGCTCCGTCCGGCGTGAGGCGTCACGCGTGAGCCCCTCAACCGTGCCGGACCTCCGGCCGCGTCCCCGTCTCAGCGGGGCTGCAGCCAGGGATGCTCCTCCATGAGCAGGTCGCGGTCGACGGAGGAGCCTGCGACGAGCCCCGCCGCGGCCGCGTTCAGGACCGAGGCGAGCGGCATCGGGAGGCCGGCGACGTGGGCCATGTCCCCGGCGGCGAAGACGCCGGGCCGGCTCGTGCGGGCCAGCTCGTCGACCCGCACGCCGCCCGACGGCAGCAGGTCCAGCCCCAGCCTCTGCGCGAACGGCGAGGCCTGGCTCGGCGTCGGTGCGACGAAGATGCCCGCGACGTCGACGTCCGTGCCGTCAGCCAGCCTGACAGCGGCGCCCTCGGCGCTCCGCCGTACCTCGGTGACGCGCTGGTCGACGATCTCCACGCCCGCCGCCGTCAGGTGCCCCGCCGTCTCGGGGTCGAGCGTCCCGCCGTCGGTGACGACGACCAGCCGCGAGGCGAGCCGGCTGACCAGCATCGCAACAGCCGGTGTGTGCGGCCCGGCGCCCAGGAGCGCCACCGGCCGGTCGCGCAGCTCGTGGCCGTGGCAGTACGGGCAGTGGGCGACGACGTCGCCCCACAGCTCCTCGAGCCCCGGAACGGTGGGCAGGGTGTCGCGGAGCCCGGTGGCGAGGACGATCCTCCGGCTCCGGAGCTCCTCACCGCCGTCCAGGGTCAGCCGCCAGCCGTCGCCCGCTTCCTCGATCGATGACACGCGCGCCTCCCGCACCGCCACCGTCTCGTACCGCTTGAGCTCGGCTCGGGCCCCCTCCCGGAACAGGGCGGGGTCGTCGCCGTCGTGGGTCAGGAAGTTGTGCATCTCGTGCACCGTGCCGTTCCGGTACTGCTCGGAGTCCAGGAGCAGCACCCGCCGGCGCATCCTGCCGAGGGTGAGCGCTGCCTGCAACCCGGCCGGGCCGCCGCCGATGACGACCACGTCCCACGTGCTCTCGTCGATGTTCATGTCCATGTCAGTCCTCTCGTCCACTTGCCTTGCACGACGAGCATGTGACTTCATGTCGACATGAAGTCAACCCCTTCGGAGAATCCGTGGTCGATCGGCGACGTCGCCGCCCGGTTCGGGCTGGAGACCCACGTCCTGCGGCACTGGGAGTCGGTCGGGCTGCTCGAGCCGGCGAGGGACAGTGCGGGTCGGCGGAGGTACGGCGAGGACGACGTCGTGCGGATCGCGGTCGTCATCAGGAGCCAGTCCGCCGGGATGTCCCTCGAGCAGATCGGCGTCCTCCTCGAGGGGGGCTCGCGTGGCCGGCACGAGGTGCTCGAGGCGCACATCGCCGACCTCGACAGGCGGATGGAGGAGATGGCGCGGTCCCGCGAGATGACCCTGCACGCGCTCCGCTGCCGGGCGCACGACATCGCGACGTGCCCGCGGTTCACGTCGTGGGTCGAGGACCTGCTCGCGACACGGTGACGACCGTCTTGTCGCCGGTGCGGCGGACCGCGTGCTCGAACGCCTCGGCCGACCGCTCGAGCGGGAACCGGTCGCTCACGAGCTCGTCGAGGTCGATCCCGGTGGTGGCGAGGTGGATCGCCCGCGGGTAGGTGTCGTGCATCCGCCGCACCATCGCGAAGGTCAGCCCCTTGCGGCGGGCCGGCGCGGCAGGGAACGCCGACAGCGGGGTCGACGGGATCCCGCCGAGCGCGACCCGGGCTCCCGGCCGCGCGCACGCGACCGCCGTGGCGATCCCCTCGTCGGCTCCGGCCATCTCGACCACGACGTCGACGCCGCGGCCCGAGATCGCCGCCACCAGCTCGTCCTCGACCCGGTCCGGCGCCCACGCGGCGTCCGCCCCGAAGCGCAGGGCGGTTCGCCTGCGGTGCTCGAGCGGCTCGGAGACGAAGACCCGGGCGGCGCCTGCCCGTCTGGCCACCGCACCGACCAGCACGCCGATCGGCCCACCGCCGACGACGAGCACATCGTCGCCGAGCCGGACGTGCGCGTGCTGGACAGCGTGGACAGCGACGCCGAGCGGCTCGAGGAGCGCGCCGGCGTCGTCGCTGAGCCCGTCCGGCAGCGGGAAGAGCAGCTCGTCGGGCCACAGCAGCCGTTCCTGCAGGCCGCCGTCGAGGCTGCCGTGGCCGGCGAACCGGATCTGCGGACAGAGGTTGCCGTGACCCCTGCGGCAGGACTCGCAGCGACCGCAGGGGATCGCCGGGTCGACCGCCACCCGCCGCCCGGCGAAGGGGCCGTCCAGCGCGACGCCGGCGAGCTCGTGGCCCGGCACCACCGGGTCGGCGATGGTGACCTCACCGGTGCCGCCCTCGGCGTACCAGTGCAGGTCGGAGCCACAGATGCCGACCGAGGTCACCGCGACCGTCGACCACCCCTTGGGCGGCGCGGATGGGTCCTCCGCGTCCTCGAGGCGCAGGTCCCCGACGGCATGGAGCTTCGCGACACGGTGCACGCGACCCATCATCGCCGCCGCGGCGGGATGCCACCATTCCCCCATGGGCCGGAGCCGGTACGTCGTCGGAGTCGACTTCGGCACGCTCTCCGCCCGCGCCGTGGTCGTCCGCGTGGAGGACGGCGCAGAGGTCGGAGTGGCCGGCCACGAGTATGCGCGCGGCGTGCTGGACACCGCACTGCCCGGCGGTCGAGCGCTGCCGCCGTCCTGGGCGCTGCAGGACCCCGAGGACTACCGCGAGGCGCTGCGGGTCGCCGTACCCGCCGCGGTGGCCGACGCCGGGATCGACCCGACCGACGTCATCGGGCTCGGCACCGACTTCACGGCGTGCACGGTGCTGCCGTGCCGGGCCGACGGCACGCCGCTGTGCGAGGTGGACGGCCTTGCCGACCGGCCGCACGCCTGGCCGAAGCTCTGGAAGCACCATGCCGCCCAGCCGCGGGCCGACCGGATCACCCGGCTCGCGGAGGAGCACGGCGAACCCTGGCTCGGGAGGTACGGCGGACGCGTCTCGGCCGAGAGCGAGCTCGCCAAGGCGCTGGAGGTGTTCGAGGAGGACCGCGAGCTGCACGACCGGGCCGAGCTCATCGTCGAGGCGGCCGACTGGATCGTCTGGCAGCTCGGCGGCGAGCTGGTCCGCAGCGTCAGCACCGCCGGCTACAAGGGGCTGTGGCAGAACGGCCGGTACCCGTCACCGGAGCTCCTCGAGGCGCTGGCCCCCGGGTTCGGCACCTGGGCCGGGAAGGTCGACCAGCCACCACGGCCGCTCGGGAGTCGCGCGGGCTCACTGACGACGCGAGCTGCCGCATGGACAGGACTCCCCGAAGGCATCGCGGTCGCGGTCGGCAACATCGACGCGCACGCCACCGTGCCCGCGGCTGGGGGTGTCGCGCCAGGGCGGCTCACGCTGATCCTCGGCACGTCGGGGTGTCACATGCTCAACGCCGAGGGTCTGAGGGAGGTGCCCGGGATCTCCGGGGTCGTCGACGGCGGCATCGTCGCGGGGCTGTGGGGCTACGAGGCCGGGCAGAGCGGTGTCGGTGACGTGCTGGCGTGGTTCACGAGGTCCATGGTGCCGGCGTCGTACGAACGAGCCGCGGCCGACGCCGGCGAGACGCTCCACGAGCACCTCAGCCGGCTGGCCGCCGCCCAGGAGGTCGGCGAGCACGGTCTCGTGGCACTCGACTGGCACAGCGGCAACCGGTCGGTGCTCGCCGACCACGAGCTGTCGGGCGCGATCGTCGGGCTGACGCTCGCGACCAGGCCCGAGGACGTCTACCGCGCCCTGGTCGAGGCCACCGCCTTCGGCACCCGCGTCATCGTGGAGGCGTTGCGGGCCGGCGGGCTGCCGGTCGACGACGTCGTCGTCGCCGGAGGGCTGGTGCGGAACGCGTGGCTCCTGCAGGTGTACGCCGACGTCCTCGGCATCCCGCTCTCGGTCATCGGCACCGAGAACGGCGCAGCACTCGGCGCCGCCATCCATGCGGCCGTCGCGGCCGGAGCACACCCCGACGTGGCGGCGGCCGCCGCGGCGATGAGCCCGTCGCACAGAGCCCGGCACCTTCCCGATCCGAGTCGCACGGCGGCGTACGACCTGCTGTTCGCGGAGTACCTCGCCCTGCACGACCACTTCGGCCGCACCACGCCTGCGATGCACCGGCTCGGGGCGCTGCGTCGCGCGGCCCGGGACCGGCGCGCGTGACCGACACCCGCGGTGTCGTGGCATGGTGGTGCCGATGGGCGACGATGCGGCGCAGCGCCGAGCTGACCGAGCCGAGCGTGCCGACTTCCTGGTCGAGGCGCACCGGCTGCAGAGCGAACGCGAGTCGGCGAAGGCCCAGCTCCTGGTCGACCGGTTCGTTGCCGAGGCGAAGCGGGCGGGGCTGCCGACCGAGGAGCTGACGGCGCGACCCTGGTCAGGACGTGGCAGGTACCGCACCGGGATCCTGGGGTGGTACGTCCGCAAGGACCATTCGATCGGCATCGGGGAGGACGGGAGCTACCTCGTGCTCGCCGTGCCGCCGGTGCGGTTCGGTCGCTGGCGCACGGTCCGGGTCGAACCAGCTCCTCCACCACTCGTGGTCGGACGCGGGGCCCGGGACGGCGAGTCCATCGACCTCGAGGCCCTGCTCGAGCTTCGGCTGCGCTGGCCTCGGTAGACCACCGCACCGCAGGTGCGCCGTCCTTCGTCACGTGGACCATCGACAACTGGCTGGGGGCGCCAGGCAGGTTGGAAGGACGTCACGCGACCCGCGGAGCGCGCCCGTCAGCCTCGGGGCACGAGTGCACGCCCGAGGGACAACGAGGCGCGGGTTCGCCACCGGTAGTGCCGGTCGGCGCGGGTGACCTCGACGAGCTCCAGCCGGTCGGCGGTGACCGACGTCGTGGTCAGGCCCGTCGACCCGATCGAGTCCATCAACGCGCGGTGGTCGGCCGGCGCATTCAGGTAGCCGATCGTCACGTGGGGCCAGAACTGCGCCTCGCCCGGCTGCGCCTTCCGGAGCCCTGCCGTCGCCATCGCACCCCGCACGGTGGCCCGGAGCCCACGCAGGCCGTCCATCGGGTGGGCCTCGAGGACGACGGCGTCGTACAGAGAGTTCACCGGGCCGAGCCGGAGCTCGACCGGCGCAGCCTCCTGGAGCGCCTCGGCGACCGCCCAGGCGCCTTCCTTGACCTGCGACTCGTCGACCTCGTCGCGGAACCCCACCTCGCACAGGGTCAGGTGCAGCCACTCGCGCGGCGGCACGTCGACCTGTTCCAACGGCCCGAGGGCGGCGGCGGCCCGGGTCGAGTGCTCGGCGACGCGGGGAAGGTGGCCGAAGGTGAGGTACCACCACAGCAGTGGCCGGCCCGAGGTCCACTCCGGGCGCCAGGTCGTGTGGTCGCCCAACCGGGTCCGGCGCGGCCAGCCCTGTGTCATGGTTCTCTCCCGGGTCGCGAGGTGGACACCCTCCGAGCCGTACCCGACGGTGCGCTGATCACACGTCCTTCCCCAGCCAGAGCAGCCGGCGGCCGTCGGCCCAGCCGCGCATGGTGCCGGGCACGTCGTACGACGAGGCCGCCGCGGCTCACCTCCTCGTCCTCCGCCACCGCTCACTCGCCGGCGATCAGCCGCCGGACCGACAAACGGTGGCGCCCGGCTGGAGCGGCTCCCGGGCTCCCGGCCCTCGGGGGCCTCGCACTCAAGATCGGCCCCCGCTGGCCGATGAGCCAGGCATGCGAGCTGTTGCGGTCATGTTCTGCGGGCTTGTGGCTGTCATGTTCCTGGTCTCCGCCGTGACGGGCTTGGGCGACGACGGGGTGACCTGTGAGCGCCTCGGCGATGGCATCTACAAGTTGGAAGTTTGCCGCGACGACGAAACCGGGGAAGTCGTTGACCGCTGACACCAACGCCGTGGGTTGACGGAGGTCGCGTCGTAGCCGCGGTGACCACGACGACGTGGAGAGACTCCCGCGATCACGGGCGGGTTCGACGCGCTCGCGAACGCAACACCGCCTTCGTGTGGCGTGAAGCATGCGGGCCGGCCCCGGTGCATGGGAGAGGCTCACCGAGCAGGTTCAGTCGAGAGCCGTGGCGCCCTGGTGGTCGACGGTGTAGGAACGGCCGAGTGGTGATGTCCAGGTCAGCGAGCCGTCGGGTTCGCGCCGGTAGTCCCACTCGGAGTGCGTCTTGACGCGATGATGAAATCTGCAGACCTTCGCCAGATTCGCGGTGCTCGTCTGGCCGGGCGGGCCGCCCTCGTCGGGGTCGACGTAGGGCTCGATGTGGTCCAAGTCGTAGCGGCCTCTTCGACCGCACCAGGGGAAGACGCAGGTGTGGTCACGTTCGTCGACCTGGTTCCGGAGCCGGTCCGGTGCCTCGTGGGCGTCGACGCTGATCGACTGGTTCAGGTCCACCACCGGGGTGACCGTGACCCTCGCTCCCGGCGTCAGGCCGCCCAGCCACTGCTCGACCGTCTCCAGCGCCCGTGGGCCGAGTCTGGGGACCCGCGCCACGTGACCGGTGCCGTGGTCAGTGGTGCTCCCGGCGATCCCGGTGAACCCTTCGATGGCGTCGGTGTGCAGGTCCAGGGCGTACTGCGGGTCGGCCAGCACCCCGACCGCCTTCGCCCTCCGCACCTGCTCGGGATCAGTGTTCCCCAACGCCTTCAACGACCCGGCGACCGCGTTGAGGGCGGTGTCGAACGCCACCGCGTCCGGGGTGCCGGTGATGGCGTGGATCTCGCTGATCCCGTCGATCCGGTCCTCCACCCACACCCCCCGCTTCTCGGCCGCCTTCCTCGCCCGCTCCGCGGCCAGAGCGGGGTCGTGACGCAGGATCGCGGCCTCCACTGCCCGCAGGGTCCGGGTCAGCGACAGCCGGTGCGCGAACGGGGCCAGCTGGGCGTCCACATACGCGGCGGCCTCGGCGGAGACCGGGATGGTCTCGGTGGCGACCTGGCGGGCCTTCCACGCCGGCACCACCCCGACCATCACCTGCCCCCACAACCGCGGCAACCGGTCGCGAAGCTCCACGGCCTGCCCGACGTAGGCGCGGGCTCCGGCCTCCGACATCCCGAGCGCGGCGGCGAGCTCGGCGACCGCGAACTCACACACCGCGAACGCACCCTGCCCGGCGAGGCGGAGCTCGCCCTCACGGCCGAGCAGCGGCCCGTAGTAGAGCGGCCCGAGGTCGGGTTCGATGGCCCGGCAGATCATCGGGTCGGTCTCGTCGACCCGGTTCGCGTCCGCGTAGGCGGCCACCCCGCGCAGCTCCTCAGCCGCAGCAACGTCCTGACGGCGACGCCGCTCCACCACGAACGCCAGCGTCGCCGCATCACCGAGCCCGAACACCTCCACGCCTTCCGGTGGTGGCGGCGGCGCCGGCAGAGCTGCGGGCTTGGGCTTCCTCGACATGTCACTGAACCTACGGACTGCCTCCGACAGTTTCGGGCTCAGAAAGGCGGGATCCCCAAGAGAAAAAGGAAAATCCTGTCGGTTCGGGTTCACGTGTCAGGCGGGATCAGAGCAACCGGATGGGATGGCAGGGGGCGAAAGCTTCGCCAGCCACGAGAGCTCGCGGGGCGTGCACATCCGACTGCCGGTGAAGTCCCCGGCGTAGTAGCCGTTGTGCCGGCGGACCGGTCCGGTGAACGTGCCGCTCTCTTCCTCGATCGTGAACATCCGGCTCATCTCCTCGGGGACCCGATGCGAACGTCTGGATGGCGGCCTCTGGTGAGTCCCCTCACCAGTACGACGAACGACACTCGTCGATATCGACAGGCACCCCCACGGCGCGGATAGGTTTTCGAGATGGACGGGCATGCGCAGCAGATCGCGGTCCATCACGTGGAGCACGGAACGGGTCGTCCCGTCCTGGTGTTGCACGGGGCCGGCGTCGACCACCGCGAGGCCGAGGCATGCTTCGAGCCGGCTCTCGGCGGGGACTCGGGGTTGCGTCGGATCTATCCCGACCTTCCCGGGATGGGCAGGACGGTGGCGCCTGCGAGCGTGCGCAGTGCCGACGACGTTCTCGAGATCCTGATCCGCTTCGCAAGCGCGGCCGCTGACGGGACGCCGTACCTGCTGATCGGTCACTCGGCCGGCGGGTACTTCGCGCAGGCGATGGCCGCGAGGGTGCCGGAACAGGTCGCCGGTCTCGCGTTGGTGTGTCCGCTGCTGCCCGGCCTTCGAGATGTTCCGGAGCATCGAGCCGTGGCCGGAGCCGAGGCGATCGGCGACGACGAGTTCCGCAACTACTTCGTGGTCCAGACCCGGGAGATGCTCGAGCGGTACGAGCGCTATGTCGCGCCCGCAGCCGCCCTCGTCGACGAAGCGGCGCTGGAGCGGATCGGCGCACGGTGGGAGCTGTCACCACCGGACGGCCCGGCCTACTCCGGGTCAGTGCTCATCGTTGCGGGGCGCTTGGACTCCACGGTCGGGTACGCCGCTGCCACGGACCTCCTGCACCGCTACCCACACGCTTCGCTGGCAGTCGCCGATCAAGCGGGCCACGCGCTGCCGCACGAGCAGCCGGAGCTCCTGCGAGCACTGGTCGCGGAATGGCTCGCGCGCGTCGAGCGCTCCACCTTCGGCACCGGCTCCCGACTGTGACGACGGCGTTCGCCGAACGATCTGCACATCCCTGACGGCGCGGTGGAGCACAGAGGTGCGAGACTGCGCGCCATGACCAGGTACGGCCCGCAGTACGGACCCGACGTGACGTTCCTCGGCGTGCCGAGGTGCGACCTCGACGACCCCCCGACCTACGCCGACGCGGACGTCGTGGTGCTGGGGGCGCCGTTCGACGGCGGGACGTCGCACCGCCCGGGGACGCGGTTCGGGCCGCAGGCGATCCGGACGACGGACTACCTCGCCCACGACGGGTCGCGCCCCAGCCTGGCGCTGCGTACGGACGGCCTTCGAGACCTCGAGGTGGTGGACGCCGGCGACGTGGAGATGTTCTCCGGTGACATCGAGGTGGCGCTGCCGGCGCTCGAGGCGGCGGTCGAGAAGGTCGCCCGCAGCGGAGCGATCCCGGTCGTGCTCGGAGGTGACCACTCGATCGCCTTCCCGGACGCCAAGGGCGTGGCGAACGTGCTCGGCCACGGGCGCGTGTCGATGGTCCACTTCGACGCCCACGCCGACACCGGCGACATCGAGTTCGGCTCGCTGTGGGGCCACGGCCAGCCGATGCGCCGGCTGATCGAGTCCGGTGCCCTGCGCGGCGACCGGTTCCTCCAGATCGGACTGCGTGGCTACTGGCCGCCGCCGGCGACGCTCGGCTGGATGGCGGACCAGCGGATGCGCTCCTACGAGATGAGCGAGATCGTCCACCGCGGGCTCGACGAGTGCCTCACCGAGGCGTTCGCCATCGCCACCGACGAGTGCGACGGCGTCTTCCTCTCCGTCGACATCGACGTCTGCGACCCCGGCCACGCTCCCGGCACCGGCACCCCGGAGCCCGGCGGGCTGAGTGCACGCGAGCTCCTCGACGCCGTACGCCGGGTCTGCCTCGAGCTGCCTGTCGTGGGGGTCGACGTCGTCGAGGTCAGCCCGCCGTACGACCACGCCGACATCACCGCGGCGCTGGCCAACCGGGTCGTCCTCGAGGCGCTGAGCGCGATCGCGCGCCGGCGCCGGGACGCCCGGGACGGCACCGCCTGGGACCCCGCCCGACCGCTCCTCGACGGCCGCGCGTCGACCGACCGCACAGAAGGGCAATGATGCACACCGTCGACCAGACCACCGAGCAGATGGTCCGCAGTGTCCTGGCCTATGCCGAGAACCGGCTCCGCATGGACCCGGTCCCGCTCGACAGGGCGACGCTCTCACCGGCGCAGCTCTACGAGCGGCTCGGCAGCGTGATCCAGGAAGCCCCGCGCCACCCCGACGAGGTGCTCGGCGTCTACACGTCGGTGATCGCGCCCAGCGTCATCTCCGCGGACAGCCCGCGGTTCCTCGGGTTCATCCCAGCGGCGCCGACGAAGGCGAGCCTGCTCTTCGACATGCTCGTCTCCTGTGCGTCGATCCAGGGGATCTCGTGGCTCGAGGCGTCCGGCGCGATCGCCGCGGAGAACTCCGTGCTGCGGTTGATCGCCGACGAGGCGGGGCTGCCCCGCGGGGCAGGCGGAGCGTTCGTCTCGGGCGGGTCGGCGGGCAACCTCTCGGCGCTCGCGGTAGCCCGGGAGACAGCGAAGAAGCGGCTCGGCGCCACCTTGGCGGGGCGGCGTCCACGGGTCGTCGTGAGCACCGACGCCCACTCGTCGATCGTCAACACCCTGCGGCTGCTCGAGATGGAGGCCCTCACCGTCGAGACCGAGGACCACCGGCTCACCCGCCGCTCGGTGGAGGCCGCCCTGGCCCGGGAGGAGGACGTCTCCGACGTCGTCGCCGTGGTCTGCACCTCGGGCACCACGAACGCGGGCATCATCGACGACCTCGCCGGCATCGGCTCGCTCGCGCGGGAGCGCGACTGGTGGTTCCACGTCGACGGGGCGTACGGCGGCGCGGGGCTCTTCGTGCCCTCGCTCAAGCCGCGGTACGCCGGCGTCGAGCTCGCCGACTCGTTCATCCTCGACCCGCACAAGTGGCTCTTCACGCCGTTCGACTGCTGTGCGCTGCTCTACCGGGAGCCGGCGCTCGCCCGGTCGACGCACACCCAGGACGCGTCGTACCTCGACGTCATCCACCCCGACGACGGCGAGCCGGGCGAGTGGAACCCGACCGACTACGCCTACCACCTGACCCGGCGGGCCCGAGGGCTTCCGCTGTGGTTCTCGCTGGCGGTCAACGGGGTCGACGCCTACCGGCGCACGATCGAGGCGGCCGTCGAGCTCGCCCGGGAGACCGCGGAGCTGGTTCGGCGTACACCTCACCTGAAGCTGGTGCGCGAGCCGGACCTCGGGATCGTCCTCTTCCGCAGGGACGGCTGGAAGCCGGAGGACTACGACGCGTGGGCCCGGGGGCTCCACCAGGACGAGGTCGCGTTCATCCCGCCGAGCAAGTGGGACGGCGAGACCGTCGGCCGGTTCGCCTTCCTCCACCCCGACACCACGATGGACGTGGTGCGCGAGGTGCTCGAGCGCACTGCCTGACCGGCCCGATCGCGGTCAGCCGCGGAGCCGGATCGCCAGCAGCGCGACGTCGTCGTCGGGACGGTCGGGACGCATCCGGTGCAAGGTCTGGTCGCAGAGGGTCGCGAGGTCGACGTCGGCTCCGGCGACCTCGGTCAGCGTGTCGCGGAGCAGCTTCAGCCCCAGGTCGAGCGACTGGCCGCGCCGCTCGACGAGCCCGTCGGTGTAGAGCAGGACCGTCGCCCCGGACTGCAACGGCATGACGTGCTCCGTCCGCGCGGTGGTCGGGTCCAGCCCGAGGAGAAGGTCCGACTCCGGTGCGCCGAGGGCCTGCACGGCTCCGTCGGGGGTCACCACCATCGGTGGCGGGTGGCCGGCGTTCGACCACCGGAGCCGCGTCGGAGCGGAGGGCTCCGTCCCCTCGAGCCGGGCGACGACGGCGGTGGCGGTGGTGTCGACCTGCAGTGTCCGCATGACGCGGTCGACACCGCGCAGGATGTCCGCCGGCCCGCCGCCGGTGTGGGCAGCGGTGCCACGGAGGAGGCTGCGCACCTGGCCCATCGCAGCGGCCGCCGCGGTGTCGTGCCCGATGACGTCGCCGATGACGAGGACGGTGGCGCCGTCGTCCTGCAGGAACGAGTCGTACCAGTCCCCGCCGACCTGCGCCGCGCTCGTCGCAGGCACGTAGCGGACCTCGACCTCCACGTGCTCGGACTCGAGCGGCGGCGTCAGGAGGCTCCGCTGCAGGGCAGTGGCGAGATCCCGCTGCTGGGAGAACAGCCGCGCGTTGTCCACGGCGAGACCGGCACGGTCGGCCACCTCGCCCAGCGTGTCCACGTCGTCGTCGAGGAACCCCGGCCGCGACCTCGTGCGGGCTGCGGTGAGGAGTCCGACGGTCCGGTCGCGACCCGGAAGAGGGATCACGGCGAACGAGGCCGGGTCGAGCCGGCGCAGGAGCTCCTGGGCCTCCGACGGTCGCAGGGCAGTGTCGGCGACGGCTTGTGCGCCGGTGCGTACGACGACGCGCCGCCCGGTGCGCAGGGCCCGCGCGACCAGGGAGTCGTCGGTCAGCTCCGGCAGCCGGAGCGTCGTGTACCGCTCGAGGAGCGGTCGCTCGCCGGGCTCGGCGTGGGCGCCCCCGACGTCGGTGAGCCGGCGACGCCAGTCGGGATGGGTGTCGTCGCCGACCAGGGTGACCAGGCACCAGTCGGCAAGCGCCGGCACGACGAGCGAGGCGAGCCGGCCGACCGCCTGCTCCACGTCGAGGGTCTGGGTGAGCTCGGCGGCCACGGCGGCGAGGAGCTCGTTGCGCTGCGCCGCCCGCTGGGCCTGCGCCTCCACCTCCCGGCGAGCGGTCACGTCGTTGAAGTAGACCGCGACCCCGTCCGGCCCCGGCCAGGCACGGACCTCGTACCACCCGTTGAGCGGCTCGGGGTAGAAGGCGTCGAACGCCACCGGTTCGCCGGTCGCGACCGCACGGCGGTAGAGGGCCCCGAAGTCGCCGCCGGCCGCGTCCGGGAAGAGCTCCCACAGGTTCCCGCCGACGAGCTCGTCCCGGCTGCGCCCGAGGAGCCGTTCGCCCTCGGCATTGACGTAGGTGAACCGCCAGTCGTCGTCGACGTGGAAGAAGGCTGACGGCATCGCCTCGAGCACCCGCTGGACGTGCGCCTCGCCCTCCAGCAGCGCCGTGGTGTCGAACGCGGCGCCCAGCAACCGGACTGCCGTGCCGTCGGCGCCCGGGAGCGCCCTGCCCTGGGCGGTGATCCACCGCAGGCCGCCGTCCGGCAGCACGATGCGGTACTCCGCCGTGTATTCACTGCAGCTCTCGATGGCGCTCTCGAGCGCCGCGGTGACCCGTGCCCGGTCGTCGGGGTGGACCACGTCGTTGAACGCTTCGATGGTTCCGCCGAACGTCGTGCTGTCATGGCCGAAGAGCCCGAGCAGCCGGTCGTCCCAGCGGAGCTCGCCGGTCCGCAGGTCCCAGTCGAACGCGCCGATGCCGGCGGCGTCGAAGGCGAGCTCCCAGACGACGCGCTCGGCTTCGTGCTCCGTCGTGAGCGCGGCCAGGGTCAGCTCGGCGGCGACAGGGCCCGCGAGCTGTTCGAGGAGCACCACGTCCTCCTCCGACCAGGAGCGCGGCTCCGGGTCGAAGACGCACAGGGCGCCGACCGCCTGGCCGTCCTCGGTCATCAGAGGTACGCCGAGGTAGGACCCGACGGTGCCCGAGGTCACCGGCGCCAGTCCGGCCACCCGCTCGTCGGTGGTCGCATCCTCCACGACCAGCGGCTCGCCCGAGCGCAGCGTCACCGTGCACAGCGACTCCCCGAGCGGCCCGGTGCTCCCGATGGCGCCCTCCGCGAGCCCGGCGCCGGACGCGACGTGCTGGACGTCGGTGAGCAGCGACACCTGGGCCGAAGAGCTGCCGAGCAGCCGCGCCGCGAAGTCGGCCAGCCGGTCGAGCGCGGCGTTGCCGCCCCGGCCGGGCACCAGCCGACGGGCAGCCAGAACCCGGACGGACTCCTCCGTCGGTCGCTCGCCCTCCGCCACCCGCAGCCTCCCAGCTCGTCCCGGCCCAGCTCTCCTCACCCGAGTCGATCGTAGCGGTGGCGTTTACGCCGTAAGGACGGCCCGTTCGTCGTACGGTCCTTGACGCCGTCCGGGGGGAGGAGAAGTGTTCGAGGGTCAGCGTCTGCCCTGGGGAGGCCGCGATGCCGAAGACCCTTCCACCGGGCACGGTCGCCGTCGGGAACGACGCCTTCCGCGCCAGCGCCGTCCCGGACGTCTTCGACGCCCGGGACCTGGAGTACCGTCCCCGGCTCGAGCCGCTGGCGCCGTCGTTGGACCGGCGCCTGGGGGACCGCCACGTGTCGACGCAGACCGGCAACTCCTGCACCGGCCACGCCGTCGCCGCGATGATCAACGCGGTGCTCCGCAACCACGATCTCCGGACCCGCCGGACGGGGAAGGCGGCGGAGGGCCAAGGGATCGAGGAGCAGCCGATCCGGGTGAGCCCGACGATGCTCTACGCGATGGCGCGCCGGTACGACGAGTTCGAGGGCGAGGAGGACGCCGGCTCCTCGCTCCGCGGGGCGCTGAAGGGGTGGTTCTACCACGGCGTGCTGCCCGAGGAGGACTGGCCGGAGGGTGCCACGGTCGAGATCGACCTGGACCCGGTGCTCGCCGAGAAGGCGATGCGCCACCCGCTCGGCGCGTTCTACCGCGTCAACCCGTTCCGGCTCGACGACATGCAGTCGGCGATCAGCGAGCTCTACGGCATCGCCGCGTCGTCGGTCATCCATGAGGGGTGGCAGGAGCCTCGGGTGGTCGTCAAGGACGGCGAGCGGATGACGGTGATCGAGCGGGCCCCCGGCGCCGCGCTGCTGGGCGGTCACGCCTACGCGCTGGTCGGCTACAACGAGGTCGGCTTCCTCGTGAAGAACTCGTGGGGTGCCGACTGGGGGAGGCACGGGTGCGCCACCCTGCCCTACGACGACTGGCTCCAGTCGGCGTACGACGCGTGGGTGGCCCGTCCCGGCGTCCACTCGCTGGTCTCCTCGCGCGAGCGGATCAAGCTCGTGGAGGACACCGCCGGCGGGCTTGCCACCGGCCCCGGCCCCGACCTCGTGCGGCTGCAGAGGCACGTGGTCAACCTGGGCAACGAGGGGCTGCTCTCGACGTCCGGACGGTTCCGCTCCACGCCCAAGCAGGTCGACCTCGTCTTCTCGCGGATGCAGGAGTACCACGACCGGTGGCAGGCAGCCGAGGCCACGTCGGGGCCGCGACGCGTCGTCCTCTACGCCCACGGCGGGCTCAACAGCGAAGGCACCGGGCTGTCGATCGCCCAGAAGCACCTCAACTGGTGGCTCAACAACCACGTCTACCCGGTCACGTTCGCCTGGCAGAGCGGTGCCGTTGAGTCGCTGCTCGACCACCTCGCCGACACCGTCGAGGACAAGTTGCCGTTCGGTGGTCTGGGGATCGACCTCGTCGAGCAGTTCGACCGGCTCGTCGAGCGGTTCGCGCGGTCGCACGTCCGGTGGATGTGGGACGAGATGAAGGAGAACGCGCGGGCCGCGTCGAAGCCGACGCCGCGGAAGATCGTCTGGCCGCAGGACGGCAGCGACCCGGCGCCGTCCCTGGCCTCGGTGCCCGGCGCGACGCTGGCGGTCGACCGGCTCGCGGCGTACGTCGCCGCGGCGCCGAAGGAGGCGGTCGAGGTGCACCTCGTCGGGCACAGCGCCGGGTCGATCTTCCTCGCGGCGATGCTCCAGCGGCTCGTCGACGCCCAGGTCCCGGTGGCGTCGATCAGCTTCCTCGCCCCGGCGATCACCGTCGACGCCTTCGCCGACGAGGTGCTTCCGCACCTCACGAGCCGCACCGCGCCGCGGTTCGTCTCGTTCGGGCTGACGGACCGCCGCGAGCTCGACGACGTCTGCGGGGTCCACGGGAAGGCGATCTACCAGAAGTCGCTGCTCTACCTGGTCTCGCGCGCTCTCGAGCGGCCGGGGAACCCGGAGCGGTCGCGGCGCGGGTGGCCCAAGGACGTCGCGGAGGTGCCGCTCGTCGGCATGGAGCGGTTCCAGGACACGCCTGTGGCGGGTGGCACCCCCTTGCGCCACGCACTGCCGGACGCAGCCCTGGTCTGGGCGCCCACCGGCCAGCCGCCGGGCAGCCGGACGGACGCCGACTCCCACGGTGACTTCGACGACGACGCCCCCACGATGACCTCGGTGGTGACCCGGATCCTCGGCCACCCCGAGGAGCCGACCGAGACGATGGTCTACGCGGCCAACAAGGCGTTGCGCGACCCCGCCGACGCGCTCGACAGCCCCCCGCCGCCGCACTCCGGCGAGACCGCCGAGGCGCGGGACGCGGGCGTCGTACCGGTGAAGGTCACCGGAGCGCCGCAGTCCGACGTCGAGGTGCCGGCGGTGAGAGAAGGGCGGTTGCCCGAGGAGAAGGTGGCGCCGCAGTCGAGCAGCGCGGTCATGGATGCCCTCCTCCGCGACGGGTGGCGTTCGGCCCATGACGAGGAGGCGCAACAGCAGTACCGTCGCCGCACGTCGACGGTGACGTCCGAGGAGGGGTAGGCATGGCAGCCGAGAAGAACGCACCACGTCCGCACTGCGACGTGAAGCCGCGCACAGTGCCGGCGCTGCGACCGGACCTGGAGCCGGGAAGGGCGAGCGCCATACGGCTGATCCGCGCGAAGTGGGTCAACGGAACGGTTCTGCACTACCACTTCCTCGAAGGGCCGGGAGCCCAGAAGGACGCCGTGCGGAACGCCTTCGCCGAGTGGAAGGGGCTCGGCATCGGCCTCGAGTTCGTCGAGGTCGACGACCGGAGCGAGGCCGAGGTCCGGGTCGCGTTCGCCAACGACGGCTCGTGGTCGTACGTCGGCCGCGACGTGCTCGGGATCAACGCCAACGAGCCGACGATGAATTTCGGCTGGGACCTGACCGACGACTACGGGCACTCGACGGCACTGCACGAGATCGGGCACACGCTGGGGATGCCGCACGAGCACCAGAACCCGTTCGCCGGCATCGTCTGGGACGAGGAGGCCGTCTACGCGTACTTCGGCGGCGCCCCCAACAACTGGCCGCGGGAGCAGACCTTCCACAACGTGCTCCGCAAGCTCGAGAGGAGCGAGGTCGAGGGCTCGAAGTGGGACCCGAGCTCCGTCATGGAGTACTGGTTCCCGGCCGACCTGATCGTCGAGCCGGCGAAGTACTCCGGCGGGCTCAACCCCCCTGGCGGGCTGTCGACGTCCGACAAGAGGTGGATCAAGAAGTGGTTCCCCGCGCTGCGGCCGACCCTGCCGACCCTCAAGCCGTTCACGTCGCAGCCGCTCTCCCTCAGCCCGGGCCAGCAGGTCGACTTCGCGGTCCTCCCCGACGCCACCCGCAAGTACCAGTTCAGCACCTTCGGCGCCTCCGACACCGTCATGGTGCTCTTCGAGGAGGTCGACGGCGAGCTGCGCCACGTCACCAGCGACGACGACAGCGGCGAGGACCGGAACGCCACCTTCGACGTCAAGCTGTTCAAGGGCAGGCGCTACGTGCTCCGGCTCCGCCTCTACTGGGCGGGCGAGTCCGGCCAGACCGCGGTCGTGTACGGCTGAGAGGACCGGGAGGCGCGGGCCATCGGTCCCTTCCCGACGCCTAGGGGCCGGTGGAGATTGGACGCATCTGCTTCCTCTCGGACGGAGCCCTGCCATGGGTGGTCGAGCAACTGTCTCCCTCATCCTCTCCGCGGCCCTGCTCGGTGGTGGGTTCGCGGCCACCCCGGTGGCGAGCGGTGCTGCCGCGGCGCCTCGGCCGGGGTCGCCCGGCGCGGGTGACGCGTACTTCCCGCTGGCCGGCAACGGAGGGTACGACGTGCGCCACTACGGCCTGCGCCTGCGCTACCGCCCGGCTGTCGACCGGCTCACCGGCGTCGCCGTCATCTCGGCCCGCGCCACCCAGGGGCTGACCCGGTTCAACCTCGACCTCGACGGGCTGCGCGTGCACGCGGTCAGGGTCGACGGACGGCGTGCCGACTGGTCGCGTTCGCGTGGCGAGCTGCGGGTGACCCCCGCGCGGGTGCTCCGCCGGGGTGAGCGGTTCCGCGTCGCCGTGCGGTACGGCGGCGTGCCTCGGACGCTCGCCAACGGGCCCGGCTTCATCCACACCGACGACGGCAACATCGTGGCGGGGCAGCCGGAGGGAGCCTCGACGTGGTTCCCGGTCAACGACCACCCGAGCGACAAGGCGTCGTACTCGTTCCACGTCACCGTGCCGAAGCACCGGAAGGTGGTCGCGAACGGTGAGCTCCTCGGGCGGCACACCTCACGCGGATGGACGACATGGCACTGGAAGGCCCGCGAGCCGATGGCGCCGTACCTCGCCACCGTCGACACCGGCGCGTGGCGGCTGCGCGGCTACCGGCACCAGGGGATCGAGATGTGGGACGCGATCGACCCTGACCTCTTCCGGTCCGTGACCCCCCGCACGGGCGAGCGGATGGCGATCTCGCAGTCGTCCGACTCCGGCTACCACCGGCTGACCCGCCGGATCCGCGTCCCAGCCGCCGGTGCCACGGTGTCGTTCTCGGTCACTCGCGACACCGAGTCGGAGTGGGACCACTTCGTGGTGGAGGCGCACCCGGTGGGCAGCGACGAGTGGACGACGCTGCCTGACCTCAACGGGCACACCGACACCTTCCCGGGGAACGCCTGCACCTACTGGCAGGAGATCCACCCCTTCCTCGGCCACTACCAGACGGTCGAGGGCGACGAGTGCTCGCCGACCGGCACGACCGGCGCCTGGCACTCGGCGTCGGGACGGTCCGACGGCTACGAGCAGTGGACCGTCGACCTGGCTCCGTGGGCGGGACAGGAGGTGGAGCTCTCGCTCTCGGTCGTCTCCGACGACTCGGTCAGCATGCCCGGCGTCTTCGTGGACGACATCACCGTCTCCACCAGCGAGGGGACGACGTCCTTCGAGGAGGACGCGGACCCGATGGACGGCTGGACGGTGCCGGGCGCACCGGTCGGCAGCCCCGGCAACGCGGCCGACTGGATCGTGGGCACCGCCGACGACGCTCCGGCCACCCCGGGCGAGATCGCGCGGGGGTCGCTGCGCAGGCAGGGCGAGATCATCGACTTCCTCGAGAGCCGCTTCGGCCCCTATCCGTTCAGCGCGGGCGGTGGCATCGTCCACGACGTCCCAGGGCTCGGCTTCGCGCTGGAGACCCAGACCCGCCCGATCTACGCCCCCGAGTTCTTCACCGACCCGTTGTCGGGCGACGGGGTGGTCGTCCACGAGGTCGCCCACCAGTGGTACGGCGACAGCCTCGCCGTCCGGCGGTGGCGCCACATCTGGCTCAACGAGGGGTTCGCGAGCTACGCCGAGTGGCTGTGGAGCGAGCACGAGGGGCTGGGCACCGCCCAGGAGATCTTCGACTTCTTCTACACGCAGATCCCCGAGGACGACGAGTTCTGGACGATCCGGATCGGCGATCCCGGGCCGGCGAACCTGTTCCACAACGCGGTCTACACGCGTGGTGCGATGACCCTCCACCAGCTGCGGCTGCTCGTCGGCGACCGGGCGTTCTTCAGCACGCTGCGCCGGTGGGCGCGTGGGAACCGCAACGGGCTCGTGACGACCCGGGAGCTCATCGCGCTCGCCGAACAGGTGTCGGGGCGTCAGCTCGACCGGTTCTTCCACCGGTGGGTCTTCACCACGACCAAGCCCGAGGTGGGCACGACCCGCCGCGCCGGCGCCGACGGGCTCAGGAGCGCCCCGCCAGTGGCGAAGGCGCAGCTGCGCCGCTTGTCCTGAGGACGTCGGCGAGCGCGTCGAGGAGGAACGCGATGTCGTCCTCCGACGCCACGAGCGGAGGTGCCAGCCGGACGGTGGACCCGTGGGTGTCCTTGACGAGGACCCGGCGGGCGAGCAGCTCCTCGCTGAGCCGCCCGCCGGTCATCAAGGCGGGGTCGATGTCGATGCCTGCCCAGGCGCCGCGTGCCCGCACCTCGACCACCCCGTGGCCGACGAGGGCGGCGAGCCCGTCCGCCAGCTGCTGGCCGAGCTTCGCCGCGCTCTCCTGGGGCTCACCGGTCTCCAGCATCGCGACGACCTCCCGGCCGATCGCCGCTGCGAAGGGGTTGCCGCCGAACGTGGAGCCGTGGGAGCCGGGGGTGAAGACGCCGAGGACGTCACGGTCCGCCGCGACGGCCGAGACCGGGTAGATCCCGCCGCCGAGCGCCTTGCCGAGCACGTAGACGTCCGGCACGACATCCTCGTGGTCACAGGCGAAGGTGCGTCCGGTGCGGCCCAGCCCGGACTGGACCTCGTCGGCCACCATGAGGACGTTCTCGGCGTCGCACAGCGCGCGGACGTCACGGAGGAACCCGTCCGGCGGGATGATGACCCCGCCCTCGCCCTGGATCGGCTCGAGCAGCACCGCGACCGTCGTACCGTCGACCGCCCGCCGGAGCGCCTCGATGTCGCCGAACGGCACGGCCCGGAACCCGGGGGTGTACGGCCCGTAGCCGCGGCGAGCGCTCTCGTCGGTGGAGAAGCTGATGATCGTCGTGGTCCGCCCGTGGAAGTTGCCGTCCATGACGACGATGGTCGCCTCGCCGTCCGGGACGCCCTTGACGTCGTACCCCCACCGGCGGCTCACCTTGACCGCCGTCTCCACCGCCTCCGCGCCGGTGTTCATCGGCAGGACCATCTCCTTGCCGGTGAGCCTGCTCAGGTCACGGGCGAAGGGGCCGAGCTGGTCGTTCTGGAACGCGCGGCTGGTCAGCGTCAGCCGGTCCAGCTGCGCGTGGGCCACGGCGACCAGCCGCGGGTGCCGGTGGCCGAAGTTCAACGCGGAGTAGCCGGCGAGGCAGTCGAGGTAGCGCCGGCCCTCGACGTCCTCCACCCAGGCGCCCTCTCCGGTGCTCAGCACGACCGGCAACGGGTGGTAGTTGTGCGCCGTCCAGCGCTCGTTCAGCTCGAGGTGTTCCGCGGTGCCCATGAGGTCATGGTCGCACCCGTCTGCGTCGCGTGGCAGCCGCCCCTCGCCGATCCCGGGCGATCGCCCGAGGCGCCGCACCGCAGCTGCCTGCGAGCGTCGGAGCCATGACCACTTCCAGCGTCGACGTCCTCTCCGCAGCGGTCCACCACCCCGGTCTGGCGGTGGGGCTCGGCCTCGCGTCGGCGGGCGGGTTCGCCGTCTCCAACGCGTTGCAGCACCGGGTGGCCGGCACCATCCCGGCAACGGTCCATCGGGCGACCGACGTCCTGCGCCACCTCGTCCGCAAGCCGGTCTGGCTGGGCGCCACCGTGATCTCCTTCACCGCGATGGTGCTCCACGCGCTGGCGCTGAGGTCCGGCTCGATCGCGCTCGTCCAGCCGCTCATGCTCGTCGGCGTCGTGCTCGCCGTCCCCCTGCGGGCCGCGCTCGAGCGCCGGGTCCCGCCGTGGCCGGAGGTGCGGGCCGTGGTGGTCACGGTCGTCGGGCTCGCGGTGTTCCTGGGATCGGCCGACCCGGGTGTCTCGACCGACGCTCCGCGGCTGGCATCGGCGCTGGTCGTGGTCGTCGTCGGTGGCCTCGTGGCGGCCTGCGCCCTGCGGCTCTGCCGCAGCAGGCTGGTCCGGGACCCCCGGCTGCAGGCCTCGTTCCTGGGTGCGGCGGCCGGCGTCCTGTTCGGGGTCACCGCGGGGCTGCTCAAGCTCATCGCCAGCGGCGCCGGCGGGTCGGAGGCGACCGTCCTCGTCGGGCTCCTCGTCGTGCTGGCGGCCGTCGGGGTGGCGGGGACCGCCCTCAACCAGCGGGCCTACCAGCTCGCCCCCCTCGCGTTCTCGATGCCGGTCGTGAACGTCGTCGACGTCCTGGTGGCGGTGTTCTTCGGCGCGGCGGTCTTCGGTGAGCTGCCAGGTCACACGCCGGAGGTGCTGCTCCTCCAGCTCGCTGCCCTGGGATGCGTCGCGGTCGGGCTGCGCGGGATCGCCCTCCTGGGCAACGACGGTGCGTGGAACGCGAGCCGCGTCTGCCCGGCCGGCGGTGCGGCATGAGCGCCTTGACCGCCGGGTACGTCGCCGGGGTCGGTGTCCTGGTCGGGCTGCACGTCGCCACGTGGGGCGCCTTCAAGGACTCGCCCTTCGAGGGGTTCCGGCTCAGCGCCTTCCTGCGGTCGGTCGCGCTGGCGGCCGTCCTTGCCCTGCTGCTGGGGGCGACGACCGGAGTGGCGGACCGCGAGGCGGCCGTGGTCCTGGTCGGCGTGGTCTACGCCCTCGAACGGCTGGCGACCGAGGGGTGGAAGCTGTTCCTGCGCGAGGACGGACGGCGCTACACGATCCCCATGCGGTTCGCCCTCCGCGGCCGGCCGGTTACTGCCCGCTGGCCCCGCTACGGCTTCGGCGCGTCGGCGGTCCTCGCGCTGGGTGCGCTCTGCGTGGTGGTCGCAGACTCCGGCCCGGTCCTCTCGCTCTGGGGCATGGTCGCCGTGGGCAGCGTCGGGGGATGGCTCACGGCGGTCGGTGGCGCCTGGAAGGACGCTCCTGTCGAGGGGTTCAGCGGATGGAAGTTCCTGCGCAGCCCCACCGTTGCGGGGATGTGGGCGCTGGTGCTGCTGCCCTGGACCCAGGACCCCGTCGTGCTGCCGGTAGCGGCCGGGGGGCTGGCCGTCGCCTCGATCGAGACCTACAAGACGTTCCTGACCGGTGGGCGACCCCCGGGCAAGTTCGCGGGGCTGCCCACGTGTGCCGACGACGACCGTGCCCGCGAGGGCTGCCGGCTGGTGCACTCGGGGGTCCACCTGGTCTGCGCGGTCGCCCTCACCCCGGTGCTGCTCCTGCCGAGGTCGAGCGTGGGCTCCACCCAGACGTTCGCCCTGCTCACGATGCTGGTGGTCTCCGTCTCCTTGGCCCTGCTCGTCGCCCTGGCTCCTCGTTATCCTCGGAGGACGGACGTCCGGAGCCGATCGAGCCTCAGCGACCGTCAGGAGCCTCATGGCGTCGTCGACCTTCGTGGGCAGAGCGCACGAGCTGGCGCGGCTGGACGCCGGCTGGCAGCGCTCGCGCGCCGGCCGGCCGAGCACGGTGCTCGTCCAGGGACAGGCAGGGGTCGGCAAGAGCGCCCTCCTCGCCGCCTTCCTGTCCGGGCTCGACCGGGCACACGTCCTGACCGCCTCTGGTGACGAGAGCGAGACCTCGCTGTCGTTCGGGGTGCTGCACCAGCTCGTCCCGCGACCGACGGCCCGCTGGGAGGACGCGTTCGCAGCAGGTGCGGCGCTGCTCGCCGAGCTGGACCGCACCACGCGCGCCGGCCCCAGCGTGGTCGTCGTCGACGACGCCCACCTCGCCGACGCCGCGTCGCTGTCGGCGATCAGCTTCGCGCTCCGCCGGCTCCGGGAGGATCCCGTGCTGGCGGTGCTCGCCTGCCGCGACGACGGGGCTGCGCGCCTCCCGGAAGGGCTGTTGAGACTCGCCGAGGGCCAGGACGCCCGGCTCCGTCTGCCCGGTCTCTCGGACGGCGATGTCATGGCTCTGGTCGCGGCCCGGCGGCGCGTCGAGCTCTCCCCGCGCGCCGCGGCACGGTTGCGGAGCCACACCGACGGCAACCCGTCCTTCCTCCACGCCCTCGTGGACGAGCTCCCTGCGGAGCTGCTGTCGGCGAGCTCAGGCCCACTGCCGGTGCCTTCCTCGCACGCGGCGGTCATCTCGGGGGCCGTCGCCCGACTCTCGAGGGAGGCCCAGTCCCTGGCCAGGGCCGCCGCGATCCTGCCGGACGGCACGTCGTTGCAGCTCGCCGGCGAGGTCGCCGACGTCGAAGAGCCGGAGCCGGCGATGGACGAGCTGGTCGCGGCCCGGCTCCTCAGCTGCCGCCAGCAGGAGCGCGGCTGGTCCGTGCACTTCGTCCACCAGCTCGTCCGCGGGGTCGTCGAGGACGAGCTCGGCCCCACAGCCAGCGCCCGGCTCCACCGGCGGGCCGCGTCGCTGGTGACGGGGGAGGAGGCCCTGCTGCACTCGGTCGCCGCGGCGACCGGGCCGGAGCCCCGGCTCGCCGGACAGCTGGACCGAGAGGCCGAGCGCAGCCTTGCGCGAGGCGACCTCGGCCATGCCGCCGACCTCGTGCTCCACGCGGCCCGGGTGTCCGAGGTGGGGCCCTCGTCCGACGAACGGCTGCTGCGGGCGGTGAACCTGCTGGTGGTCGACGGGGACATCGCGAGAGTGAAGGAGCTGGCGCCCCGGGTGGCCGCATCCCCGCCGACCGCCCAGCGGCTGTACCTCGAGGCGAAGACCGCCTGGCTGCGCGGGGAGCCGGTCGAGTCGGAGGCGCTCGCGACCCGGGCCTGGGCCGAGGGCGACCGGTTGGGTCGCGAGCAGCTCGGCGGGGTGGCCGCGCTGCTGGCGCAGCTGCTCAACATGAGGGGTGACGGCGCGGCGGCGGCGGAGTGGGCGGCGCGCGCCTTGGCGCTGGAGCTGGCCCCCGAGCTGGTCGACTCCACCTCGGCGGCCCGGGCCTTCGGGCTCGCCCTCGACGGCCGGCTCCCCGAGGCGCTCTCGACCCTCGAGGCACTGCCGGCGGCATCCGACGCGGCCCGGACGCACGGGCACCGGCTGACCACGAGGGGCGTGCTGCGGGCCGCCCTGGACGACCTGTCCGGCGCCCGGGCGGACCTGTCCCTGGTGTGCGGCGCGACGGGTGGCGGTCTTCCCCCGCACCGGCTGCTCGCGATGGGGGCGCTCGCCGTCGTCGAGCACCGCCTGGGGGAGTGGGACCGCTCCCTGGCGCTCGCCGAGCAAGGAGTGTCGCTGGCGGAGGACAGCGAACAGCGGTGGGTGCTCGGGTTCCTGCACGCCGCGGCCGTCCCGGTCAGCGCCGGTCGCGGCGAGTGGGGCCGGGCGGAGAGCCACGCAGCCGCGGCCGCGGCCCTCGCGGCCGACCTGGCGGACGCCGCGACGTTCGCGGTGTCGCAGGACGCGGAGGTCCACCTGACCTTCTGCCGCGGGCTCCCCGAGGAGGTCGTGAGGTCCTCGGAGCTCCTGCACGGCCTCGGCGGCGGGCCGACCCACGAGCCGGGGCTGCTGACGTGGCCGGTGAGCCGGTGCGCGGCCCTCGTGCAGATCGGTCGGCACGACCAGGCGGAGCAGGAGGTCGCGATGCACGAGCGGGCGGCGGCGGAACGCGGGAACCGCTCGCGCCTGGCCGCGCTCGCCCGGGTGCGGGGCGAGCTGGCGACGGCCAGGCGGGACCATCGGGCGGCCCGTGCGGCGTTCGAGGATGCGTGGGCGGTGGGGCGTGCGGTGATGCCGGTGCTCGACGTGGCGCTCACCCATGCCTCGCACGGCCGGTTCCTGCGCAGACGCGGCGAGCGACGTGCCGCGGTGGAACACCTCGAGCAGGCGCACACCCAGCTGTCCGCGCTCGGCGCGGCGCCGTACCTCCAGGGTTGCGTGGAGGAGCTCGCCGCGTGCGGCGTGGCCGCCGGGCGGCCGGCCGAGACGGCGCGGTCGTTGCTCACCGCGCAGGAGGAGCTGGTGGCTCGCCTGGTGTGCGAGGGGCGCACCAACCAGGAGGTCGCCCACGAGCTGGTGCTCAGCGTCAAGACCGTCGGCTACCACCTGGCGAACGTCTACCAGAAGCTGGGGATCCACTCCCGGACCCAGCTGGCGGCGCTCCGCGGGACCGGGGGCTGACGCGGCTCGCCGTCGCTGACGCGCGACGGGAGGCGCATAAGATGGACGGCGGTCCAGGGGGTTCCGGGTCACCCCGTCAGCTCGAACGGTGGCGCCTGGGAGGGTGCATGGCAGACAGCACGGCGACAACCGCTCGGCCGGGTTCCCCGCACGGGGCGACGGCGGGCGGACGCCGACGGACCCGCCGTGCCCGCACGCTCGCCGGCGCGCTCGGGGTGACGGTGCTCGGTGCGGTCCTGCCCGGGGCGGGGTTCCTGTGGGGGCGGCGGATCGTGCTGGGGCTGCTCGTGCTCGTCCCCGCGCTCGGCGTCGTCGCGGCCGTCCCGTTCCAGGTCCGCGACCTCGAGACCGCGCTGAACCTGGCCGTCGACCCCAGCCGGCTGAAGGTCGTCGCGTGGGTCCTCGGCGGGGTGCTGCTGCTGTGGGCGGTGACCGTCGTCGCGACGTACTGGCTCGTCAGGCCCCGGGACCTGAGCCGGCCGGCCGGGTTCCTCGGGGGCGCCCTGGTGGCCCTGCTGTGCTTGGCGGTCGCCGCGCCGGTGACGCTGAGCGCCTACTACGCGCGGGTGCAGGCGGACCTCGTGACGCACGTGTTCAAGGACAACCGCACAGCGACGGCTCCTCTCGTCACGATGGAGGACCCGTGGGGCGGCCACGACCGGGTCAACGTCCTGCTCCTCGGCGGCGACGGCAGCGTCACCCGTGAGGGCGTGCGGACCGACACCGTGATCCTCATGAGCATGGACACCCGCACCGGTGACACGGTGATGTTCAGCCTCCCGCGCAACATGATGAACGCGCAGTTCCCGGTGGACAGCCCGCTGCACGACCTCTATCCGGACGGGTTCCGCGGCGACGGCGACCCGGCCGCGTGGATGCTCAACGCCGTCTACGGCCAGGTGCCGATCCTCCACCCGGGGATCCTCGGACGCTCCGACAACGAGGGCGCGGACGCCGTGAAGCAGGCGGTCGCGGGGTCCCTGGGGGTCAAGGTCGACTACTACATGCTGGTGAACCTCCAGGGGTTCGAGCAGATCGTCGACGCCATGGGCGGGGTGACGGTCAACATCAACGAACCCGTGGCGATCCACGGGAACACCGACCTGGGCATCCCGCCGGTGGGCTACCTGCAGCCGGGGCCGAACCAGCGGCTCAACGGCTACGAGGCGCTCTGGTTCGCTCGGGGTCGCTGGGGGTCCGACGACTACGAGCGGATGCTCCGGCAGCGGTGCATGGTCAACGCGCTGGTGGAGGAGGCGAAGCCGCTCAACCTGCTGCGTCGCTACCAGTCGCTCGCGGCCGCCGGCAAGGAGATCGTCCGCACCGACATCCCGTCGAAGCTGCTCCCCGCCTTCGTCGACCTCTCCCTGCGGATCAAGGACGCGTCGGTGCGGTCGGTCGCCTTCGTCTCCTCCGACAAGTTCTTCCCCGGCGACCCTGACTTCGAGTGGCTGCGGGACGCGGTCGACAGGGCCTTGGCCCCGCAGCGGGACCCGGCTCGCCCGTCCTCGCCGCGCCCGACACCGACCGATGCGGACGAACCCGCCCCGACCCCGACCGTCGACCCCGGCGCTGCCACCGAGGTGGCGGACAGCTGCGCCTACCACCCGGAGTAGGCAGACCCGGTCGAGCCGGCGAGCACCCGAGGAGCGGGTCGGTGTCAGGGCACCAAGGTCCCTATTTCTGCGTAGACCCCCATGCCCCGATCCGCGGAAATGACAATCCACGTGGGAGGCTCTCCTTGAGACGTTCCTCAGTAGTCTGCGGACTCACCGCTGCCGCGACCGGGCCTCGCCGGACCGCTTCACCTCGAGCTCGGCCATCACGGCAAGCTGGTGCCTCAGAGCTTCGCCGGCACGGTCTCGAAGGTCGGTCAGCCACTGCCCGGCGGCCCTGAGGACCCCTCGCACGGTGCCCGGGGTTGGGTGGTGAACGTGAACCCGTGGACCCACCGGCGAGGGACGATCGGTCGTGGGATCCTCGGCGCGACGAACCTGGCTGTCGGCCACCACGGGAAGGTCTACGTCACTGAGCTGTTCGGCAACCGGGTCTCCGTGCTCGAGCATGGCCGACCGCACGCGGTGGCCGGTCGCCTGCACTGACCCCCTGGGGCGATCTCGAGCACGGCGTGACGGGTCCGGCGGCGATGCCGCCGGACCCGTCCTGCATGTCTGCATCGAAGCGGCGGGAGTGGGCAGGCTGGGACCACCTGACCACGACGACGAGGAGCCTCCGTGACCCTCTCCCGCCTCCTGGACGCCCGCCGCGGGCCGGACCGCCTCGTGCTCATACGCCACGGTGAGAGCGTCGGCAACCTGGCCGACGCCGAGGCCCGGGAGCGCGGAGCGGACCGGCTCGACCTCGACGCCCGGGACGCGGACGTCGAGCTGTCCGAGACCGGCCGGAACCAGGCCGACGCCGTCGGTCGCTGGCTCGCCAAGGTCGACGACGACGACCGCCCCACCGTGGTGCTGAGCTCGCCGTACCGTCGTGCCGCCGAGACCGCGCGCCGGGCCGTCGCTGACGTCGACCTGGAGGTGGTCCTCGACGAGCGGCTGCGGGAGCGGGACCTCGGCGTGTTCGACGGGATGACCGGTCACGGAATCCGCAGCGAGTACCCGAAGGAGGCGGAGCGGCGCAAGAAGCTGGGGAAGTTCTACTACCAGCCGCCGTCCGGGGAGAGCTGGTGCGACGTCGTCCTCCGCGTCAGGCAGCTGATGTCCGACGTGCGGGAGGGGTTCGACGGAGCCAACGTCTGGCTGTTCACGCACCAGGCGGTGATCATGAGCTTCCGCTACGTCCTGGAAGGGCTCAGCGAGCAGGAGCTGCTCGAGCTCGACGGATCGGTGACGCTCGGGAACGCGTCGGTCACGCGGTACGAGCGGGGCGGGTCCGGCTACGAGCTGGAGGCCTTCGCGGACACCTCGGCGGTGGACGCGTCCGACGAGAAGGTCACGCACGAGGAGAGCCGCGCAGGTGACGGCGATGCCGCATCCTGACACCGTCGAGGTCACCGAGGGCACCCTGCGCCAGTGGCGGCTTCCCGAGCCCGCGAGCGACAAGGACACACGGGGCGAGGTGCTCGTGGTGGGCGGCGGCGCCCGAACCCCCGGCGGCGTGCTCCTGGCCGGCGAGGCCTCGCTCCGGGTCGGCGGCGGGAAGCTGCGGATCGCCACGGCTGGAACGGTCGCCCCGGTTCTGGCGGTCTCGGTCCCGGAGGCGCTCGTGGCGCCGCTGCCCGAGGACGGAGGTGGAGCCGTCGGTCCGACGGCCGCCGACGAAGTCCGGGCGATCATCGGGAGCGCCGACGTGGTGCTGCTCGGACCGGGGATGGGCGACCCGGGAGCGAGCGTCGGCCTCTTGCGCCAGGTCGTGCCTGGGCTCGACGCCCAGGTGGTCGTGGACGCGCTGGCGTCCGCGTTCGTCACCGAGCACCCCCACGGGCTCCGCCACCTCAGCGGTCGGTGCGTGCTCACCGTCAACCCGAACGAGCTGGCGAGGGTCCTCGACCGGGACGAGGCCCACGTCACCGGCGACCCGGTCCGGGCCGCCCTCGACGGGGCTCGGCTGACCGGCGCGGTGGTGCTCTGCGGTGGCACCGTCAAGGCGGTGGGCGCGCCCGATGGTGCGAGCTGGGTCGTGCGCCCCGGCGGTCCGGGGCTGGGGGTCTCCGGGTCCGGCGACGTCCAGGCCGGGCTCGTCGCGGGGCTGCTGGCGCGTGGTGCCACCCCGCCTCAGGCGGCGGTCTGGGGGGCGTACCTCCACGGCAGCGCGGGGGACCGGCTCGCCAGGTCCGTCGGGGAGGTCGGGTTCCTCGCCCGCGAGCTGCTGCCCGTCGTACCGCGGTTGCTCGCCGAGCTCACTGCCCGCTGACCGGCAGGAGTGACGGCTCGACCCAGCACGAGAGGCGGTTGAACGCAGCAGGAGGGGCGGTTGAACGCAGCAGGAGGGGCGGCTCAAGCCAGCGCGAGGGGCGGTTCGACGGTGGGGTGGAGCGTGCGGCGGGTGCGCAGGAGGCTGGTGCCGCCGAGCAGGAGGGCCGGCAGCCAGGCGATCGCCGCCGACAGCGCGACGGCCGCGGCCGCGGCGGTGACGGGTATCCCGAGGGCGACGAGGCCGACGACGAGCGCCCCTTCGCGCGGTGAGGCACCGTGCGGGCCGGGGATCGCCCCCGCGAGCTGGCTGGCCCCGAAGGCTCCCAGCAGGGCGAGCGGCGAGAGCGTGTGCCCGGTCGCCGCCAGTGTCGCGAGCAGCAGCCCGGCGGTCGTCGCCTGGAAGACCGCGGAGAGCCAGAGGCCGTGGAGCAGCTGGCGGGGCGTCGGCCAGCGGCGGCGCGGCAGCCACCCCGGCCGGAGCCGGCGTACGACGAGGACCGCGACCAGGAGCCCGACCGCCAGCCCGACGGCGGCGACGAGGAGCGACGCCGGCAGGGCCGCGCCGGCGCACGCCACGAACACGGTGATCCCGACCGCGCCGACGAGCCGGTCCAGGCCGACGCTCGCGATCGCGTCGCCCCGGGCGAGCCCGTGGTGGGTGAGCCGGCGGACCCGCCAGATGTCCGCGCCGATGTTGCCGGGGGTGAAGAGGCCGAGCAGCTCGGCCTCCGCGGAGGCCCGGACGTGCCACCAGCGGCTGAGCCCCGCGTCGGTGAGCGCCCGCCACCGCAGGGGGCAGAGGAGGTACTTCCCGACCACCCAGGGGACCAGCCCCAGCAGGACCGGCCAGATGCTCACGTGGGGGAGCCTCGGCAGGGTGAGGGCAGGGACCGCGACGGCGACGACGACCCCGAGGCCGAGCACGACCTTGGAGTGGAGGACAGCGCGGATCACGGGGGGATACCTCTCGGGCAGTGGTGGGTGCCCGTTCAGTGAAGCATCGGCGCACCCGAGTCGTCCGGGAATCCGCTGAAGAAGGCGGGTCCGGGAGTCAGGAGCCGGTGAGCCGGGAGCCGCCGAGCAGGGCGTCCTCGATCGGCGTGGTCCCGTCGGCGAACGGGATGAACCGACCCTTCGTCTCCGGCGTCCGCAGGGTGGCCACGACGACCTGCGCCACCGTGCCGCGGGAGACCTCCCCGTACGGCGGCTCGAGGTCGACCGCCCCGGTCGGGGCCGCGTCGGTCAGCGCGCCGGGTCCGAGGATCGTCCAGTCCAGGCCGGTGCCGCGCAGGTGGTCGTCCGCGGCGAGCTTGGCGTCGGCGTAGGGGAAGAACGCGTGGTCCTCCGGAACGCCGTGGTCGGCGGTCGAGCCCGCCCACGACACCATCACGTAGCGGGAGGCTCCCACCTGCTCCGCGGCGACCATGGAGCGGATCGCCGCGTCCCGGTCCACGGCGTAGGTGCGCCCCGGGTTCCCGCCGCCGGCGCCGGCGGACCAGACGACCGCGGTGTGGTCGACGAGCGCGTCGGCGATCTCCTCGACCCCCGCGTGCTCGACGTCGAGGAGCACGCCGTCGGCGCCCTGGTCGGCGAGCTCGGCGAGGTGGGCCTCCGAGCGGACCAGTCCGCTGACGTCGTACCCCTGCTCGCGGAGGAGGGGGACCAGGAGGCGGGCGACCTTGCCGTGGGCGCCGATGACGGCGACGCGTCCCAGATGCGTGCTCATCGTCCGAGCCTAGCGATCCTTTGGTCGCGAGACTCACGCGCCTGTCTTGAGTTTCAGGCGGCGTTGTCGTCGGTCGACGGGCCCCGGCCCGCCTCCCTCCTCCGCCTTGGCATCGCACGCGCTGCGCCCCGCTCGCTTGCGCGATCCCTTGGATTCAATCGTCCAGTCCGGAGAGGGGACCGGTTGCGTGAGAGGGTGAGGGCCATGTTTGCCAAGGTTCTGGTCGCCAACCGGGGTGAGATCGCCATCCGCGCGTTCCGGGCTGCTTATGAGCTCGAGGCGCAGACGGTGGCGGTGTTCCCGTTCGAGGACCGCAACTCCGAGCACCGGCTCAAGGCCGACGAGGCGTACGAGATCGGCGAGCGGGGCCACCCGGTCCGGGCCTATCTCGACCCGCAGACGATCGTGGACGCCGCGGTGCGGGCGGGGGCCGACGCGGTCTACCCGGGGTACGGGTTCCTCTCGGAGAACCCGCAGCTGGCCGAGGCGTGCGCCCGGGCGGGGATCACCTTCGTCGGGCCGAGTGCGGACGTGCTGACGCTGACCGGCAACAAGGCGCGCGCGATCGCCGCGGCGAAGGCGGCGGGTGTCCCGACGCTGGCGAGCGTCGAGCCGGGCACCGACCCGGATGCGCTGGTGGAGTCGGCCAGGGAGATGCCGTTCCCGCTGTTCGTCAAGGCGGTTGCCGGCGGTGGTGGCCGGGGGATGCGCCGGGTCGACGACCCCGAGCAGCTGCGCGAGGCGGTCGAGACGTGCATGCGGGAGGCGGAGGGTGCCTTCGGTGACCCGACGGTCTTCATCGAGCAGGCGGTGGTCGAGCCGCGGCACATCGAGGTGCAGGTCCTGGCGGACGCGGACGGCAACGTGATCCACCTGTTCGAGCGCGACTGCTCGGTGCAACGGCGCCACCAGAAGGTCGTCGAGATCGCGCCGGCGCCGAACCTCGACCCGGCGCTGCGGGAGCGGATGTGTGCCGACGCGGTGCGGTTCGCCCGGGAGATCGGCTACGTCAACGCCGGGACCGTGGAGTTCCTGCTGAACCCGGACGGCGAGTACGTCTTCATCGAGATGAACCCGCGGATCCAGGTGGAGCACACGGTGACCGAGGAGGTCACCGACGTCGACCTGGTGCGGGCTCAGCTGCGGATCGCGTCGGGGGAGACCTTGGCCGACCTCGGGCTCGACCAGGAGAGCATCAAGCTGCGCGGCGCCGCGCTCCAGTGCCGGATCACCACCGAGGACCCGGCCAACGGGTTCCGCCCGGACACCGGCGTCATCACGACGTACCGCTCTCCCGGCGGCGCCGGGGTCCGGCTCGACGGCGGCACGACGTACACCGGGGCGGAGGTCTCGGCGCACTTCGACTCGATGCTGACCAAGCTGACCTGCCGCGGCCGCGACTTCGCCACGGCGGTGACCCGCGCCCGCCGGGCGGTCGCCGAGTTCCGGATCCGGGGCGTCGCGACCAACATCCCGTTCCTGCAGGCGGTCCTCGACGACCCGGACTTCAAGGACGGGCGGGTCACCACCGCGTTCATCGAGGACCACCCGCAGCTGCTCACCGCCCGCTCGAGCGCCGACCGCGGCACCAAGCTGCTCACCTTCCTCGCCGACGTGACGGTCAACCAGCCGTACGGCGCCGCGCCGGTCGACGTCAGCCCCCTGACCAAGCTGCCGGCGGTCGACCTGTCGGCCTCCGCGCCCGCCGGGACCCGGCAGCTGCTCAGGGACGTGGGTCCGGCGGAGTTCGCCCGCCGGCTCCGCGAGCAGGAGGGCGTGGCGGTCACGGACACGACGTTCCGCGACGCCCACCAGTCGCTGCTGGCGACCCGGGTCCGGACCCGGGACCTGCTGGAGGTGGCCGGGCACGTGGCCCGCACCACCCCGCAGCTGTGGTCGCTCGAGGCGTGGGGCGGGGCGACGTACGACGTGGCGCTGCGGTTCCTCGCCGAGGACCCGTGGGAGCGGCTGGCGAAGCTGCGGGAGGCGGTGCCGAACATCTGCCTGCAGATGCTGCTGCGTGGCCGCAACACGGTCGGCTACACGCCGTACCCCACCGAGGTCACCGACGCCTTCGTCGAGGAGGCGGCGGCGACCGGCATCGACGTGTTCCGGGTCTTCGACGCGCTCAACGACGTCGAGCAGATGCGCCCGGCGATCGAGGCGGTCCGGGGGACCGGTACGGCGGTCGCGGAGGTGGCGCTCTGCTACACCGGCGACCTGTCGGACCCGGGTGAACGGTTGTACACCCTCGACTACTACCTGCGGCTGGCCGAGCGGATCGTCGAAACGGGTGCGCACGTGCTGGCGATCAAGGACATGGCCGGGCTGCTCCGCGCCCCGGCCGCCCGCACGCTGGTGGGTGCGCTGCGGGAGCGGTTCGACCTGCCTGTGCACCTGCACACCCATGACACCCCGGGCGGCCAGCTCGCGACCCTGCTCGCCGCCATCGACGCGGGGGTGGACGCCGTGGACGCGGCGTGCGCGGCGATGGCGGGGACGACCAGCCAGCCGGCGCTCTCCTCGCTGGTCGCGGCGACCGACCACAGCGGCCGGGAGACCGGCCTCGACCTGCAGGCGGTCTGCGACCTGGAGCCCTACTGGGAGGCGACCCGGCGGGTCTACGCGCCGTTCGAGTCGGGGCTGCCGGCGCCGACCGGCCGGGTCTACACCCACGAGATCCCCGGCGGTCAGCTCTCCAACCTGCGCCAGCAGGCGATCGCGCTGGGGCTGGGGGAGAAGTTCGAGCAGATCGAGGACATGTACGCCGCCGCCAACGACATCCTCGGCAACCTCGTCAAGGTGACCCCGTCGTCGAAGGTCGTGGGCGACCTCGCCCTGCACCTGGTGGCGGTCGGGGCCGACCCGGCCGAGTTCGCGGAGAACCCGGGGAAGTTCGACGTGCCCGACTCCGTGGTCGGCTTCCTCTCCGGCGAGCTCGGCGACCCGCCGGGCGGGTGGCCGGAGCCGTTCCGGACCCGGGCGCTCGAGGGACGGACGGTGAAGCCTCGGGTCGAGAAGCTCACCGACGACCAGCGCGCGGGGCTCGCCGGCGGCCCGAGCGACCGCCGGACGACCCTCAACGCACTGCTCTTCCCCGGGCCGACACGAGAGTTCGCCGAGTCGCGGCAGAAGTACGGCGACGTCTCGGTGCTCGCCACCCGCGACTACCTCTACGGGTTGAACAGCGGGGAGGAGCACGAGGTCGAGCTCGAGGAGGGCAAGACGCTCCTGCTCGGGCTGGAGGCCGTGAGCGAGCCCGACGAGCGCGGCTTCCGCACCGTCATGTGCACGATCAACGGCCAGCTCCGGCCGGTCAGCGTGCGGGACCGGTCGGTAGCCGCCGACGCCCCGACCGCTGAGAAGGCCGACCCGGGCAACCAGCGGCACGTCGCCGCGCCGTTCGGGGGCGTGGTCACCCCGGTCGTCGCCGAGGGCGACCAGGTCGAGGCCGGGGAGACGGTCGCCACCATCGAGGCGATGAAGATGGAGGCCTCGATCACCGCCCCCGTGACCGGGAAGGTCGAACGCGTGGCCCTCGCCGGCACCGCGCAGGTCGAGGGCGGCGACCTGGTGCTCGTGCTGCGCTGAGACCGGGGCCCCGTGCGGCTCTTCACTGTGCGTATACCTTGTGTGTATAGTCGCTCCCATGTCAGCCGCCCAGACCCTGCTCGCTCTTCTCGAACGGGAGCCCGCCCACGGGTACACCCTCAAGCACCGCTACGACGAGCGGTTCGCCCGCACCCGGCCGCTGGCCTTCGGACAGGTCTACGCGTCCCTGGCCCGCTTCGAGAAGCACGGCTGGGCCACCGTCGTCGACGTGGAGTCGGGGGAGGGCCCCGAGCGGAAGCGCTACCAGATCACCCCTGAAGGAGTGACCGCCGTGGACGAGTGGGTCTTCGAGCCGCAGCAGCCTGCGGAGTTCTCCTCCAGCAACCTCTTCGCACGCGTCTCGGTGGCGCTGATGTCGGGGCGCCCGGCCGAGCAGGTCCTGAGCCGCCAGCGCGACACCCACCTGGCCCGGATGCGCGAGCTGACCGCTGCCCGGCAGGGCGCGGACCCCGCCGAGCTGCTGGCGATCACCTACGAGCTGGCCCACCTGGACGCCGACCTCCGCTGGATCGAGGATGCCGGCGCCCGGCTGGCCCAGGCCAAGGACGCCCTCGTGGGGGAGTCATGAGCGAACAGGTCCTCGCCGCCCACGGGCTGGAGCTGAGCTACGGCGACACCGTGGCCCTGCGCGGAGCATCCCTGGGGCTGCGGGCCGGCGATCGGGTCGCGCTGATGGGACCTTCCGGCTCGGGCAAGTCGTCGCTGCTCCACTGCCTGGCCGGCATCGTCCGTGCCCACTCCGGGGAGGTGCACCTCGAGGGAAGCCGGCTCGACCAGCGTTCGGAGTCGGAGCGCAGCGCCCTGCGGCTGCGGCGGTTGGGGATGGTGTTCCAGTTCGGCGACCTGGTTCCCGAGCTGACCCTGGTCGAGAACGTCATGCTGCCCCTGCAGCTGCTCGGCACCCGTCGTGCAGCCGCGCGGACGGCGGCCATGCAGCTGCTCGACCGGCTGGGCGTTGCGGACGTGGCGGGCCAGCGGACCGGGGGAGTCTCGGGCGGACAGGCGCA
Organism: Marmoricola sp.; assembly: GCA_035699145.1. Lineage (GTDB taxonomy): Bacteria > Actinomycetota > Actinomycetes > Propionibacteriales > Nocardioidaceae > Marmoricola_A. Next base: position 39,888 of record DASSBB010000071.1, read on the forward strand.
GCGTGCCGCGGTCGCTCGGGCCCTGGTGCACCGACCGGCCGTCGTGCTCGCCGACGAGCCGACCGGGGCGCTGGACAGCGTCACCGCGGAGCTGGTCCTCGACGCGATGGTCGAGCTCACCGCCGAGTCCGGTGCGGCGCTGTTGGTGGTCACCCACGACAACCTCGTCGCCGCGCACCTGGAACGTCACGTCGTGATGAGCGACGGCGTGGTCACCGCCCCGGCTGAGGCGGTCCGGTGAGGGCCGCCATCGCCCTGGGGCTGCGGCTCACCGGCGCGGGGGGCGGCGCGGCGCGGTTGCGCTCGCTGCTGGTGGCGCTCGCCACCGCCCTCGGGACCGCGCTGATGCTCGCGATCGCGGCGATCGCGCGTGCCGAGCAGCTCGAGAACGTCTCGGTGTACGCGGACAACACCGGGATGCAGCGGCTGCTCCTGGCCGTCGTGCTCACCGTCGCGCTCCCCGTCCTGGTGCTGGTCGCCACGGCCGCCCGGCTCTCAGCAGAGCTCCGGGACCGCCGGCTGGCCAACCTGCGGCTGCTCGGTCTCACCCCGGCACGGACCCGGCTGGTCGCCGTGACCGAGGCCGGTGTCGCGGCGCTGGCGGGTGTGCTCGTCGGCTCGCTGCTCTTCCAGGCCGTGCGGCCGGTGCTGGCCGGCGTCCACGTCGCCGGCCGCACGTGGACCTTCGCGGCGCTGTCCCCTTCGAGCGGCGACTACCTGCTCGTGACGGCCTCGGTCGTCGTCGCTGTGGTCGGGGTAGCCGTGCTGCCCCAACGGCTCGACGTCGGGTCCGCCCTGGCCCGGGCCCACCGCGTCGACCTGCGTCGGCCCTCGGCGCTCCGCGTGCTGCCGCTGGCGGTCGGGGCGCTGCTCTGCCTCTTCGTGATGACCCGCAACGCCCAGTCCGACCACGAGCCGTCCGGCACCGTGGTCGCCGCACTGTTCGCCGGGATCACGCTGCTCGGCATCGGGCTGGTCCTCGTCGTGCCGGTGCTGGTCAGGCTGCTGGCCGACGCGCTGCTCCGGGTCGCCCGCGGACCTTCCGGCACCGTCGCGGGCCGCCGGCTGCAGGCACAGCCCGTCGGCGTGACCCGCGTCGTCAGCGGCCTGTTGATCGGCCTCTTCCTCGTCACGGGCGCGCGAGCCGTGGTGGTCGCCTTCGAGACGACACCGCAGTACGTCCAGGCAGCACGGCAGGTGGAGGAGGGCCAGCGGGTGCTCCTGGGCACCACCCAGGCGAAGGCGTCGTCCGTGGCCGACCGCGCCGAGTCGGTGGCCGGGGTCCGCCGCACGGTGGTGCTGCCCCGGGTCACCGCCGGCGACGGCTGCCGGTCCGGGAACGGGTACTGCCTGCAGGCGGTCGTCGCGGACTGCGCCCAGCTGCACGCGATCGCGCCCGCCTTGACGGGATGTCGCGACGGGGTGCCGATGTGGGCGGACGCCGACGACATGACGCTCGAGCAGACCCGGGGAAAGACGCTCTCCTGGTTCGCTCAGCACAACTACAGGGCGCTGAGGCAGGCCGGTGCGGTCGCGACCACGCCCGCCCCGACAGCGTGGCTGCACGGCGAGGCGTGGCTCGAGCTCGACCCGGTGAACGCCATGGTGGTGCTGCCGCCGTCGCTGCTCCACCACGGCGCCCTGCCGGCGAACGCCCAGGTCGAGGTGCTCGCGCTCGGCGACCCCGGCCGCTCCCTCGCGGGCGACCTGGAGCAGGCGGGGCTGACGGCGACCTCCTACTGGGGGTTCGAGGACTACGACTTCGTCGCCGGCCTGCGCGCGATCGTGTGGTCGGTCGCCGCGGTCGTCCTCTCCGTCGGCCTGCTCGCGTTCGCGGTGGCGGCCGTCGACCGCGCGGTGGCCCGGCGGCGTGAAGTCATGTCCCTGCAGCTCGTCGGCGTCTCCCGGGCGGTGCTGCGACGGAGCCAGTGGCTCGAGGCCGGGCTCCCGATCGGTGTCGGCACGCTGCTCGCGATCGGCCTCGGGATGCTCGCCGGGGCCACCTACCTCTCGCTCGCCGAGGAGCTGGACACGCTGCCCTGGCGTCAGTCCGCCACGCTGGCCGCGGTCTCGTTCCTGAGCGCGGTGGTGATCGCGGGGCTCACGGTCGTCGCGGCCAGCCCGCGGATCCGACCGGAGCTGATCCGCGCGGAGTAGCCCGACGGTCCCGACCCACGGGCCGGTCGCACCTACTCTGGTCGGGTGCCCCAGCCGATGCGCATCCTCGCGACCAGGTCGACGCCGGAGCTCCTGCAGCTGCCGTGGGAGACACCGCTCGAGGAGTGGGGCGAGAAGCACGTCATCCAGCTGCCCCGCGGCCTCTCGCGGCACGTGGTCCGGTTCGTCCGGGTCGGGCAGCACACCTGTGCGGTCAAGGAGACCGACGAGCTGATCGCCCGGCGCGAGTACCACCTCCTGCGTGACCTGCAGAGGCTCGGGCTGCCCAGCGTCGTACCGCAGGCGGTCGTGACCGGCCGCAAGGACAAGGACGGCGAGTGGCTCCCCTGCGCCCTGGTGACGCGGCACCTGCGCTACTCGCTGCCCTACCGGTCGCTGTTCTCGCACGGGATGCGTGCCGACAGCCTCCCGCTGCTCGTCGACGCGCTCGTGGTGCTCCTCGTGCGGCTCCACCTCGCGGGGTTCTACTGGGGTGACGTGTCGCTCTCCAACGTCCTGTTCCGGCGCAGCGCGGGGGAGTTCGCCGCCTATCTGGTCGACGCCGAGACCGGGGAGCTCCGGCCCGAGCTCTCCACCCAGCAGCGGGAGTACGACATCACCGTCGGGCGCGAGAACGTCTACGCCGAGCTCCTCGACCTCCAGGCCGCCGACCTCCTCGAGGAGCACCTCGACCCGATCGACATCGTCGACCTCATCGAGGAGCGGTACGACGACCTGTGGCGTGCGCTCACCGACGCCGCCGAGTTCCCCACCGAGGAGCGGTGGCGGATCGACCAGTGGGTCGAGTCCCTCAACGAGCTGGGGTTCGACATCGACGAGATGGACATCGTGTCCGAGAACGGCGGGACGAAGGTGGTCATCCAACCGCGGGTGGTCGAGGCCGGGCACCACAGCCGCGAGCTCCGCACCCTGACCGGACTCGACGTCGAGGAGGGCCAGGCGCAGCGGATGCTCAACGACATCGCCCGCTTCAGCGCCCACGTCGGCCTCACCGAGGAGCCGCGGGAGGTGGCCGCCAACCGGTGGATGCTGGAGATCTACGAGCCGCTGGTCCAGTCGATCCCGCGTGCGCTGCGCGGACGGCTGGAGCCGGCGGAGGTCTTCCACGAGGTCCTCGAGCACCGGTGGTTCCTCTCCGAGCGCGCCGGCCACGAGGTGGAGCTCTTCGAGACCGCCCGCGACTACTTCGGCAGCGTGCTCACGACGAAGCCGGTCGAGGCGCTCGCCGACGAGTGAGGCATCATCGAGCCGTGGCCCCGACAACTCCCCACTCGCTGTCCTCCGGTCCCGGCGTCGTCGGCGTCGAGGGACGCTACCCGCTCCACGAGCGGCCGGCCCCCGCCCTCCGGATCGCCGGCCGGGAGGTCCTTCCGGTCGGTCCGCTGCGCATGTACACCTGCGGCATCACGCCGTACGACGTCACCCACGCCGGTCATGCCGCGACCTTCGTCTGGGCCGACCTCATCGCCTCCCTGGCGCACGCGACCGGGAGCGAGGCGGTCGTCGCCCGCAACGTCACCGACGTCGACGACGTCCTCACCGAGGCGGCCCGGACCCGCGGCTGGCACTACGACGAACTGGCGCTGACCCGGGAGTTCCTCTTCGACCGGGACATGAAGACGCTGTCCGTGGCCCCGCCCGCCCTGGCGCCGCACGCGCGCGCCCACATCCCGGCGGTGGTCCGGCTCGCGTCCGCGCTGATCACCCGCGGCGGGGCCTACGAGGTCGACGGCCACGTGATGTTCCGCGGGGCGGGTGTGCCCGCGCGGGCCGGGCTCGACGACGATGCCGCGCTCGCCGCCTCGCGGGAGTACGGCGACCAGGACGGCCTTCCGGAGCGCGAGTCGCAGTTCGACGTACCCGTGTGGCGTCCCTCCCCGGCGGAGCACCCGGCCTGGCCGAGCCCGTGGGGATGGGGGCGGCCCGGGTGGCACGCGGAGTGCGCGGCGATGGCGGTGTGCAGCCTCGGCAGCTCGGTCGACGTGCTGCTCGGCGGCTCGGACCTCACGTTCCCGCACCACGCCTACCAGGTCGCCATGGTCGAGGCCGCGACCGGCGTGCACCCCTTCGCCACGGCGGTGGTCCACGTCGGCGAGGTGCGCCGCGACGGGGCGAAGATGGCGAAGTCCACGGGCAACCTCGTGCTGGTCACCGAGCTCCTCGACCGGCACACCCCGTCCGCGGTGAGGTTCGGCCTCCTGCACCGACGGTGGCCCGATCCGTGGGACTGCGACGACTCGGTGTTCCTCGAGGCGGCCGCGGAGCTCGCCGAGCTCCAGGACCTCGCCGGGGGAAGCGCCGCGGCGAGCGTCCGCCACGACGGGGTCCTCGGAGCGTTGACCGAGGACCTCGACGTCCCTCGGGCGGTCGCGGTGGCTCGCGACGCCGGGCCGGCCGCGGTCGGCTACCTGCTCGACGTCCTCAAGGTCCGCCACCGCTGACGTCGAGCCGTCGTCTGCCGGTCAGTCCGAGAGCAGCTCGACGACGGCCAGGTCGACGTGGTCGCGGGCGGCGTCCTCGTCCTTGGGCAGCTTCTCGAGTGCGGCTGCGATCGTCACGTCGGACTCGTAGAGGTCGAGAACGCGCGGGTCGACGTACGACGACCTGCAGACGGTCGGGGTGTTGCCGAGGAGCTCGGAGGCACTGACGACCGCCTGTCGCACGGTCCGTGAGCGTGCCGTCTTGGAGACGACCGGCTTCGTCCTGGCGAGCACGCTGTCGCCCAGCGCGATCGCGACGTGCACGGTGGCGTGCCACGTGCGGAAGTCCTTCGCGGTCACCTCAAGACCGAAGAGGTCACGGATGTGGTCGTTGATGTCTGCGGCCTGGAGCGGCACCCAGCGACGGCCCTCGCGTGCGCAGAGCACCCGGGCGTCGGGTTTCCGCCGGAGGGTCAGCTTGTCGATGACCTGGCAGAGCTCAGGGTCGGTGAGGCAGATCTCGTGGTCGACTCCTGATTTCCCCGTGAAGGAGAAGACTCGGCTCTCGCCGCTGCGCCGCACGTGGCGGCGTTCCAGCGTCGTGAGGCCGTAGCTGCCGTTCTGCTCGGTGTAGCTGTCGGAGCCGAGGCGGAAGCACCCGAGGTCGACGAGGCGGACCGCCGCGGCGAGAGCGGTGTCCCGGTCGAGCTCGGCCGGGTCGAGGTCGGCTCGGAGCCGCCGCCGCACGTCCGGGAGCTTGGCCGCCATCTCGATGACCCGGTCGAACTTCGCCTCGTCGCGCTTCGCGCGCCAGGCCGGGTGGTAGAGGTACTGCCGGCGCCCGGCGTCGTCGGTGCCGACCGCCTGCAGGTGGGCGTTGGGGTACGGCGAGATCCACACGTCGCGCCAGGCCGGCGGGATCACCAGGGCCTTGACGCGCTCCACCTCCTCCTTGCCGAGCGCCGTCCCGTCGACGTCGAGGTAGCGGTGGCCGCGACCGTGGTGCACGCGCCGCCACCCGGGGTCCTGCGTCGAGACCGTGCGCAGTCGAGGCATCCCGGGAGCGGCGCGTTTCTCGGATCAGGTGAAGATGCTGACGCCACCGGGGCCGATCAGCAGCCCCAGGACGATCATGATGATGCCGGGCAGCACGCCGCCCCGGATGATCTGGACGATGCCGGCGATCACCAGCACCACGGCGATGATCCACAGAATGAATGCCATCAGGTTTCCCTCCCGGTCAACGACCGTTGGTCGGCTTGTCGTGCGGAGTCGGCTCCGTGTCGAGCCGCTCCGGGTTGTCGGCAACGTCGTTCGAGCGACCCTTGTCCCGCGTCCACAGGAACATGAACACGCCGATCAGGAGGACGGCAACGATGCCGAACACGAACGCCATCGTGGCAAAAGAGCCCATGACCAACTCCTTGTTGTCGAGAGAGGTGTACCCACGGCCACGCCGTCCAACCCCACCGGAGAAGGGTCAGCGGTCGAGACCGAGCAGCCCCAGCGACCGTTCGCGCATCTCCACCTTGCGCACCTTGCCGGTCACCGTCATCGGGAACTCGTCGACGAGGTGGACGTAGCGGGGGATCTTGTAGTGGGCGAGCTTCCCGGTGCAGAACGACCGCAGCGCCTCGGCGTCCAACGGGTCGGCGCCCTCACGGAGCCGCACCCACGCCATCAGCTCCTCGCCGTACTTCTCGTCGGGGACGCCGACCACCTGCGCGTCGACGATGTCGGGGTGGGTGTAGAGGAACTCCTCGATCTCGCGGGGGTAGATGTTCTCGCCGCCCCGGATCACCATGTCCTTGATCCGGCCGGTGATCCGCAGGTATCCCTCGTCGTCCATCACCGCGAGGTCGCCGGTGTGCATCCATCCGTCGCGGAGGACCTCGGCGGTCTTCTCCTCCTCGTCCCAGTAGCCGAGCATGACCGAGTAGCCCTTGGTGCAGAACTCACCCGCTTCTCCGCGTGGGAGCGGCTCCCCGGTCGCGGGATCGGCGACCTTGACCTCGAGGTGCGGCCCGACCCGGCCGACGGTCCCCACCTTCGCCTCGAAGGGGTCGTCCGGGCTGGTCTGGGTCGAGACCGGTGAGGTCTCCGTCATGCCGTAGCAGATCGTCATGTCGGTGATCCCGGCGTCGAGGACCTTGCGCATCATCTCCGCCGGGCACGGCGAGCCGGCCATGATGCCCGTGCGGAGCGAGGAGATGTCGTAGCTGCCGAAGTCGGGAAGCTCCCACATCGCGATGAACATCGTCGGCACGCCGTACAACGAGGTGCAGCGCTCCTCGACGACCGCGTGCAGCGTCGCCCCCGGGTCGAACCCGGGGGCGGGGATGACGATGCACGCGCCGTGGGAGGTGGCCGCCAGGTTCCCCATCACCATGCCGAAGCAGTGGTAGAAGGGCACCGGCACGCAGATCCGGTCGGCGTCGGTGTAGCGGCACCCCTCACCGACGAGGTACCCGTTGTTGAGGATGTTGCGGTGGCTCAGCGTCGCGCCCTTGGGGAAACCGGTCGTTCCTGACGTGTACTGGATGTTGATCGCGTCGCCGGGCGAGAGCGAGCCCTGCACCCGGGCGAGCTCCTCCGGCGGCACCTGGTCGGCGGCCGCGAACAGCTCGTCCCACTCCTTGGTGCCGAGGACGACGCTGCGCCGGAGGGAGTCGCACCGGTCTCGCACCTCGTCGAGCATCGCCGGGTAGTCGCTGGTCTTGAAGGAGTCGGCGACGACCATCGTCGAGATCCCGGCCTGCTGGATGACGTAGGCCACCTCGTGCGTCCGGTAGGCCGGGTTGACGTTGACGAGGATCGCGCCGATCTTCGCGGTGGCGTACTGCACCAGGACCCACTCGGCTCGGTTCGGGGCCCAGATGCCGACCCGGTCTCCTGTCGTCACGCCCTGGGCCAGCAGCCCGCGGGCGAGCCGGTCCACATCGTCGACCAGCTCCCGGTAGCTCCATCGCCCGCCGCCCGCCACGTCGACGAGAGCGTCGTGAGCGGGGAACCGTTCCGCGGTGGCGTCGAGATCGTCCCCGATCGTGCGCTCCAGGAGGGCGGGGGCGTTCACACCGGTGGTGTGGCTGAGGGTCATCGGCTCTCCTCCGTGCTGCGTCAGACGGTTGTCGGCTCCTGACTCGCAGCGTAGTAGTCCTTCCCCCGGGGGGAGGACGCCGTCCGGTCGCGCCTCGCGCAGCTCAGGAGGGCGCGGAGCGCTGCGTCGGGACTCGCTGGCTGACGAGCGACCGGCCCGCTGCGGCGGCCACCTCACCGAGCGTGCCCTCCGGGGCGAGGCCGGCGATCCGGGCGAGCATGGCGTGCTCGCGCGCCGTGCGCTCCCGCAGGGCCGGGTTGGCGGTGTGGGCGTCGAGGATGCGTCGGAGGGTGCGGTGCTCGCCGCAGACCTCGTCGTAGAGGTCGCGCACGTTGGTCGGCGTGCGCTCAGCGACGACCTCCCCCCGGTGCAGCCGGGCGACGAGCAGCCGGAGCCACTCGCGGTGAAGCTCGACGAGGAGGTCGTCGGGGTCCTCGAAGTGCTCGTCGACCTCGCCGATCTCCCGCCAGGGTGCGACGACGTCCCCGGTGTGCTGCGCGTTCCGGAGGACGGCGCGCATGACGTTGCGCCGTCGTGGAGTGGTCGTCCCCATGGTGTCCCGCCCCCGTGACTGAGAGTGCCGGTGGCGGCGACCCCTCGCCCCGTGCCGGCGGCGCGCCCCCCGCGCCTGCCGGAAGTATGGCGGAGCGACGCTCCGACACCAACCGCGGAACGGACAAATGCCTGCGAAACCATCCGGCCGCGGCGGGAGGGTGACTCGCCCGGGTCACCCTGTTCAGGACCATGGGCCCGAATGACTAGGAAACATAGTCATTCTCGTGCGTGGCACGTTGCCGTCCGGCTGATTCCGGCTCACATTCGAACCATTGGTTGCGCGTTTCGTCGTGAGGACAGCTCCGGGCTGTTGTGCTACTCGCATCGGTCACGGAGCTGATAGGGGAGGTCAGTATCATGGTGACGCAGACACACGCCGCTGCATCGTCGGGGAAGACGCGCAAGGCCGCGTCACCCGGCCGCGGGAGCTCGACGAGCTGTCGCTGCGGCCAGCAGCTCGACTGCTGCGAACGCCAGCACTGCCCGCGGTGCGGGCGCAGCATCCAGAGCAGCTGAGGCTCCACAGCCGCAAGGCTGGGCGAACCACCCCCGAAGTCTCGTCCGGACACCCCCCCGGTTCCGGGCGACCGCCGCGAAGCCATCCCCCCAAGTGGCTCGCCGGCACGAGAGGCCGCGCTTCCCCCCAAGAGCGCGGCCTCTCCTCGTTCTCGGTCGGCTCCGGGCGGTGGCGGCGGCAGCTGCGGGCTAGGGTGAGCGCGACGGATCGACGGAGGCGACGCTGACCGGGAGGCGACGAGTGGGCACCCAGGACCAGGGGACCCCCGCGGGCCGCGTCCTGACCATCCCGAACCTGCTCAGCATCCTCCGTCTGTGCCTCCTGCCGGTCTTCCTGTGGCTCCTGCTCGGCCCCGAGAAGGACGGCCTCGCGGCCGCAGTGCTCATGTTCATGGGGGTCAGCGACTACCTCGACGGCTACCTGGCGCGCAGGCTCGACCAGACCTCGAAGCTCGGTGCCATCCTCGACCCGGTCGCCGACCGGCTCTACATCGTGGCCGCCGTGGTGGGTCTGGGGCTCCGGGAGGTCATCCCGCTCTGGCTGGTGATCCTGCTGCCGGTGCGCGACCTGTTCCTGTGGGTCCTCGTGCCGTTCCTCCGCACGCGGGGGTACACCGCCCTGCCGGTCCACTTCCTCGGCAAGGCCGCCACCGCCGCGCTCCTCTACGCCTTCCCGCTGCTGCTGCTGGGCGCCGGGGACAGCGAGTTCGCGCTCGTCTGCCGGGTCTTCGGGTGGGCGTTCGCGATCTGGGGAGCCGGGATGTACTGGTGGGCCGGGCTGCTCTACGCCTACCAGGTGCAGCGGCTCCTGGCCACGACCGAACGCAGGCCCGTGGTGAGTGGTGGCTGACCAACGGGGCCACGAGCACCCCACAGCCCCGCTCGACGCCGACGGTCGGCCGCTGCCGCCGCAGGCCCGGATGGGGCTGCTCGACTACGTCACCGCGCACTCGCTCGACGAGGACTACGCCCAGGCCGCGGGGAAGCGGGCCGGTGCCGGCGGCGAGCAGCCCCGGGGCACCCGCCGGCGGGTCCCCACCCTGGTGGCGCTCGCGGTGTTCGGAGGGCTGGTGGCGACCGCCGGGGTGCAGACCGCCCGCACCGAGCCGGTCCGCCAGAGCTCCCGGGAGTCGCTCGTGGCGCAGGTGGAGGACCGGCGTGAGGAGCTCGCGGAGACCCGGCAGCAGATCGACGTCCTCGAGGGAGCGGTCGAGGAGGCCCGGGGCCAGCTGCGCGAGACGACCCGGGTGGGCCGCGCGCTCAACGAACAGCTCGAGACCCTGGGGCTGCTCTCCGGCACCGAGCCGGCGACCGGCCCAGGGCTGCGCATCGTCGTCGACGACAGCGACGACGCGGCCGACACCCGACAGGTCGTCCTCGACACGGACCTCCAGCGGCTCGTCAACGGCCTCTGGGTCTCGGGGGCGGAGGCGGTCGCGATCAACGGGCAGCGCCTGACGAGCCTCAGCTCGATCCGGGTCGCCGGGGACGCGATCACCGTCAACCTCCAGTCGCTCACGCGTCCCTACGTCATCGAGGCGCTCGGCGACCCGGACCAGCTCGCCGCGCGTTTCATCGACTCGGAAGGCGGCACGTGGTGGTTGAATCTGAAGGCCGTCTATGACCTGCAGTTCTCGATGAGCAGTGAGGAGTCGCTGACCTTGCCGGCTGCACCCACGCCGACCCTGCGCCACGCCCACCGACCCGGGGCAGACTCGTGATCGGCGCTCTCGGGCTGGCCCTCGGGGTGGTGCTCGGGCTGCTGCTCCAGCCGGACGTGCCGTTCTGGCTGCAGCCCTACCTCCCGATCGCCGTCGTCGCGGCGCTCGACGCCGTCTTCGGTGCGCTCCGAGCCTTCCTCGACGGCATCTTCGACGACAAGGTCTTCGTGGTCTCGTTCATCAGCAACGTCCTGATCGCGGCCCTCATCGTCTACCTCGGCGACCAGCTCGGGGTCGGGGGGCAGCTCTCGACCGGCGTCATCGTCGTGCTCGGCATCCGGATCTTCTCCAACGTCGCCGCCATCCGCCGCCACCTGTTCCATGCCTGACCGCACGTCCGACCCCTCGACCCGGACCGAGAGCACGGAGCCGACCGGTCGGCAGCGGCTGCGGGCGGCCATGCACGCGCGGTGGTCCCGCGGGCAGGCGGTGGTCGGCGTGCTCCTGGCGGTGCTCGGCTTCGCAGCGGTGGTCCAGGTGCGCGCCAACGACGCCGACGAGGTGTTCGTCGGCGCCCGTGAGGGCGACCTCATCGCGCTCATCAACACCTTGGCCCTCGCCACCGACCGGGCGGAGGCCGAGATCGCCGACCTGCGCCGGACCCGCGACTCCCTCCAGGACGACGCGGAGTCGACCGCGACCGCCATCGCGGTGGCCCGCGAGCGGGCCGACACGCTCGGCATCCTCGCCGGGACGCTGCCCGCCGAGGGGCCCGGCATCCGCATCACTGTCGAGGCCCAGGCAGGGGAGCTGGGCAGCGAGCAGCTGCTCAACGGCCTCCAGGAGCTCCGCAACGCCGGCGCCGAGGCGATCGAGATCAACGACGAGGTCCGGGTGGTGGCCCAGAGCGGTCTGACCGAAGGCCCGGACGGACGGCTCGCCGTGGACGGCGTCCTGCTCGACCCGCCGTACGTCATCGACGTCATCGGCGACCCGCACACGCTCGCGACCGCGCTGGAGTTCGACGGAGGGTTCATCGAGGAGGTCGAGGCGGTCGCCGGCAGCGTCAGCGTCGAGCAGCTCGACACCGTCGACGTCACGTCGACCCGCAGACCGGTTCCGCCCCGCTTCGCCAACCCTGTCGAGGAGGAGTAGCGTGCCGCCCCAACCAGCCACACGACGAGCAGGGCGCAGGACGAGAGGACAGCCGTGTATCCCGAGGAGCTGAAGTACACCGCCGAGCACGAGTGGGTGCGGAGCCCGGGCGAGGCCGAGGGATCGGTCCGGGTCGGGATCACCCACTACGCGCAGGACGCACTGGGCGACATCGTCTACGTCTCGCTCCCCGAGGTCGGTGAGGAGGTGGAGGCCGGCACCGCTGTCGGCGAGCTCGAGTCCACCAAGTCGGTGAGCGACGTCTACGTCCCGGTCCCAGGCAGGGTCGTGGCGCGCAACGACGCGCTCGACGCGACGCCGGAGCTGGTCAACAGTGATCCCTACGGGGAGGGGTGGCTCTTCGAGCTGGTGCCCGCCGACGCGTCCGCCGTGGACGGGCTCCTGAGCGCGGCCGACTACCAGGCGTCCCTGGACTGAAGGGCGACCGCCCCTGGTAGGTTTCCGACAACCATCAACCTCGACCTGTGGTTGAAGGTTCGCGTTCCAGGGAGGACCAGATGCCGTTCTGCACCGCCTGCGGCCACCAGAACCCGGATGACGCCCGGTTCTGCTCACAGTGCGGGACCCGGCTCGTCACCGTGGAGCCCCCGGCGGTGCCCGCCGAGCACCAGGACCCGACGGCGACGATGACCTTCCGGGCCCCGGCGAAGAGCGAGCAGGCCGAGGAGCGGCCCCTCAACGACGCCGACGCGGCGGCGGTCGACGCGCTGCCGTCCGGGAGCGCGCTGCTCGTCGTGCAGCGCGGTCCCAGCGCCGGCAGTCGGTTCCTGCTCGACACCGACGTGGTGACCGCGGGCCGCCACCCCGACAGCGAGATCTTCCTCGACGACGTGACCGTCTCACGTCGGCACGCCGAGTTCAGACGTGGTCCCGACGGGTTCACCGTCCGTGACGTCGGGAGCCTCAACGGCACCTACGTGAACCGGGACCGGATCGACGCGGTCGTGCTGCAGGGCGGGGACGAGGTGCAGATCGGCAAGTTCCGGCTGGTGTTCTTCGCCAGCCACGCCGACGCCACGCGGTGAGCGCATGAGCGAGCCAGCATCCTCCGTCGGCCGCATGAACATCGGCGAGGTCCACGCCAAGCTGCGCGAGGACTTTCCCAACCTCGAGCTGAGCAAGCTGCGCTACTTCGAGGCCATGGACCTGGTGCGGCCGACCCGCACGCCGGCCGGGTACCGCAAGTACTCCGCCAACGACGTCGAGCGGCTCCGCTACGCCCTCATGCTCCAGCGTGACCACCACTTGCCGCTCAAGGTGATCCGGGAGCACCTCGATGCCATGGACCGCGGTCTCGAGCCGCCGGCGCTCACCACCGGGCCTCAGGTCCCCAGGCTCGCTCTCGCCCCCGACGGGTTCCCCACCGCCGGGAGCTTCCACCCCGACACCTCCCGGCTGCGGCTCACCCGCCGGGAGCTCCTCGCCGCGGCCGAGATCGACGACGAGCTGTTGAGCGAGCTCGAGAGCTTCGGGCTCGTCGTGCCCCGGCCCGGCTCGGCGCCGTACGACAACGACGCCATCGTCATCTCCCGCACCGTCGCCGAGCTCGCCGACTACGGGATCGGCCCGCGGCACCTCCGGGCCTGGAAGACCGCGGCGGACCGTGAGGTCGGGCTGGTCGAGCAGGTGGCCGCACCGATCCGCCGCAGCCGCGAGGCGGGTGCCGAGGGGCGCGCCGAGGAGGCGATGTCCCAGATCGCGGCACTGTCCGTGCGGCTCCACGCCACGCTGGTGAAGGTCGGGCTCCGCGGGCTCCGCTGAGCCCCCGACGGTTTCCCATGGGATGCCGAAGAACTGGTGCTCCCCATGGGTTGCAACCCGTGGGGAGCTCACAAATCCCTGCATCCCATGGGAATCCGCACCACGGGCAGCGGAGTAGGGTGATGAGGTGCGAGAAGTCGATGTGGTGGGTGTCCGGGTCGAGATGCCGTCGAACCAGCCGATCGTCCTGCTCCGCGAGGTGACGGGGGACCGCTACCTGCCGATCTGGATCGGTGCGGTGGAGGCCACGGCGATCGCGTTCGCCCAGCAGGGGGTGGTGCCGCCCCGGCCGTTGACGCACGACCTCATGAAGGAGCTGATCGGAGCAACCGGGAACGAGCTCACCGAGGTCCGGATCACCGAGATGCGCGACGGTGTGTTCTATGCCGTCCTGGTGCTCGCCTCCGGCGTGGAGGTCGGCGCCCGACCCTCCGACTCGATCGCGCTGGCGCTGCGCACCGGCTCCCGGATCGTGTGCGCCGACGACGTCCTCGACGAGGCCGGCCTGGAGGTGCCGGAGGAGGACGAGGACGAGGTGGAGAAGTTCCGCGAGTTCCTCGACAACGTCTCGCCGGAGGACTTCGAGCGCCCACAGCCTTGACCTTCAAGTAGATGTTCAAGGTTGCGACACGCGGGAACGGGTCGGCGTCACCTCTTTGACCGGTACCACGTCCGGGCTTACGGTGAACTGTCTTCGTTGTAGTTCCACCGCTGTGCTCCGATCGGGGTCAGGCGGCTTCCCCGGACCTGCAGGACTCACGAAGAGACGAAAGCAGAGGTCACCGTGGCTCGTAACAAGGACAAGACGGCCCCGCAGGGCGATCCGACCGCGACCCTCGAGGCCGAGGCGACGGCGGGGGAGCAGGGGCTGCTGTTCAGCGACGACGTGTCGCCGCTCCCCTCGGACGTGGGTTACCGCGGCCCCACCGCGTGCAGCGCGGCCGGCATCACCTACCGCCAGCTCGACTACTGGGCCCGCACGGGACTCGTCGACCCGACCGTCCGCGGGGCGACCGGCTCCGGCACCCAGCGGCTCTACTCCTTCCGCGACATCCTCCTGCTCAAGGTGATCAAGCGGCTGCTCGACGCCGGCATCTCGCTCCAGCAGATCCGCACCGCCGTCCAGCACCTTCGTGAACGCGGCACCGACGACCTCACCCGCGTGACGCTGATGAGCGACGGCGCCAGCGTCTACGAGTGCACCTCCAACGACGAGGTGATCGACCTGCTCCAAGGCGGCCAGGGCGTCTTCGGCATCGCTATCGGCGGTGTCTGGCGTGAGATCGAGGGGTCGCTCGCCGACCTTCCCAGCGAGAAGGCGAGCCGGGAGGACGAGGCGAGCGACGAGCTCGCCGCCCGGCGCCGCGCGAAGCTCACCGGCTGAGCCTTCCTGCTAGCCTGGGGAGGCCGTTGACCTGCGCGGGAGAGTCCGAGCCACTACGGTCGGACGCCGAAGGGGCAATTCCTCCCCGGAACCTCTCAGGCACCAGGACCGCGCAGCCGAGGCAACTCTGGAGGAGCTTCGCGCTCCGACTGAGGGGGAGGCGACCAGACACGCACCGCCGTCAGGAGCCTCCGTGACCTCCGTGGACCACCCCGCCGCCCGCTCCGCCGCCGACTCGGCCGGCCGGCCGCTCCACTTCGTCGACCGGCACGTCGGCCCCGACGAGCCCCAGCAGACCGAGATGCTCAAGGCCCTCGGTTTCGACTCGCTCGAGCAGCTGATGGCGGCCGCCGTGCCCGGCGGCATCCGCTCCGCGGCCGACCTCGACCTTCCTGCGCCGGTCGACGAGGAGCAGGCCGCCGCAGAGCTCCGGACGCTTGCTGCGCGCAACCTTCCCCTCGAACCGATGATCGGGCTCGGCTACCACGGCACGGTGACGCCGGCGGTGATCCGCAGGAACGTCCTCGAGGACCCGTCCTGGTACACCGCCTACACGCCGTACCAGCCGGAGATCTCCCAGGGCCGGCTCGAGGCGCTGCTCAACTTCCAGACCGTCGTCGGGGACCTCACCGGGCTGCCGACCGCCAACGCGTCGCTGCTCGACGAGGGCACCGCGGCTGCCGAGGCGATGACGCTGGTCCGGCGGGCGAACCGCTCGGCCAAGGGAGCGTTCGTCGTCGACGCCGACGCGCTGCCCCAGACCATCGCGGTCGTGGAGACCCGCGCCGCGGCGATGGGGATCGAGGTCGTCGTCGCCGACCTCGCCGACGGGCTCCCCGACGGTGACGTCTGTGGCCTGCTCGTGCAGTACCCCGGAGCGAGCGGCGCCGTCCGCGACCCGCGGCCGGTGATCGACGAGGTGCACGCACGCAACGGCCTCGCCGTCGTCGCCGCCGACCTGCTGGGGCTCGCCCTCCTCGAGTCGCCCGGGACCCTCGGCGCGGACGTCGCGGTCGGGACGACCCAGCGGTTCGGGGTGCCGCTGTTCTACGGCGGGCCGCATGCCGGCTACATGGCGGTCCGCAGCGGGCTCGAGCGGCACCTCCCCGGCCGGCTCGTCGGCGTCTCCATCGACGCCGAGGGACGCCCGGCCTATCGCCTGGCGCTGCAGACCCGGGAGCAGCACATCCGCCGTGACAAGGCGACCTCGAACATCTGCACCGCGCAGGTCCTGCTCGCCGTCGTGGCAGCGATGTACGCCGTCTACCACGGCCCCGAGGGGATCCGCCGGATCGCCAGGGAGACGCACCGGAAGGCCGTCCGGCTCGCTGCGGGGCTCGAGGCGGCCGGGGTGGAGCTGCTGGCCGACAGGTTCTTCGACACGGTGACCGCTCGGGTTCCCGGCCGGGCCGGCGACGTCGTGCGCGCGGCGCGAGAGGACGGTGTCCACCTTCGCGAGGTCGACGCCGACCATGTCGGGATCTCCGCGTCGGAGACCACGCGCGAGGAGCACCTCGACGCCGTCCTGGCGGCGTTCGGCGCCGACGGTCCACCGTCCGGCACCGAGGACGTCGCCATCCCGGCCGAGCTCCGGCGTACGACGGAGTACCTCACCCACGAGGTCTTCTCGACGCACCGCTCCGAGACGTCGATGCTGCGGTACCTCTCCCGGCTGGCCCGCCGCGACTATGCGCTCGACCGGGGGATGATCCCTCTCGGCTCGTGCACGATGAAGCTCAACGCGACCACCGAGATGGAGCCGATCAGCCTCGCCGGGTTCGCCGACCTGCACCCGTTCGCCCCGGCGGACGACGCGACCGGTTACCGGGTGCTCATCGACCAGCTCGAGACGTGGCTGGCGGAGGTGACCGGCTACGACCGCGTCTCGATCCAGCCGAACGCCGGCTCCCAGGGGGAGCTCGCCGGGCTCATGGCGATCCGCGGCTACCACCGCGCCCGCGGTGAGGGCGCCCGCGACGTCTGCCTCATCCCGTCCTCGGCGCACGGCACCAACGCGGCTTCTGCCGTGATGGCCGGGATGCGGGTCGTCGTCGTGAAGGCCGGGGCCGACGGGGCGGTCGACCTCGACGACCTCCGGAAGCAGTGCGAGGCGCACGCCGACGACCTCGCGGCCATCATGGTGACCTACCCGTCGACCCACGGTGCCTACGAGGACACGATCACCGAGCTCTGCGAGGTCGTGCACGCCCACGGCGGACAGGTGTACGTCGACGGCGCCAACCTCAATGCGCTCCTCGGCTACGCCAAGCCGGGCGAGTTCGGCGGCGACGTCTCGCACCTCAACCTGCACAAGACGTTCTGCATCCCGCACGGCGGTGGTGGGCCGGGGGTCGGTCCGGTCGCGGTGCGCAGCCACCTCGCGCCGTACCTGCCCTCGCACCCCGGACACCCCGAGAGCGACCGCCGCGACGGCATCGGGCCGATCAGCGGGGCACCGTACGGCTCGGCGGGGATCCTCCCGATCTCCTGGGCCTACGTGCGGATGATGGGCGCCGAGGGGTTGACCCGAGCGACCGCGGTGGCGGTGCTCAGCGCGAACTACGTCGCCAAGCGGCTCGAGGAGCACTACCCGGTGCTCTACAAGGGGCACGGCGGGCTCGTCGCCCACGAGTGCATCCTCGACCTCCGGGCGCTCACCAAGGAGACCGGCGTGAGCGTCGAGGACGTCGCCAAGCGGCTCGTCGACTACGGGTTCCACGCGCCGACGATGAGCTTCCCGGTGGCAGGGACCCTCATGGTCGAGCCCACCGAGTCCGAGGAGCTCGCCGAGCTCGACCGGTTCGTCGAGGCGATGGTCGCGATCCGCGGTGAGATCGAGCGCGTCAAGGCAGGGGAGTGGCCGGTCGAGCGGTCGCCGCTGCGCCACGCGCCGCACACGGCGACGGTGCTGTCCGCCGAGGGCTGGGACAGGCCGTACCCCCGTGCGTTGGGCGCGTTCCCCACCGGCTTCGACCCGGACAAGTACTGGCCGCCGGTGGCGCGGGTCGACCAGGCGTACGGCGACCGCAACCTCGTCTGCGCCTGCCCGCCGCCGGAGGCGTTTGCGCAAGGATGAGGACATGGCGCTCGTCACCGACCTGACCGCCCGCCGGCTCGAGGCGGTGCTCGCCGAGGAGCAGCGCCAGGGCCGCGTGCCGTCGGTCGTCGCCGCACTGACCCGTGACGGCTCGCTGGTGTGGCGGGGAAGCCGCGGCGACGCCACCGGGGTCGCGGGCACGCGACCTCCGGAGCTGCAGTACCGCATCGGGTCGATCACCAAGACGATGACCGCGGTGGTCGTCCTCCGGCTCCGGGACGAGGGGCGGCTCGGGCTCAACGACCCGGTGACGGCGTACCTCCCCGAGGTCGGCCGCGACGACCTCGCCGTGCGGACGCTGCTGGCGCACAGCTCCGCGCTGGCGGCTGAGCCGGAGGGCGAGTGGTGGGAGCGGGTCGAGGGCGGCTCCTTCGGCGACCTCCTGACCCGCGTCGGGACAGCGGCCCTCGAGCCGGGCGCCACCTACCACTACAGCAACCTGGCTTACGGGCTGCTCGGCGAGATCGTCGCCCGGGTGGACGGTCGGTCCTGGTGGGAGAGCGTCTCCGCCCGGCTGCTGGGTCCGCTCGGCATGCTGCGGACGGGCTACGACCCGTCCGACCCGCACGCCCAGGGGTGGTCGGTGGCGCCGTACTCCCCGATGCTGGTGGCCGAGCCGGCGGCCGACACGCGCGCGATGGCGCCGGCCGGGCAGGTGTGGAGCACCGCCCTGGACCTCGCTACCTACGCGGGGTTCCTGGTGGCGGGCCACCCCGACGTGCTGGCCCGGTCGACGCTCGAGGAGATGGCCACCCCGCAGTCGGGCACAGCGGCTGACGGGATGGCCCACGGCTACGGCCTGGGACTGCGGTTGGTGCCCGGCGGATCCGGGACCCTGGTCGGTCACACCGGGTCGATGCCCGGCTTCCAGGCCGCGCTCCTCGTCGACCGGCCCCGGCGGACCGGTGCGGTCGTGCTGGCGAACTCGACGACCGGGCTGCGACCGGAGCTGGTCGCCCGGCGGCTCCTCGAGGTCCTCGAGAAGTGCGAGCCCACTCTGGACCCGCCGTGGACGCCGGTCGGCTCGGTCCCCGCCGACGTCGAGGAGGTGCTGGGGGTGTGGCACTGGGGCAACACCGCTCAGCTGATCACCTGGGACGGGGAAGCGCTCCACCTCGAGAACCTCGGGGCGGGCGCCCGCAGCTCGTCCTTCGGCCGGATCGGCTCCGCCTTCGTCGGCACCAGCGGCTACCACCACGGGGAGGAGCTGACGGTGGTCCGGCGGCCGGACGGCACGGTGAGCCACCTCGTCGTCTCGACGTTCGTGCTGACCCGGGCGCCCTACGACCCTGAGGCGCCGATCCCCGGAGGTGTTCCCGTCACCGGGCCTGGCTGACCGTCGACATGTTGAAGTCGGGAACCCGCAGTGCGGGCGTCGCCGTCCGCGTGAAGTAGTCGCCCCACTCGCGGGAGAAGGACGGCACCGTCACGGAGGCCGCCGTGAACCGGTCGAGGAGGTCGACCGGGCTCTCGTTGAACCGGAAGTTGTTGACCGCGGCGGTGATCTCGCCGCCCTCGACGAGGTAGACCCCGTCCCTGGTCAGCCCGGTGAGCAGGAGCGACTGCGGGTCGACCTCGCGGATGTACCAGAGACAGGTCAGCAGCAGCCCCCGGTCGACGTCTCGGACCAGGTCGTCCAGCGACGCCTCGGCCCCGGAGACCTCGACGACCAGGTTGTCGACCTGGGGGGTCGTCGGCTGGCCGGTGAGCACAGCGGTCTCCCGGGTCTGGACGAGCGCCGCGAGCACCCCGTCCTTGACCCACTCCGTCCGCCCCAGCGGGAACCCGTTGTCGAAGACGCTGCCGGTCTCGTCGCTGGAGCGCACGGCGAGGAACGGGATCGCCCCGAGCCGGGGGTGGAGCGGGTCGCTGTAGAGCTGCACCGGGTTCCGGCTGAGCCGCTCGCCGATGCGGGTGCCGCCTCCTGGCTTCGCGAACACCGACTGGCCGTCCTGGGCGGTCCGGGCGGCCGCCACCCAGTAGGCGTAGATCATCAGGTCAGCGACGGCCGTGGGCGGCAGCACGGTGTCGTGGCGACCCGCGGGCAGGTCGACGGTGCGCCGTGACCAGTCCAGCCGCTGCTCGAGGTCGGCCTCCATGCGCGCCGCGTCGACGTCGCGGAAGTCCCGGGTGGCGCCGCCGACCCAGGCGCTGCTCGCGAGGTCAGCGGTCTTGCCCGTGCACCCCCAGTGGCCGGTCGGCTGGACGTGGCGCAGCCGCAGCCCCGTCGTCGAGCCCAGGTAGGTCGTGGTCACGTCGTGGTCGACGAAGCCGTAGAGCACCCGCTGACCGGCCTGTGCCCGGCGGAACGACTCGCCCAGAGCCGGGGCGAAGTCGGCGTAGACGCCGATGTCCGTCTCCGCCGGTGGCTCCTCCCAGTCAGCGGAGGCGGGGCCGTCGACCAGCTCGGCGGCATCGTCGGCCGGAAGGCTGCTGCGGGCTGCCGCGTCAGCCGCCTCGACGAGCCGGGTCACCTGCTCGCGGGTCGCCGCGGTTCCGCTCACCGAGCCCGCGGCGGTTCCACCGTCGGTGTCCACGAAGGAGATGACGGTGACCGTGCTGTGCCGCATGACGCCGTTGGTGGTCAGCGTGTTGTCGGCCCAGCGCAGGTTGGCGCGGCTGCCGACCTCGGCGAGCACGACGCACCGGTCGGCGGCGGAGGCGGCCAGGGCGTGCTCGACGAGCTCCTGGGGACGGAGGACAGCCATCTCACGCTCCAGCCTGGCCGGCTTCGGCCGTCGTGTTCAGCACGTTGACGTCACGGAAGAGCGCGGCGGGACACCCGTGGGAGACCGATGCGACCTGGCCCGGCTGCGCCTTTCCGCAGTTGAACGCCCCGCCGAGGACCCAGGTGCCGGGCCCTCCGACCGCGGCCATCGACCTCCAGAACTCCGTGGTCGTCGCCTGGTAGGCGACGTCTCGGAGCTGGCCCACCAGCCGGCCGTCCTCGATCAGGTAGAACCGCTGTCCGGTGAACTGGAAGTTGTAGCGTTGCATGTCGATCGACCACGACTTGTCGCCGACGACGTAGATGCCGCGACGGACCCCGGCGACCAGCTCCTCGGTGGACGGGCCGTCGGCGGCCGGCCGGAGGGAGACGTTCGCCATCCGCTGGATCGGCACGTGGCCGGGGGAGTCGGCGTAGGCGCAGCCGTTCGACCGGCCGCCGTTCAGCTCGGGGTGCAGGTGGGCCATCGCGCGGTCGAGCTGGTAGCCGACGAGGACGCCGTCCCGGATGATGTCCCAGCTCTGTCCGGCGACCCCCTCGTCGTCGTACCCGACGGTCGCCAGACCGTGCTCGACGGTGCGGTCACCGGTGACGTGCATGATCGGTGCGCCGTACTGCAGGGTGCCGAGCTGGTCGACGGTGGCGAACGAGGTGCCCGCGTAGTTCGCCTCGTAGCCCAGCGCCCGGTCCAGCTCGGTGGCGTGGCCGATGGACTCGTGGATCGTCAGCCACAGGTTGCTGGGGTCGATCACGAGGTCGTACCGACCTGCCTCGACCGACGGTGCACGAAGCTTCTCCTCGAGCAGCACGGGCAGCGTCGCCAGCTCCGCCTCCCAGTCGTAGCCGGTGCCGGTGAGGTACTCCCACCCCCGCCCGGCCGGGGGCGCGATCGTCCGCATCGAGTCGAAGACGCCGGCCTCAGCGTCGCTGCCGAAGACCTCGACCTCCGGGTCGACCCGGACCCGCTGCTGCGTCGTGGTGGTGCCGGCGAGGTCGGCGTAGAACTTGTTCTCCAGGACCAGCTGCACGGTCGCACGGGCGTGCTCCACCCGCTCGTCCGCACACAGCCCGGCGGTCCAGCGCGAGAGGAGCGCGACCTTCTCCTCCAGAGGTACGTCGAACGGGCTCACGTCATAGGCGGAGACCCAGACGGCGTCGGCGTGGACGGGTTCGGGGGCCAGGACGACCGGCGTGGAGGTCATCGCCGCCGCCACCTGGGCGGTGCGGACCGCGCTCTCGGCGAGCCGGACCGCCTCCTCGGCGGTGAGCACCACCCCGGATGCGAACCCCCAGGCTCCCCCGTGGACCACGCGCACCGCGAGCCCGACGTCCTCGCTCTCGCCCGCGCCCTGCAGGTGGCCGTCGCGGACCCTGAGCCGCTGGTAGCGGATCCGCTCGCACCGGAAGTCGGCGTGCTCGGCGCCGAGGGCGCGACAGCGGTCCAGGGCGGCGGTGGCCAGCTGCCGCAACGGGAGCGCGAGGAAGGCGGGGTCGATCTCGGGCATGGCAGCGACCTTAACCGCCGGGCAGGCCGGAGGAGGAGAGCCGCTCAGGTGCGTCCTTCCTCCTCCTGAGCCTCGTGCAGCAGCGGCGCGTCGCCCATCCAGGTGGCGGGAAGCACGTCGAACCCGGCGGCCCGGGCGGCCGCCAGCACGTCGGGGTCGTCATCCACGACGACCGAGACCGGAGCCCGTCGCCGTAGCCGGCGCAGGACCCCGACCTTCACGTCGCGGGCCGGGCGGAAGTCGTTGCGCGGACGCAGGTGAAGCTCGCCCTGGGGGAGTCCGTGGCGGCGTAACCACTGCTCGGTGTCCCGTCGACAGTGCTCAGGACGGCCGGAGAGGTAGACCACGTCGCACACCTCGGCGAGCCGGCGCACCGTGTCGAGCCCGACCTGCAACGGCGGGTCCTGCGGAGCGGCCCGGAAGAAGCCGCCCCAGTCCTTGGGTCGCTCGTCGAGGAACCGGAGCCGGTGGCGCACGTCCGCGAGGACCCCGTCGATGTCGATGACGGCGATGGGCCGCGGCGGGTCACCGGCCTCCGGAGTCATGCGATGAGCGTACGCACCGCCACCGACGACCCGGTGCGGGTGCGGGTGACGTGGAGCTGCGTGGGGATCCGTCCCCGCAGCTCGGTCACGTGGCTGACCACTCCCACCGTCCGCCCGCCTGCCCTCAGGGCGTCGATCCGGTCCATCACATCATCGAGGGTCTCGGCGTCGAGCATCCCGAACCCCTCGTCGATGAAGAGGGTGTCGACGCGGAGCCCACCGGACTCCTGCTGCACGACGTCGGCGAGGCCGAGCGCGAGGGCGAGCGAGACCACGAACGTCTCTCCTCCCGAGAGGGTCGACGGGGCGCGCGCCTCGCCGGTCCAGTCGTCGAGCAGCTCGAGCCCGAGCCCTGCCCGGGCGCCACCACGCGCCCTGCCCTCACGGCGGAGCGAGTAGCGCTGGTCGCGCATGTGGCCGAGCCGCTCGTTCGCAGCCTCGAGCACCTGGTCGAGCCGGGTCGCCAGCACGTAGGAGGAGAGCCGCATCTGCAGCTGGTTGTCGGTGCCCAGGCCGCGGACCAGGCGGTTCATGCCGTCGGCGACGGAGTGCTCCGCACGAAGGGGCTCCCACTCCGCGAGGGCGTCGTCGAGCTCCACCACCAGCACCGTGACGGCCGCCTGGGCCTCCTCGGCTGAAGCCACCTTGACGCACCACCTGCGCCAGCTGGCGCGGGCCTCCTCGAGCGCGGCGCGGGCGGCGGCGACATCGATCTCGTCGAGCTCGGCGACGCGGCGGACCTCGTCGTCCGCGAGCACGGCGAGCGCGGCCGAACGCTGCTCCTCCCGCGTGGCCGTCGCAGCGCGGAGCTCGGCCTCGGTCTCCTCGGTGAGCAGGGCGGCTGCCGCCTCGGTGACGGAGCCGAACCCCTGCTGCTCGGCCGCAGCCTGTGCACGCGCCAGGGCGTCCGCAGCGGCCCGGTCGCAGAGATCGTGCTCCTCGAGGGCGGCCAGGGCGCGGTCGAGCAGCGAGGCGCGCTGTTCCAGGGCGGCGATGGCCGCCGCTACGGTCGGATGCGCTCCGGCCGCGTCGGCGATGTCGAGACGGGAGGTCGCGGCGGTCGCCTCCAGGACACGCACGTCCACCTCCAGCTTCGCGACCCGGGCCAGGGCCCGGTCCAGCAGCTCGGCAAGCTCGCGGCCCTCTGCCTCGAGCTCGCGCTCCCTCGCCTCCAGGGCGGGCAGCGCCGCCGCGGCGGCCTCCGCGGCGGCGACCGCCTCCTCGGCCTCGGCAGACCGCCGTGCCGCCTCTTCGGGTGAGAGGGCGTCGGCGAGCCGCTCGAGGGGCTCGAGCGCGCGGGCGGCCTCGTCGAGGTGGTCCTCGACGGCCTGCTGCGCGTGGCGGAGCCGCGCCACGGCGGTCCGGGCGACCTCCTGCTCCTCCTGGGTGACGGCGTCGGCCGACGGCCTTGCCTTGTGGGGATGCTCGGTCGCGCCGCAGACCTGGCACGGCTCGCCGTCGGCCAGCTGTCCGGCGAGCTCGGCGGCCATCCCGGTCAGCCGCCGCTCGACCAGGTCGAGGTGGTGCTCGCGCGCCTCGGTGACCCGGTCACGCGCCTGCCGGACCTCGTCGACGAGCGTGGTGTGACGCTCCCGGGCCGCGGGAAGCGCGACCGCGGCCTCCGCCCGGGCGGCGAGAGTGGCTCGGGCCGTGCGCAGCGTGTCGAGCGCGGCCGCCACGCCCCGGGCGCCGGCGAGCTCGTCGGTCACCTGCTGCCGCTCGGCGGGAAGCTCGCGGTGGCGGAGCTCGGTCCGCTCGGCGACCTCACGAAGCCCCGCGAGCTCGCGGCGGGCCGCGGCGAGCTCGGCCTCGGTCTCGTCGAGCGCGTGCTCGCGGGGGAGGAGCGCGCGGAGCCGGGCGAGCCGGTCGCTGACCTCCCGGCGGAGCTCCTCGCACCGGGTCCGGTGGCCCGCGCCGACGCCGTCGGTGGGGGCGGCGAGCTCGGGCTGCCCGGCCTCGCGCAGCCTGCGGAGGGCGGCGGTGACCTCGTCGGCAGCGCGGTCCCGGCTCTCGTCGAGCTCGGTGAGCGGATGCAGGAACGGCCGCACCTGAACGGCGCGGTCGTGCGCGGCGAGCGCCGCCTGACCCTCGGCAACCTGGCCGGCCGTCTCCTCGAGCGCGGTGAGCCGGGCCTCCGCTTCCCGCCGGCGTCGGAGCGCGGAGGCGCCGCGGACGGCCTCGCGCTCGGCCTCGTCGGCGAGCTCGGCGACGGACTGCGCCTCCCGCTCGGCGCGGCGGGCCTCGTGGAGCAGCTCGTCGGACCGTCCCACGACGTTGCCCAGCCACCGCCGGGCGAGCTCCGCGACGTCGCCGAGCCGGTCGTCGGCGAGCGGCTGGGGGAGCGGCTGCCCCGCCCGGTTCGCCACCGTCCCGAGCAGCTGACAGACCCGCTTCTCCGCCGTCGTCGCCCGGCTGCCGAGGTCCCGGCTGTGGGCGCGGACCCACTCCTCGATGCGGGCGAAGCGATGGGTCTGGAACAGCTTCTGGAGGACGGCCTGGCGTTCGTCGGACGTCGCGCAGAGGAAGGTCTGGAACTCGCCCTGGGGCAGGAGCACCACCTGCCTGAACTGCTCGGAGCTCATCCCGAGCAGGAGCCCCAGCTCGTGGCCGACCTCCTGGATGCGGGAGGAGACGAGCCGCTCGGTCCCGTCGGTGAGCTCGACGAGCCGCGCCGCGGCGTTCTCCCGCGTCTCGCCCTCGCCCCGCTTCTTCGGACGACGCCACTCCGGCGACCGGACCACCCGGAGCCGGCGGTGCCCGAGGGTGACCTCCAGCTCGACCTCCGGCCGCACCCCCGGCGCCGCGTGGTGGGATCGGAGGGACCGCACCTCTCGCGTCCCTGGCACGACGCCGTAGAGCGCGAAGCAGATGGCGTCGAGGATGCTCGTCTTGCCCGCGCCGGTGGGTCCGGTCAGCAGGAAGATCCCGGCGTCGTTCAGCTCGTCGAAGTCGACGACCTCGGAGCCGGCGTACGGGCCGAAGGCGGTGACCCGGAGGTGGTGGAACCGCATCAGACCGCGTCCTCCCATGTCGTGGCGGAGGCGACCGGCGTCGTCGCGTCGGCGTCAGGGTCGTCGTTGATCCGGCACGAGTCGCAGGCGAGCTGTAGGAGGAGGGCCTCCTCGGTGGTCGCCTCGAGCTGACGCACCTCCTGCACGAACCCGAGCGCGATGTCGTGGTCGCTGCGGCCGGTGACGTGCGGGGCGACCGGCGCCCGTCCGGCTCGGCCCTCCGGCTCGAACGCGAGCGTGAGCGCGTGCGGGAACCGCCGTCGCAGCCGCTCCATCGCCATCCGGGGGCGTCGGGGATCGGTCACCGTCACCGCGACCCAGTGGTCCTCGAACCGCTCGTGGACGGAGTCGGTGAGCAGCTCCTCCAGCCGGCCCGTCAGCGTGGCGAGCCGGCGGGGGACCGGGGCCTGCACGAAGTCGGCCCGCTCGGCACCGTGGGCGCCGAGCTCGACGAGCCAGGAGCCCTTGGTGTGCTGGGCCTCGGAGAACGAGTAGGCGAGCGGCGACCCGCTGTAGCGGACGGTGTCGGTGAGCGCGGCCCGGCCGTGCAGGTGACCGAGGGCAGCGTAGGAGACTTCGGTGAAGAGCGACGTCGGTGTGATCTGCAGCCCGCCGACCGAGATGTCGCGCTCGCTGTCGCTCGCCATCGTTGTCGCAGCGTCGGGCGACCCGGCGACGAAGGCGTGCGCCATCACCACCGACCGGCCGCCGCGCCGGGCCAGGTCGTCGTGGACACGCCGCATCGCGGCGGTGAGCGCGGCTTCGTGGGTGCGCGCCTCCAGCCGCCACGGCCCGCGCACCGCGTCGGGCTCGAGGTAGGGCAGGCCGTAGACCGCCACGTCTCCGTGGGCGTCGGGCACGACGACCGGGGTGCCGACCTCCTGCCAGCGGGTGCGCAGGTGGACCCCGGACGCGTCGGCGAGCCGGGCGTTGAAGCCGAGCCGGACCGCCGAGTCGTGGTTGCCGCTGGTCACGACCGTCCGGGCGCCGGTCGAGGCCAACCGGGCCAGCGCGTCTCCGGCCACCTCGACCGCGTCGACCGGCGGCAGCGCCCGGTCGTAGACGTCCCCGGACACGACGACCAGGTCGACCCGCTCAGCCGTGACCGTCTCGACCAGGTGGTCGAGGAACTGCTGCTGGGCGTCGAGCAGCCCGACGCCGTGGAACGAGCGGCCCAGGTGCCAGTCGGAGGTGTGGAGGATGCGCACACCAGGAACGTAGGAGACACCGCCGACAGTTCCGCTCTCACACGCCGATGCGGTCGCCTCCGGCGTACACGACGAACCGCTCAGCGGACAGGAAGCCGACGAGCCCCAGGCCGGCCTCGGCTGCGAGCCGCGCGGCGAGGGACGAGGGCGCGCCGATCGCGGCGAGGAGCCCGGCGCCCGCGGCGACCGCCTTCTGGACGATCTCGAAGCCGATCCGGCCGCTCACGAGGAGCACCGGGGTCGCGGTCGGCTCCCCGGCGAGCACGCGCGCGCCGTACACCTTGTCCACGGCGTTGTGGCGGCCGATGTCCTCCCGCAGCAGGAGCAGCTCCCCGGACGTGTCCGCGAGCGCGGCTGCGTGGAGCCCGCCGGTGGTGGCGAAGATCCGCTGCCGTTCCCGGAGCCGGGCGGGCAGGGAGCGGAGCACCTCGCTGCTGACCAGGGCGGGGACCGCACGGCCATGGACGCCGGTGAGGCGCAGGACGTCGTCGATGCTCTCGGTCCCGCACACGCCACAGGCGGACGCCGCCGCGGTGACGGTGGCGGCTCGGGAGGAGACGTCGCGGGGCGGGGGCTCGGAGAGCGTGACCGTCACCACGTTGAACTCCTGCTCCCGGCTGAGCTGGACGTCGGTGCAGTAGGCGACCGTCGACAGGGCCGTGGGGGAGAGGAGCCCCTCGGCCAGCAGCATCCCGACGGCGAGCTCGAAGTCCTGGCCGGGGGTCCGCATCGTCACGCCCACGCGGGTGGCCGGGCTGCCCGGCCACGCCAGCCGGACCTCCAGCGGCTCCTCCGTGGCGAGCCGGTCCTCGCGGCGCACCACGCGGTCGCTGTCGGGGTCGGCCCGGTGCTCCTCGACGCGGACGCGGACCGAGGGTCCGGGGCGGCGGACGAGCTCCATCCGCCAAGACTAGGCGGAGCGGGAGCACGCCGCGCTGACCCGCGCCTCCCCGACCGGTCCCGAGGAGCTGCGCGGGGTGACTTCCTTCGAGGAGTGGAGGTGCGTGCGGGTCGCCCTGCGCTGCGACGCCGAGAACGCTCGGTCGGTCGGGGCGATCCGTCGGCTCGGGCCGACGGTCCCGGAGGCGTTGCGTGCAAGAGTGTCCCCATGACCGCGGAGAACCCACGTGGGGTCGAGCTGACCCGGCTGCGCAAGGCACGGTTCCTGGCCCGCAACCCTCGCGGAGGCGAGCTGGAGTTCGGTGAGGGCGACGACGAGGCGTTCAGCCCGGTCGAGCTCCTGCTCGCCGCGATCGCGGGGTGCACGGCGATCGACGTCGACTACATCACCGCCAAGCGGGCGGAGGCCGAGACGTTCTCGCTGGACATCAGCGCGGAAAAGATCCGCGACGAGCACGGCAACCGGCTCACCGACATCCGGGTGCGGTTCGACGTGACGTTCCCCGACACCGACGGCGGGGCGGCGGCGCGGGAGGTGCTGCCCAGTGCGGTGCAGCGATCGCACGACCGGCTCTGCACCGTGAGCCGCACGGTCGAGGTCGGCACGCCCGTCGAGGTGGAGATCGCCGGCGGGCAGGCCGTTGAGCCGAGCGTGCAGCCGGGCGCCTGACCTCCACGCCCGGTAGGTTTCTTCCGAGGCGGCGACGACGGCAGGAGCACAGATGAGTGAACGCGACCCCGAGGTGACGGAGCCGAGGGAGGAGCAGCCGACAAGCCGGCCGGCCCAGGGAGCGGACCCTCTGCGGGGCTCCCGGACCAGCGGCTTCTGGGCCGCGGTCGTCGTCCTGGTGATCGTGCTGGTCCTGCTCGCGGTCTTCGTGCTGCAGAACACCCAACAGGTGCGGGTCTCCTTCTTCGGCTGGGACGGCAGCGCGCCGCTCGCCGCGGCCCTGCTGATCGCCACCGCCGCTGGGCTCCTCATCGCCGTGTCGGCCGGCGCCCTCCGGATCCTCCAGCTGCGGCGTCGGGTGCGCCGGGCGCAGAGGCACTGACATGCGGCGCGGTGGAGCTGCGCTGAAGCGGCTGGTGCTCGAGGGGCTGGGGTGGCTCCTGGTCGTCGGCGGCATCGCCGCGCTCATCCTGCCCGGCCCGGGGCTGCTGATGCTCTTCGGCGGGCTCGCGATCCTCTCCCGGCAGTACGACTGGGCCGAGCGCCGGATGCGCCCGGTGGAGCTGCGGGCGAAGCGGACGGCCGCGGAGAGCGTGCAGTCCCCGTTGAAGATCGCCCTCTCCGTGCTCGGAGCCGCGTGGATCACCGGAGCCGGTGTCCTGTGGTTGTGGCGTCCCGACGCCCCTGGCTGGTGGCCGCTCGACGACCGGTGGTGGCTCGCCGGCGGGCTGCCGACGGGGATCACCCTGCTGGCCTCCGGCATCGTCGCGTTCGCGCTGATCGTCTACAGCTACCGCACCTACCGTGGGCTCGACCCGGACGAGATCGAGCAGACCATGATGCAGTCGGCGGAGTAGGTCACCACCGGGGCTGACGCACCCAGTGGGTGCACGGTCGGGTGGAGCCGCGGCGGACCGACGGGCAGGGCGGACGCGGTGGAAGACCCCGGACATCGGCGTCCGCCTCCGTCATCTCGAGCTCGGCGATCGCCTCGAGCTCATCGATCTCCTGCTGCTCGGGGGCGGGCGGCGCCTCCAACAGCTCCAGCAGCGCGTCGTACGTCTCGTCGGCGGTCGCGCCCGGAAGCTGCGCCGGCGCATAGGCGGGTGGCGGCTGCACGGGAGGCGCGACGAGGCGCGGGGCGAGCATCATCCCGTTCAGGAAGATCTCGCAGTCGCAGAAGCCGCCCATCCGGGACAACCGGCGCTCCAGCGCCGTGGCGCGTGGGGCCTGCAGGTCGCGGTAACGGGTTGCCCAGCGGAGCGTCGTGTCGCACCCGTGCTCGTCCAGCATCCGGGCGACGAAGCAGAACAGGCACTCGGCGCCATCGGGCTCGGTGAGGCGGTGGGCGCGGTCGCGGAGCCACGACTCGGCGGCCAGGACGACGAGGGGGTCGGACACGGAAACCATCCTTCTTGGTCGGGGCCCGAGCTCGGGCCGGTGTGGGCCCATGGGTACCAGCGCGCGCCGACACTTCCCGTGGGTCCATCGGCGCCGTGAGGCTGCCGACCGCCGGAGGGTCAACCGACAGAGTGTGGGTAGGAGGTCTCTGCTCCTACGAGAGGCGGCACGATGCAGGAACGGATCTCGCTGACGGTCGACGGGGTCGACCGCACCCTGGACGTGGACACCCGCACCACCCTGCTCGACGCGCTGCGCGACCGGCTCGGATGCATCGCCCCGAAGAAGGGGTGCGACCACGGACAGTGCGGAGCGTGCACGGTGCTGCTCGACGGCCGTCGGCACCTGACCTGCCTCGCGCTGGCCGTGGCGTACGACGGCGCCGAGGTCGTCACCGCCGAGGGGCTCGGCTCGGACGGTGACCTGCACCCGGTGGCTGCGGCGTTCCTCCGCGAGGACGCCTACCAGTGCGGCTACTGCACGCCCGGCCAGATCTGCTCGGCGGTCGGCGTCCTGGACGAGCTGAAGCAGGGCCACCCCAGCCATGTCAGCGAGGACCTCGAGGCGGATCCGGAGCCTGACGACGACGAGCTGCGCGAGCGGATGAGCGGCAACCTCTGCCGCTGCGGCGCCTACGTCAACATCCTGGCCGCGGTCCGGGACGCCGTGGGGGAGGGAGAGGGATGAGGGAGCTCGGCTACCGGCGGGCCCGCGACGCCGCCTCGGCGGTCGCCGAGGTCTCCGCGAACCCGGCTGCGGTGTTCCTCGCCGGCGGGACGAACCTCGTCGACCACCTCAAGCTCGGCATCCGCTCCCCGGAGCTGCTCGTCGACATCCGCCGGCTGCCCCTCGACACCGTCGAGCAGGTGGACGGGGGATCGGCCCTGCGAGTGGGCGCCAACGTCCGGAACAGCGACCTGGCCGCCCACCCGTTGGTTCGCTCCGACCATCCCGCCGTGGCTCGCGCCCTCCTCTCCGGAGCGTCCGGGCAGCTCCGGCACCAGGCGACCACCGGCGGCAACCTCCTCCAGCGCACCCGCTGCGTCTACTTCCAGGACGTGACCACGCCGTGCAACAAGCGGGAGCCCGGCAGCGGCTGCTCGGCGCTGGAGGGGTACGGCCGCCACAACGCCGTGCTCGGCGCGTCACCGGAGTGCGTGGCGGTGCACCCCTCGGACCTCGCGGTCGCGCTCACCGCGCTCGACGCAGTCGTGGTCGTCCTCGGGTCCGAGGGGGAGCGCAGGATCGCGGTCGAGGAGCTCCACCGGCTCCCCGGGGACCGGCCTTCCGAGGACACGGTCCTCGCGCACGGGGAGCTGATCACCGCCGTGGAGCTGCCCCGGTTCCCGGCCGCCCGGAGGTCGACGTACTACAAGGCACGGGACCGTGCGTCGTACGCCTTCGCCCTCGTCTCGGTGGCCGCCGGCATCGAGCTCGACGGGGACGTCGTGCGCGACGTCCGGATCGCCTGGGGCGGCGTCGCGCACAAGCCTTGGCGGGCGCACCGCGCAGAGGACGTGCTGCGCGGCCGCCGGTTCAGCGAGGAGGCGGTCCGGGAGGCGGCCGACGTCGAGCTGGCCGAGGCGAAGCCCGGCGCCGAGAACGCGTTCAAGGTGCCGATGGTCCGCAACGTGACCGCCCTCGTCCTCGGACGGCTGGCGGCCGGTCAGGAGGCACGATGAGCGAGGCGGCCGAGCGGCGGACCCGTCCTGTCGACGTGAGCGCGATCGGCTCGGCGATGGTGCGGCTCGAGGGGCGCGCCAAGGTGACCGGCACGGCGCCGTACGCCGTGGAGCACCCGACCTCCGCGCTGACCGGCTCCGACCTGGGTGCCCCCCTGCAGGTCTGGCTGGTGCAGTCGACGGTTGCGCGCGGGCGGGTCACGGGCGTCGACGCGCGCGAGGCACTTGCCCATCCCGGGGTCCTTGCGGTGCTCGACCACGTCAACGCGCCGCGGCTCGAGCGGGGCGGGGGAGAGGGCGACGGGCCGGATCCTGAGCTGATGGTGCTGCAGGACGCCGAGGTGGCGTTCCGTGGGCAGATCGTGGCGGTCGTGGTGGCCGAGACGCCGGAGGCGGCGCGGGAGGGCGCGAGGCTGGTGCGGGTCGGCTACGAGCCTCGGCCGCACGAGGCGGAGCTGCGCGAGGACGCGGCCGGCTACCGGCCGGACTCGGTCAACGGCGGCATGGAGAACGACACCGACGACGGGGACGTCGAGGCCGGGCTCGCTGACTCCGACGTCGTGGTCGAGGAGACCTATCGGACCCCCTACGAGCACAACAACCCCATGGAGCCGCACGCAGTCCTCGCCGTCTGGGAGGAGCTGGCCGACGGGCCACGAGCCACCCTCTTCGACTCGACGCAAGGCGTCCACGGCGTTGCCTCGTCCCTGGCGCCGTTGCTGGGGCTGGAGAAGGACCGCGTCGTCGTGCGAGCGCCTCACGTCGGAGGCGGGTTCGGCAGCAAGGGGCTGCCGCACGCGCCGGAGATGGCCGCCGTGCTGGCTGCCCGCGCCGTGCCCGGCCGGCCGGTCTCGCTCGCGGTCACCCGCCAGCAGATGTTCGCGCTCACCGGCTACCGGACGGCGACGATCTCCCGGTTCCGGCTCGGCGCCCGGCCCGACGGCACGCTGGTCGCGGTCGACCACCGGGTGCTGGAGCAGACGTCGCGGCTCAAGGAGTACGCCGAGCAGACGGCCGCGCCCACCAGGATGATGTACGCCGCGCCGCACCGGCACACGAGCCACCGGCTCGTCCCGCTCGACGTGGCGGTGCCATCGTGGATGCGGGCGCCGGGGGAGATGCCGGGGATGTACGCCCACGAGGTGGCGATGGACGACCTCGCCGTCGCCTGCGGCATCGACCCCATCACGCTCCGCGAGCGCAACGAGCCGACCGTCGACCCCGAGACCGGCAAGCCGTTCAACAACCGGCGGCTGCTCGACTGCCTGCACCGTGGGGCCTCGCGGTTCGGCTGGGCAGATCGCCCGCCGTCGCCGCGGGCAACCCAGGACGGTGACTGGTGGGTCGGCACCGGGGTCGCTGCCGCGACGTACCCCGCCATGGTGATGCCAGGCAATGCCGCCCGGGTGCGCGCGATCGACGCGGGCCGGTACGCCGTCGAGATCGGCGCCGTCGACATCGGGACCGGCTCCCGGACGGTGCTCACGCAGATCGCGGCGGACGCGCTCGGCTGCCCGACGGAGGCGGTGGAGCTCGGGATCGGCGACACGAGCCTGCCGTCGGCCTCTGTGGCGGGCGGCTCGTCAGGGACGGCCTCCTGGGGCTCCGCGATCGTCGCGGCCGCCCAGGCGTTTCGGCACGAGCACGGCTCGTCGCCGGTCGTCGGGGCGGAGACGACGGCCGCCGCAGAGGACGACCCGGAGCAGCAGAACCACGCGATGCACTCCTTCGGTGCGGTGTTCGCCGAGGTCCGGGTGCACCGCTTCACCGGTGAGCTGCGGGTGTCTCGGCTGCTCGGGGTCTACTCGGTCGGGCGGATCGTCAACCCCGCGACAGCACGCTCCCAGCTCATCGGCGGGCTCACCATGGGGTTGTCGGCGGCCTTGTTCGAGGAGTCCTACCGAGACGCCCGGTTCGGCCACGTGGTGACCCAGGACCTGGCGAGCTACCACGTCGCGGCCCACGCCGACGTCATGGACGTCGAGGCCGAGTGGCTCGACGAGTCCGACACGATGGCGACGCCGATGGGCTCACGGGGGATCGGCGAGATCGGGATCGTCGGCACGCCGGCAGCGGTCGTCAACGCGGCCTTCCACGCCACCGGCGTGCGCGTCCGGTCGCTGCCGCTGACGCCGGACAAGCTCGTGGAGGAGCGGTCCCGCTAGGGCACCCGTTCAGGCGGCGCCTGCGTGGTCGACCCGCCCGGTGTGCCGGCTGCGTCGGGCTCTGGCGATGCCGCCCATGGCGAGCTTGCGGATCACCACGATGGCGGCCGCCGAGCCGATCGCCGTCCACGACTGTCCGACACTCAGTCGGAGCAGGCCGGCTGCCAGCAGCAGGTCGAGCAGCAGGGGGAGTGCCGCTCCGAGCCGGCGGGTCGCGACGTACGCCGCCGCCGCGAGGACGACCGCCGCCACGGCGACGAGCTGGGCCAGCTCGCCGGCCACCGCCGTCATCGGGACGATCCAGCCTCGCCGCCTGCGCCGACGGGGCTCCGAGCGCCTTCGTCACGTTCCTGGATCACCTTCTGCTCCTCGCGGATCTCTCGGGCCAGGAAGAAGTTGAGCGCGGTCCGGATGGCAGCCACCGCCGCCAGCTTGCCGAGCTCCTCGAACGTCGGCGCGATCGCGGTGTGGAGGACGTCGCTGGCCAGCTGGAACTCCAGTCCGAGGGCGAGGAACCGGCCCAGGGAGAGCCGCACCGGGACGAAGGCGTGCGGGTCGCGCTGCGGCAGGACGCGGACGAACTGCACGACGGCGACGAGCGCTCCGATGAAGATGACCACGGCCCCGGCTGCCTCGACGAGCCGCACCAGCAGGTCGACGCCTTCGCGGAGTGACTCTTCGGACAAGAACTCGATCTCGAGGGAAGGCGCCATGCGTGTGCCTTACCCAGCGGCGAGCGCTTCATCGCGCGCAGCCGTGCGTCCCAGTCAAGCCGCGCCGGTCACAGCGACAGCCAAGGAGCCAGTTCCTGTCGCGTGCACGCCGTTGCACTCGTCGCGCTGGGGGGCGAGCCGTCGAGAGTCGTCCGTCTGGACCCGATTCCTGCGTGGCTCGGGATCAGCGGCGGGAATTCCGTTCGTACGGACGACTCTCGAGGGTCCTGATGTCGCCCAACCACTCTCGCCGACGTGCGCACGGCTCTGACCATCGACGACCGGGTTCTGGCGGCCGCCGCGGGCGCGCCCGTCGGGGAGGCGTTGTCCGAGCTGGCGGCATCTGCTCACCAGGGCTGGCTCGCTCCTTTGATCCGGCTTGCGATCTCGGCGATCTCGTCCAGGTTGCCGTCGGCGCCCGACCTGGGACTTCTGCGTGCGGGCGAGCGGAGCGCGCGGGCGCGGCAAGTGATCGAGGACCCAACAGTTGACATAATGTGCATTATCGGCTTCGTGTGTCGCCGGGTACGACGGTCGATCGGCGGCCGACGATCGATAGCGTCCGAGAGTGCAGTACCTGCGACCCGCTACCGAAGCACCAGCGCCAACGCAGACGGCCGTCATCGCGCCGGTGCAAGAAGCGGATGCGGTGGTCGGTAAACACCGTCAGACCCTGGACGCGGCCGCCGCCTGGGGTGTGCCCGCGCACGTCACCGTGCTGTATCCCTTCGTCGAACCGACGGCGGTAGACGAGTCCGTGATCGCCACGCTGATGGCAGCCGTGTCGTCCGTCAGCTCTTTCGACTGCTGCTTCCGTCGCACGCAATGGTTCGGCGAGGACGTGCTCTGGCTTGAACCGGAGCCTGCCGAGCCGTTCCGCACACTCACAACCGCGGTGTGGGCGGCCTTTCCGCAGCATCCTCCGTACGGCGGCGCCCACCACGACGTGATTCCCCACCTCACCATCGCTGAGCGGCGACTGGCCGACCTGCCTGCACTGCAGGCTGCTGAGAACGATGTGCAATCAGGTCTGCCGCTGACCACCACGATCGACCGGCTCGTTCTGATCGCCGGCACGCAGGCACCCCGTTCCTGGAGCGTGGTTGGCGAGCTGCCGCTTGGCGAACGCAGCACGGTGAGCGCCTGATCGAGGGGTGTCCTCGCGGCGCCCACTCCCGGCTCGTCAACTCCCGTCGCTGCCGGTTCAACCGACGATCCTTGGCGCGGAGGTACCGGTGCCTCCAGAATGCTGCGATGGCCGTTGAGTACACCCAGAGTGACCAGTTCCGTGGTGCCCGCATCCACCTGTGCGAGCTTGCCGGCCTCGAGATCCGCGACTGCGAGGTCAGCGGTCTGAAGATCGTCGACTGCTACGGCAGCGACGTCTACCTCGGTGGCGACTTCGAGCGTGTCGTCGTCAACGACGTCGACGTCACGGCGTACGTCGAGGCCGAGCTCGACCGGCAGCATCCCGCCCGGGTGCTGGCGCGTGACGCCGCGACCCCCGACGACTACCGCGCTGCCTGGGATGCCGTCGAGGCACTGTGGGGCGCCACCCTCGACCGCGCCAGCCAGTTGCCCGAAAGCAAGCTCCACGAGCAGGTCGACGGCGAGTGGTCGTTCGTCGAGACCCAACGACACCTGCTCTTCGCCAGCGATGCCTGGCTCGGCAACGCCGTCCTCGAGGAGGAAGCGCCGTACCACCCGTTGGGGTTCCCTGCCGGCGGCATGCCGCGCGAAGCGGCAGCGAAGCTGGGACTCACCCTTGAGGCCACCCCGACGCTCGACGAGGTGCTCGCTGCGCGGCTCGCCCGCAGGGCCACGATGCGGCGCGTCGTCGACGGCCTCACCGAGGCCGAGCTCGACCGGGTGTGCGCTCGCAAGCCGGCGGCGCCGTATCCCGACCAGGAGTACGTCGTGCGCCGCTGCCTCACGGTGGTGCTCAAGGAGGAGGCCGAGCACCACCGATACGCGGTGCGCGACCTGGCCGAGCTCGAGGCCAGCGCCTGAATCGGGCGGGGGCGCCCGCTCACCTCGCCGTGAGTGCGGTCAGAAGTCGGTCGTACGTCGCGTCCTCGCTGAGCCCCTCGGTCAGCGAGGTACTCAGCCAAGTGGCGTCGGACCCGACCCGGCGGCAGTCGATCTAGGCGCGTCACTCTCGGAGGTCGACCACCCGCAGCCGCGTCGCGGCGGCGATGTGCTCGTAGTCGGCATCGCGGTGGGCGACGGCCACCTGGTGTCGCAGGGCGACAGCCGCGATGAGGCAGTCCTGCACTGAGCGAGGCTGGTGACCTGACGCCCGGGTGGCTTGGTAGACGTCGACAGCGCCGCGATAGTCGAGCGCGGGTTGGACCTGGTACCAGGACTGGCTGAGCAGCAGACGCTCCAGACGAGTGGTGTGCTCCCCCGGGCGTGCGCCCGCGAGAAGCTCCATGAGAACGGGTTCCGTGGTGCCCAGCTCGTCGGCGCCGAGCCGGTCACGGATGAAGGCGGTGGCGCCGGACGGTGTGGCTCGCAGGAACTCGACCCACACCGACGTGTCGACCAGCGTCACAGGTTCTCGACCCGGTCGGCTCGCAGCCTGTCGAGGTCACCGTCCCACCCGGACCCTTCCATCGCCAACATCTCCGCGCGATCCATGACCGGGCCGACCAGGCGGCGCAGGGCGAAGTCGACCGCCTCGCGCTTGGTGGACAGGTGGTAGCGACGCATCACCTCGGTCACCAGCCGATCGTCCAGGTCGATGTTGGTGCGCGTCATACACCAACAATACACCTCGGCGACGCTGCGCAGCATCGCCCGCCGTAGGGCCCTCGGCCTCGGTCGACTGCTGAGATACTGACAGCGGCCCACGCTGCCGGCGTGCAGGCCATGCTGCAGGTCCGGTCGGCGTTCAAGACGGCTTCAGTCGAGGCAGAACTCGTTCCCCTCCGGGTCGGTCATCACGACGTGCCCGGCGCTCAACGGAGGCTCGGGGTCGAAGCGGCGTACCCGCGTCGCGCCCAGCGCGACGAGCCGGTCGCACTCGGCCTCCAGTGCTTCCATCCGTTCGGCCCCCTGCAACCCGGGAGCCGCGCGTACGTCGAGGTGGACCCGGTTCTTGGCGACCTTCTCCTCCGGCACCTGCTGGAAGAACAGCCGGGGGCCGTGCCCGTCCGGGTCCTCGATGGCCGACCGGGTGTTGCGCTGCTCCTCCGGCACCCCGATCCGCGCCAGGAACTCGTCCCAGGCCGTCAGCGGGTCGCCGCCCTCGGGCAGCTCGACCCCCGGCGGGCCGGGATGGACATAGCCGAGCACCTCCCTCCAGAACGTCGAGAGTGCCTTCGGGTCGCGGGCGTCGAAGGTGACCTGGAGGTCGCGGCTCATGCGTGGCTCCGTTCGTAGGACTCGTTCTGGAGCCACCCTCGCACCCGTTGCGGACAGTTCCCGTCCGCTAGGGGTTGTCCACCTGGTTCCTGATGTCGTCGCTGAAGTCCTCCTCGCAGGCACTGAGCGCGGCCTGGTCGCTGCCTGCCTGCTCCAGGCAGTTGCGGTAGTCCTGGACCGAGTCGCTGTTCCAGAATGCGCCGATGGCGACGACGATGACGACACTGATGATGAGGCCGAGGAGTCCGGTGACGATGCCGATGATCGCCATCGCGCGCCCGCCTGCCTCGCCACGCTTGGCGCGGCGGGAGGCGACGAAGCCGAGGATGATCGCGACCAGGCCGAAGAGGATGCCGCCGAGGACGGTCCAGCAGGTCAGCAGGGCGAGGACTCCGAGGATCAGGGCGGCGATCGCCATGCCGGAGCCGCGTTTCTGCGGCTGCTCGTAGTAGCCGCCGGGCTGGCCAGGAGGTGGGTAGTAGCCGCCCTGGTGCTCTCCGGGCGGCGGCGGTGGTGGAGCTGAGGTCATCTGGTCTCACCCTTCCGTGGTGCGAGGTCGTCCTGCCCATGATGGCGGGTGGCTGGTCATCTCCGCGTGATCGCGCGCCGAGGGCCGATCACCAGTCTCGGCGCCTTGTCCGAGCACGGCCGTCCCGGTCGATGACGACGTCGGACACCGTGCGGAGCAGCGGTCGGTCGTGCCGCCCGTCCTCCACCTCACCGGTCCCCCACGACATGTGCAGCCCGTCCTCGGTGACCTCGAGCTCGGCCAGGTTGTTGTCGAACCACGGACCCCGGACCCGGTTCCACCGGAACGGCGGGTCCGGCACCTTCGCCGACCGGGCGGCGAGCAGCCCCATCGGGCCGGCGATGCCGTAGGACAGCGCCGCGGTCGCGAACCGCATCGAGCGCGGCAACGGGTTGCGGATCGGGGAGCAGACGGCCTGGACGATCTGGCACTCCCCCGGCAGCCCGGTGACCTGGGAGACGTAGCTGTGGTGCACGTCCCCGGAGAGGAACGTGACCGTCCGCGGAGCGGCGCCGCGCTTGCCGGTGGCCACCTCGAGGGCCATCTCGGCCACCTCCCGGAAGCCGTGCTGGAAGGCGCCCCAGTGCTCGAGGTCGACCGCCTGACGCAGCCGCTCGCCGAACCGACCGCCGACCTTGCCCCAGGCTCCCCCGGCCAGTGCCTCGCTGAACGCCTCGAGATGGTGCAGCCCCTGCGGCAGCAGGAACGGCAGCGACGTGCCGACCAGAAGATGCTCGACGTCGCCGCGCATCTGCTCGTCGAGCCACGCCATCTCGGTGGGGTCGAGGAGCGAGCGCCGGTCGTCCTCGAGCACCCGCGCGGCGCGCGAGTCCACGACGACGAGCCGGGTCCTTCCGAACTCACGCGCATAGCTCCAGCGGTACGCCGAGGGGTCCTTGTCGACCCGTTCGGCGAACTCGTCGAGCGCCTCGGTGAGGTCCAGCTCGTCGTCGGCCTCGTGGTCGAGCACGAGCCGCCAGATCTCGTCCTCGGCGCGCGCGGCCGGCGAGAGGTTGCCGAGGTGCTGGTAGACCCAGTACGACGCGAGCCCGGCCACGATGCGGCCGTGCCACCACGACGTGGCCTCCATCTCGCGGCGCCACTGCGCGGAGGTGTTCCAGTCGTCGCGGATGTCGTGGTCGTCGAAGATCATCGCGCTCGGCAGCGTCGAGAGGAGCCACCGGTTGGCGGGGTCGCTCCACGCGAGCCGGTAGAGGTGGGCGTACTCCGCGTAGTCCGCCAGCTCCTTGCCCGGCGGCTCGTCGATGTCCCGCCGCGACTCGATGAACTCCTGCATCGCCTGGGTCGTCTCGTCGGCGTAGACCTGGTCACCGAGGAAGAGCAGGAGGTCCGGCCGGGCGAGCTCGTCCTTCGTCTGCGTGACACCGCCCAGCGCCAGCGCGTAGGCGCGCAGCGCGTCGATGCCGTGGGTCCGGTTGCCCTTCTCGTCGTGCGCGACGCTGGTCCGGCAGGAGCCGAACGCCAGCCGGAGCGGCTTGCCCGGTGTCAGCGTGGCGATCACCGACGGCGGCAACCCCGCCTCGTCCGATTGGGCGCGCTCTATATGACGCGGCCATCCGGACGAGGCGGGGTCCGGAGGCGGCCAGACGAGCGAGTCGTCGACGAGCACCGAGTACGGCGTGACGGTGCCCGGCTCGAGCCCCTCGCACGACACCAGCGCGTAGTGGTGGTCGTGCACCCGGAAGGTCCGGGCCGACCACGACCGGTCCCCCGCCCGCACCGTCACGGTGGCGGAGCCGGTGGTCTCCACCCAGACCGCTGCGGAGCTCTCGTCGACGTGCCGCAGCAGCGGGCCCAGCACGAGGGACGGTGCGACGGGAGCCGGCATCAGGGCTCCAGCAGCACCTTGACGGCCCGCCGCTCGTCCATCGCGCGGTACCCCTCGGCGACCTCGGCCAGCGGCAGCCGCAGGTCGAACACCGGGCTCGGGTCGATCACCCCGGCGAGCGTGAGGTCGAGCAGCTCCGAGAGGTACTTGCGGACCGGCGCGACACCGCCGCCGACCGAGACGTTGCGGCCGAACATCGCCCGGATCGGGATCTCGACCCCGTGCGGCACCCCGACGAAGCCGACCCGGCCGCCCGGCCGGGCCGCGCGCAGCGCACCGCGCATCGACTCGTTGGTGCCCACGCACTCGAGCACGGCGTCGGCGCCGATCCCGTCGGTGGCCTCGAGGACCGCCGCAGCGCCCTCCTTGCCGCGCTCGGCGACGAGGTGGGTGGCCCCGAACTTCGCGGCGATCGCCTGCCGGGGCTCGTGGCGTGACATCGCGATGATCCGCTCGGCGCCCATCTGGCGCGCCGCCAGCACGCCGCACAGCCCCACGGCGCCGTCACCGACGACGACGACCGAGTCGCCCGGCTCGACCCGCGCCGTGACGGCGGCGTGCCAGCCGGTCGCCATCACGTCGCTGAGCGCGAGCAGCGCCGGGACCTGCTCGGCGTCCGGGACGTCCGGAGTGCGGACCATGCTGCCGCCCGCCTGGGTCACCCGGACGTACTCCCCCTGACCACCCTTCGTGAACCCGAGGTTCTGGCAGGCCGACTGCATCCCCTTGCGGCAGACCGCGCAGGTGTTGTCGCAGTGGCAGAACGGGATGACGACGAAGTCGCCCTTGCGGAAGCCGTCGACGCCGTCGCCGAGCTCCTCGACGATCCCGACCGCCTCGTGGCCGATCGGGCTTCCCGCGTCCACCTCG
The DNA here is from genome assembly GCA_035699145.1 of Marmoricola sp. Lineage (GTDB taxonomy): Bacteria > Actinomycetota > Actinomycetes > Propionibacteriales > Nocardioidaceae > Marmoricola_A. The sequence goes on from DASSBB010000071.1 coordinate 80,875, forward strand.
TCGGCGCCGCGGTACGGCCACAGGTCGGAGCCGCAGATGCAGGCGGCGACGACCCGCACGACGGCGTCCGTGGGGGCTTCGATCCGGGGGGCGGGGCGTTCCTCGAGGCGGATGTCGCCCGGTGCGTGGATGGTGGTGACGCGCATGACGGTCACCTTAGACCGACGCGCGACACACCCCCCCGCCCGATTTGCGCTATCTCACATCTGAGATAACGTCGCCCGCATGACGCAGCCCTACCTGGCCCGCATCGGAACCCTCATCCGAACCGCCCGCAAGCACCGCGGCTGGACCCAGCAGCAGCTGGCCGACGTGCTCAACACCAGCCAGAGCGCCGTCAACCGGATCGAGCGGGGGCACCAGAACCTCACCCTCGAGATGGTCGCCCGGATCGGCGAGGCGCTCGACTCCGAGCTCGTCTCCTTCGGCACCGGCCCGGTCCACCTCCGGGTCAGCGGCCCCACGACGCTCAGCGGCAGCATCGACGTGAAGTCGTCGAAGAACGCCGGTGTCGCGCTCCTCTGCGCCACGCTCCTCAACCAGGGGCGTACGACGCTCCGCAAGGTCGCCCGGATCGAGGAGGTCAACCGGCTGCTCGAGGTGCTCCACAGCCTCGGCGTGCAGACCCGGTGGCTCAACGACGACAACGACCTGGAGATCGTGCCACCGGCCACGCTCGACCTGACCCGGATCGACGAGGAGGCGGCGCGCCGTACCCGTTCGATCATCATGTTCCTCGGACCGCTGCTGCACCGCGCACGCGAGTTCGACCTTCCCTACGCCGGGGGGTGCAACCTCGGCACCCGCACCGTGGAGCCGCACATGGCCGCGCTGCGGCCGTTCGGCCTCGAGGTCAAGGCCACCGACGGCCTCTACCGCGCCGCCGTGGCACCGGAGGTCTCCCCCACCCGGCCGATCGTGCTCACCGAGCGCGGCGACACCGTGACCGAGAACGCCCTCATGGCGGCGGCGCTCCACGACGGCGTGACGGTGATCCGCAACGCCAGCCCCAACTACATGGTCCAGGACCTCTGCTTCTTCCTCGAGCAGCTCGGCGTGCGCATCGAGGGGATCGGCACGACGACGCTCCGTGTGCACGGGCGCCCGTCGATCGACGTCGACGTCGACTACGCGCCGTCCGAGGACCCGATCGAGGCGATGTCGCTGCTCGCCGCGGCGATCGTCACCGAGTCGGAGATCACGATCCGCCGGGTGCCGATCGAGTTCCTCGAGATCGAGCTGGCGCTGCTGGAGGAGATGGGGTTCCGCTACACCCGCGGGGCGGAGTACGTCGCCGAGAACGGCCACACGCGGCTGGTCGACCTCACCACGCACGTCTCCCTGCTGCACTCCCCCATCGACAAGATCCACCCGATGCCGTTCCCGGGGCTCAACATCGACAACCTGCCGTTCTTCGCCGTCATCGCGGCGACCGCGCAGGGGCAGACGCTCCTCCACGACTGGGTCTACGAGAACCGGGCGATCTACCTCACCGAGCTCAACCGGCTCGGCGCCACGGTGCAGCTGCTCGACCCGCACCGGGTCCGGATCGAGGGGCCGACCCGCTGGTCCGGCGCCGAGATCGTCTGCCCGCCCGCGCTGCGCCCGGCCGTCGTGATCCTCCTGGCGATGCTCGCCTCGAAGGGCACCTCGGTGCTGCGGTCGGTGTACGTCATCGACCGCGGCTACGAGGACCTGGCGGCCCGGCTCAACGACCTCGGTGCCTCCATCGAGACGTTCAGCGACCTCTAGGTCGGCGCGGTCAGCCGAACAGCGTCTCGATGAAGCTCGACGCCTTCGGCTTGTGCGCCGGCGGTGGCGGCGCCATGTCGGCGGTGATCCGCGGCAGCGGCTCGGTGTGCGGCCCGGCGCCACGGTGCCACTCGTTCTCCCCCTCGCTCAGTGCGCCGAGGTCGGCGCGGGAGAGGAAGACTCCTTGGCACGAGGTGCACCGGGCGACCTCGACGTCGATCAGACGGTGGGCCCGCATGGTGCCCTGGCACTGGGGGCAGGTCATCTCGTCCATGTCCCTCACGCTACTCCTCGTCGGGGGATACTGCGGGCTGTGACGACGCCGCACACCGGGTTCCCCTACCTGGACGAGCCCCGTGAGCGGGGCGCCGTGCTGGCGCTGGCGCACCGGGGCGGTGCGCTGCACCCCGGGAGCGTCGGGTTCGAGAACACGCTGCGGGCGTTCCGGTCGGCCACGGCGCTCGGCTACCGCTACCTCGAGACCGACGTCCACGCCACCGGCGACGGCCAGCTCCTCGCCTTCCACGACGACCGGCTGGACCGGGTCACCGACCAGGTCGGGCTGATCCTCGAGCACCGGTACGACGCGCTGGCGGCCGCCCTGGTGGGGAGCAGCGAGCCGATCCCCCGCCTCTCCGACCTCGTCGAGGAGCTCCCAGAGGCGCGGTTCAACGTGGACCTCAAGGCGCCGGGGGCGGTGGAGCCGATGGTCGAGCTGATCCGCCGGATGCGGCTCCAGGACCGGGTCTGCGTGGGCTCGTTCTCCGAGCAGGTGCTGCGGCGGTTCCGGGCACGGCTCGGCTCCGACGCCGACCGGGTCGCCACGTCGGCCGGGGTGGTCGCCGCCGGTGCGATGGCGTTCCTGCCGCTGGGCCACCGGGTGGCCCGGCTGCTCCGTGACCCGGGGCCGGTGCTCCAGGTCCCGCAGCGCCACCGCGGGGTGCGGGTGGTGGACCGGGCGCTGGTCCGCCGGGCCCACGCCGGCGGTCGGCATGTCCACGTCTGGGTGGTCGACGAACGTGCTGAGATGGAGCACCTGATCGACCTCGGCGTCGACGGGCTGATCACCGACCGGACCGACGTCCTCAAGGACGTCCTGGTCGGCCGCGGCCTCTGGGAGGGGACCACATGAGCATCGCGGACCTGGAGCCGCTGAACCGGCGCCGGGAGCACCGGGCGTGGTACTGGTACGACTGGGCCAACAGCGCCTTCGCCACCACGATCGCCGGTGTCCTCTTCGCGCCGTACCTCATCGCGATCGCCGAGGAGGCCGCGGTCGACGACCGGATCAGCGTCCTCGGCCTCTCGGTCGCCCCGGGGGCGCTCCCGTCGTTCGTGATCACCGCCTCGACGTTGTTGTCGGCGGTCTCGCTCCCGGTGATCGGGGCGATGGCCGACCGGACCGCGCGGAAGAAGGAGCTGCTCGCCGGGTTCGCCTGGTCCGGGGCGGCGTTCGCGAGCCTGCTCTTCTTCGTCACCGGCGACAACTGGCAGCTCGGCGCGTTCGCGTTCCTCGTCGCGAACTTCCTCTTCGGCGCCTCGACCGTCGTCAACGACTCGATCCTCGTCTTCATCGCCGACGAGGAGGAGCGCGACCGGGTCTCGTCCCGCGGCTGGGCGTTCGGCTACGCCGGCGGCGGGCTCCTCCTGGCGCTCAACTTCGGGCTGGTCAGCTCCTACGAGACGCTCGGGATGAGCGAGGGCACGGCGGTGCGGATCAGCATGCTCTCCGCGGCGCTGTGGTGGGCTGGGTTCACCTGGATCCCGTTCCTGCGGCTCCGCCACCACGAGCCCCGCCACGTCACGGAGGTCGAGGGCGGGGTGCTCCGGCAGAGCTTCGGCCAGCTCGGGTCGACACTGCGCCACCTCCGCGGCTACCCCGTGACGCTCACCTTCCTGCTCGCCTACCTGTTCTTCAACGACGGCATCCAGACGGTCATCGCCTCCGCCTCGACCTTCGGGATCGAGGAGCTCGGCTTCGAGACCGGCACGGTGCTGGCGACGTACCTGCTCGTCCAGTTCGTCGCGATGTTCGGCGCGCTCGGTTTCGGCAAGCTCGCCGAGCGGTACGCCGCGAAGCCGGTGATCCTCGCCGGGCTGGTGGTCTGGATGGCGATCGTCACCGTCGCCCTCGTCGTGCCCGAGGGGCAGCTGGTGCCGTTCCTGCTCCTCGGCGTCGCGATCGGCATCGTCCTCGGCGGCACCCAGGCGCTGGCCCGCTCCTACTACAGCCTGCTGATCCCCCGCGGCTTCGAGGCGGAGTACTTCAGCTTCTACCACGCCATGGAGCGCGGGACCTCGTGGTTCGGGACCCTCGTCTTCGGCCTCGTCTACCAGCTCACCGACTCCTACCGGCCGGCGATCTTCGCGCTCATCGCGTTCTTCCTCGTCGGCGGCCTGCTGCTCGCGAAGGTCGACACGGTCAGGGGGATCCGGGAGGCCGGGAACGAGCGGCCGTCGGTGGTGTGACCGCCTCTGCAGCCCCAGGAACCACACCGGTTCCTCCGTTGCCCGAAGGTGTGAGCGGCGTGTGGGCGGGCACAGTACCCTGAGAAGGACCCGCGGGGCCGGAACATCCGAGCCACCCGATCCGTTGTACCCAGCGGAAGGTCTGCAGGGCGTGCGCCGAACCGATGCGATGCGTCTCTCACACACGAGCCTCACCAGGGCGATGCGACGACGGAGGACCAACATGGCTGAGCGGACACTGCGAGGCGCCCGGTTGGGCGGCCAGAGCTTCGAGGACGAGCGCGGCATCGAGTTCGCCGCGCGCCAGCGCGTCGCCTACGTCTGCGCGCAGGGCCACGACTTCGAGATCCCGATGGCCGCCGAGGCCGACGTGCCCTCCCTGTGGGAGTGCCCCCGCTGCGGCGCCGAGGCGCTGCGGCGCGACGGCGAGCGCCCCGAGCCGAAGGCCGAGAAGCCGGCCCGCACCCACTGGGACATGCTGCTGGAGCGGCGCTCGATCACCGAGCTCGAGGAGATCCTCGCAGAGCGGCTCGAGCTGCTCCGGGGCGGCGAGATCGGCCCCGCCCACCTGCACCGCCCGTCGAAGTCCAGGTCGGCCTGACGCTCACTCGTCGTCGTCGACCACCTCGCCCCGGATCACCTCCGTGTGACCGGGGCGTCGTGCTGTCCGCGGGTGGCCAGGGGCCGTCGGGGAGGCGGCCAGGAGCCGGCGCCGCACCAGACGAGCCAGGGCGCGGCGCGCGACCGGCCGGGTGAACGGCAGGATGCAGAAGAGGCCCACGACGTCGGACAGGAACCCCGGGGTGAGCAGCAGCGTGCCGCCGATCAGGATGAGCGCCCCGTCGGCGAGCTCGGTGGCAGGCATCCGGTGCGAGGCGAGGGCGTCCTGCAGGGCGCGCCAGGCCCGGCCGCCCTCCCGCTTCACCAGCACCGAGCCGAGGACGCCGGCACCGATGAGCAGCAGGATCGTCCACCACGGTCCGACCGCCTGGCCGAGCTGGACGATGAGGTAGATCTCGACGATCGGCACCACGACGAAGAGCACCGCGAGCACCCCCCAGGGCACCCGCCGCCTCACCGTCGTACTCCCTCGGTGGAGGGGCAAGGCTCGCGGCGCCTCGCGACGAGGGCCCCGAGCCGGTCGCGTCGCTCCTTCAGCCCCCACCGCGTGATCCGGCGCAGCGACTCGACGGCGACGGCCCGGTCCATCTTCGACTCGCCGCGCTCTCGCTCGAGGAAGTCGATCGGCACCTCGCGAACCCGGAGCCCGGCCCGGCTGGTGCGCAGCGCCAGGTCGGTCTGGAAGCAGTACCCCACCGACTCCACCCCGCTCAGGTCGATCGTCCGCAGCGTGGAGGCACGGAAGAGCCGGAAGCCGGCCGTCAGGTCGTGCACCGGCACCCCGAGGAGGAGCCGGGCGTAGCGGTTCCCCCCCACGGAGAGCGCCTGCCGGAAGAGGCTCCAGTTGACGACGCTGCCGCCGCGGACCCACCGGGAGCCGATGACGAGGTCGGCGTCGGGGAGGGCGTCGAGGAGCCGGTGCAGCTGCTCGGGCTGGTGGGAGCCGTCGGCGTCCATCTCGCCGATGACGTCGTAGCCGCGCTCGAGCGCGACCGCGAACCCCTGGAGGTACGCCGCGCCCAGCCCGGCCTTCTGCGTGCGGTGGACGACCGAGACCCGTGGCTCGCTCTCCGCGATCTTGTCGGCGAGCCGTCCGGTGCCGTCGGGTGAGCCGTCGTCGACGACGAGGACGTCGGTCCCCGGGACCGCGGTGAGAAGCCGGTCGACGATCCACTCGATGTTCTCGGCCTCGTTGTAGGTGGGGATCACCATGACCATGCCCGCGCCGCTCATCGCGTCCCTCCGGCCGGCTCCCGCTCGGGGGCGGTCCCGGTGGACGGCTCGGGCCGGCTGGGGGTGCGCCGACGCCGCGAGCGCACGGTGGCCACCACGACGGCGCCGAGGGCCAGGGCCACCAGCAGCGCCTCCACCCACCGGGCGACGCGGATGCCGACGGTCACGTGGGTGAGGAGGGGGACGTCGGCCTCCAGGACGACGGTCTCCCGCACCGGGGCCCGCTCGACCACCGACCCGTCCGGCGCGATGATGCCCGAGACGCCGTTGGTGGCGACGACCGCGACGTAGCGACCCGCCTCGACGGCGCGGAGCCGGGCGATCGCGAACTGCTGCTCGACCTGGCCGGTGCCCATGTAGGTGGCGTTGTTCGTCTGGACGACGAGCAGCTCGGCGCCGCCCTCGACGACGTCGTGCACGAGGCCGTCCCAGGCGACCTCGAAGCAGATGACGTCGCCGACCGTCGTGCCGCCCAGGTCGAGGATCCCCGGCTCCGTCCCGGGAACCATGTCCCGCGGGATCTGGTCGAGCCGCTCGAAGAGCTGGGCGAGCTGGGCGCGCATCGGGATGTACTCGCCGAACGGCACCGGATGGGTCTTGGAGTAGCTCTGGCCGGGGCCCGTGCCGGGCTCCCAGACGATCCCCTGGTTGCGGACGTCGACCGGTCCCGGGCCGGTGACCATGGCGCCCACGAGCACGGGGACCCCGACCGCGTCCACGGCGCCCGAGATGTCGGCGTGCACGGTCGGGTCCTGGAAGGGGTCGATGTCGGTGGAGTTCTCGGGCCAGAGCACGAAGTCGGGGCGCTCGGTCTCGCCGGCGTCGATCCGGGCGGCCAGCTCCTGGGTGGCCCGGACGTGGTTGTCGAGGACCGCGCGGCGCTCCGAGAAGGCGTCCATCCCCTCCCCCGGGACGTTGCCCTGGACCACGGCGACCCGGGCGGTCCCGCTGGGATCCTGGTCCTGGGCCGGGAGCAGGGCCGGGAGGGCGGCCGCGGCGACGACGGCCGCGGTGGCGAGCACCGCGGTGCGCACGGAGCCGCGGCCCTCGACCAGCAGCCAGGCCAGGGTGGTGCCGAGGAGCGCGACGAGGAACGAGGTGCCGGAGGTGCCGACCCACGCCATCGCGGAGGCCAGCGGGGTGTCCACGGTGGCGAAGGCGAGCCGCCCCCACGGGAAGCCGCCCCACGGCACCACGGAGCGGAGCGCGTCGACGGCGACCCAGCAGGCCGCTGCCCACACCGGCCACGCGGGCAGGGTCGACACCCGGACCAGCGCCAGGCCGAGGAGGCCGTAGAACGCCGCCTCGAGGACCGACAGGCCGATCCAGGCGTCGACGCCGATGACCTGGAGCCAGGGCAGGAGCAGCCCCATGAACGCAGCCCCGAAGAGCAGGCCGGTGCCGAACGCCCGCTTGCCGCGGACGCCGCGCAGCGCCAGCGAGAGCCCCGCGACGGCCGGGACGAGCAGGAGGGACCAGCCGAGCGGTTCGAAGGCCAGCCCGGCGAGGAGCCCTGAGGCGACCGCGAGCAGCACGCGTCGCACCGTCCTCACCTGCTCCCTGCTGCTCTGCCCACGCGGTTCGTGGTGCGCCAAACCTACCTGGGGCGGACACGGATGAGGCCCGGCACCCTTCGGACCGGCGGTGCTCGCGCCGGCTGCGCGAGTCTCCCGCCGTTGTCTACTGGGCGCCGGGCCTATCCGGCGTTCCAACCCCGTCGACCCACGGTCGGTGCGGGGCGGCCGACCCTCCCTCGATCGTGGAACCCGACCGGGGTCTCGCGGCCACCTCACGCGCCGTCATGGATCGCGGCCTGCTCGGTGGACAAGGCGAGACACTGCCGATCTTGGCGTGCGTAGTCAACCCCCGTCGTGACCTGCGGTTCCTCAGGAGTTCCCAGGTCAGCGGTATGTCCTGGGTCACACGTCGGTCACGACGAATTCTCCGGGTCACGGCGTGTCGCCTCAGACACGCGGCTGCGGGACGACCACGACTCCCGTCGCGGTGGTGGCGACGAGCGGCTCGGCGAGCAGCTCGGCCGCCGACGCACCCCGGTCGGGCCGGCCCCGGGCGACCACCGAGAGCGTGAACTCGATCGTCCGGGAGCGGGTCCCCACCCGGACCAGCTCCGCGGTGACCTCGACACAGTCCCCCGCTCGCACCGGCTCGCGGAACTGCACGTCGGAGTAGGACGCGAACAGCCCCTCGTCGCCGTCGCTGCGGATGCACAGCTCGGTGGCGACGTCGCCGAAGAGGCCGAGCCCGTAGGCGCCGTCCACCAGGTGGCCCGCGTAGTGGGCATGTGCGTAGGGGACGTAGCGGCGGTGCACGACGGTCAGACCGGTCCGGGCGTCGCTCATGAGGCCTGCTCCTCGGTGGTGGTCGTGGCGCCGCGGCGGGCGGCCAGGGTGTGGACGAGGTACGACGCCACGTCGGCCGGCGTGGTGCCACGGGCGAAGATCCGGTCGACGCCGAGCTCGCCGGTCATCGCCTCGTCGAACCGCGGCCCGCCCGCGATCAGCACCGGTCGCGAGGCGGTCGGGTAGGCCTCCCGGAACGCCGCCGACATCTCCTGGGTGTTGAGCAGGTGCGCGTCGCGCTGGGTGACGACCTGCGAGACCAGCACCGCGTCGGCCTTCTCCGCCCGGGCGCGGGCGACGAGCTGGGGCACCGAGACCTGCGCGCCCATGTTCACCACCCGGATCTCGCGGTAGTACTCCAGCCCCTTCTCCCCGGCGAACCCCTTGATGTTGAGGATGGCGTCGATGCCGACCGTGTGCGCGTCGGTGCCGATGCAGGCGCCGACCACGACGAGCCGGCGGCGGAGCAGCTTGCGGATCGCGAGGTTCGCCTCCTTCGGCGAGAGCAGCGGGTAGTCCCGCTCCACGACCTGCACCTTGTCGACGTCGACGAGGTGGTGCACCCGGCCGTAGACGACGAAGAACGTGAAGTCCGGCCCCATCGCCTTGGCGTGGACGACCATCGCGGGCTCCATGCCCATCTTGTTGGCCAGCTGCTGGGCGGCGCCCTCGGCGACCTTGGAGTGCGGCATCGGCAGCGTGAACGACAGCTGCACCATGCCGTCGCCGGTGGTGTCCCCGTAGGGGCGTAGGACCGTCACTTCGCCTCCAGCTCCTCGGTCGCGGGGTTGTAGTAGGCCTCGGACTTCCGGGCGACGCCGTCGAGCCCCCGGCCGCCGTCGGCCGGGCGCCTCATGAGCCCGAAGGTGCCGTCGGCGATCGCGGCGAGCAGCGGCGGGGCCGTCCCCCCGGAGTCGGCGGCGATCTTCTCCAGGAGCTCCACGGCCTCGCCGAGCACCTGGTTGGCGCGCCGGGCGATGAACCCGTCGGGCGCCGGCTGGAAGTCCTCGGAGAGGTTCCCGGCGGCGTTGAGGACGTAGCGGACGTTCTGCAGCGCCAGGTCGCGGTCGGAGAGCCACGGCGTGACGACCGCCTCGGTCATCATGCCGACGAGGAGGATCCCCTGCCCCGTCATCGCGCCGGCGAGGTTGAAGAACGCGTCGAGGAGGTAGCCCCGGAAGACGTCCCCGGTCATGTGCCGGGTCGGCGGCATCCACTTCAGCGGCGCCTCGGGGAAGAGCTGCCGGGCGAGCAGCGCGTGGGCCAGCTCGAGCCGGACCGAGTCGGGCCGCGCCGGGTCGATCTCGAACGCGTGGCCCAGCCCGAGCTGCCAGTCCTCGAGACCGGCCTCCTTGGCGAAGTACTCGTTGAGCAGCTGGCTCACCGTCACCGTGTGCGCGGCCTCCATGGCGTCGGCCGTCGTCAGGTAGTTGTCCTCGCCGGTGTTGATGACGATCCCGGCGCGGGCGTGCACCTGCCGGCTGAACCGCTGGTCGACGAAGGTGCGGACCGGGTTGATGTCGCGGAAGAGGATCCCGTACATCGAGTCGTTGAGCATCATGTCGAGCCGCTCGAGCCCGGCCATCGCCGCCATCTCCGGCATGCAGAGCCCCGAGGCGTAGTTGGTGAGCCGGACGTAGCGGCCGAGCTCGCGGCTGGTCTCGTCGAGCGCGGCCCGCATCAGCCGGAAGTTCTCCTGGGTGGCGTAGGTGCCGGCGAACCCCTCGCGGGTCGGCCCCTCGGGGACGTAGTCGAGCAGCGACTGCCCCGTCGACCGGATCACCGCGATGATGTCCGCGCCCTCGCGGGCCGCGGCCTGGGCCTGCGGGATGTCCTCGTAGATGTCACCGGTGGCGACGATGAGGTAGATCCACGGCTTGCTCGGGGGGTCGCCGAGCTTCTTGACCAGCCGCTCCCGCTCGCGGCGGCGGGCGTCGATCTGCTTCAGCCCGGCTCCGACCTGCTTCTTCGCGGCGGAGCGGGCGCGGGTGCGGTCGCGGCCCTCGGGGAGCCGGAACCGGACCGAGCCGGCCGACGCCTTCTGGGCGAGCGTCGTCACGTCCTCGGCCTCCCCGCGGAGCAGCGCGTCCCAGACCGGCAGCGCGGCCCCGTGCTCGAGGCCGACGTCGGCGCGGACCGCGTCGAGGAGCCGGTTGACCCACGGGGTGCCGTCGGGGTCGGCGCCGGTGACGCCGGCCATCCGGAGCGTGGCGCGCTCCACCGAGACGGTGGTGTGCTCCCTCGCCAGGTCGACGATCGGCCGCCCGACCCGTTGGGCCAGCGTCCGGGCGTCGCGGACGGCGGTCTCGTCCAGTGCGAGCTTCATCGGTTCCTCATGACGTCAGTCCTCCTCCGTCGTACGCCACGTCGCCGGCGACCAGGGTGAGGGCGCAGGTGGGCAGCGGGTGGTCCGGGTGGTCGAGCGCAGCCAGCGGGTCGCCGTCGGCGTCCCAGACGGCGAGGTACGCCGGCGCGCCGGGCGCCAGGGTGCCCCCGTCGCGGCGGGCGGCGAGCCAGCCGCCGCGGGTGTGCGCCTCGAAGGCGGCCAGGGCGTCGAGCCGCTGGGCGGGGTCGGAGTGGCAGGCGGCGGCCCGGACCGCGGCCCACGGGTCGAACGGCGTGACCGGGCTGTCGGAGCCGAACGCGAGGTGCACCCCGGCGGCGGCGAGCGAGGCGAACGGGTTCATCCCTCGCGACCGCTCCCCCAGCCGGGTCTCGTAGAGCCCGCCCGGGTGACCCCACCATCCCTCGAACAGCGGCTGCATGCTGGCGGTCAGCCCCAGCTCGCCGAGCCGGCGTACCTGCTCGGGAGAGACCATCTCGAGGTGCTCGAGCCGGTGGCCGGCGGCCCGGAGCCGCTCGGTCCCGACCCGCGCCGCTGCGGCTTCGAGGCCGGCAACCACCTCGGTGACCGCCCGGTCGCCGATGACGTGGAACCCGGCCTGAAGGCCGGCCTCGGTGCAGGCGACGACGTGGTCCGCGACCTGCTCGGCGGTGAGGTAGAGGTGGCCGCTGGTCGAGGGCTCGTCGGTGTACGGCGCGGCCAGGGCGGCCGTCCGGGACCCGATCGCGCCGTCCATGCAGATGTCCCCGGCGGCACCCGTGCAGCCGAGGGAGCGGGCGGTGTCGAGCGCGCCGAGCTCGCCCCAGTAGCCGACGACCTCCGGCAGCGTCCCGCCGTCCCGGGCGGCGTCGTCGCGAACCCGTTCGGCGAGGGCGAAGTCGCCCGGGTTCGAGATGTGGGGGGCGCCGAGCTCGTGGACCATGCCGATCCCGCGGGCCGCCGCCACCTGGAGCGCGTGCCGGATCGCCGCAGCCCGGTCGTCGGCGGAGAGCAGGGTCCGCATCGCGTCGCGGACCGCGTGGTGGGCGTCGCGGTTGACCGCGTCCTGGTCGGACCACCCGTCGAGGGTCTCCACCTCGTGGCCGTGGTGGGTGCGGGCGGCGTCGAGGAGTGCGGTGGAGGCGAAGGCGGAGTGCAGGTCGACGCGGGAGACGTACGCCGGGCGGCCGCTCACCGCGCGGTCGAGCTCCTCCCTGGTGAAGGCGGTCCCGCCGGCCCACCGGGACTCGTCCCAGCTGTGGCCGAGGACGACCCCGAGGCCGGTGGAGCGCGCGTGGACGGCGAGCAGGTCGAGCGCCTCGGTCGCCGAGCGGGTCTCGGTGAGGTCGACCCCCATCGCGCTGAACCCGGTGAGCGCCAGGTGCACGTGGGCGTCGACGAAGGCCGGGGTGACCAGCCGTCCGTCCAGGTCGACGGTCCGGTCGCGGTCGGGCAGGTCGTCGTCGCCGCCGAGCCAGGCGATCCGGTCGCCCTCGACGAGGACCGAGGTGGACCGGGAGGCGGGCAACAGCCGGCCGCCGCGGAAGAGGGTGCGGGTCACTGCGGCATTGTCCCGCTCAGAGCCGGCGCTCGAACAGGCCGCGTACGCCGGGCTCGGCCCGGAGCAGCGCCAGCGCGTGGTCGGCGTGGCCGGGGACGTAGCCGTTGCCGACGAGCATGGTCACGTCGGCGGCCAGCCCCTCCGCACCGAGCGCCGCGGCCGAGAACGAGGTGGCCATGGAGAAGAAGATGACCGTGCCGCCGTCGCGGGTGGCGAGGATCGCCCCGCCCTCGCAGCCGGGCACGTCGACGCAGACGACGGTCACGTGGGCCCCTCCGGGAGCCACCGCACCGACGGCCTCCTTGAGCGCCACCGGGTCGCGAGCGTCGGCCAGGACCACGTGGTCGGCGATCCCTGCGGCCGCCAGGAGGTCGGCCTCGCCCTGGACGGGCACGACGCCCACCGTCGTACCCGCTCCTGCCTGGCGGGCCGCGGCGAGGGCGAGGGAGCCGGACTTGCCCGCCCCGCCGACGACGACCACGGTCGGGCGTTCGTAACCGGCGACCACCCGGGAGGTGAGCGCGGGCGCCCCGCAGACGTCCATGACGCTCAGCGCGAGCTCGGGCGAGAGGTCGTCGGGGAGCCGCGCGGCGATGGAGCGGCCGAAGAGGATCGCGTAGCCGTCGGCCGGCACCTGCTCGCTGCGCCCGTCCCACCGCCCGAGCCCGTCCTCGATGACGAGCGGGGTGAGCGTGAGCGAGACCAGCGTCGCGACCCGGTCCCCGACCTTCAGCTCCAGGGGCGACTCGGGGCCGACCTCCTCGACGGTGCCGACGAGCATCCCGCCCGAGCCGGTCTCCGGGTTCTGCATCTTCCCCCGGGACCCGATGATCGAGAGGACCTCCGCGCGCACCCGGTCGCCGTCGCCGTCGTGCTTCCGCTCGAGCTGGCGGTACGACGCCGCGTCGAGGTTGAGCCGCTCGACCCGGACCCGCAGCTCGTCGGGCCACAGCTCGCGGCGGGTGTCGAGCCGCTCGGCGGCCTGGGGCAGCACCCCGGCCGGCGAGAGGACCCGGTGCAGCCCGACGGGGTCTCCGACACGGTGGTCCACGGCTGACACGGGATGAGTCTCCTAGTTTACGGGCGAGTAGCGGGAAATCTTCCGGCGTGGCGTTGGACAGGCCGAAGATCCTGCATCTACTCTGGCAGAGGTGGGTCACGTCACACAAGCCGACCCACCGGCGAGAGGAGCCTTGGAATGCAGCCGTACGACTACCAGCGCGTGGAGCTCGTCGAGCCTGACTGGAGGCGGTTCCCCGGCTGGGCCGACGTCACGGCTGACGACTGGCGCTCCGCGCAGTGGCAGCGTTCCCACTGCGTCAAGAACCTCAAGCAGCTGCGTACGCTCATGGGCGACCTGGTCGACGAGAGCTTCTACGCCGACCTCGAGCGCGACCAGCGTGAGCGGGCCACCATGTCGATGCTCGTGCCGCCGCAGATGATGAACACGATGGTGCCGCGCGAGCTTCCGGCCGGCCCTGGGTCGTTCACCGACGCGCTCTACGCCGACCCGATCCGCCGCTACATGATCCCGGTGTTCAGCGACCGGCGCACCGACTGGCCCTCGCACCCGCATGCCAGCCGCGACTCGCTCCACGAGCACGACATGTGGGTGGCCGAGGGGCTGACCCACCGCTACCCCACCAAGGTGCTCGCCGAGCTGCTGCCGACCTGCCCGCAGTACTGCGGCCACTGCACCCGGATGGACCTCGTCGGCAACTCGACCCCGTCGGTCGACAAGCTGAAGTTCGACCTCAAGCCGGTCGACCGGCTCGACTCGATGATGGACTACCTGCGCCGGACCCCCGCGGTCCGCGACGTCGTGGTCTCCGGTGGCGACGTGGCGAACCTGCCCTGGGCGCGGCTCGAGGACTTCTTGATGCGGCTCCTCGACATCGACAACATCCGCGACATCCGTCTCGCCACCAAGGCGCTGATCGGGCTGCCCCAGCACTGGCTCCAGCCGGAGGTCGTCGAGGGCGTCGGCCGGGTGGCGACGTTGGCCCGCTCCCGCGGCGTCTCCGTGGCCATCCACACCCACGCCAACCACGCCAGCTCGATCACGCCGATCGTCGCCGAGGCGGCGAAGGCGATGTTCGACGCCGGCATCCGCGACGTCCGCAACCAGGGGGTGCTCCTCAACGGCGTCAACGCCCATCCGCACGACCTGCTCGACCTGTCGTTCGCGCTTCTC
>DASSBB010000072.1:0-12211 GCA_035699145.1 Marmoricola sp.
GGCGTACGGCGACGTGGTCAGCCGGCTGGGTGACGTCTTCGGTCCCGTGGTCAACGTCGCCTCGCGGCTCACCTCCATCGCCCGCCCGGGCCGGGTGCTCGTCGACCGGGACCTGCACGAGGTGCTCCAGCCGCTGACCGAGGAGTTCCGGGTCCGGAGGGCCCGCACGGCCACCGTCCGGGGATACTCGCGGCTCGACTCGTGGACGCTCAAGGCCCCCAAGCCGAAGCGGCAGCCGAAGCACAAGCAGCCACGCTGAGCGGGTCGCTCAGGCCAGGGCCAGCGTCAGCCTGAGGATCCAGTCGGGGTCCTCGAGCCTGTCGCCGTACACGTCTCGCAGCTGCTGCATCCGGTAGCGCACCGTCTGCGGATGCACGAACAGCGTCGCCGCGATCCCCTCCCGGCGCCCGAGGTGGAGCAGCCACGCCCGCAGCGTCTCCTGGAGCTTCTCGGCGACGGCCGGCCGGAGCTCGGCGAGCGGGGCGAGCACCTGGCGGCGCAGGTCCTCCATCGCCAGCGGGTCGGCCCCCAGGATCAGCTCCGGCAGGTGGGTCTCGGTGTCGATCGGGGCGGGTTCGGAGTGATCGAGCCCCAGCCCGACCACCCGGAGCGCCCGGTCGTACGACGACCGCGCCTCCAGCCACGGCCGGGCCGGCCCGACCACCGCCTCCCGGTCGGCGAGCCGGCGCAGCAGCACAGGTCGGGAACGGCCGGAGGCGTTCGGGATGAGCAGCACGGTCAGCTCCGGGTGGTCCTCCAGCCCCGGCACCTGCTCGGTGGGCTGGAGGGTGGCGGTGTCGACCTGGGCCAGCACGCCCCGGGAGCGGGAGTCGGGGAGGATCACGGCCGTGAGGGTCCGAGGCGGCTTCCAGTCGGCGCGCTCGGCGGCCGCCTCGAGGGCGTCGGGCGAGCCGCCCCGGAGCAGGTGCTGGGTGAGCCGCTCGAGGTACCGCTGGCGGACGCGACCGGTCGTCGCCAGCTCGTCGGTGTGGCCGGCCGCGCTCGCCGCGGACAGCTCGTCGATGTAGGCGAAGACCAGCTCGGCGAACCGGGCCACCGACGGCGCCGGCAGCCCGGCCTCGACCGCCGACCCGCTGAGGTCGCGCCACGACACCCGCGCCCCGACGCGGTAGGCGCTGAGCAGGGCGTCCATCGTCCGCCCGGCCCGCGCCTCACCGCGACCGAGGGCGTACGCCGCCTCGGCCACCTGCTCGAACGACGCCGCGGAACCGGCCGCGTCGTCCCCGGAGGCCAGCCCGATGAACCCGCCCAGGGCGAGCGCCACGGCGTTCTCGATGGTCCGCCCCATCTCGCCCTTGAACGGGTCGGCGTAGCTCGGGACCTCGGCTCGGACCGCGTCGACGACCTGCTGGGCCACCCGGGGCAGCGCGGTCTGCATCGCCGCGACGACCACGGGTTTCAGCGCGAGCTCGGCGGGGGAGACTCGTCCGCTCCAGCTTCCGTCCGACACGGCACTCCTCTTGTTCGCTGCGAACAGTTCCCAGGGAGCCGTTCACGTTGTCGGAATGAGAATTTACCCCTCCAGGTGGGGATAGTAGAGGTATGAGCCTCCTGACTTCGCCGCAGAGCCGCAACCGGCTGCGCGACCGGGTGTTCGCCCTCGCAGAGCTGGCGACCACGCCGCTCGTGCCTGCCGACTACCTCGACCTCTTCCACCCGCTCCGTCCGGGCGCCGAGCTGCGCGGCCGGATCGAGGAGGTCGTCCCCGAGACGGCCGACGCCGTCACCCTCGTCATCCGCCCCGGCGCAGACTGGGAGGGCCATGTGCCCGGCCAGTACGTCCGGATCGGGGTCGACGTCGACGGCGTCCGGCTGTGGCGCGCCTACTCGCTCACCCACGGCCCCCGCCCCGACGGCCGGATCTCCGTGACCGTCAAGGCGGTCCCGGACGGCAAGGTGAGCAACCACCTGGTCCGCAAGGCGCGCGTCGGCACCCTGATCCATCTCGAGCAGGCTGCCGGCGAGTTCGTGCTGCCGACCGACGGCGGCAAGCTGCTCTTCGTCACCGCCGGCTCCGGCATCACCCCGGTGATCGGGATGCTGCGCAACCTGTTCCCGGTCGCCGACTCCGGTGTGGTCCGGCTCGAGCGGAGCGCGGGCTACGACATCGTCGTCGTCCACGTCGCGCCGAGCGAGCCGCAGACGATCTTCCTGAGCAACCTGAAGGCGCTCGACGACGCCGGGATGATCCGGCTCGTCGCCCGGTACGACGACCAGCACGGCGTCCTGGACGTGGCCGACCTGGACGACCTGGTCCCCGACCTGGCCGACCGGACCACGTTCGCCTGCGGTCCCGCCGGGCTCCTCGACGCGCTCGAGGAGCACCACGACCAGCGCGGACTGCCGCTGCTCACCGAGCAGTTCCGGGTGGCCACCGTCGTCGCCGGCGAGGGCGGCTCGGTGACGTTCTCCAAGAGCGGCACGACCGTCGAGGCCGACGGGTCGACCCCGCTCCTCGACGCGGGGGAGTCCGCCGGGGTGCTCATGCCGTCCGGTTGCCGGATGGGCATCTGCTTCGGCTGCGTCGTACCCCTCCGGGAGGGAGCCGTGCGCGACCTGCGCAACGGCGAGCTCACCACTGCCGTCGAGGGCGACGGGGTGCGGATCCAGACCTGCATCTCGGCCGCCGCCGGCTCCTGCGACATCGACCTCTGACCTCGACCTGACCGTCCAACCCACCAGACAAGGACGAACCCTGTGACTGTTCTGCAGAAGAAGACCGAGAACCCGGTCGCCCACCTCACCGACGAGGACATCGAGACGCTCGGCAAGGAGCTCGACGCGATCCGCCAGCAGGTGCTCGACACCCGCGGCGAGAGCGACGCGGCGTACATCCGGAAGGTGATCTCCACCCAGCGCTCGCTGGAGCTGGGGAGCCGCGCGGTGCTGCTCGTCTCCATGTTTCCGCCGGCCTGGATCGTGGGGACCGTCGGGCTCAGCATCGCCAAGATCCTCGACAACATGGAGATCGGGCACAACATCATGCACGGCCAGTGGGACTGGATGCGTGACCCGAAGGTCCACTCGACGACCTGGGAGTGGGACAACGTCTCCCCGTCGGCGCAGTGGAAGCACTCGCACAACGAGCTGCACCACACCTACACGAACGTCGTCGGCAAGGACAACGACCTCGGCTACGGGATCATGCGGGTGGACGAGGACCAGAAGTGGCACCCGGCGTACCTGGGCCAGCCGATCTGGAACTTCGTCAACGCGCTCTTCTTCGAGTACGGCATCGCCGCCTACGACCTCGAGCTCGGCAAGAACCTCCGCACCGAGAAGCGACGCAAGGACCCGGCGTTCAAGGCCCGCGCCAAGCAGGTGCTCAACAAGATCAAGGGACAGGTCACCAAGGACTACGTCGTGCACCCGCTGCTGTCGGGGCCGTCGTTCCTCAGCACGGTCGGCGCCAACTTCACCGCGAACGTCGTCCGCAACCTGTGGACCCACTCCGTCATCATGTGCGGCCACTTCCCGTCGGGCGTGGAGACCTTCGAGCGCCGCTCGATCGTCGGCGAGACCCGCGGCGAGTGGTACCTCCGCCAGATGCTCGGCTCGGCCAACATCTCCGGCTCCAAGGCGATGCACATCATGACCGGGAACCTGTCGTACCAGATCGAGCACCACCTCTTCCCCGACCTGCCGTCGAACCGGTACGCCGAGATCGCCCCGCAGGTGCGGGCGCTCTTCGACCGCTACGGGCTGCGGTACGTCGAGGGGCCGCTGCCCAAGCAGGTCGGCTCGGCCTGGGGCAAGATCGTCCGGCTGTCGTTCCCCAACGACTTCTTCGACAAGACCCCGGTCGTCGCGCCGGTCGTCCAGGCCGTCTTCGGCTCGCCGGCCAAGGCGGGTGCCGTCAAGGCCGCCTGACCCGCTTCGAGCAGTACGACGGTGGAGGATCCGACGCACCAGGTGCACCGGATCCTCCACGGTCATGTCCGGTGGGTGCGGATAGGGAGTTCTTCCGATGTGCGGGGCGGGGCCTTAGCCGGAGTGTGGGGGGTGTCCAGGAAAGACACCCAGCACAGGAGCCGACCATGTACCTCAACATCCAGGACCCCGCCAGCGCCCTGACCTTCGCCACGATGCACCAGGACGAGCTGATCGCCGATGCCCGCGCCCGCCGCCGGGCCCGCGAGGCGACGCAGGCCCGCCGGGCGGCCCGCCGCCGGCGCCGGTTGATCCACTGAAACCGGCCGGGGCCGGCTCAGCGTGTGATGTTCTGCACGCGCAGCTGGCCCCGGGCCACCAGCCGGCCGTCGACATCGTGGGTCTCGACGACCCACACCTGCTGCGACCGGCCCTGGTGGATCGGCGTGCCGACCGAGACCATCTCGCCCTCACGGACGGCCCGGTAGAAGTCGGTGGAGTTGCTCACCCCGACGCACTGGCCCCGGTCGCCGAACCAGGCGGCCGCACCCACGCTCCCCAGGGTCTCCACCACGCTCGCGTGGACACCGCCGTGGACGATCCCGTAGGGCTGGTGGTGCTTCTCACCGGCAGTCCACCGCGCCTCCACCCGGTCACCGGTCAGCTCGGTGAATTCCAGGCCGAGGTGACGCACGAACGGTCCGGTCATGTCCTCGTTGACGACGTCGAGCTCCATCAGCGGCCCTGGTTGGCGACGGCCTGGATCGCCTCGGCGGCCGCGTCCGCGTCGAGGTAGCGTCCCCCCCGCTCGAGCGGCCGCAGGTCCTCGTCGAGCTCGTAGACGAGCGGGATGCCGGTGGGGATGTTGAGCCCCACCACCGCCTCCTCCGACATGTCGTCGAGGTGCTTCACGAGCGCCCTCAGGCTGTTGCCGTGGGCGGCGACGCAGACTGTCCGGCCGGCCCGCAGGTCCGGCACGATGGCGTCGTACCAGTAGGGGAGCATCCGGTCGACGACGTCTGCCAGGCATTCGGTCCGCGGCACGATCTCGTCGGGGAGGTCGGCGTAGCGCGCGTCGCCGATCTGAGACCACTGGTCGTCGTCGTCGATCGGCGGCGGCGGGGTGTCGTAGGAGCGGCGCCAGAGCATGAACTGCTCCTCGCCGAACTCCTCCTTGGTCTCCTTCTTGTTCTTCCCCTGGAGGGCGCCGTAGTGGCGCTCGTTGAGCCGCCAGTGGCGCTGCACCGGGATCCAGTGCCGCTCGCAGGCGTCGAGCGCGAGCTGGGCGGTCGTGATCGCCCGCCGGAGCACGGAGGTGTGCAGCACGTCCGGGAGGATCCCCGCCTCGGCGAGCAGGTGGCCGCTGCGCTCCGCCTCGACACGTCCCTTCTCGGTGAGCGGCACGTCGACCCAGCCGGTGAAGAGGTTCTTCGCGTTCCAGTCGCTCTCGCCGTGGCGGAGCAGGACCAGGGTGTACGGCGGCGGGGTCATCGTCACTCCTCGGTGGAGACGGACTCGGTGTCGCTGGTGCCCGTCGGGAGCTCGATCTGGTCGTAGATGGGGCTGGTCCCGAGGACCGGCACGTCCAGCTCCGCCGACTGCCCGCCGGCGAAGGTGAGCGAGACGCGGACGAACTTGCCGGGCTGGAGCGCCTCCGCGCTGCCGCTCGCGACGACCATCGCGGCGTCGTCGTGCGCGAGCTGGATGTAGCCGCGTGCCGGGAGCTCGGTCTCACCGCCCTCGATGGAGAAGGTCACCTCGGCGCTCTCGCCGACCCCCTCGACGCTCTCGAGCGTGAGCGACTCGGTGGAGTCGTTGTTCAGCCCGGCGATGAACCGACCGCTGCCGGGAGTGCCGCTGACGATCAACGCGTTGAGGACGTCCACCGACCCCTCGTAGTCGTTCACCCCGTCGGCCGGCGTGTACATCTGGTCGGTCTGGGCGTCGAAGTTCCCCCCGCACGACGACAGCGCGGGCACGGCGAGAAGCGCGGCGGCAGCGGCGAGGGCCTTCGTTCGAGTGGCGGTCACGCGCCCGAGTCTAGGGGAAAGGGGTTCCGGCGCGACCGGTCATCGCCCGCGTCGGCGGTGCGGCGTGGGACCCACCTTGCACAGAAGAGGCCAAGGGCGAGCAGGATCGCCGTGCGGAGGCCCGGAATTCCATCGCCGCACTATCGACGAGAACCAGACCGCGAACATCGTGGGCTTGCCGAAGGCACAAGATATGGAGAGTTGTCAAGCCTCCATAGGTGCTCTGACCTGCGAAAACGTCGAAGGCGCACCCGTCGGGTCGTGTTAGACTAGTCACCTAGGAAAGGGCGACTGAACACATGACTTTTACCGTCGGCGAAACGGTTGTTTACCCGAACCACGGCGCGGCCGTGATTGAGAACATTGAGACCAGGACCATCAAGGGGGAGGACAAGCTCTACCTCGTCCTCCGCATCGTCGCCCAGCAGGACCTCGTCGTCCGCGTGCCGGCGTGCAACCTCGACCTGGTCGGCGTCCGCGACGTCGTGGACAAGGAGGGGCTCGACCGCGTGTTCGACGTCCTCCGGGCTCCCCACACCGAGGAGCCGACCAACTGGTCGCGCCGCTACAAGGCGAACCTGGAGAAGCTCCACTCGGGAGACGTCATGAAGGTTGCCGAGGTCGTCCGCGACCTCTGGCGTCGTGAGCGCGACCGCGGGCTCTCTGCCGGCGAGAAGCGGATGCTGGCCAAGGCGCGCCAGATCCTCGTCTCCGAGCTGGCGCTCGCCGAGCACACCAACGAGGACAAGGCGGAGACGCTCCTCGACGAGGTGCTCGCCTCCTGAGCCCGTCCCGCCTGTCGGGCAGGAGCCCCCGGACCTCACGGTCCGGGGGCTCTTCCCGTTCTCAGGCCGGCGGTACGACGACCGCGGTCGCCACCGCGGCGACGCCCTCTCCGCGCCCGGTGAGCCCGAGCCCGTCGGTCGTCGTCGCGGAGACGCTGACCGGCGCCCCGACCGCCCCGGAGAGGGTCGCCTCCGCCTCGCCCCGCCGCGGACCGAGCCGCGGCCGGTTGCCGATCACCTGCACCGCGACGTTGCCGATCTCGAAGCCGGCCGCCCGCACCCTGCGGGCGGTCTCGGCGAGCAGGCTGGTCCCACCGGCGCCCTCCCACTCCGGTTCGGCGGTGCCGTAGTGGGAGCCGAGGTCGCCGAGCCCCGCCGCCGAGAAGAGCGCGTCACAGGCGGCGTGCGCAGCCACGTCGGCGTCGGAGTGGCCGGCGAGCCCTCGCGGCTCGTCGGGGAAGTGGAGCCCGGCCAGCCACATCGGCCGGCCATCGCCTTCCTCGGCGAACGCGTGGACGTCGGTGCCGACCCCGACCCGGGGGATGCGCGTCATGTCGGCATCATCGCGCACCGGCACCCGTCCACGGCGTGGAGATGCGCGAACATGGGGGTGTGACGACCACGGGTGTGAGCAGCACACCGTCCCGCTCGAGGCTCGAGCGGGCGCTGGCGGGCGTCCTCGCCGGCGCCGCAGGGCTCGCGGTGAGCCTCGCGGTGACGTCGCTGCTGCGGCTCCGGCTCACGCCGCCGAACGCGGTCGCCGAGGCGGTCATCGAGATCACGCCGGGCAAGGTCGCGCTCGAGCTGGTCCACCTCCTCGGCCGGTGGGACAAGCCGCTGCTGCTCGCGGGCGTGCTCGTCGCGCTCGTCGTGCTCTCCGCGGTCGCCGGGCTCCTGACCGCCCGGAGCCGGTGGCTCGGGCCGGCGCTCTTCCTGCTGATGGCGGTGCTCGCCGGGACCGCGGCGTTGACCAGGCCGGGGGCCGCGTCGACCGACGTGGTGCCGGTCATGGCCGGGTTCGTCACCTGGGTGGGCGTCCTGACCTTCCTCACCGCGCCCCTGACCACCCCCCCGACCGCCTCGTCCGATGGGCCGCGCTCTAGGCGCCGCGGCCAATCGGACGAGGCGGTGCTGGACGGTCGCGGAGAGGCGCCCGGGGACGGCACCCGGCGTACGTTCCTGGTCCGGGCCGGCGTCGTGGCGATCGGCTCGCTCGTCGTGGGGCTCGGCGGCAGCCTCCTCGGCCGCAAGCGGCGTGAGGTCGAGGCGGCGCGGGAGCGGCTCGACCTTCCGGTGGACCGCGGCACCGTCCCGGCCGGGGCGCAGCTCGACGGTCTGGAGCCGTGGCGGACGCCGAACCCGGAGTTCTACCGGATCGACACCGCGGTCGTCGTGCCGGCGATCGACGTCGACGAGTGGCGGCTACGTATCCACGGGATGGTCGAGCGGGAGATCACGGTGAGCTTCCAGGACCTCCTGGACCGTCAGCTCACCGAGGCGTGGGTGACCCTCTGCTGCGTCTCCAACCCCGTCGGCGGCGACCTCGTCGGCAACGCCTGGTGGAGCGGGGTCCGGATCGCGGACCTGCTCGCCGAGGCCGGCCCGCTCCCGGGCGCCGACGCGGTCCTCCAGAGCTCCGAGGACGGCTGGACCTGCGGCACACCCCTCGGCGCCCTCACCGACGACCGCAACGCCCTCCTGGCGATCGCGATGAACGGCGCGCCGCTCCCGCTCGAGCACGGGTTCCCGGTCCGGATGGTGGTGCCCGGGCTCTACGGCTACGTGTCGGCGACCCAGTGGGTGGTCGACCCCGAGGTGAGCCGGTTCGACCAGATCGACGCGTTCTGGACCACGCGCGGCTGGAGCGAGCAGGGGCCGGTGCGGACCCAGTCCCGGATCGACGTGCCCCGCGACAACCACCGGGTGATGGCCGGGGACGTCCGGGTCGGCGGCGTGGCGTGGTCGCAGCACACCGGGATCGACCAGGTCCAGGTGCGGGTCGACGGCGGCCCCTGGACCGAGATGGAGCTGGGCACGGTGCCGTCCGACGACACCTGGGTGCAGTGGGCGGGCACCGTCCAGGCGGAGGCGGGCGTGCACACGCTGGCGGTCCGGGCCACCGACCGGTCGGGCTACGAGCAGACCGGCGTGCAGCGCGACGTCGTCCCGGACGGCGCCACCGGGTGGCACACGATCGAGTTCACCGCCGAGTGACTCACCAGTTGCGCTTGGCGGGCTCGGGCAACGGGTGGTCCTCGTCGTGGATGACGTAGACGACGCCGCCGGAGCTGGACCGCGTCAGCCAGGCGTCCTCGAACTGGCCGCGGTCGTAGGTCCGCCGCACCCCCTTGCGGGTGGGTGAGGCCGGGTCGTTGACGACGACGTCGCCGTTCTCCCGGAAGCCGACGATCACCATGAGGTGGCCGTTCGTCGAGGAGATCGGCGCGCCGTCGAGCTGGCCGGCGGAGAAGGCGACACTGGCGACCAGGGGGATCCCGGCGGCGATGAACCGCTCGGCCTCGCGGAGGCTGCGCAGCCGGGTGACGAACCCGTTGCCGGTCAGGACCGCGGCGTAGGCGGTGTTGAACGGCCAGTTGCCGGTGCCGCCGAACCCGGCGTCGTAGGTCATCCGGGCGACGTGCGCCACGACCCGGTCCGGGTAGTCATCCTGCACCCAGGAGTAGGCCCGCTCGGACGGCAGCGCGTCGTAGTAGTCGAGCACCATCGTGGTGGAGGTCGGCGAGCACCAGGCCGCGCCGCCGCCGTCGTACTGCTGGTAGTAGCCCTTGTGCGCCATCTGGCTGTAGCGCGGCACCGGGAGGACGGTGCCGACGGTCCGGCCCGGCTTCGAGGTCGTCACCGACGAGACGTCGGGGACCCGCGAGGCCATCGCGCCGACGGAGAAGAGCTTCGGTACGGCGCGGGAGCCGCTCGGCCTGAGCAGCGTCACGCGGAGCTGCCAGGCGGAGGCCCCGCCGGTGACCCAGGTGTCGTAGGCGACCCGGCCGAGGTCGTCGGTCTGGCTGCCGGGGCTGGTCCGGGTGAACTCGTCGTCCTCGCGCGCCCAGCTCGCGACGGTGTCCCAGCTCGACCGGCCGTCCTCGTCGCGACCGCGGACCTCGAGCTCGACCCAGGAGTCGACGGGGGTGCCGGCGTGCCAGGACGCGATCAGCTCGGTGAGGTCGAAGCCGGGCTCGACCCACGGGGAGACCCAGTGGGCGTGCTCGTTCCGACCGGAGGTGCCGGCCGGCTCGTCGAAGAGGATCCGCCCCTTGCTGACCCGGACGCCGTGGGCCTTGCCGGCGGCGAAGTCGGCGTTGCTCGTCCACTGGTCGAAGGTGACCCGGCGGGCGGGAGCGGCTGCCTCGGCGGTGGGAACGGCGGCGGGGAGACCGGCGACGGCGGTGGCCGCGGCGAGGGCGAGGGCGATTCGGGTGCGCACCGCTCCACGATAGGTCGATCCCAGCCACGGTGGTTCACTTTGGTCACATCAGCAACCGGACTTCGACCCGTAGGATTGCCCGGTGACGATCCGCCTCTACGACACCGTGACCCGCGCGGTCCGTGACTTCGTGCCGCTCACCGACGGCCAGGCGGGGATCTACCTCTGCGGGCTGACCGTCCAGTCCGAGCCGCACGTCGGCCACGTCCGCTCGGCGGTCGACTTCGACGTGCTGCGCCGCTGGCTCACCCATCGTGGCCTCGACGTCACGCTGATCCGCAACGTCACCGACATCGACGACAAGATCCTGATCAAGAGCGCCGAGCAGGGACGGCCCTGGTACAACCTCGCCTACGAGATGTCCCGGGAGCTGAGCGCCGCCTACGACGCCCTCAACGTGCTGCCGCCGACCTACGAGCCGCTGGCCACCGGCCACATCCCGGAGATGCTCCACCTCATCGAGCAGCTGATCGCCCGCGGCCACGCCTACCCGGCCGGTGACGGCTCCGGTGACGTCTACTTCGACGTGCGTTCCTGGCCGTCGTACGGCGAGGTCTCCGGGCAACGGATCGACGAGATGAACCCCGCCGAGGACGCCGACCCGCGCGGCAAGCGCGACCCCCGTGACTTCGCGCTCTGGAAGGGGCGCAAGCCCGAGGAGCCGGCGACCGCCTCGTGGCCGTCGCCATGGGGGCCAGGGCGCCCTGGATGGCACATCGAGTGCTCGGCGATGGCGCTGAAGTACCTCGGCGGCTCCTTCGACATCCACGGCGGCGGCGTCGACCTGCGGTTCCCGCACCACGAGAACGAGCAGGCCCAGTCGCGGGCCGCCGGGTTCGAGTTCGCCGCGCTCTGGATGCACAACGCGTGGATCACCACCGCCGGCGAGAAGATGAGCAAGTCGCTCGGCAACAGCCTGACGATCCCCGCCGTCCTCGAGCGCACGCGGGCGATCGACCTGCGGTACTACATCGTCGCTGCCCACTACCGCTCGCACGTCGAGTTCTCCTATCAGGCGCTCGACGAGGCCGCCCTCTCGTTCCAGCGGGTCGAGCACTTCCTGACCCGTGCCTCGGAGGAGCTCGGCGCTGTCGACGTCGGGCCGGTCCCGGAGCCGTTCGCCGCGGCGATGGACGACGACCTCGGGACGCCGGCTGCGGTCGCGGTCGTCCACGCCGGGGTCCGGGAGGGCAACAAGCTGCTCGGCTCGAGGGACACCGACGCGCTCCGTCGTACCGCATCCGCGGTGCGCGGGATGCTCGCGGTCATGGGGCTCGACCCGTTCGACCCGCACTGGGCGGGCCACGGCTCGTCGTCGGAGGAGTCGCGGCTGCACGACGCCGTCGACGTCCTGGTCGCCGCCCTCCTCGACCAGCGGCAGGGCGCCCGTGCGGCCAAGGACTTCGCGACCGCGGACGCCATCCGTGACCAGATCAAGGCGGCCGGCATCGAGGTCGAGGACACCCCCTCGGGCCCCAGCTGGTCGCTGCGCTGACCAACGACCAAGGACTTCACATGCCAGGCAACTCCGCTCGTCGCGGTGCCATCCGCAGGACCAGCAAGGGCAACCCCACCGCCGGCTCCGGCGGGAGGGTCCGCCGTGGGTTGGAGGGACGCGGCCCCACGCCGAAGGCCGCCGACCGCGAGGGCCACAAGGCGTACAAGGCGAAGACCCGCGCCGAGAAGGAGTCCTCGAAGAAGCCGCGCCGAGCCCGCACCGGGGACACCGAGTGGGTCGCCGGTCGCAACTCGGTCGTGGAGGCGCTGCGGGCGCGGCTGCCCCTGACCACCGTCTACATCGCCGAGGGCGCGGAGCGGGACGGCCGGATCCGGGAGATGTTCCGGCTGACCGCCGAGCACGGCGTCGCGGTCCTCGAGGTGAGCCGCACCGAGCTCGACCGGCTCACCCACGGCGCGGTGCACCAGGGGCTCGCGGCGAAGATGCCGGCCTACGAGTACGCCCACGCCGACGACCTCCTCGACCGGGCCGCCGAGGCCGGCGAGCCGGCTCTCATCGTGGCGCTCGACTCGGTGACCGACCCGCGCAACCTCGGTGCGGTCGT
>DASSBB010000073.1:0-11891 GCA_035699145.1 Marmoricola sp.
CCAGGCAGGCGTCGAGCTCGTCGGGACGCCAGGGGCGACGCGGAGCGGCCCCGTGGACCGACTCCCACCCCAGGACCACCCACCGGTCGTCCTCATGTGTCCACAGCAGCCGAGGGGCGGGGAGCTCGTCGGGCAGGAGTCCCTGCATCCGCCCCTCCTCGGCGTACGCCGCCGCGATCGGCCGCTGCGCCCGCTTGCTGGCGGCCTTGACGAACAGGGTGGAGCCGTCCGCACCGGTGAGCCGGGAGGCGAACCCCGGCGTGAACCCGCCGCCCTGCGACTCGGCGCCGACGACCGGCGAGCCGAGCTCGCCCTCGACCAGGGCTCGGACGTCAGGGGGCAGGTGCTGCCACTCGAGCCGCCGCGCGGTGCGCCCGTGCGGGACCGGCTCGACCCGGTCGAGGGAGGGGGCGCGGTCCATGCGCGCCATTCAACCAGCGGGAGGGGCGGCTCGACGCAGCTTGAAGGGCGGCTCGACGCAGCTTGAGGGGCGGCTCGACGCAGCGGGAGGTCACGGGCGCGGTCGCCGACGTGGGAGAATGGCGCCTGTCCCGCCCCCTGCCCGGAAGCTCCTCGTGACCCAGTCCTCTGCCCGCCCCGCCGCCCCGGCGCCCGGCAGCACCGATCCCGCGATCATCCGGAACTTCTGCATCATCGCGCACATCGACCACGGGAAGTCGACGCTGGCCGACCGGATGCTCCAGCTCACCGAGGTCGTCGACCCGAGGGCGATGCGGGCGCAGTACCTCGACCGCATGGACATCGAGCGGGAGCGCGGGATCACGATCAAGTCCCAGGCGGTGCGGATGCCGTGGACGGCACGTGCCGGTGAGGACGCCGGCCGCAGGTTCGTCCTCAACATGATCGACACCCCGGGCCACGTGGACTTCACCTACGAGGTCTCGCGGTCGCTCGAGGCGTGCGAGGCGGCGGTGCTGCTCGTCGACGCCGCTCAGGGGATCGAGGCCCAGACGCTGGCGAACCTCTACCTCGCCATCGGCGCGGACCTCCACATCATCCCGGTCCTGAACAAGATCGACCTCCCCGGCGCGGAGCCGGAGAAGTACGCCGCAGAGCTGGCCGGCATCATCGGCTGCGACCCCTCCGACGTCCTCCGGGTGTCGGCGAAGACCGGCGAGGGGGTCGTCGAGCTCCTCGACGAGATCGTCCGGCAGACCCCGCCGCCGGTCGGGGTGGCCGACGCGCCGCCCCGGGCGCTCATCTTCGACTCGGTGTACGACACCTACCGGGGCGTCGTGACCTACGTCCGCGTCATCGACGGCAAGCTCACCCACCGCGACCGGATCAAGATGATGTCAACCGGCGCGGTCCACGAGATGCTCGAGGTCGGCGTGATCTCGCCCGAGCCGCTCAAGTCCAAGGAGCTCGGCGTCGGCGAGGTCGGCTACCTCATCACCGGCGTGAAGGAGGTGCGGCAGTCGAGGGTCGGGGACACCGTGACCTCCGCGCAGGCGCCGGCCACCGACGCGCTCGGCGGCTACAAGCACCCCAACCCGATGGTGTACGCCGGGCTCTACCCGCTCGACGGCGACGACTACCCGACGCTGCGTGAGGCGCTCGACAAGCTCCAGCTCAACGACGCCGCGCTCGTCTACGAGCCGGAGACCTCCGGCGCCCTCGGCTTCGGCTTCCGGTGCGGCTTCCTGGGACTGCTGCACATGGAGATCGTGCGGGAGCGGCTCGAGCGTGAGTTCAACCTGTCGCTGATCTCGACCACGCCCAAC
Organism: Marmoricola sp.; assembly: GCA_035699145.1. Classification (GTDB taxonomy): domain Bacteria; phylum Actinomycetota; class Actinomycetes; order Propionibacteriales; family Nocardioidaceae; genus Marmoricola_A. The sequence continues at coordinate 1,746 of DASSBB010000073.1, forward strand.
GTCGTCTACGACGTGACGATGGACGACGGCACGAAGATCGTGGTGACCAACCCGAGCGAGTTCCCCTCGGGGAAGGTCGCCGAGGTCAAGGAGCCCGTGGTGCGCGCCACGATCCTCACCCCGAGCGACTACATCGGGACGATCATGGAGCTCTGCCAGGCGAAGCGGGGCGCGCTCCAGGGGATGGACTACCTCTCCGAGGACCGCGTCGAGATGCGCTACACGCTCCCGCTCGCGGAGATCGTCTTCGACTTCTTCGACGCCCTGAAGTCGCGGACCAAGGGGTACGCCTCCCTCGACTACGAGGCCACCGGCGACCAGACCTCCGACCTGGTCAAGGTCGACGTCCTGCTGCACGGGGACCCGGTCGACGCGTTCAGCGCGATCGTCCACAAGGACGCGGCGTACAACTACGGCGTCGGGCTCGTCGGCAAGCTCAAGGAGCTCATCCCGCGCCAGCAGTTCGAGGTGCCGATCCAGGCCGCGATCGGGTCGCGGGTCATCGCCCGGGAGACCATCCGGGCGATCCGGAAGGACGTGCTGGCCAAGTGCTACGGCGGCGACATCAGCCGGAAGCGCAAGCTGCTCGAGAAGCAGAAGGAGGGCAAGAAGCGGATGAAGATGGTCGGCCGCGTCGAGGTCCCTCAGGAGGCGTTCATCGCCGCACTGTCCACCGGCGAGAGCACCGCCAAGGAGAAGAAGTAGCCGGTGCTAGATTGAGGCGCCGCCAACCGGCGGCACTCAACACTCTCCGCGCAGCCCAGGGGAAGCCGGTCGAAGTCCGGCGCTGACCCGCAACCGTAGCCCTCTCCCAGCGAATGCCGGGGGAGGGGAGCCGGAACACCTGCTGCTCGGTGACCTGACATCCACGCTGTCGCGGAACGCAGGGTGGACTCTGGCGAGTCCGTCCCCTGCACATGCAGCGGGAAGGGACCCCCGTGCGCAAGCACCTCGACCGAACCGTGCGCAGGCACCTCCACCGGGCCGCGCTCGGCCTCACCACCGCAGCCCTGCTGGTCGGCTGCGGTGCCGACGACCCGACGACCACGAGCGGCAAGGCCGACGCGCCGGCCACCTCCGCCGAGGCGACCGCCGCGGCCTCCTGGCTCGCCGGCCAGCTCGACGACGGGCTGATGCACAGCAGCTACGAGGACCCGCCGGGGTCCGGCACGTGGGTCACGGTCGCCGACCACGGACTCTCGCTCGACGCGTTGTTCGCGCTGCGGGAGGTCGAGGGGTACGCCGACGAGCGGGGTGCGATCCTCGACGCGATCGAGCCGGAGGCCGACGCCTACGTCGGTTCCGGGAAGAACGCCTACGCCGGCTCGACCGGGAAGCTGCTCAGGGCGGTGCAGGTGGAGGACGACGACCCCGCGACGTACGCCGGCGGGGACCTCGTGGCGAGGCTCGAGCGGCTCGTGCGCCGCAAGCCCGACGACGAGCTCGGCCGGGCCAAGGACCGGTGGGACGCCGCCGACGAGTTCGGCGGTGACTACTCGAACACCATCGGGCAGTCCTGGGTGGTCCGGGCGCTCACCGGGGCCGACAGCGACCTGACCGACGAGGCCGCGAGCTTCCTGCTCGCCCAGCAGTGCGCCGACGGCTTCTTCCGGCTGCTCATGGAGTCCGAAGACCACACCTGCGACGGCGGCACCCCCGAGGAGAGCAAGCCGAGCGTCGACGCGACCGCGTTCGCGGCGCAGGCACTGCTCGAGCTCCAGGACGCCGGTGTCGAGGTCGACGTGGCGCCCGCGCTGGACGACGCCGCCGCCTGGCTCGTCGCCCAGCAGGCCGGGGACGGCTCCTTCGTCGACGCCGACTCCGGAGCGGCCAACGCCAACTCGACGGGTGTGGCAGCCGAAGCGCTCCTGCTCCTCGGCGAGGAGGACGCCGCCGACCAGGCCCGCGCCTGGCTCGTCGACCACCAGGTCACCTCGGACTCCGCAGGTGAGGAGCTCGCCGAGCAGGCAGGCGCCGTGGCGTTCGACGACGCCGCGCTCGACAAGGCGCAGGACAAGGGGATCACGCGTGCCGTGCGCTACCAGTGGCAGCGCGCGACCGCCCAGGCGGTCGCCGGGCTCGCCGGCGGGACCTCGGGAGGTGCGTCCGGCTCGTGAGGTCGCGCAGCTCCGGAGTCGTCGTCGCGACGGTGGCCGTCCTTGCGGGGACGGCGCCGGTCGCCCCCGCGTCGGCTCCCTCGTGCGCGGGGGTGCTCGTCGTGGTCGACCCGGGTCCCCTCGGGGGCGAGGTGCGTGACTCCTGCGTCCGGGACGCCGGCGGCTCGGCGGCCCAGGTCATGGCGGACTCCGGCATCACCGTCACCTACACCGAGGGCCAGCCGTTCGTCTGCCGGATCGACGGCGTTCCCGGGAGCGATCGGGAGGACTGCCGCGGCACTCCGCCCGGCGATGCGTACTGGGGGCTCTTCTGGTCCGACGGCACCGCGGACCGGTGGCGCTACTCGACGCTCGGGCTCGCCGCTCTCGACGTCCCTGCCGGGGGCGCCGTCGGCTGGCGGTTCCAGGACGGCACCGGGCGCCAGGAGCCTCGCGCGACTCCCGCCCTGACCAGCACGCGCACGGCCGCCTCGGACGCGTCGGCACCTCGAACCGTCGACCCCGACGACCGCGGAGCGCTCACCTGGGCGGCCGGCGGCGCCGTACTGCTGCTCGCGGCCGCGGCCGGCGTGCTCGCCCTGCGCAGGAGGAGCTGACTGCGTTGGCCCGAGCCGTCCTCCCTCGCGACCTGCACCCGGGGGCCTGGTGGATCTGGGCCCTCGGGCTGGCCGCCGCGGCCAGCCGGACGACCAACCCGTGGCTCCTCGGGCTGATCGTGCTCGTCGCCTCGGTGACCGTGCTGGCCCGCCGTGGTGACGCGCCGTGGGCGCTCTCGTTCCGGCTCTACCTGCTGCTGGGGCTCGTCGTCGTCTGCCTCCGGGTCGCGTTCCGGGTGCTCTTCGGCGGCGGCTTCGGCAGCCATGTGCTCGTCGAGCTGCCCCGGGTGCCGCTCCCGGAGTGGGCGGCCGGGGTGACGCTGCTCGGCCCGGTCACCTCCGAGGCGCTGCTCGCCGGCCTGTACGACGGGATGCGGCTCGCCGCGGTCATCATCTGCATCGGGGCGGCCAACTCGCTGGCGAACCCTCGCCGGCTGCTGGCCTCGTTGCCTCCCGCCCTCTACGAGGTGGGGACGGCCGTCGTGATCGCGCTGTCGCTCTTCCCCCAGCTGGCCGAGAGCGTCCAGCGGGTCCGCCGCGCCCGCCGGCTGCGCGGCGACCCCGGAAAGGGCATCAGCGCGCTGCGGCGCGTCGTCGTACCGGTGCTCGAGGACGCGCTCGACCGGTCGCTGTCGCTGGCGGCGAGCATGGACGCCCGCGGCTACGGGAGGACCGGCGCGCTGGGCGCCCGCCAGCGCCGTACGACGGGCGGGCTGCTCGTCGGCGGGCTCGTCGGGCTGTGCGTGGGAACCTACGCGTTCCTCGACTCGACCGCCCCGCGGACGCTGGCCTGGCCGATGCTCCTCGGCGGTCTCGTGCTGGCGGCGGCCGGCTTCCTGGCGGCCGGCCGACGGGTCGCCCGTACCCGCTACCGGCCCGAGCGGTGGCGGACCGCGGACGTGCTCACCGCGGGCACCGGGCTCACCGTGGCGGTCCTCGGCACCGTCGCGGCATCGCGCCGCCCCGACGTCGCCTTCCCCGACCCGGCGGCGGCGCCGGCTCTCTCCGTGCTCGCCCTGGTGGCGGTGCTGGTGGGGCTCGTCCCCGCCTTCGTGGCGCCGCCGCCGGTGCTGGCGGGTGACGGCGACGAGGTGGCGCACCAGGCGCCGGTGGGGAGCGCCGCATGATCGAGTGGCAGCACCTCACGTTCCGCTACGAGGGCGCGGACCGGCCCACGCTCACCGACGTCAGCCTCACCGTCCCGGAGTCCGAGCTGGTCCTGGTCGCCGGTCGCACCGGCTCCGGCAAGTCGACGCTGCTGCGCACCGTCAACGGGCTGGTGCCCCGGTTCACCGGGGGGCACCTCGCCGGCGACGTCCTCGTCGACGGCAGGAGAGTCCGGGACAGAGCCCCCCGGGAGCTCGCGGACCTCGTCGGGTTCGTCGGCCAGGACCCCCTCGCGACGTTCGTCACCGACGTCGTCGAGGAGGAGCTCGCCTACGGCATGGAGCAGCTCGGCCTCTCGTCGCAGACGATGCGACGCCGGGTCGAGGAGACGCTCGACCTCCTCGGCATCGCCGACCTCCGCTCGCGGCCGCTCCGCTCCCTCTCCGGCGGGCAGCAGCAGCGCGTCGCGATCGGCGCCGTCTTCACCATGCACCCGCACGTGCTGGTCCTCGACGAGCCGACGTCCGCGCTCGACCCCACCGCCGCCGAGGACGTCCTGAGCACCCTGGCCAGGCTGGTCGAGGACCTGGGGCTCACCGTCCTGCTCGCCGAGCACCGGATGGAGCGCGTCGTCCCGTTCGCCGACCGGCTCCTCCTCGTGGAGGACGGCCGGGTCCGAGGCGGCCAGACCGCCGAGCTGCTGGCCGGGTCGCCGGTCGCGCCGCCGGTCGTCGAGCTGGGGCGGCTGGCCGGGTGGGAGCCGCTCCCGCTGTCGGTGCGGGAGGCGCGGCGGCGTACCTCCGGCTTGCGCGCGGCGCTCGGCGAGCCCCGACCGTCGGGGGTGCGGGCCCCCGGCGCTCCCGTCCTCCAGGCGCGCGACGTGGTCGTCCGGTACGGCCGCACGGTGGCGGTGCGCGAGGTGGCCCTCTCGGTCGCGTCCGGTCAGGTCGTCGCGCTCATGGGCCGCAACGGTTCGGGGAAGTCGTCGCTGCTGTGGGCGCTCCAGGGTGCGGGACGGAGGGACGGCGGCACCGTGGAGGTGGAAGGCACCGACCCCGCGCAGGTGTCCCCGGCACGGGCGCGCGAGCTGGTCGGGCTGGTGCCGCAGAACGCAGGCGACCTGCTCTACCTCGAGACCGTGGACGACGAGTGCGCCGCCGCCGACCAGCAGGCGGGGGCCGAGCCGGGCAGCTGCCGCGACCTGCTCGGCCGGCTGGCGCCGGGCATCGACGGCGGCCGCCACCCCCGCGACCTCTCGGAGGGACAGCGGCTCTCGCTCGTGCTCGCCCTGGTGCTGACCGCCCGTCCGCGCGTCGTCGCCCTCGACGAGCCGACCCGGGGGCTCGACTACACGGCCAAGGAGCAGCTCGCCACGGTCGTCTCGGGGCTCGCCGCGGCGGGCCACGGCGTCGTCGTCGCCACCCACGACGTCGAGTTCGTCGCCTCGGTCGCCGACCAGGTCGTCGTGATGGCCGGGGGGGAGGTGGTCTCCGCCGGCGTGACCGCCCAGGTGCTCGCGGAGTCCCCGGCGTTCGCGCCCCAGATGTCGAAGATCCTCGGCGCGGGCTGGCTCACGGTCGACCAGGTGCGGGAGGCGTTGGTGTGAACGCCGTCGTCGTGGGCCGGCGCTCGACGCTGGTGCTGACCCTGGCCAGCCTCGCCGGGTTGATGATGTTCCTCTGGCCGCTGCTGCTCGTGCCCGACCCCGGCACGGAGCAGGTGAGCCCGCCGTTCCTCTTCCTCGCCCTGCTACCGGTCCTGGTCGTCGTCGTGCTCGTCGAGCTCACCGAGGGAGGCATGGACGCCAAGGCGCTGGCGATGCTCGGCGTGCTCACCGCGGTGAACGCCGCACTGCGGATGCTCGGCGCCGGGGTCGCCGGCGTGGAGCTCGTCTTCTTCCTGCTGATCCTCGCCGGGCGGGTGTTCGGCCCCGGGTTCGGCTTCGTCCTCGGCTGCACGTCGTTGTTCGCCTCGGCGCTGCTGACCTCCGGGGTCGGTCCGTGGCTGCCGTTCCAGATGCTCTGCTCGGCGTGGATCGGCCTGCTCGCGGGGCTCCTCCCGGGACGGCGACGGCTCCGTGGCCGGCCCGAGATCGCGATGCTGGTGGGGTACGGCGTGGTCTGTGCCTACGGCTTCGGGCTGCTGATGAACCTGTCGTCGTGGCCGTTCGTCCTCGGCGTCGAGGTTCCCGGGCACACCGGTTCGCTCTCGTTCGTCCCCGGGGCCCCGCTGCTGGAGAACCTGCACCGCTTCGGGATCTACACGCTGCTCACCTCGACCGGTGGCTGGGACACCGGCCGCGCGATCACCAACTCGATCGCGCTGGTCGTCCTCGGCCCGGCACTCCTCGCGACCCTGCGCCGGGCCGCGCGCCGCGCGTCGTACGGCGAGGTGGCGACCGCCGACGTGTCCCGGACGTGAGTCGGCTGGAGCCGCTCCTCGAGGAGTGGGAGCTCACGCGGGACGGGCCGCCCCGCGCGGGTGGCCGCGCCGACATCGTTCCGGTGCGCACGGCGTCGGGGCGGCCGGCGGTGCTGAAGGTCGGCGACGCCGCCGGCTCCCACGAGCCCCTCGCGCTCCAGCACTGGCACGGCCGCGGTGCGGTCGAGCTGCTCCGGGCCGACCCCCGGCGGGACGCCCTGCTGCTCGAGCGGCTCCATGCCGAGGACGTCGGCGAGCTGTGGGACGTCGCCGCCTGCGAGGTGGTCGGAGCCCTCTACGACCGGCTCCACGTCCCGGCCCCGGCGCGGCTCCGCCGGCTCTCCGAGGTCGTCGACGGGTGGCTCGTCCGGCTGGCGGCGCTGCCGCGCAACGCACCGCTCCCGCACCGTCTGGTCGAGCAGGCGCTGGCGATCGGACGCCGCCTGAAGGACGACCGGGCCACCGACGGCCGCCTGCTCCACGGCGCCCTCGGGTTCGACCACGTGCTGTCGGCAGACCGTGAGCCCTGGCTGGCGGTGGCCCCGAAGCCGCTGAGCGGAGACCCGCACGCCGAGCCGGCTCCGGCGTTGTGGAGCCGGTGGGACGAGCTGGTGAGGTCGGGCGACGTGCGGGGCTCGGTACGACGGCGGTTCCACACCCTCGTCGACGTGGCCGGGCTCGACGAGGAACGGGCTCGTGACTGGGCGGTCCTCCGCGCCGTCGTACAAGCCGCGACCGAGCTGGGCACCCGCGAGCGCGGACGGGCGACGACCTTCGTCACCGTCGCCAAGGCGGTCCAGGAGTGACAGCCGCGTCCGTGAGGGAGTGCCGAATCCCGGCCGGGGGTCACTACCCGTCGGTAATGGCGTGAACTAGGTTGTGATCCACGTAACCGAAGTCGCCGGTCGTCCGGTCCGCACGGACGACGCCGAGCGCGCGAAGTTGAGAGGTGCCGGTTGTCCCCCCTTGTGAGAGATCTCAGCATCGTCGATAACCGGCCGATGACGGTCGGCCGGCAGTTCCTGGACCGCGTCGCGTCCAGCGGTGACCGGGAGGCGTTCCGTTACCCCGTCGGGGAGAGCTGGGAGTCGGTGACCTGGAAGGAGGCCGGCGACCGTGTCGGCCGGCTCGCCGCCGGACTCGTCGCGCTCGGGGTCGAGCCGCAGCAGCGCGTGGGAATCGCCTCGGGCACCAGGTACGAGTGGATCCTCGCCGACCTCGCGAACATGTGCGCCGGGGTGGCGACGACCACCGTCTACCCCTCGACGATCGCCGAGGAAGTGGGGTACATCCTCTCCGACTCCGAGTGCCGCGTCGTCTTCGCCGAGGACGACACCCAGGTCGCGAAGATCCGGGAGCGGCGCGACGAGCTGCCGTTGCTGGACAAGGTGGTCGTCTTCGACGGCGCCGCCGACGGTGACTGGGTGCTCAGCCTCAGCGAGCTCGAGAAGCTCGGCGAGGAGCTGCTCAACCGCGAACCCTCCGTCGTGGAGGACCGGATCGCCGCCACCGACGGGGACTCGCTGGCCACGCTGATCTACACCTCCGGGACCACGGGCCGGCCGAAGGGCGTCCGGCTCCGCCACAAGTCGTGGACCTACGAGGGTGCCGCGATCCAGGCGCAGGACATCCTCACGGAGGACGACCTGCAGTTCCTGTGGCTGCCGATGGCGCACTCGTTCGGCAAGGTGCTGCTCTCCACCCAGCTCGCCTGCGGCTTCGCCACGGCGATCGACGGCCGGGTGGAGAGAATCATCGACAACCTCGCGGTCGTCAAGCCGACGTTCATGGGCGCCGCGCCGCGCATCTTCGAGAAGGCCCACGGCCGGATCGTGGCGATGCAGGAGCAGGAGGGCGGCCCGAAGAAGAAGATCTTCGACCAGGCCTTCAAGGTCGGGTTCAAGGTCAGGGAGCTCGAGGCCCAGGGCAAGTCGGTGCCGCTGCCGCTCAAGCTCCAGCACGGCCTCTTCGACAAGCTGGTCTTCAGCAAGATCCGGGACCGGTTCGGTGGCCGGGTCCGCTTCTTCATCTCCGGCGCCGCGGCGCTCAACCGCGAGGTGGCGGAGTGGTTCCACGTCGCCGGCATCCTCATCCTCGAGGGCTACGGCATGACCGAGTCCTCGGCCGGATCGGTCGTCAACGCGCCCGAGAGCTACAAGTTCGGCTTCGTCGGCATCCCGTTCCCCGGCACCGACGTCAAGATCGCCGAGGACGGCGAGGTGCTCATCAAGGGCCCCGGCGTCATGGAGGGCTACCACAACATGCCCGAGGCGACCGCCGAGACGCTGGTCGACGGGTGGCTGCACACCGGTGACATCGGCGAGTTCGAGGGCGACCACCTGAGGATCACCGACCGCAAGAAGGACCTCTTCAAGACCTCCGGCGGCAAGTACATCGCGCCGTCGGCGATCGAGTCGATGTTCAAGGCGATCTGTCCCTACGCCAGCCAGTTCTTCGTCCACGGCCACGAGCGCAACTACGTCGTCGCGCTGGTGACCCTCGACCCCGACGCGATGGCCGGCTGGGCCGAGCACCAGGGCAAGCCCGGGCGCTCCTACACCGAGATCGTCAACCTCCCGGAGGTCCAGGAGATGGTCGGCGGCTACGTCGACGAGCTCAACCTGCGGCTCAACCGCTGGGAGACCATCAAGAAGTGGAAGCTCCTCGACAACGACCTCACCGTCGAGACCGGTGAGCTCACCCCGTCGATGAAGGTGAAGCGCAAGGTCGTCGAGGAGAACTACAAGGCGGAGATCGAGCAGCTCTACGCCTGACGGCTCGGGCCCCCGCCTCGTCCGATTGGCCGCGTCATATACAGCGCGCCCAATCGGACGAGGCGGTTCCCGATTCCCGGGCGACCGCGCCGTCCGGATGGGCGCGCACTATGCGCCGCGCTCATCCGGACGCCGCGTCGGTACGCCGATGGCGAGCAGGTCGCGCGCGATCTGGTCCGGCAGGCGGCGTAGCTCGAACGAGCTGCATCGCAGGACCTCCCGGCCATGGATGACCTGTTCTCGCTCGCGCCCCATGTCCGCCCACCAGTCGGGAACTTCCATGTGGAAGGCGCCGTCGACCTCCAGCACAACGATCCTGCCGTCGGGCAGGAACCACTCGGCATCGAGCCACCGTCGTTTGCCGTTGCGATCGCGGCGCGGGGCCTGTCGGTCGGGCGGCCGCAGTCCGAACCGGTCGCAGAGGCGGCCGAGGTCGACCTCAGCCATGGAGTGCGCGCCTCCCTCGATGTCGTCGAGCAGCAGCCGGAAGAGGGGAGCGCGACGGAGGGGCCGCAGGGCCGCCAGCTGCTCGCGCAGCCTCGGAGCCGTCGTGAGCCGCTGCTGGACGACCGCGGCCAACAGTCCGCACCCGGTGCGCTCCGACCGCTCGTACGCCGCGAACAGCAAGGCCGCCGGCTCGACCCGGAGCCGTGGGGGAGCCGTGCGAGCCGTGAGCGCGGGGATGTCACGACGCGTCTCCGCGAACCGATAGCCGTCGAGGCGGACAGGGTCCTCCGACTTCGGCACCAGCACGGTGATGAAGGGGCGTTCCCAACCACGAAGTCCGGCTAGGTTCAGGGCCGTCACACCTGCCAGCGCGGCCGGGCGCTCCGCCTGGACGACGCCGACCCACAGCCGCTGCTCGTAGGAGAGCGGCCCGGTCGTGGTGACGAGGACCGTGTTGCTGACCTCCTGCCAACGGCGGGCCCTGAGCTGGGTTCGCACGTAGTGCCGGTCGGCGCCGTAGGCGCGCAGCTGGTCCCGGCTCACCACGCCGCTCTGACGACGAGCGAGCTCCTTCCAGCCGAGTTCTTCGAGAGTCATCGGTGGACGGTGACACATGGGCACCCATTCCTGCCGGGTTCCTCCACAGGTCACGCCCCGGACCCCGCCTCGTCCCATTGGGCGCGT
>DASSBB010000074.1:0-2916 GCA_035699145.1 Marmoricola sp.
CCGAGTCGTCGCTTCCTCGGTGCTTTTCGGCGCCGAGTCGTCGCATCTTCGGCTGCCGGCCGAAGCCGGAATGTTGCGCTGCCGCTTGCCGCCGGTATGTGCGAGTCCGCACGCGACCGAGGATGCGACGACTCGACCGGATCCCCGACCGAAGACCCGACGACTCGACCGGATCCCCGACCGAGGACCCGACGACTCGGTTAGGGCAGGGTGATCGCCACGACCTGGTCGCCGAGCTTCGCCACGTCGTCGGCGAGCGACCGCGCCCACGGGTGCTGGTCGCCCGCCATGCCGCCGAGGTCGACCCGGAAGCTGACCCGCCCCGGCGTGCGGACGGCGACGGCGGACGCGTCGCGCTCCGCCAGCAGCGCCCGGACCTGGTTCGCGGCGCCCGTCTTCACGGAGAGCACCATCCGGCCGTGCGCCGACACCGGCACGTCCTTCTGGACCTGTGCGCGCGGGAAGACCCGCGTCGACCGCCGCTGCGGCTCGTCGCCGAAGAGGGCGTTGGTGAGCAGCTTCGCGGTGCCGTCGGTGAAGGCCCGGTAGTTCGGGTCGAAGCCGAAGAGCACCACGCGCCCCTCGCCGTACGCCTCGTCGATGACGGCGGCGGTGCCGTGCAGCTGCTCCTCGCCCTCGGCGAAGCCCGAGACGAACCAGTCACGGTCACCCGCAGCCGGGTAGCGGGCCGCGACCGTGCCCGGCTTCGTCGTCGTCCAGACGTCGTCGTACTCGTACATCGCGTATGCCGTGCGCCCGACGCCCTTCGACAGCGGGTTGCCGCGGTCGATCTCCATGCGGATCAGCGAGCCGGGGATGTCGGACGTCGGGTCCTCGTAGGTCGCCGAGGTCAGCCCGAGGTCCGCGGCGAGGCGGGACGCCTGGCGCAGCGTCACGAGGGTGCCGCCGGCCTCCACCCAGTCGACGATTGCAGTCTGGCCGGCCTCGCCGAGCGCCGCCGCGGCCTCGCTCTCGGAGCCCTGCGGGATGACGAGGGTGTCGATCCCTGTGAGGCCGCCGGTGGTGAGCTCCTCGGTGGTGAGGTCGGCGTACTCGAGCCGCAGCCTGCGGTCCAGGAAGTACCGCAGCCACCCCGAGCCCTCGATCGAGCTCGACGACTCCTCCGAGATCTGCCAGATCGCGACCCGGGGCGCACCGGCGACCCGGACCACCGCCCGGGGCCGCTGCTCCGGAAGCAGCTTCCCGCGCACCTTCAGCGCGCGTCCGGTGTAGCCGCCGGGCACGTTGTTGAGCAGCGGCCCGCTGAACGCGGTCACGTCGTAGAAGTACGGGAAGGGGACGTAGGTGTCCTCGTTGAGCATCGCCTGCACCCAGTGCTTCTGGCCCTGCGCCATCGGCACCCAGTAGGTGCCCTTCGGCAGCGTCGTCGTGCGGGGACCGTAGCCGTAGGGCCGGTACCCCGGGACCCGCAGCTTCTTGGTCAGCCTGTAGACCTCGACGTCCATCCCCTGGAGCCGCTCGACGAGCCGCGCGGTCTCGGGTGCCTTGGCCGGCTGGTCGGCGCGGATGAAGTAGTGGCGCACCTTGCGGTTGGGCTGGACCTCGATGTCGGCGCCCTCCCAGTAGAGCTGGTTGCGCTCGAGTACGCCACGGCGGCCCTGTCGGGCGGCCTTGACGTGCTCGGCCCGCCACTCGGAGAGCATTGAGTGGCGCTCGCCGGCGGCCATGAGGGTCGCCCAGATCGCGGTGTACTGCTCGCGCACCCGCTGCTCGGCCGGGTCCTCGTTGTTCTTCTCGAACGTCATGCCGGCGGCGTTGAACCCTGCTGCCGGCACCGTGTCGCCGTACCCCATGTAGAAGAGGTCGTAGAAGCTGCCGTTGAAGAACGGGAAGTCGAAGCGCTTGAATGCCTTCTGCATCGCGGTGCCGTAGACGTTGTAGATCCAGTTCAGCGGCGTCTCGCCGATGTCGTGGTAGACGGGGTCTGCGTTCGGCGGGAAGAAGTAGCCGTCGCTTCCCATCTCGTGGGCATCGATGAACAGCTGCGGCGGCAGCTCGCGCAGCTTGGCGATCTTGCCGTCGGTCTCGACCTGCGTGCGGGCAAACCAGTCGCGGTTGAGGTCGAAGCCGTAGGCGTTGCGCCGGGTGTCGGCCTCGCGCCCGTCGGGGTTCTGCGTCGGCAGGACGACCACGATGGCGCGGTCCAGGATCGTCTCCGCGGTGCAGTCGGTGCGCGCGGCGAGCTCGTAGAGCACCCGGAGCGAGGCGTCGGTCCCGCTCTCCTCGCCGCCGTGGACGTTGCCCGCGACCCAGAGGATCGCCGGGGTGTGCCTCGCGATGCGCTTGGCCCGGCGGTCCGGGGTGTCGACGTCGCGGAGCGCGTTGACCTGGCGGCCGATCCTGGCGAGAGCGCGGGGCTTCACCCACTTCTCCTGGCCGACGACGGCGTAGCGCAGCGCCCGGCCGTTCCACGAGCGCGCGAGCACGCCGTCGACGACCATCGGGCTGGCGTCCGCCACCGCCCGCAGGTAGCGGTCGGACTCCTCGGTCGTGACGTCGCGCTCCCCGAGGTCGATCCCGATGACCTCCTGAGCGGTCGGCACTTCGAGGTCCACCACTGGTTCCCTGAACGGGTCGCACGCGGCGCGGCGCTCCGGCGGTGGCGCGCCGGTCGCCGGTGCGGCGATCGTCGCGGCGAGGGGTACGGCGAGCGCCAGCGCGGCGCCGCTCGCAACGAGGGTGGACGTTCGGGCACGTGAACGACGGACCATGGTGGGCTCCCGTTGGGGTCGGGGTGGCTGGTCTAGCCGGGAGCCTGCAGTCTCTTGCTGCCCGGTGCCGCTGGCAACCCCCTGTTCAGGGAAAGCCACCGCCCCCGGTCGGCTGAAGCCGTCCGGGGGCGGTGCAGTGCTGCTGTGTTGCGGTGCTGCCGTCGTCAGCGTCGGACCGGGGTCA
>DASSBB010000075.1:0-10422 GCA_035699145.1 Marmoricola sp.
GCAGACCAGCCTCACCAACGCCGGACCCCTGGGCCGCAAGCACCACCGGATCCGCACCCACGGCCGCTGGCAGCTCCACCACCCCGACCCCGACACCTGGTGGTGGCGCACCCCCCACGGCCACTGGCTCAAAGTCGACCCGTCCGGCACCACCCACCACGGCCGCGACCCCGACCTCGACACACGCTTCCTCGACAACCCGGCCTGAGGCCGGCCGGGGCCGAGCCCGATGCGGGCACCTTGTCAGCGGCGGTTCGCGATGAGGCGAGCCGGCCAGGCCGAGGCGTCCAGCAGGACCCGGTCTGCCAGAGGCTCCTCCAACTGCACGACCTGCGGCACCAGCGGGTTGCCGACGCACCTCGCGTCTCCCTCGGGCGCCTCGCTCGTCCACGAGATCGTCACGCTGTCGTCGCTCTCCACGATCGTGGGCCGACGCAAGAAGGGTCGCGGGTCCCGGCCGCTTGTGCACTCCACCTCGTTGACAGTCACCTCCAGCTCGGCGGAAGCCGGGTCGAGATCCGGGGCGGCGTTGACCCGGACCCACTGCAGTCCCGGCTCGATGACCGGGGCCAAGCTCGTGCAGTCGCCCCAGCCCCGAGCGACCCAGCCTTCTCCGGCCCTCTCCAGCTCCACGATCTGTGCGTCCTGGTCCGGCCCGTCCGCGTCCCACGCTCCGGTGGCGACGGTGGCCGTCGTACCGGTCTCTGCCAGCACGAACCAGGGCGCCTCGTCGATGCTGACGTCCTGCAGGGCACGGGGCGCGTCGATGCCGGCCTCCTTCGCAAGGAGCCTGAGAGCCGAGGCGACGTCGTCGCTCTCCAAGCGGCTGTCGATCCCCCCGTCCATGGCCGAGACCGGCCACCCGGGCGGCTCGCCGCAGCTGACCATCAGCTCGTTGACCGACCCGTTCGACCTGGGCGCCTCGTCCTCCATCGCCGCGGGCGCTTCGGCGCCGCAGGCGGCGAGCCCAGCCACGAGTGCGGCGGCAACGGTCAGCCGCGCAGCCTGGTGTGCAGTCATGGCCATGGGACGCAGCATGCCCTTCGGAGGTTCCGCTCGTCGCCCGGTCAGAGCCCCTGCTCGACGAGTCGTACGGCGCACGCCAGGTCGTCGGAGAGGGGCCGGTCGGCCCGCTCCTCGTCCAGGGCGGCAGCGGCCTTCTCGAAAACCTCCCGCACCGGACCGCCGGGCAACCGGTCGGGATCCGTCCGGATCGCCCGTACGGCGGCGACGAGCTCGCAGCCGAGGACCACCGGGGCGAGGCCGACCATCTGCTCGCAGGCCCACGCCGCCTGGGTCGAGAAGCTCGCGTGCTCCTCGAGCCCGAGGGAGACCGAGGCGTTCCCCGTCGAGACCGGAGAGGTCACGAGCCGTGCCCGGGCGAGCGCGTCCTGGGCGAGGTACTCCAGGATCATCACCCCCGAGCTGCCGGCCGGCCCCGAGGCGAGGAAGGGCGGCAGCCCGGTGAGCGACGGGTTGACCAGCGCGGAGAGGCGCGCCGCCGAGAGTGCGATCACGGGGTAGGTCGCCTGGCGCAGCGCGTCGAGCGTCGCGGAGAGCCGGGCGGTGACGAAGCCACCGTGGTGCAGGGGCGTGCCGTCGGGCGCCACCAGCGGGTTCTCGGTCGAGTCGTCGACCTCGACGGCCACCGCCTGACGCGTCGTCACCAACGCGTCCACGAACGGGGCGTGCACCTGGGGGACCGTCCGCAGCGCGAAGGGGTCCTGCAGCCGGGCCGGCACCCACTCCGCCTCCTGCAGCAGTGCCATCAGCCGGCGGGCGACTGCCTGCTGGGCTGCGTCCGGTCGACCGGCGTGCACCCGTGGGTCGTAGGCCTGGAGGGAGGCCTGCAACGCGGCCGCCGACAGGGCGACCACCTTCTCGGCGGCCTCGGAGAGCAGTGTCAGCCGACGGTGGACGAGCGCGGCCGTCGCGAGAGTCAGTGCGTTGCTGGACATGAACGGCAGGGCGTCGCCGTCGTCGACGGGAGCCGGTGGGGCCGAGCCGGACCGCCACGGCCGCTCACCGACCAGCGTGAGCCCGAGCTGGGCGAGGGGCACGAGGTCTCCGGTGCCGATCGAGCCGAACCGGTGCAGCTCCGGGACGGCCCCCGTTGCGACCGCCGCTCCCAGGGACGAGGCGAGCTCCGCGCTGACCCCGGACCTCCCGGAGGTGATCTGGTGCAGCCGGATCGCCATGGCAGCACGTGCGGTCGCGTCGTCGTACGTCTCGCCGAACCCGGTGGCGTGGCTGCGCCACAGCCGGAGCGCGTGCGACGAGCCGTCGCCTTGGGTGATCTCGGTCGGCACGGTGCGCAGGGCGCCGACACCGGTGGTGAGCCCGTAGACGGCTCCGGAGCGGCTCGCCAGCCGGAGGTGCCTCTGGGCGAGCGCGATGCGTTCGACCGAGGCGTCGGTGAGCTCGACCGGAGCCGGGCCGCCGCTCACGGCCCACGAGACCAGGTGGTCCAGAGGCATACCTGGCGATGACACGCGAGTCTCCTTCCGGTCCGGTGTCGTCAGGCGACGACGCGGTACCAGAGCCCGTCCCGGGTCCGACCGGGCAGCGGCTCCAGGGCCACCCGAGCACCGCCCGGCTCCGCGAACAGCCGGGTGCCGTCACCGAGCAGCACCGGCGCGACGAAGACGAGCACCTCGTCGAGGAGCCCCGCCGCCAGGCACTGGCGAGCGACGTCGGCTCCGAGCACGTTGACGTACTTCCCGCCCGCCGCGGCCTTCGCCGTCCGCACCGCCTCCTCGAGGTCGGTCGCGAACGTGACGCCGGGCGGGCTCGAATCGGGCGGCCGATGGGTGAGGACGACCGAGTGACCTTCCCACCTGCCGCCGAACGCGCCCGCGGCGTCCGTCCCGGCGTTGGGGTCGTCACCGTCGAAGGTGCGCCGCCCGACGAGCAACGCGCCGACCTGCGCCATGAGGCCGTCGACATCGACGTCGAGCGAACCGACGTCCGCCAGCCACGACATGTCACCGCCGGGACCGGCGATGAACCCGTCGAGGGACATCGTCGCGGAGTACAGCAGCTTGTTCATCGACCGCTCTCCTTCAGGCGACGAAGATGCAGAACGGGTGGCCGGACGGGTCGGCGAAGACGTAGAGCGGCTCGTCGGGGTCGTCGGTCCGGTCGAGGAGGACCGTCGCGCCGAGCGCGACGGCCCGGTCTCGTTGCCGCTCCAGCTCCTCGGCGTCGGAGACCGTCGAGTCGAGGTGCAGCTGCATGGGTACGGCGGGATCGGGCCAGGTCGTCCGCTCCAGCCGCTCGACCAGCTGGAACGCCAGCCGGTTGACGCCGTCGGCGTCCCGCAGGACGAGCCAGTCCTCGCCCTCTTCGGGCGTCTCGTCGCCCAGCCGGTAGGAGAGCCCGAAGAGCTCGCGGTAGAACTCCGCGAGCCCGCGGAGGTCGGTGGTGTCGATGACCGTCTGAAGGATTCGAGGGAACTCAGCCATGCCCGACGATCTCACGCACGAGCGGGACTCCGGGACGGTACGCGAGGTGGAGGTACGACGGCGCGTCGAGCACGACGAGGTCGGCGCTCGCTCCGACCCGCAGGTGCCCGACGTCGTCCCGCCGCAGCGCCAGGGCGCCGCCGAGGGTGGCCGCCCGCAGCGCCTCGGCCGGGGTCAGGTGCATCTCCCGCACGGCCAGTGCGATGCACAGCGGCATCGAGCTGGTGTAGCAGGAGCCCGGGTTGCAGTCGGAGGCGAGCGCCACCTGCACACCGGCGTCGATCAGCGCTCGGCCGTCCGGGTACGGCGACCGCGTCGAGAACTCGACGCCGGGCAGCAACGTGGCGACCGTCCCCGACGAGGCGAGCGCGTCGACGTCGGCGTCCGAGAGGTAGGTGCAGTGGTCGACCGCCGCCAGCCCCAGCTCGCAGGCGAGCTGCACCCCGGGCCCGTGGCCGAGCTGGTTGGCGTGCAGCCTTCCGCCCAGCCCTCGGGCAGCTCCGGCGGTGAGGATCGCCCGGGCCTGGTCGGCGTCGAACGCGCCCCGCTCGCAGAAGACGTCGACCCAGCGGGCGTGCGGGGCACACGCCTCGAGCATCTCCCCGGTCACGAGGTCGACGTAGCCCGCCGGGTCGTCGGCGTACTCCAGTGGGACGACGTGCGCCCCGAGGAAGGTGGTCTCCGAGGTGAGCCGCGCGGCGATCGCCAGAGAGCGCGCCTCGTCCCGCACGTTCAGCCCGTAGCCGCTCTTCACCTCGACCGTCGTGGTCCCCTGCCGGCGCATCTCGCCGAGGAGCCGCAGCAGGTTGGCGGTCAGCTGCTCGTCGGTCGCCGCGCGCGTCGCCGCGACGGTCGACCGGATGCCGCCGCCGTCGTACCTCGCCCCGGCCATCCGGGCCGCGAACTCCGCTGCCCGGTCGCCGGCGAAGACGAGGTGGCTGTGCGAGTCGACGAAGCCGGGGACCACAGCGCGCCCGCCGACGTCGTACGCCGCGTCGGCCGCCGGCGCCTGCGTGGCCGGCCCGGTCCAGGCGACCCGGCCGCCGTCGACCACGACCGCCGCGTCCTGCACGACGCCGAGCGGGTCGCCGTGCTGCGGGTCGTTGGTGACCAGCTCGGCGATGCCGGTGACGAGAAGCGTGCTCACATGCCCTCCCAGAGTCCGCGGACCACCTTGTCCAGCTGTGCTCCGACCTCGGCCGAGTCACCGGCGCGGTGCACCACGCGGCCTCCGGAGACCACGTGGACGACGTCGGCCGAGGTCGCCGCGAAGGCCACCGTCTCGGCGCTCGCACCGGCTCCGGCGGTGCGCGGGGTGGCGAGGTCGAGCGTCACGAGGTCCGCCCGCTGCCCCACCGCGATCCGCCCCGCGTCCGGGAAGCCGAGCGAGGCGTGGCCGTCGCCGGTCGCGGCGCGGAGCAGCTCCGCGGCGCCCCAGTGGCCACGGGTCTCGTGCACCGACCGCTGGTCCATCTCGAGCGCCTTCATCTCCTCGAACAGGTCGATGACGGCGTGGCTGTCGCTGCCGAGCGTCACCGGGCAGCCGGCTTCGAGAAGCGCCCGCGACGGCCCGACCCCGTCGCCGAGGTCGCGCTCGGTGGTCGGGCAGAAGCAGGCGGTGACGTTCGAGGACCCGAGCCTCGTGACGTCGAGGTCGGTGAGGTGGGTGGCGTGGACGGCGCTGGTGCGGTCGCTGAGGGCTCCGGCCTCGGCAAGGACCTCGGTGGGAGTCCGGCCGTACGACGCCAGGCACTCCTCGTTCTCCGCCGCCTGCTCGGAGAGGTGGACGTGCAGCGGGGTCTCGAACCGGTCGGCCCACTCCGCGACCAGCCGCATCTGGTCGAGCGGGACCGCCCGCACCGAGTGGATCGCGGCGCCCACGACGACGTCCCCGGCGGCGTCCCCGGTCAGCTCGTCCGCCCGCTCCTGCCACGCCTCCGCGGTGCCGTCGGAGAACCGCCGCTGCACCCCCTCGATGGGCCGTCCGATGCCCGCGGCGAGGTAGCAGGTGTCGAGCAGCGCGATCCGCAGCCCCGCCTCGCGTGCCGCCGCGACGAGCGCGAGCCCCATCACGTTCGGCTCGTCGTAGGACCCTCCGTCCCGGCGGTGGTGGAGGTAGTGGAACTCCCCGACGCTGGTGATCCCGCTCGCCACCATCTCCCGGAAGACCGCGACCGCCAGCGCTCGGTAGCTGTCGGGGTCGAGCCGCTCGGCGAGCCGGTACATCTGCTCGCGCCACGTCCAGAAGGTGCCGCCGCCGTGGTGCGTCCTGCCCCGCAGGGCCCGGTGGAAGGCATGGCTGTGACAGTTCGCCAGCCCAGGCACGGTGAGCCCGGTGAGCCGCCTCGCGTCGCTCCTCGGGGGGCCGCCCACGGACGTGAAACGGCCACCCTGGACGGAGACCGCGACCTCCGAGCGGAGCTCGCCGTCGACCCAGGCATGCTCGAGCACGTAGTCGGTCATGCCGGCTCCCCGGCGAGCAGCGCGAGGACGTCGGTGAGGGCGTCGACGCCGGCGAGGCAGTCGGCCAGCTCCGCGGTCTCCTCCGGCGAGTGCGAGACGCCGGTCGGGTTGCGGACGAAGAGCATCGCGGTGGGTACGCCGGCGCCGGCCAGGATGCCGGCGTCGTGGCCCGCGGCGGTCGGTACGACGGGCCAGCCACCGACTTCTGCGACCCGGCCGGCCAGCGCCTCGTCGAAGCGGACCTCCGGGCTGACCGACTCCGGGGTGACGGTCACCGCGGTGCCGTCACGGCCGGCCCGCTCGGTGGCGAGCCGCTGCACCTCGGCGACCATCGCGTCGAGCGCCTCCGAGGACGACGCCCGGGCGTCGAGCCAGCCGGTCACCTTCGACGGCACCGCGTTGGTGGCGTTCGGCTCGACCGCGACCCGGCCGAACGTGGCCCGCTGGTCCGCGAGCCGGGCCTGCTTGTTCGCCGCGAGGACCGTCATCGCGTAGCCGAGCATCGGGTCCTGCCGGTCCTCCATCCGGGTCGTCCCCGCGTGGTCCGCCCGGCCGGCGAACTCGAAGCGGTAGCGGCCGTGCGGCCAGATGCCGCTCGCCACGCCGACCGCTGCCTCGCGGTGCACGAGGTCCCGCCCCTGCTCGACGTGGAGCTCGACGAAGGTGCCGACGCCCGCGAGCAGCCCCGGGCCGGGCTCGCCGTCGACGACGTCGGCCAGGGCGGTCCCGTCACGGTCCCGCAGCTCCCGGACGGTCTCCCACTCGACCGCCCCCGTGGCCAGGCGCGAGCCCAGGCAGGCCAGCGGGAACCGCGACCCCTCCTCCTCGCGGAAGACCGAGACGCCGAGCGGGCGCGCCGGCTCGAAGCCACGCTCCCGGAGCCGGTCGACGGCGGCCAGCGCGGTCACGACACCGAGCGGACCGTCGTACGCCCCGCCCTGGATCACGGAGTCGAGGTGCGACCCCGTGAGCACGCCCGGCCCGGAGCCGGCGTCCCACCAGGCGACCGTGTTGCCGAACCCGTCCGCCTCGACCCGCAGCCCGCGCGCCTCGCACGCCTCGAGGAACCAGGCGTGCGCCTCCTCCTCGGCGTTCGTGAACGGCTGGCGGAGGTACCCGCCGGTCCGCGCGGACCTGCCGACCGGGGCGAGCGCCGCCCACATCTCCTCGAACGTCATTGCCATGCTTCTCCTCATGGAGCTCACCGACGTGGTCCGTCGCCGACGGATGGTCCGAAACTACTCACCCGAGCCGGTGGACCCGTCGGTCCTGGAGCGGATCCTCGACAACGCGGTGCGGGCGCCGAGCGCCGGGTTCAGCCAGGGCTGGGCGTTCCTGGTGCTCGACACCCCGGCCGACGTGGCCCGCTACTGGCGGAGCACCGCCGGTGACCGCGTCGACCAGCCCGACCGGTGGCTGCGGGGGATGATGACCGCGCCGGTGGTGATCGTGCCGTTGAGCCACAAGGACGCCTACCTCGACCGCTACGCCGAGCCCGACAAGGGGTGGGCCGACCGGGACGAGGCCCGGTGGCCGGTGCCCTACTGGCACCTCGACACCGCGATGGCGTCCCTGCTCATGCTCCTGACGGCGGTCGACGAAGGGCTGGGCGCGTGTTTCTTCGGCATTCCTTCCCACACCTTTGACCGGTTCCGCGCGGAGTTCGGCGTGCCGGCGGCGTACACCCCGATCGGGGCGGTCACCGTCGGTCACCGGGTGCCCGACCTGGGTGCGGCCGGCTCGGCCGGGCGTCGAAGGCGCCCGGTCGAGGACGTCGTCCACCGCGGCGGCTGGTGAGGGCATCGGCTCAGGACTCCCGCATCGGGACCCGGACCCCGCGCTCCTCGGCGACCTCGACGGCCTGCTCGTAGCCGGCGTCGACGTGCCGGATCACCCCCATGCCCGGGTCGTTCGTGAGCACCCGCTCGATCTTCTGCGCGGCGAGCTCGGTGCCGTCCGCGACGCAGACCTGACCGGCGTGGATCGACCGGCCCATCCCGACGCCGCCACCGTGGTGGATCGAGACCCAGCTCGCGCCAGACGCGGTGTTGACCAGCGCGTTGAGCAGCGGCCAGTCCGCGATCGCGTCGGAGCCGTCGGCCATCGCCTCGGTCTCCCGGTAGGGGCTGGCGACGGAGCCGCAGTCGAGGTGGTCCCGGCCGATGACGACCGGCGCCTTGAGCTCCCCGCTGGCCACCATCTCGTTGAACTTGAGGCCGGCGAGGTGGCGCTCGCCGTACCCGAGCCAGCAGATCCGCGCGGGCAGCCCCTGGAACGAGACGCGCTCGCCGGCCATGGTGATCCACTTGTGCAGCCGCTCGTTGTCGGGGAACAGCTCGAGGATCGCCCGGTCGGTGGCGGCGATGTCGGCGGGGTCGCCGGAGAGGGCCGCCCACCGGAACGGGCCCTTGCCCTCGCAGAAGAGCGGGCGGATGTACGCCGGCACGAACCCCGGGAACTCGAAGGCGCGGTCGAAGCCGCCCTTGCGGGCCTCGTCGCGGATGGAGTTGCCGTAGTCGAACACCTCGGCGCCGCGGTCCATGAACCCGACCATCGCCTCGACGTGGCGGGCCATCGACTCCTGGGCGGCGTTGGTCAGCCCCGCCGGGTCCTTCTCGCGGAGCGCGGCCCACTCCTCGAACGGGACCCCGACGGGAAGGTAGTAGAGCGGGTCGTGGGCACTGGTCTGGTCGGTGACGATGTCGATCGGCGCCTCGCGGCGCAGCAGCTCGGGGGCCAGCTCGGCGGCGTTGCCGAGGACGCCGATGCTGAGCGGGCGCCGCTCGTCCCGCGCCGACACGGCCAGCTCGAGCGCGTGGTCGAGGGAGTCGGCCTTCACGTCGAGGTAGCGGTGCTCGATCCGCCGGTCGATCCGGGTCTCGTCGCACTCGATGCAGATCGCGACGCCGTCGTTCATCGTGACCGCGAGCGGCTGGGCGCCGCCCATCCCGCCGAGCCCGGCGGTCAGCGTGATCGTCCCGGCGAGGCTCCCGCCGGCGCCGACGATCGACCCGGTGGCGAGCTTCTCAGCGACCGCGCCGAAGGTCTCGTAGGTGCCCTGGAGGATCCCCTGGGTGCCGATGTAGATCCAGGAGCCGGCGGTCATCTGGCCGTACATCGTGAGCCCGAGGTGCTCGAGCCGGCGGAACTCCTCCCAGTTCGCCCAGTCGCCCACCAGGTTGGAGTTCGCGATGAGGACCCGCGGCGCCCACTCGTGGGTCCGGAAGACGCCGACCGGACGGCCGCTCTGCACGAGCATCGTCTCGTCGTCGGCGAGCGTCTCGAGGGTGCGGACGAGGGCGTCGTACGACGGCCAGTCGCGCGCCGCCTTGCCGCTGCCGCCGTACACCACGAGCTCCTCGGGGCGCTCGGCGTTCGCCGGGTCGAGGTTGTTCATGAGCATCCGCATCGCCGCCTCGGTCTGCCAGGAGCGGGCGGTGGTCTCGCTGCCGGTGGCCGCGTGGATCGGGAGCCGGGGGTTGAGCTCCGGGTTGCGGTTCGGGTTCGGGCTGTCGGTGGGTTCGGTCATGAGAGCTCTCCGATCGTGTCCTGGACGGCGGTGACGACGGCCCCGGAGGCGACGAGGCCGACGACGGCCTCGATCTCCGGGGAGAGGTGGCGGTCGGGGCCGGGGCCCTCGACGTGGGCCCGGAGCAGCCGGACGACGGCGGCCGTGGCGGGCGAGGGCTCGAGCGGCGCCCGGAGGTCGAGCGCGCGGGCGGCGGTGAGAACCTCGACGGCGAGGACGCGCGTGAGCCCGTCGACGGAGCGGCGCAGCTTGCGGGCCGCCGACCACCCCATCGAGACGTGGTCCTCCTGCATCGCGCTCGACGGGATCGAGTCGACGCTGGCCGGGTTCGCGAGCCGCTTGAGCTCCGAGACGATCGCGGCCTGGGTGTACTGCGCGATCATGTGGCCGCTGTCGACGCCGGGGTCGTCGGCGAGGAACGGCGGCAGCCCGTGGTTGCGGGCCCGGTCGAGGAACCGGTCGGTCCGGCGCTCGCTGATCGAGGCGACGTCGGCCACCGCGATCGCGAGGAAGTCGAGGACGTAGCCGACCGGCGCCCCGTGGAAGTTGCCGTTCGACTCGACCCGGTCGTCGACCACGACCGGGTTGTCGATCGCGCTCGCGAGCTCGCGGCCGGCGACCGTGGCGGCATGGTCCCAGGTGTCCCGGGCGGCCCCGTGCACCTGCGGGGCGCAGCGCAGCGAGTAGGCGTCCTGGACCCGGTTGCAGTCGGGGCCGCGGTGGCTGGCGACGACGCCGGAGTCGGCGAGGATCCGGCGCAGGTTCTCCGCGGACACCGCCTGGCCGGGGTGCGGCCGGAGCGCCTGGAGCTCCTCGGCGAAGACCCGGTCGGTGCCGAGCTGGGCCTCGACGCTCATCGCCGCGGCGATGTCGGCGACCTGGAGGAGGTTGCGGAGGTCGTGGAGGGCGAGGACGAGCATGCCGAGCATCCCGTCGGTGCCGTTGATCAGCGCCAGCCCCTCCTTC
>DASSBB010000076.1:0-90952 GCA_035699145.1 Marmoricola sp.
CTCCATCAGTGGCCCCCGACCCGGGGCAGCAGCCAGCGACGGATGTCGAGGCTGTCGTCCTCCATCGGCGCGAACCATCCATGGCGGTAGCTGCGCGAGGACATCCCCCGCTGGACGGACTCGCAGATCGCCCAGTCCTGCCGGTTGACGAGGTCCCACAGCTCGCGGGCGTCGGCCGGGTCGAACCCGTCCCGAACCACTTCGTCAGGTGCGAAGAGCAGTGAGCAGACGACGTCGGTGCGGTCGACCGCACGAGGCAGCAGCACGAACGACGCGACGTGGTCGGCGGAGGCCGAGACCATGAGGTTGGGGTACACGAGGTCGCCCTTGTGCCGCTCGCGCTCGGCAGGAGTGAGCCCCGGCAGCGGCGCCCTCGTCGTGGTGCCGTCGAGCGTGAACGTCCAGGCGCCGTCCCGGTGCGGGACCCCTTCCGCCCAGTCCAGTCCGCTCCCCCCGCCGGCGAACGCGGGCACCAGCCGGCAGAGCTCGGGGTGCACCGGGCCGCAGTGGTAGCACTCGTTGTAGTTCTCGAGCAGCACCTTGTAGTTGGCGGCCACCTCATAGGTCATCGTGGCCCCGGTGAGCAGCCCCCCGAGGCCGTAGTTCGCCAGGCTCCGCGCCGGCCCGGCGACGGCACCCGCGAGGGGCTCCGCGTGCTCCGGGCTCAGGTGCACGAACGCGAACCCTCCCCAGCGCTCCACCAGCACCGGGCTCAGCCGGAACTCGTCGGGGTCGGCGACGTCGGTGTGCGGCGCCCGGAGCAGCCGGCCGTCGAGGCCGTAGGTCCACGAGTGGTAGGGGCAGCGGAGCGCCGAGGCAGGGCAGAGCACCGGCTCCCGTTGCCCCGGCTCGACCGGGTGCAGCTGGGAGCCCCGGTGCCGGCACACGTTGTACGACGCGTGCAACCGCCCCTGGTCGTCGCTGGTGACGAGCACCGACTCCCCCGCCACGTCCACGACGGCGAGCCGGCAGGGCCGGTCGAGCCCGAGGCCGTCGAGGCGCCCGACGCAGAACCACTCGCCGTAGAGGACGGCGTCCCGCTCCTGGAGCCAGGTGGCGTGGTCGACGTACCGCTCCCGCGGCAGCGCCGGCTGCAGGGTCGTCTCCACGGCGCCTCCCAGGGGTTGCTACTGACTCATGAGTCAGTAAACAGCCCCGCACCCGGCGCTGTCGAGCCGTGCAGCTTCGCGTCGAGGTGGCAGGCGACGAGGTGGCCCGGCGCGGCGGGAAGGATCTCGAGGGGGGTGGAGCGGCAGTCGCCGTCCACTCCCGCTGCCGCCGAGCTGCCGTCGAGGAGGCACGGGCAGCGCGGGTGGAACCGGCAGCCGTCCGGGATGCGGGTGGGATCGGGGATCTCACCGGTGAGGACCACCGGCTCCAGCCGGTCGATCTCGGGCACGACCGAGAGCAGCGCGCGCGTGTAGGGGTGCCGGGGCGACTCCAGGACCTGCTCGGTGCTTCCCTGCTCGACGATGCGGCCGAGGTACATCACGGCGATCCGGTCGGCGATGTTCCACGCGAGCCCGAGGTCGTGGGTGACGACGAGGACCCCGAGCCCCAGCTCCTCACGGAGCCGGAGGAGCAGGGCGAGCAGCTCGCCGCGGATCGACGCGTCGAGGCTGGACACCGGCTCGTCCGCGATGAGCAGCTCGGGGCTGAGCGCGAGCGCCCCGGCGATGAGCACCCGCTGGCGCTGACCGCCGGAGAGCTCATGGGG
This sequence comes from Marmoricola sp., assembly GCA_035699145.1. Taxonomy (GTDB): domain Bacteria; phylum Actinomycetota; class Actinomycetes; order Propionibacteriales; family Nocardioidaceae; genus Marmoricola_A. The sequence goes on from DASSBB010000076.1 coordinate 1,718, forward strand.
ATAGCGGAGGAAGAGCCGTTCGGGCGGCCGGAGCCCCGCGTCGGAGAGCGCCTGGGCGACGATCTCGGTCTCGCTCCTGCCCGTGGAGCGCGCCAGCCGGTGGAGCCGGACCCCTTCGGCGACCGACTCGTAGACGGTCTGCCGCGGGTTGAGCGCGCCGGCGGCGTCCTGGAGCACCATCTGCACCCGCCTGCGCAACGCCCGCAGTCCCCGCAAGGAGTGGTCCATCGGGGCGCCGTCGACGAGAACCTCGCCTGAGGTCGGCGGTTCGAGACCGATGAGCGTGCGGGCCAGCGTCGTCTTCCCCGACCCCGACTCCCCCACCAGGGCGACGATCTCCCCGCGCCCCACGGACAGGTCGATCCCGTCGAGGGCGCGCGCGACCGAGCCGCCGCGGGTGGTGAACTCGACTCCCACGCGCTGCGCCTCGAGGAACCGGTCGACGGTGCGCGTCACCGTGTCTCCTCCACCCGGATGCAGGCCGCGGCCCGGCCGCCTCCGAAGTCGATGAGCGGCGGCTCCTCGGCCCGGCAGGCGTCGACGGCGTGCGGGCACCGCGGCGCGAACGAGCATCCCTGGGGAAGCCAGCGGGGGTCGGGCGGGTCCCCGCCGAGGCCGGACGGGGCATAGCGCGCCGCCGGGTCGCCGATCCGGGGGAAGGCGCCCGACAGCGCCCGTGCGTAGGGGTGGAGCGGGTCGGCGAAGAGCTCGTCGGCCGGGCCGACCTCCACGACGCGGCCGGCGTACATCACCACCACCCGGTCGCAGACGTCGGCGAGCACCGACAGGTCGTGGCTGATCAGCACCATGCCGAGACCGAGGTCGCGGACCAGGCCCTGGAGCAGGTCGAGGATCTGGGCCTGCACCATGACGTCGAGGGCGGTGGTCGGCTCGTCGGCCACGATGAGCCGGGGCCGGCAGGCGAGCGCCATCGCGATCATCACGCGCTGCCGCTGGCCGCCGGAGAGCTGGTGCGGGTAGGCGCGGCTGCGGGCCCGCGGCAGCCCGACCTGCTCGAGCAGCTGCCCGACTCGTTGCTCGAGCTCCTGCGTCGTGACCCGTGGCTCGTGCAGGCGGATCGGCTCGGCGATCTGGTCGAACACGCGCTGCACCGGGTTCAGCGAGTGCAGCGCCCCTTGGAACACGATGGAGGCCTCCGCCCAGCGCACCGCGCGCAGGTCGCCCCAGCCCATCGTGAGCACGTCGGCGCCGTCGACCAGCGCCTCACCGGTCACCGCGGCGTCCTTGGGCTGGAGCCGGAGCACCGTGCTCGCCAGGGTCGACTTCCCACAGCCGGACTCGCCGGCGACTCCGACGATCTCGCCGCTGCGTACCACGAGGTCGACCCCTCGTACGGCGGTCAACGGCCCCTCCGAGGTGCGGTAGCTGACGGTGAGCTCCCGGAGCTCGAGCAGCTCGCCCATCAGCGCCTCCGGAGGCGGGGGTTGAAGATCTCCTCGAGCGCCTGCCCGACGAGTGTGAACGACAGGACGACGAGGACGACGCAGACGCCGGGCGGGACGATGTACCACCATGCTCCCGTCGTCATCGCACCGACGGAGAAGGCGTTCTCCAGCATGGATCCCCAGGAGACGCGCGTGGGATCTCCCAGCCCGAGGAAGCTCAGCGTCGTCTCGGCGAGGATCGCCAGCGCCACGGTCAGCGTGGTGTTGGCGAACACCATCGGCATCACGTTGGGCAGGATGTGCCGCGTCATCTGGTGCCAGCGACCCGCGCCCAGCACCTTCGCGCGCTCCAGGTAGGGCCGCTCCTTGATCGAGAGCGTCTGGCTGCGGATCAGGAGGGCTGTGCCCGCCCAGCCAGTGACGCCGATGACGATCACGATGTTGAGCAACGAGCGTCCGAGGACGCTGGCGAGCACGATGGCCAGCGGGATGAACGGGATGACGAGGAACCACTCGGTGATGCGGAACAGCACCCGGGCCGGCCAGCCCTCGAAGAAGCCCGACGCCAGCCCCATCGTGGTGCCGATCACCATCGAGATCAGCGTGGCCAGCGACCCCACGAGCAGGGAGATGCGGCTTCCCCAGATCAGCAGCGTGACGATCGACCGACCGCGCTCGTCGGTGCCCAGCCAGAACTCCCCCGACGGGGACTCCAGCACGCCGCCGGTGGCCCGGGACGCCTCCAACCCCTCCGCGTCGGCGATCAGTGGCGCGAGGAGGGCGAGAAGCACGAAGGCCGTCAGCACGACCAGTCCGACGAGTCCTGAACGGTGTCGGCGGAACTCGCCCCAGCCGCGCCGGGTGGCGAGCCGGCGCCGGCGCCACGTGACCTGGCGTGCGGAGAGCGGGACGTCGGCGGTGCTCACGACCGGACCCTCGGGTCGAGCAGGCCGTAGAGGAGGTTGGCGGCGAGGTTGGCCAGGATCACCGCTGCTGACGTCACCAGGAAGGTTCCCTGCAGCACCCAGTAGTCGGGGATCGACAGGGCCTCGGTGGCCAGCAGCCCCAGGCCGGGGATCGAGAAGACCGTCTCGATGGTGATCGCGCCCGAGACCACGAACCCGATCGAGAGCGCGATCAGGGTGGTGGTGGGAAGCAGTGCGTTGCGAATGGCGTGCCTGCGCCGCACCTCCACGTCGCGGAGCCCCTTGGCACGCGCCGTCTGCAGGTAGTCCTCGCCGATCTCGTCGAGCAGCGAGGACCGCATGATCAGCGAGTAGTCGGCCAGGTAGACGAGGCTGATGGTGATGACCGGCAGCACCAGGTGCCACGCCGTGTCCACCAGCGCGGGCCACCAGCCCGGGTCGACATCGACCGAGTGCAGGCCACCGGTGGGGAAGATCCCGGGAAGCGGCCCGATGCCGACCGCGAAGGTGGCGATGAGGAGCAGGCCCAGCCACCACTCCGGCATCGAGTAGAGGGTCAGGGTCGTGCTGGTGGTGAGCCGGTCGGCTGCGCGGCCGCGGTTCCAGGCCGCCACCACGCCGAGGTAGATGCCGATCACCGCGGCCAGCAGCGTCCCGGTCCCCACCAGCAGCAGCGTCGGCCACATCCGGTCCAGGATCAGGTCCGAGACCGGCACGCGATAGCGAAGGGACACGCCGAGGTCACCGGTGAGCGTGTTCTTCAGGAAGGTCAGGAACTGCTGCGGCAGCGGTTGTTCGAGCCCGTACGCAGCCCGGAACTGCTCCAGCTGTTCCTCGGTGCGGAACCGCCCCCGGCCCAGCGTGCGGGCCGGGTCGCCGGGCAGCACCCGGAAGAGGAAGAAGTTGAGGACCAGGACGAAGGCCAGGCTCCCCAGCGCCCCGATGAGCTTGCCTCCGACGTACCGCGCATAGCTCGGTCCGGCTGCCGGCCGCGTCCCGGCGGCGGCGGGCGCGAGAGTGGTGCTCACCTCGTCAGGTCACTCGCGCTCGCCGGCGGTCGCCCGTCTGCGGAAGCCCCAGAACGCGCCGCCGCCCACCAGCACCAGCAGCACGGCTCCGCCTGCGACCAGCACCCACGTGCTGTCCTCGTCGCGGTCGGAGGCGACCGGGTCCAGCCCGGTCTCGCTGCCCTCGGCGCCGATGGCGGAGGTCACTCCGTCGCAGTCACCTGCCTGGTCGGCCGGTCGCATCTGCAGGTAGTTGGTCACGCCGTACTGGAAGAACCAGATCCCGCCGGGGTCGGGCTGCGGCTGGACGCAGGCCCACCGGTCGGTGCGCAGGGCTTCACCGGTGGCGCCGTAGGCGGTGACGAGGTACGGCGCGTCGTAGTAGAGGATCTCCTGCATCCGCCTGACCATGTCCACGCGCTCGCTCTCGTCGAGCGCGCGCTTCTGCTCGAGGTAGAGCCGGTCGTACTCCTTGTCGCAGTACCAGGCGTCGTTCCAGACCCCCCGTTGGTCGCAGATGAGGTAGCCGAGCATGGAGTCCGGGTCCGGCTCGACGTACCACCCCCATTCGAAGACGTCGAACTCGCCGTCGACGATGACGTTGGTCAGTCGGTTGCTCTCCATGGCCGTGATCTTGGCGTCGATGCCGAGGTCGGCCAGCCACTCCTGGAACAGGTCCATGACCGTGACCGAGATGTCGCTCTCGCTGCGGGCGAAGAGCCGCAGGGTGCCGAAGTCGCTGCCGTCCGGCATCAGCCGGTTGCCCTGCGCATCCGTCTCGTAGCCGGCCTCGGTCAGCAGCTCGTCGGCCTTCTCGGGGTCGTAGCTGAAGGCGTCCTCCTCCGGTGGCTCCCAGCGCCAGTTGCTGTACGTCGGCGGGATGATGCTGTCGCCGGGGGTGCCCACGCCCTGGTAGGCGGTCTTGATGATGCGCTCCCGGTCGATCGCATAGCCCAGGGCGAAGCGGAAGTCCGGGTCCTGCAGCGCTTTGTGCCCGTCGCCGACCGGCTCGCCGGACTCCGGGTCCACCGCACCGACGTTGAACGCGAGCTCGTCGAAGCCCGGCGAGTCGCCGAAGTGGGTGGTGATGCCCTGCTGGCCCTCCAGCGCCTTCACCTGGAGGGGCGGCACCTGCTCGATGTAGTCGACCTCGCCCTTGATCAGCGCCTGGGCGGCGGAGTCGTTGCTCTTGAAGACCCGGAAGACCACCTCGTCGAGGTGCGGAGCTCCCTTCCAGTAGTCCTCGCGTGCCTCGAAGCGTGTGGTCGACCCGCCGGCGGTGCCCTCGACGAGCTGGAAGGGCCCCGAGCCGACGACGGGCTCGCCGTCGCTCGGCTCGTTCCCGAAGCTCTTGACCTCCTTCTCGTCGACCGATGACCACACGTGCTCGGGGATGATCGGGATGGGCAGCAGCGGCAGCACGGAGTTCGGCTTGGCCAGCTCCAGGACCAGGGTCTGGTCGTCCGGGGCGGTGATCTCCTTGACCGAGGTGAGGTAGTTGCCCCAGGTGGCGGCCTCCGGGCCGCCGTCGAGAATCCGGTTGTAGGTGTAGGCGACGTCGCCGGCGGTGAGCGGCTCGCCGTCGGACCAGGTGACGCCGTCGCGCACCGTGAAGGTCCAGGTGAGCCCGTCATCGGAGGTCTCCCAGTCCTCGGCCAGGCCGGTGGGCACCGGCGACATGTCCTCCATGGAGTAGCCGATGAGGTAGTCGTACATCAACGCCCACATCTCGTAGGACTCGGCCTCGATGCCGAGGAAGGGGTTGAAGGAGTCCACCTCGTTGCCCATGGCGACGGTGAAGGTCAGCGGCTCGCCCTGCTCCGAGGCGGTGGCCGGCTGGACCACCGCGGGCACCATCAGCGCCGCACCCAGCAGAGCTAGTGCGCTACTGACTCGCGCGACAGTAGTGTTCCGACCATGACCGCTCTCCCCCAGGCGCCAAGGAAGTCCTTCGAGCACACCGAGCAGGGAACGACGCGACCGGACCCCTACCACTGGCTCCGCGACGTCACCTCCGACGAGGTCCTCGCCCACCTCCGGGCCGAACGGACCTGGTACGACACTGCTACCGGACATCTGAGCTCCTTCGTCGAGACGCTGCGCTCCGAGATGATGGGCCGGACCCCCGCTGCTGACTCCTCGGTCAGCTGGCGGCTTGGCAACAGTTCCTACTACACGCACCTTCCGGCCGGAAGGGACTACAAGCAACTGTTGCGCGATCTCAACACGTTCCGGGAGCCGTTCCAAGCGGATCCGGAGGACCGGCGTGGCGCGGACGACGGTTTCCTGCGCGACACGCAGCTCCTCCTCGACGCCAACGACCTCGCCGCGGGCGCCGACCACGTCGAGCTGGGGCTGCTGCTGGTGAGCCCCGACGAGCGGCTGCTCGCCTGGTCGGTGGACCTCGTCGGCGACGAGGTGTACCGGCTCCGGTTCCGGGACCTCGACACGGGTCGCGACCTCACCGACGAGGTCCCGCGCAGCTACTACGGGGGAGCGTGGAGCGCCGACTCCACGACGTTCTTCTACACCGTCCACGACGAGGCGTACCGGCCCTTCCAGGTGTGGCGGCACTCGGTCGGGAGTCCGGTCGGCGACGACGTGCTCGTCCTGGAGGAGCCCGACCAGCGGTTCGAGCTCACCGTCCGCGCTGCCCGGAGCGGCCGCGCCGTGCTCGTCACCGCGCTCTCCCGGGACACCCGGGAGGTCTGGTTCGTCGACAGCCGCTCGTTCGAGACGGCGCCCCGGTCCATCGGCGGGCGGCGCAGCGGGGTCGAGTACGACGCCGAGCACCTGCTGCTCCCCGACGGCTCCGAGCAGCTGCTCCTCGTGACGAACGACGAGGCCGAGGAGTTCCGACTCGTGCGGGCCCCGGTGCCGCGGGCCGGGCACCAGGACCACGTCGTGTGGGAGCCGGTCCGCAAGGAGGACCCGGCCGAGCGGCTGGAGAGTGCCGACGCGTTCGCCGGCCACGTCGTCCTGAGCTTCCGCTCCGAGGCCGAGCACCGGCTCCGGGTCCTCGGCGTCGACGACCTGGCCGGCGCCGGTTTCGTCGTACGCCCCGCATTCGCGGCCGGCACCGTGGAGCTCGGCCCGAACGAGCAGTACGACGCCGCGGCCGTCACCGTGGCCGACCAGTCCTACGTCCACCCGTGCGTGTGGTCCGACGTCGACCTGACGACCGGCTCGCGGGTGGAGCGGCACCGGCAGGAGGCCCCGGGGCACGACCCGGACGACTACGTCTGCGAGCGGCACTCCTTCCCGGCGCCGGACGGGACGTCGGTGCCGGCCACCGTCGTCCGTCGGCGGGACACCCGGCTCGACGGGAGCGCCCCGGCGCTCGTCTACGGCTACGGCGCCTACGAGGCCACCTTCGAGCCGGAGTGGGATGCCGCTCTCCCCAGCCTGCTGGACCGGGAAGTGGTCTTCGTCCACGCCCACGTCCGCGGCGGTGGTGAGGGCGGCCGCCGCTGGTGGCTCGACGGCCGGCTGGGACGCAAGCAGAACACGTTCACCGACCAGGCCGCGGTCGCCGACGGGCTCGCCGCGCAAGGGCTCGTCGACGGGAGCCGGATCGCCACCCGGGGGCTCAGTGCCGGGGGGCTGCTCATGGGCGCGGTCTTCAGCCAGCGGCCGGACCGGTGGCGCGCGGTCGTCGCCGAGGTGCCGTTCGTCGACGTGGTCAACACGATGTTCGACGCATCGGTCCCGCTCACCGTCCAGGAGTGGGACGAGTGGGGCGACCCCCGCGATCCCGAGCACCTCTCCTGGCTGCTGGCGTACTCGCCGTACGACAACCTGCCGCCGGCGGGAGGGAGACCCGACCTGCTGGTGACCGGGGCGGTCCACGACCCGCGGGTCATGGTCTGGGAGCCTGCCAAGTGGGTGGCAGCCCTCCGCCACTCCGACCCGGAGTGGTCGCCCCGGTGCCTGTTCCGCTGCGAGACCGGGGCGGGCGCGCATGCAGGGCCGTCCGGGCGGTTCTCCCGGCTTCGCTACGAGGCCGAGGTCTGCGCCTGGCTGCTGGACCGACTGGAGGTGAGCGCATGATCAGGACGACGCCGTTCCACGAGCGGCTGAGCGAGCTCAACACGCAAGGGCTCTACACGCACTGGCAGGGGCACCTGTCCCCGCTCCGCTACACGCATGCGCCGAAGCACGAGTACTTCGCGGTCCGCAACAGCGTCGGCGTCTTCGACACCTCGCCGTTGTACAAGTACCAGGTGAGCGGGCCGGACGCCGAGGCGCTCCTCGCCGGGATCATGGTGCGCGACGTCCGGGGCTGCCGGCCGGGGAAGGCGCAGTACACCCTCTGGTGCGACGACCGCGGTTTCGTCATGGAGGACGGGGTGGTCTTCCGCCACTCGGAGACCGAGTTCCTCGTCACCGCGGCCCGGCCGAACCTCGGCTGGTTCGAGGACCACCGCGGCCCACTCCGCGTCTCCGTGGAGGACGTCTCCGACCGCTACGGGATCCTCGCCGTGCAGGGGCCGCGCTCCCGCACGGTCCTCGGCTCGCTGGCGCCGGAGACCGAGTCGCTGGCCTACTTCGAGCACGCCCAGGTCAAGGTCGGCGGCGCCGCGGTGACGTTGTCGCGGACCGGCTACACCGGGGACCTGGGCTACGAGCTGACGGTCCCCGCCGACGACGCTCTCGGGGTCCTCGACGCGGTCCTCGACGCCGGTCGCGACCACGGGATGCGGCCGTTCGGCGAGGAGGCGCTGATGATGCTGCGGATCGAGGCGGGCCTCCCGCTGGTCGACGTCGAGTGGACCAACAGCCGGCTCGCGTTCACCGACCACGAGCGGGTGACCCCGACCGAGCTCGGGATGGGGTGGATGCTCCGCGGCGTCCTCGAGGACGACCGGCCGTTCGTCGGCCGCGACGCGATCCGCCGGGAGCTCATGACTGGCTCCTCGCGCTGGTCGACGGTCGGCCTCGTCGTCGACTGGGAGCACTGGGACCGGCTGCACCGCGACGCCGGGCTCCTGCCCGGCAAGGACGAGCACCCGCTCCCCTACGAGTCGATGCTGTACGACGGCGACGGGACCCAGGTCGGCTACGCCACCGCCTTCATGTACTCCCCCGTCCTCCAGCGGCACATCGGGATGGCCCGGGTCCGCCCGGAGCTGGCCGCGCCGGACACCGAGCTCCACCTCGAGCTGGCGATCCACCACTCCAACACGACGGTCCGCGCCCGCACCGCGAAGCTGCCGTTGTTCAACCCACGACGGAAGACGGCACGCGCATGACCGAGACCCCCTCCCCCCACGCCTTCGACGCGATCGTCGTCGGCGGCGGCCACAACGGGCTGACCAACGCGGCGTACCTGGCCAAGGCCGGGCTCCGCACCCTCGTGCTGGAGCGGCGCCACCTCGTCGGCGGCGCCGCGATCACCGAGGAGCTGGTCCCCGGGTTCTCGTTCACGACGTTCTCCTACGCCCTGAGCCTGCTCCGTCCCGAGATCATCCACGAGCTCGACCTCGTGAAGCACGGCTTTCTGCCGCTGATGATGCCGTCGTCGTTCCACCCGACCGGCGACGGCGACTACCTGCTGCTCGGCGACGACCACGGCCAGAACGTCCAGGAGATCCGGCGTCACTCACCCCATGACGCCGACGCCTACGACCGCTACCACCATGACCTAGACCGGGTGTGCCAGGCAGTGCGGCCGCTGTTCGACAATGCGCCCCCGGACGTCTTCGGCAAGGACCCGGAGGACCAGGCCGACGTCCGCTGGCTCCTCGACCACCTCGGCGGCGTGGAGCGGTCGGTGATGCACGACGTGGTCCGGCTGCTGACCGGCAGCGCGTCGGACTGGCTCGACGACTACTTCGAGCACGAGGCGGTCAAGGGGTTCCACGCCTCCTCGAGCATCATCGGGTCGAAGGTCGGCCCGATGTCTCCCGGCTCCGGGCTCGTCCTGCTGTTCCACAAGTTGGGTGAGCACGACGGTCACCTCGGGTCGTGGGCGTTCCACAAGGGCGGCAACGGAGGGTTCACCCAGGTGCTCGCCCGGGCGGCCGAGGCGTTCGGGGCCGAGATCCGCCTGGACTCGCCCGTCCGCGCCGTGCTCACGCACGAGGGACAGACCACCGGCGTCGCGCTGGAGGACGGCACCGAGTTCCGTGCTCCGGTCGTCGTCTCGGCGCTCGACCCGCGTCGTACGTTTCTGGAGCTCGTCGACCGCCGGCAGCTCCCCGGCGACCTCGTCGACAACGTGGAGCGGATGAAGTTCCGCGGCGTCTCGGCGAAGGTGAACTTCGCCCTCGACGGGCTGCCGACGTTCCCGGCGCTGCCCGACACCGTCGACCACTACGGCGGCTTCCTCAACATCGGCCCGACGATGGAGTACGTCGAGCGGGCCTTCGACGCCGCGAAGTACGGCTGGTACAGCGACCGGCCGTTCATCGACGCGGCGATCCAGTCGGTCGTCGACCCCGACATGGCGCCGCCCGGGAAGCACGTGATGTCGTGCTTCGTGCAGTACGCGCCGTACGAGCTGCGCGGCAGCGACTGGGAGACCGAGCGGGAGCCGTTCGGCGACAAGGCCCAGGCGGTGCTCGAGTCGCACTTCCCGGGGTTCGGCGACCTGGTCCTCCACCGCGAGGTGGTCACGCCGGTCGACATCGAGGCGAGGACCGGGCTCACGGAGGGGAACATCTTCGCCGGTGAGTTCCTCGCCCCGCAGATGTACTTCTTCCGGCCCGCGCCCGGGTGGAGCCGCTACGCGACCCCGATCGACGGCTACTACCAGTGCGGGTCGGGCACCCACCCCGGGGGCTGCGTCATCGGCTCCCCGGGCCGGCTGGCCAGCCAGCGCGTGCTCCGCGACCTCCACCGCTGACCGTCGAGCCGCCCCTCGTGCTGCGTCCAACCGCCCCTCGTGCTGCGTCGAACCGCCCCTCGCGTTGGGTTGAACCGCCCCTCGTGCTGGTTGCCCCAGCATGAGGGGCGGCTGAACCTCGCACGAAGGGCGGTTCAACGCAGCACCGGGGGCGGTTCGACATCTCGGTTTCCTGCAACCCCGGAGGGCGGTCGTGCGTCTTGTAGACGACAGCGGCGACCGAACAGAGGACATCATGCGCAGGACAGGGACGATCATCGCCGGAGCGGTGGTCATCGTGACAAGCGTCGGCCTCGGCGCGACGGCGTACGGCGAGCTGGGGCTGCCCGGCAACGACCGGACCGTCCCGACCACCGACCGCACCGGGGACGACCCCGTCGACCGGCCGGCGGTCATGCCGACCCGGAAGCCACCGGCTCAGCAGGTCGAGCGACCGGTCGAGGTCGAGAAGAAGCCGAAGCCGACCCCGCCGCCGGTGCCCGAGGCGGGCCCTCCTCTCCTGTCACCAGGGGACTCCGGTCCGGCGGTGCGTGAGATCCAGGCGCGGCTCCGCCAGATCGCTTGGTTCTACGGGGACGTGACGGACTTCTACGGCGACCAGACCCAGGCCGCGATCGAGGGGTTCCAGGCCAAGCGGGGGTTCGAGGTCACCGGCGTCGTCGATCAGCGGACGCTGACCCGGCTCGAGGAGATGACCGTCGAGCCGACCGCCGACGAGCTGAACAACGTGGAGCCCGACCCCGCCGACGGCAGCCCGCTCGACCCCCGATGCGACACCGGTCGCGTGCTGTGCATCGACAAGACCAGCAGCTCGCTGCGCTGGGTCGTCGACGGCGAGGTCCAGGTGACGCTCGACGCGCGGTTCGGTGGCAACGGCTACGTGACCCGTGAGGGGAGCTTCTCGGTCTACCGCAAGAGCCGGGACCATGTCTCGAGCCTCTACGACAGCTCGATGCCGTTCGCGATGTTCTTCGACGGCGGGCAGGCTGTGCACTACTCCCCCGACTTCGCGGCGACCGGTTACACCGGGGCATCCCACGGCTGCGTCAACATCCGCGACTACGACGAGATCGCAGCGCTCTACGACGAGGTGCAGCTGGGCGACCGGGTCGTCGTCTACTGGTCGTGAGGCGCCGGCTCAGTGCGTGCCGGCGGTCTCCTTCGCCACGGCGCCCCTGCGTTCCTTCGGGACCTTGGTGATGAAGGTCAACGCGACCGAGACCAGGGCGATGATCCCCATGACCGTGTAGGCCAGCTCGTAGTTGGCGGTGTCGTCGCCGTCACCGAGCAGGGTCGAGATGATGATCGGGCCGATCACCCCACCGAGGCTCCAGCCGACCAGCATCAGACCGTAGATCGCGCCGGCGTTCCTGACCCCGAAGAAGTCGCCGGCCGTGGCGGGCATGGTGCCGAACCCGCCGCCGTAGCAGAGATAGATCACCGCAGCCAGGACGAACCAGAGGACGGCGTTCCCGGCGTGCGGCAGGATCAGCAGACAGACGCCCTGGAGCCCCAGCATGGCAGCGAAGGAGGGCATCCGTCCGATGTAGTCCGAGGCGGCCGCCCAGACGATCCGTCCACCGCCGTTGAAGATCGCGAGCACCCCGACGACCGTCGCCGCGCCTGCGGCGCTGTAGCCGGCGATCCCCTCGGCGCTGCCCTTCGCCACCGAGATCAGTGCGATGCCGACGCTGACGTTGAGGGTGAGGATCGCCGTGAGGAGGTACCACTGCGGTGTGCGCAGCGCCTCGCCCTGGTCGTACTCCTTGGCGTGGTCCTTCCCATCGCCGCTGGTGCGCTCGTAGCCGGGGACGACGTACCCCTGAGGAGGATTCTTGAAGAAGGAGGCACCGACCAGCGACATGACCAGGTAGGCGATACCCAACCAGAGGAACGCCCGCGTCGGCTCGCTCGGGTCCCGGTCGATGAGCCACTGGGCGACCGGAGCCGTGAGCACGGCTCCGAAGCCGAAGCCACCGACGGCGAGCCCGGTGATCAGCCCGGTCTTGTCCGGGAACCACTTCTGGAGCATCGCGATCGGGACGATGTAGGCGAATCCGAGACCGAACCCGCTGATCACCCCGTATCCGCCGATGAGCAGCCACAGCTGGCTCTCACCGCCCGAGAAGCTCGCGAGGATGATGCCGGCGGCGTAGATGATCCCACCGATGATCGCGACGATGCGTGGTCCCTTTTTGTCCTGGATCCGCCCGCCGATGTAGGAGCCGACGAAGATCATCGCGATGGTGACCGTGAACGGCAGCGACGCCGCCACCTTCGAGAGCCCCCAGTCGGGCGCCGCCTCCTCGTCCTGCAAGGCGCTGGAGAAGACGCTCCACGCGTAGACCGCGCCGATCGAGAACTGCAGGAGCAGGGCGGCTGCGACGAGGATCCACCTGCTCTTGCTGGGACCCTCCCCGTGGTGCGGCTGTGACCCGGCTGGAGCTGATGAGTGGTGCGACATGGTGCGTGCCTTCCTGACTCCCCGCAGCCGGGGTGGCTACTTCGCGACGTACCGGGTGGGGCCTTCGCGCTCGAGGCGCTCGCGTTGCGGTACCACGGTGTACCTGGGATCTTTGGCGGATTCCTGCCCTGCCTCGAACACTCCGAAACGGGTGCAGGCGCTGCCGACCATGAGGGCGGCCCCGGACAGGACCGCCATCGTCCGGCTGCGTCCGGCCAGCAGCGTGCCGGCGGCGCCCGCGACGGTGAGGGCCTTGGCAGCGTTCATGTAACGCCCTGCCTTGCCGTGGTGCAGCGGCTCGGCGGTCATGCCCATCGAGCGCTCCATCTGCTGCTCGGCGAGAAGCTCGATGATCGCCCCGCCGGCGGCGAACTGACGGGCAGGTCCCGCCTGGGCGACCGGCGTACCGATCATGCCGAGTCCCCCGGAGGCCGCGGCCGCGGACCCGCAGAAGACGAACGGAAGCTCCTTGTAGGCGCTGTGCCACGACGGCGTCGCGGTGTCGGTGAGCAGCACCGAGGTGTACGCCGCGACCGGCGGTGCGGCGAGACCGGCCACCAGGCCGGCGGGGCGCCCCACCAGGTGAAGCAGCCTCAACGGTCCGCGGAGCCGACCCTGGCTGGCGCCCGGCGGCAGCAGCCCGGCCAGCTCGGCCACGGCGGCGACCCCGGCGAACGGTCCGTACGTCGAGAGGATCCACGTCCCCACCGACATCGGTGAGGTCAGCTTGACCGTCCGGAGCATGTTGAGGAACCGTGCCGGGCGGCCGAGGTCGTGCACCAGGGCCGCGAGGCTGAAGCTCAGCGCGACGATGGCACCGAGCCGACCGGTGCGGCGCAGCGCGTCACGCCCGGTGACGTCGGCGCCGGCCGCCAGCAGCGACGAGCCGGCCGCCACGCCGCCCGCGAAGAGGTACGCCGGGATGTCGGCCTCCCACGGCGACGGCTTGACGATGTTGCGTCCGTAGTAGGAGGTGAACGTGGCCGGTGGCACCATCGACTGCTCGCCCCGGCCACCACCGCGCTTGCGGATGAAGTCGCCGCCGGGGGCCCTGATGCCTTCCCCGGTGGCAGCGCTCTCCGTGGTCACGACCGCCGCCCCCTCACGAAGGAGACGACCGCGCCGGCCAGCAGGGCCCCGGCCGCCGCCGAGGCCCGGGTGAACATCTGGGGGAGGTCCTTGGTCGTCACGACCGGGTCCGGCGGCAGGCCGTAGACCTCGGGCTCGTCGAGGAGCAGGAAGAACGCACCCGCTCCGCCGACCCCGTCGTTCGGGTCGTTGCCGTAGAGCCGGGCGTCCATGACGCCGCGCTCGTGGAGGGACTGGACCCGCTGGTTCGCCCGTTCGCGGAGCTGCTCCACGTCGCCGTACTGGATCGACTCGGTGGGGCAGGCCTGCGCGCACGCGGGCGTCTGTCCCTCGGTGAGCCGGTCGTAGCAGAGGGTGCACTTCTGCGCGATGCCGACGTTGTTGGCGCCCTCGGGCCCCTTGCGACGCTCGATCACGCCGTAGGGACACGCCGGGACGCAGTAGCCACAGCCGTTGCAGATGTCCGGCTGGACGACCACCGTGCCGAACTCGGTCCGGAACAGCGAGCCGGTCGGACAGACGTCGAGACAGGCGGCGTGGGTGCAGTGCTTGCACACGTCCGACTCCATGAGCCACCGGAAGTCCATCTGCTCGGAGCCCATGGTGGTGGCACCGTCGTCGCCCGGACGAAGCCCCGGCATCCCCAGCTCGACCGGAGCCCTCGCGCCGTCGTCACCACCGTGGGGGGATCCCGGGGAACCTGCCCCCCGGGCGGGCTGCTCGATGAACGCGACGTGACGCCAGGAGTTGGCGCTCAGCGACCCGGTGTTGTCGTAGGACATGCCGAGCATGTCGAACCCGTCCTCGGGGACGTCGTTCCACTCCTTGCAGGCCACCTCGCACGCCTTGCAGCCGATGCAGATGCTGGTGTCGGTGAAGAACCCCTTCCGGGCCGGCGGTTCGTCGTACCCTGCCTCCTCGGCCGGGTTGACCGGACCGAAGAGGCTGTTCTGCTTGCCGAACATGTCAGCTCCCCTCCGAGCCGTAGGAGGTGTCCCCGGACGGGTCGTCGCCGCTCGGTCGAGGTGTCGGGTCGCCGGCGCTCTTCTGGCCCTTGGAGCCGGGTCCGGTGGTGACCACCTGGGGGAAGTCGCCGTGGTGCACGCCGGCCCGCCGGCTGTGAGCGCTGACCAGGTCGAGCCGCGCCTGCCCCGTGGGGCGTCGACCCGGCCGGAGGTCGCAGGTGCCGACCTTGGTCTCCTGGATCAGCACGTTGGGGTCCAGGGAGATCCCGAACAGGTCGTTGGCCGAGTCGCCGGTCACCAGCCCGCCCTGACCCCAGTGGTAGGGCAGCCACACCTGGTGGACGGTCCTGCCCTCGACCTTGAGCGGCCGGAGCCGGTCGGTGACCATGACGCGGCCCTCGATGACCGCCCGAGCGGTCACGACGTTGCACCACCCGTTGTGCTCCAACCCGACCTCGTCGGCCAGCTCCGGAGAGACCTCGACGAACATCTCCGGCTGCAGCTCGGCCAGGTGCTCCAGGTAGCGGCTCATCCCGCCCGCCGTGTGGTGCTCGGTCAGCCGGCTCGTGGTGAAGACGTAGGGGTAGACCTCACTGTGCTGCTCCGGCGGGCTCGGGTTCATCCGGTTGCCCTCGCGCTCGTACTCCTTGCGTGTCGGGTTCCCCTGCTGCCCGTAGAGCGGGTTGCGGAACGGCGACTCGACCGGCTCGTAGTGCGTCGGCAACGGGCCGTCGATCAGCCCCTGCGGCACGTAGAGCGCACCCTTGCCGTCGCCCTGCATGATGAACGGGTCGTCCCCGGCGATCGCCTTGACGCCTTCTTCGTTCGCAGCCGGTCGGTACGACGGCGGCTTGGTCTTCTCGAAGTCGGGCACGTCGTGGCCGGTCCACTCACCCGCCTCCTCGTCCCACCAGACGTAGGCCTTCCGTTCGCTCCACGGCTTCCCGTCCGGGTCCGCCGAGGCGCGGTTGTAGAGGATGCGCCGGTTCGCCGGCCAGGCCCAGCCCCACTCGCCGGCGACCCAGTTCTGGTCGTGCCGGGACTTGCGGCGGGCTGCCTGGTTCACCCCGTCCTTGAAGACGCCGGTGTAGATCCAGCATCCGCCGAGGGTCGATCCGTCGTCCTTCATCTCGTTGAACGTCGACAGCGGCCGGCGGGTCGCGATGTCGTAGCCGTTGATCTCCATGAGGACTTCCTCGCCGCTCGGCTCGTCGTGCTCGCCGTGCAGCTGGTAGTCCCAGGCGAGGTCGAGGACCGGCCGGTCCTTCTCCTCGGTGGACCCGGCCAACCGCTCACGGACCAGCCGGCCCAGGTGGTAGAAGAACCAGAGCTCGGAGCGGCAGTCGTCCTGCGGGTCGACCGCCTTCTCCCGCCACTGCAGCATCCGCTGGGTCTGGGTGAAGGTGCCCTCCTTCTCGACGTGCGAGGCGGCCGGCATCAGGAACACCTCGGTGCGGCACTCCTCCGGCACGATCTCGCCGGTCTCGATCTCCGGGGAGTCCTTCCAGAACCGCGCGCTCTCGATCTCGAAGAGGTCGCGCACGACCAGCCAGTCGAGGTTCGCCATGCCGAGCCGTTGGGCACGGCCGTGCGCCGAGCCGACGGCCGGGTTCTGGCCGAGCAGGAAGTACCCCTTCACCTTCCCGTCGATCATGTCGAGCACGGTGCGGTAGGTGCCGTGGTCGCCGGTGATCTTCGGCAGGTAGTCGAAGCAGAAGTCGTTCTCCGGCGTGGCCGCGTCGCCCCAGTACGCCTTCAGCAGGTTGATGCCGTAGGCGCCGGCGTTCGCCCAGAACCCCTTCGCGCCCGGCTTCCGGACGCTGTCGACCCACTTGTCCAGGTCGGTGTGCTCGTCGGCGTTCGGCATCGGGAGGTAACCGGGCAGGATGTTGAAGAGCGTCGGGATGTCGGTCGAGCCCTGGATGCTGGCGTGGCCACGGAGCGCCATGATGCCGCCCCCCGGCCGTCCCATGTTGCCGAGCAGCAGCTGGAGGATGGCTCCCGTGCGGATGTACTGGACGCCGACGCTGTGCTGGGTCCACCCGACGCTGTAGACCAGCGCCGTGGTCCGGTCACGCCCGGAGTTCGCCGCCCAGGTCTTGGCCACGTCGAGGAAGTCCTCCACCGGGACACCGCAGGTCTCGGCCACCATCTCCGGGGTGTAGCGGGCGTAGTGCCGTTTGAGGATCTGGTAGACGCAGTTCGGGTGCTGGAGGGTCTCGTCGCGCAGCACGTCCCCGTCGACACTCATCCCATGCGTCTCGTGCTGCATGGCACTCGCCGTCTCCCGCTGCATCGGCTGGTTCTGCCGGTCGCCCCCCTCCTCCTCCTGCCGCTCGTACTGCCAGCTGCTGGTGTCGTAGGTGCGCGTCTCCGGGTCGAACCCCGAGAACAGCCCGTCGAGCTCCTCGGCGTCCTGGTAGTCGTCGCTGACGATCGACGCCGCGTTGGTGTACGAGACGACGTACTCGCGGAAGTCGAGCTCGTTCTCCAGGACGTAGTTGATGATCCCGCCGAGGAACGCGATGTCCGAGCCGGCCCGGAGCGGCACGAAGCGGTCCGCGTGCGCACTGGTCCGGGTGAACCGCGGATCGACGTGGATGAGCTTCGCCCCGCGGGCCTTGGCCTCCATCACCCACTGGAAACCGACCGGGTGGGCCTCGGCCATGTTCGAGCCCTGGATGACGATGCAGTCAGCGTTGGCCAGGTCCTGCTGGAACGTCGTCGCGCCGCCGCGACCGAAGCTGGTCCCCAGACCGGGGACGGTGGAGGAGTGTCAAATACGCGCCTGGTTCTCGATCTGGATCGCACCCATGGCGGTGAAGAGCTTCTTGATGAGGTAGTTCTCCTCGTTGTCCAGCGTCGCGCCACCGAGGCTGGCGATGCCGAGAGTACGGCGGACCCGCCGCCCCTCCTCGTCGATCTCCTGCCAGGTGTCGTTGCGGGTCTTGACGACCCGGTCCGCGATCATGTTCATCGCGGTGTCGAGGTCGAGGTCCTCCCACTCGGTGCCGAACGGGCGGCGGTAGCGGACCGTCGTCTCGCGGAGGTCGCTCGTCACGAGGTTCTTGCTCGCCGAGCCCTTCGGGCAGAGCCGCCCGCGCGAGATGGGGCTGTCGGGGTCGCCCTCGATCTGGACGACCTTCTCGTCCTTGACGAACACCTTCTGGCCGCAACCGACCGCGCAGTAGGGACAGACGCTCCGCGCGACCCGGTCGGCGGTCGCCGTACGAGCAGTGATCGTCTCGGTGCGCTTCGAGCGGACGGCCGGTCCGCGACCGAGCGGGTCCGTCCCGCGGAGCTGCCGGAGCACCGGCCAGCCGAGAAATGACTTGTCGCCCATGGGGAGCCCCCTCGATTCAGCTGTGGCCCGTGACCGGGACGCTACACACGCCGGTACCCCTTGTGAAGCATCCGCAACCTCCGGCAGGTCGCGCAGTGCGGACCGGGGCGTCACCGTACGACGAGCGCGCTCCCCTGAGCCGGCACCAGCTCACCGATGACGGGGTGGCCGGGGAGCTCTCCGGCGACGAGGAGACCGCCGGAGGTCTGGGCGTCGGCGAGCAGGACCAGCTCGTCCTCGGAGACGCCTGCGTCGAGGTGCGGCCGGACCCACTCGAGGTTGCGACGGCTGCCGCCGGGGACGAAGCCGTCGGCCAGCGACTGGCGGGCGCCCTCGACGTAGGGAACCGCACCCGAGTCCACCACCGCGGTGACGCCGCTCGCCCGCGCGACCTTGTACAGGTGGCCCAGCAGGCCGAAGCCGGTGACGTCCGTCGCGCAGGTGTACCCCGCCGCCAGCGCCGCGAGCGCGGCGTCCCGGTTGAGCCGGCACATGACGGCCACCGCCTCGTCGAACCACTCCCCCGTCGCCTTGTGCCGGTTGTTGAGGACACCGAGCCCCAACGGCTTCGTCAGCGTGAGCGGGACGCCCGCACGCCCGCCGTCGTTGCGGAGCAACCGGTCCGGGTGCGCCAGCCCGGTGACCGCGAGCCCGTACTTTGGCTCGCGGTCGTCGATGCTGTGGCCCCCGGCCAGGTAGGCCCCGGCTTCGGCGCAGACCTCGGCGCCGCCGGCGAGCACCTCCGCGGCCAGCTCGAACGGGATCCGGTCGCGCGGCCAGGCCAGCAGGTTGAGCGCGACGAGCGGGGTGCCGCCCATCGCATAGACGTCGGAGAGGGCGTTCGCCGCGGCGATCCGCCCCCAGGTGCGCGCGTCGTCCACGACCGGCGTGAAGAAGTCGGTCGTCGCGATCACCGCGCGTTCGCCGTCGATGCGGACCGCGGCCGCGTCGTCGCCGTCGTCGAGCCCGACCAGGAGGTCACCTCCGCTCCGGCTGGTCGGCAGGTCGCGCACGATCCGTTCCAGCTCGCCCGGGGGGACCTTGCAGGCACAGCCGCCGCCGGCGGCGTACTGGGTGAGGCGGACCGTGCTGCTCGTCGTCGTGGGCGCGGACGTCATGGGGTTCAACCTATGCCGGGGTGGCTAGGTTGTCCCCGGAGGCGTTCCTCGTCTGGTGACGGGCGCGGTCCTCAAAACCGTAGGGGCCCGGTATCCGGGTCCGGCGGGTTCGATTCCCGTCCGCCTCCGCCATCATGCCGGGATACGGCTCAGCGCGCCCCGGTCACCATCCCGGTCACCTCAGCCACGAACCGGTCTCCCACGCCCGCGGCGCGGATCAGTCTGCCGAGCCTTGCCGCGCCCTCGGCGTACGAGGGGTCGGTGAGCAGCTCGGAGACGGCTCGACCGATGCGCTCCGGTGTCGCGGTCGGACGGAGCCGGGCACCGGCGTGGTGCCGGACGACTCGGGCAGCGTTGTCCGGCTGGTCGCGCCCGAGCGGGAGCACGAGCACCGGTCGGTCGGCCGCGAGAGCCTTGATCACCGTGCCGTGGCCGCCGTGCGTCACGACGAGAGAAACGTGCGGGAGCACCCGCGAGTGGGGTACCGACGGCACCAGCTGGATGCCCGGCCGAGGCGCGGCCACCGGACGAAGCGCAGGGCCAGTGGTGACGAGGGCCCGGACCTGGCACCCGGCGAGGCCGGCGACCACCCGTTCCAGGAGCTCGGGCGCTCCGCGGGTCCGGGCGGTGGACAACCCGACGAGGACCAACGGGTCGTCACCGGGCGGCAGCGGAACTGCGTCACCGGCCCACTCCGGATCGTCCAGGATCGGCCCGACGTAGCGGACGTTGGCCGGGCGGTCACCGGCCGGGAAGTCGAAGGCCTCGGCGGTGAGAACGAGGACGCGATCGGTTCGGTCCAGCTGGGACCACACATGGTCCAGGGCCTCGAGCCCCAGCTCGTGGCGAGTGGCATTGAGCTGGCGCAGGCCGAGATCCGTCAACCGGTTCGCCACCCGCGGCAGCACTTGGTCGCGCAGCTGGCCCAGAGGACCCGTCGCGGGCGACAACCCGCTGCCGAACGGCGGCTCGCCCGGGGTCGGGCGAAGGTACGGACCCGGTATCAGCGCCGCGGACGGGATGCCGAGCGACTCCGCTGCGACCAGTGCCCCCATCAGTGCCACGTCCGCCACCACTGCGTCGACCGGTTCGGCCTCGGCCGCGGCGCGGACGTCGGCGGCCAAGGCCGCTGACGGCCCGGTGAACAGGCCGTCGAGCAGCCGCCGGAGCAGGGTGAGCGGGTTGGTGACCTCCCAGTCGGCGATGCGCTCCTGAACCGGGTACGGCGCCCGCTGCCACGGCCTGAACCGGGCACCCACAGCGGCTGCTGCGCCGCCCACGCTCGGCTCCCCCAGCACGGTGACCGAGTGGCCGGCCTCGATCAGCCGGCGGGCGGCGCCGACCTCGACCGGCACCGTGCCTCCGCCGTCCCAGAGGACCATGAGGACGTGCATCGCTCCCGAGCGTGGGGGCCTCAGGGCCGCTACGAGAAGGGCCGGAGGTCGCGGAAGCGTCAGGGCCATCAGCCAGTGGCTCAGGTCAGTGTCGACGAGGAACGCGCTGCCCTCGGCTTCGTGACGGGCTCGGCCACGCGGTGGCCGCCTGCGCCTTTCCCGTGGCGGAGCAACATGGTGTGATGCTTGCGTGGACCACGCCGGGGCGTTCCCCGCGACCGAGAACCTCGCAGCGCTGCTGCTGCTGGCGGACGGACGCTTCCCGGCCGGCGGGTACGCCCACTCCGGTGGTCTCGAACCGGCCATCGGTGCCGGCCGAGTGCGCGACCTCGCGACGCTGGAGGCGTTCCTCGAGGGGCGTGCCGCGACGGCGGGGTTCCTCGCCGCCACCTTCGCGGCCGCAGCCTGTGGCGCCTTCGCGGAATCGGACGACTCCCGACTCGACGCCCTGCACCCGGAGCTGGACGCCCGGATCCCCTCGCCGGCACAACGGGCGACGTCACGCCAGCTCGGACGCCAGCTGCTCCGGGCGATGCAGACGATCCGCCCCCACCCGAGGTTCGGCCAGCTCGGACCGGCCCCGCACCAACCGATCGCGCTCGGCGCCGCGGTCGCCTCGTTCGGCCTGGGGCCGCGCGAGGCCGCCATGGTCGCGCTGCACGAGTCCACCGCAGGGCCTGCCGCTGCGTCGGTGCGGCTGCTGAGCCTCGACCCGTTCAGCACCCATGCCTGTCTGGCCAGGCTCGGCGCACGGCTGGACGTGCTCGCGGACGAAGCAGTCGCATCGAGCGGCGATGACCTCGATGACCTGCCGGCGGCGGGGACTCCGCTCCTCGACATCTCGGCTGAGCGCCACGCGACCGCAGCGATGCGGCTGTTCGCATCATGAGCACCGACGAAGCGCTCGCGTCCGGGCATCGTCCCCTCTCGTTGACCGAGCCGGTCGCGGTCGGTGGGCCCACCAGAGGCACGACCGCGGGGATGCGCGCCCGAGCGCACCTGGCGACACAGCTCCGCACGACGGCCGGTGGAGGGCGACGCAGCTGCGTGTCGACGCTTCGGTCGGAGGCGCCGTTGGTGCTCCGGCCCACCAGGCCGACGGCAGCCGAGTCGTGGTCCGCTGTCGCGTCGGATGCCGTCCAGGTCTCCTTGGCGGCCGGGGCCGCCGGGCCCGTGGGGGGTGACCACCTGATCTTGGAGATCGATGTCGGCGAAGGCAGCTCGCTCGTGCTGTCGGAGGTCTCACCCACGCTGCTGCTGCCGGGACCGCACGGACGGCGGTCCCGCACCGACGTACGGATCACCGTGGCCGAGGGCGGCACCTTGATCTGGCTGCCCGAACCGGTCATCGCCGCCCGCGCCTGCGACCACCTCAACGACGTCCGCGTGCACCTCGACGACGGGGCCCGGCTCCTCATGCGCGAGGAGGTCCTGCTGGGCCGGCACGGTGAGCCCGGCGGACGCGTCGCCCAGCGGGTCAGCGTACGGCTCGCCGGTCGGCCGCTGCACCGCCAGGACCTCGTCCACGGGACGCCCGTCTCGACCACGCCCGCGGTGACCGGTGGGCACCGGGCGGTCGGGTCGGTCCTCGTCGTGGACCCCGACTGGGTGGAGCGACCACCAACCGTGCGACAGGTCGACGGCGAGGCCGCGTTGCTTCCCCTGACCGGCCCCGCGGCACTGGTCACCGCCCTCGCCGGCGACAACCTCCAGCTGCGGCGCCGACTGGCTGCGGGGCTGGCCGAGCTCGGGCCGCCGTGGGGTCGGAACGGTGGCCCGACCATGGACATCTGCACGTCACGAGCACCAGGAGGACGCGTTGAGCGATGAGACCAGGCAAGGGACCACTCCCGAGGCATCCCCGAGCGGCACGAGCGGCAGGGCGTTGCGTCTGGGGGTGGCCGGGCCCGTCGGCACCGGGAAGAGCTCGCTGATCGCGACCGTGTGCCGCGCCTTGGCCGATGAGCTGAGCCTGGCGGTCATCACCAACGACATCTACACCGACGAGGACGCCCGGTTCCTCCGCTCCGCCGGAGTGCTGCCCGGTGAACGGATCCGTGCGGTGGAGACCGGAGCTTGCCCGCACACGGCGATCCGTGACGACATCACGATGAACCTGCTCGCCGTGGAGGACCTCGAACGTGACTTCGCGCCCGTCGACATCGTCCTCGTCGAGAGCGGCGGGGACAACCTCACCGCGACGTTCTCCCCGGGGCTGGTGGACGCCCAGCTCTTCGTGCTCGACGTGGCCGGCGGCGGCGACGTCGCTCGCAAGGGCGGTCCCGGCATCGCCCGCGCCGACCTGCTGGTCATCAACAAGACCGACCTCGGCCCCCACGTCGACGTCGACGTCGACCAGATGGTCGCCGACGCGACCGCCGCACGCAACGGTGGGCCGGTGCTCGCGCTCTCCCGGAAGGACGAGGCGTCGGTCCAGGAGCTCTGTGCGTGGGTGAGGTGGATGCACCAGCAGCACATCGAGGGCAAGCACACGCCGAGCGACCCTGACCCGATGGCGCCGCACTCGCACCCGCGCGCGGCCTCGACGACCCCGACCAGCACCGCCGTCGACGACGGCACCGTGCCGGACAAGCAGCTGTGGCGGTGGAAGGACGACGGCGGGGCGTTGCCGCCGTCGTAGATCGCGTTCGGATCGAGCCACTCGGCAACACCGCGTCGGCGCGCGGGCGGAATGGTCAGCCGACCACGGCGAGCGCGTCGATCTCGACGAGCATGGCCTCGTTCGGCAGCTGGGTCATCACTGTCGTCCGGCAGGGCAGCCGGCCGCTCGGCACGTTCTCTCGGACGAACTCGCCGTACGCCTCGTTCATCGCGGCGAAGTCGTCGCGGGTGGTGAGGTACACACGGAACATCACGACGTCCTCCACGCTGGCACCGCCGGCCTCGAGGATCGCCTTGACGTTGTCGAGCACACGATGGGTCTGCACGCGCACGTCGCCGGCGCCGATGTACTCGTTGGTCCCCGGGTCTACGGGTCCCTGTCCACTGACCTGAAGCAGCCCGCCCTTGGTCACCCCCTGGCTGAAAGTGTGCGCGGGAGCGGGGGCCGAGGACGTGCTGACGACGGTCTTGGTGGTCATGAGGTGAGCTCCTTGTCGTGGTTGAGGTCCGGCTGCCAGCCGAAGTCTTGGGAGATCGCCGTGGTCACTTCGAGCAGGTCGGGCAGCAGGTTCAGCAGCTGGTCGTAGGTGAGGACGACGTCGGGGACCGAGACCGACACCGCTGCCACGGTGCGCCCCGAGGCGCCGCGCACGGGCGCCGCGATGCAGTTGATGGACGGCTCGTTCTCCTCACGGTCGTGCGCCCACCCCTGTTGCCGGACGGCGTCGAGCTCCGCGAGCAGGGTGTCCGGGTCCGTGATCGTGTTCGGGGTCGTCGGGCTCATCGAGAGGTGGGACACGATGTCTGTGCGTTCGGCCTCGGGGAGGTCCGCGAGGAGGACCTTGCCGACCGCTGACGAGTGCAACGGGGGATGCAGTCCGATGCGGGAGTACATGCGGATCTGGTCGTGCGACTCCAGCTTGTCGATGTACACCGCCTCGCCGTCCTCGAGCACCGCGAGGTGGGTGGTGCGACCGTGCTTCCGGTTGAACGCGGCGAGGTGCGGGCCGGCGACGCGCCGTACCTCTCGTTGGTCCAGTGCGCGTGAGGAGAGCTCGAAGACGCGTGATCCCAGGTAGAAGCGATGGCTGCTGTCACGCACGACGAACTGCTCCTGGGCGAGGGTTCGCAACAGTCGCAGCACGGTCGTCTTGTGGACGCCGGTGGCGGCTGCAAGCTCGTCGAGGTTGGCCGGTCCGTCCCCCAGCTGGATCAGGATCTGCAGCGCCCGGCCGACGCTCTGGCTCACCGGTCGGCTCCGTCTGGGGTGCGGGTCGTGACACCGGATGCGGTCACGATGGCCGCTGCCCACTCGGCCGGCGTGGCGTTCAGGAGGTGCTGGACGCCTGCCAGGTCGGCGGCGGCTGAATCGCCCGTGACGGTGAGGACCACTGCGGCGCTGAGGTGGCCACGACGCAGGCATCGGCGCGTCTCCTCGCCGCGCACCCGCCCCGCGAGGAACCCCGCCGCGAACGCGTCGCCGGCGCCGACCGGCTCCACCACCTCCACGCTGAGGGCAGGTTCCTCCACAACAGTCCCGTCCCGGGCCACTGCCACCGCTCGACGTGCGCCGTCCTTCACGATGAGCAGCTCGGGACCCGGGAGCATCGCGCGCAGGGACGTCGGGTCGTCGGTGCCGAACACACGGATGGCCTCGTCGGCGCCGACCAGCACCGTGTCCGCCAGGCCGGCGAGCTCGACCACGGTGCTCGGGTCGCCACCGGGCCAGAGCTGCTCACGCCAGTTCACGTCGAAGCAGATCTGTGCGTCCCACTCACGCGCTCGATGCAGCAGAGCACGCATGAGCTGGGCGCAGGACGCCGAGAGTGCGGGATTGATGCCGCTCGTGTGGATCACCGTGGCTCGTGACAGCACCGCGTCGACGTGAGGCTCGTCGAGGAGCTCCGGGCCCATCGCAGAGGCTGCCGAGCTGGCCCGACGATAGCGAACCCGAGTGCTCGGCTCGCCGTGTTCGTCTCGTTCGACCAGCTTGGCGTACGAGCCCGTCGGTCGGTCGGGGTCCCGTTGCACCGCGCTGACGTCCACTCCGTGCCGCTTCAAGTCGGCGTACAGCAGGTCCCCGAGCCAGTCCGCGCCAAGGCGGCCTATCCAGGACGCCGGGACGCCCATCGCCGCCAACGCGGCGGCGACGTTGGCCTCGGCGCCGGCGAGCGTCCCTGCCACGGGTGGGCCGACGGGCGCGTCGGTGGCCGGCGAGCGGGTATCGGCCTCGTCTGGCAGTGCGGGGAGCAGCACGAGCGCCTCTCCCAGGCAGGCCACCGACCCCAGGTGTTGCTCCGCGGGGCTACGCATCGGCGACAGGTCCTCCTCAGATGACGACAGGGGCGCCGGAACGCCGGCGATCGAAGTCGTGGCGCCGGGTGGATCGTTGACGCCGCTCTGCGACCGATGCTACAACAGATGACGCAGCCTATGCAACGCGCGTTGCGCAGGCTGCAACTTCAACCGTGGGGCGACCGTTGCACTGGTTGCCAGGAAGGCCGGCATGACCCTCGAACCCTCAGGCAGAACGCTGGACCCACGCGTCATGGCGCGGCTCTCCAAGGTGACCTTGACCGGCATGGAGAAGTCGATGCCGCACAGAGCCGCGGGGCACGACGTCGGAGGCTTCCTGGCGTCCTCGCCCCGGCTCTCGGAGTTCAGCACACCGCTTCTCGTGCTGACCGACCTCGAGCTGGAGCACAACCTCACCGTGATGTCGGAATGGTGCGCCGGGCGGGGCCTCGGCCTCGCGCCGCATGGGAAGACGACGATGGCCCCGGCGCTGTGGGAGCGGCAGCTCGCAGCCGGGGCCTGGGGCATCTCGCTCGCCACGCCGAGCCAGCTACGGGTGGCCGTGGAGTTCGGCGTCCGCCGGATCCAGCTGGCCAACGCCCTGGTCGACCCGCCGTCGCTGAGGTGGGTGAGCAGCCGCCTCGACGACGACCCCGAGCTACAGATCCTCAGCTGGGTGGACTCGCCGGAGACCGTGGCGGCCATGGAAGGCGTGCTCGCGGAGCTCTCGCCCCAGCGTCCACTGACCGTGCTGATCGAGCTCGGCGCGCCGGGTGGACGCACCGGAGCCCGGACCGTGGAAGAAGCGAAGCACGTCGCGAGGGCGGTCTCGTCGAGCCGCTGGCTGCGCCTGGCCGGCGTCAGCGGCTACGAGGGCGCGCTGGCGCACGATGCGTCGGACGCCGGACTGCACGCCGTACGTGGATACCTGGAACAGCTCGCGGCGCTGCACCGGTCGCTGCTGGCGGACGGCGAGTACGCCGGCGTCGACGACCTCGTCGTGACGGCCGGCGGGAGCGCCTACTTCGACGAGGTCGCCGACGCGCTCGGCCCGCTCGCCGACCCAGAAGGCGCATCGGGTCCGCGCTGCTCGGTCCTCCTGCGCTCCGGCGCCTACATCATCCACGACGACGGCTTCTACCGGATGATTTCTCCCCTGGGCCGCACTCCTGGACAGACTCCCCTCCGCTCGGCCATGCACGCCTGGGCGCGCGTGGTGTCCCGCCCCCAGCCCGGTCTCGCCCTCCTGGACGCCGGGAAGCGCGACGTACCGTTCGACGAGGGACTCCCGGAGCCTCAGCTGTACGCCGACCAGCTGGGATCCCCGACCAAGCCCCTCACCGGTGCCCGCGTCACCGCGGTGAACGACCAGCACGCATTCCTCGAGCTCGATCCCGACGGCTCGGGTGCCGACCTCCGCGTGGGCCAGGTCGTCCGGCTCGGCCTCTCCCACCCGTGCACGGCGTTCGACAAGTGGCGGATGATCCCCGTGCTACCCGACAGCGACGGGGACGACCCCGTGGTCGTCGACCTTGTCCAGACCTTCTTCTGAGCAGGGAGCACAGATGCGCACCCTCATCCTGGCCGCGACCGTGGTCGACGGCACCGAGGCACCGAGGTACGTCGCCGATGTCCTGGTCGACGGCGACCGGATCGCCGACATCCGCCCGGGCGGAGGCGCGGTTCCCCAGGCCGACCGCGTCATCGAGGCCGACGGCCTCGTCCTGACGCCAGGGTTCATCGACATGCACGCACACTCAGACCTGCAGCTGCTGCTGGATCCTGCGCACCTGGCCAAGGTGAGCCAGGGCGTCACCACGGAGCTCCTGGGTCAGGACGGGCTCTCCTATGCGCCCGTCGACGACGTCACGCTCGGCAAGGTGCGCAAGAAGATCGCCGGCTGGAACACCGACCCGGCCGACTTCGACTTCTCGTGGCGGTCGATCGGTGAGTACCTCGACCGTCTCGACCAGGGCATCGCCACCAACGCGGCCTACCTGGTCCCGCACGGCGTCGTCCGCGCGCTCGTCGTGGGCTGGGACGACGTTCCCGCGAGCGACACCCAGATTCAGGAGATGCAAGAAGTCATCTCCGACGGCATGCTGCAGGGCGCCGTCGGCCTCTCGATGGGGCTGACCTATACCCCGGGGATGTACGCCGACCGGTCCGAGCTGGTCGCACTGTGCCGTACGGTCGCCTCGCTCGGCGGGTTCTTCGCACCTCACCACCGTTCGTACGGCAAGGGCGCCCTCGAGGCGTACGCCGAGATGGTCGACGTCGCTCGGGAGTCCGGGTGTGCGTTGCACCTGTCGCACGCGACCATGAACTTCGCGCCTAACAAGGGCCGCGCCCCGGAGCTGCTCGCGCTCATCGACGAGGCGGTCGCGGACGGTGTCGACGTCAGCCTCGACACCTACCCCTACCTTCCGGGCGCGACCACGCTGTCCGCCGTCCTGCCGAGCTGGGCCTCGGCGGGCGGCCTCGAGCCGACGCTGGACCGGCTGCGCGACCCCGCCAGCCTCGCCAGGATCCGGCAGGACCTGGAGGTCAACGGCTCCGACGGCTGCCATGGCGTGGTGGCCGAGTGGGACACGATCGAGCTCAGCGGCGTGACGCACGAGGAGCTTCACGACCTGGTCGGGCGCACGATCGCCGAGATCGCCGCGGAGGACGGTCGCGAGCCGTTCGAGGTGTTCGTCGACGTCCTGGTCCGTGACGAGCTCGCGACGGGGATCCTCCAGCACGTCGGTCACGAGGAGAACGTGCGCGCGATCATGCAGCACAGCCGGCACACCGGCGGGAGCGACGGTCTGCTGGTCGGGGCGAAGCCGCACCCGCGAGCCTGGGGCACGTTCCCGCGGTACCTCGGCCACTACACCAGGGACCTCGGCCTGTTCTCGCTCGAGGAGTGCGTCGGGCACCTCACCGGCCGGGCGGCCCGCCGGCTGGGGCTGCGGGACCGCGGGCTGGTCAGGACCGGGTACGCCGCCGACCTGGTCCTGCTCGACCCGGGCACGGTCGCCGACACCGCCACCTTCGAGCGTCCGAGGCAGCCGGCAGCGGGCATCCGCCACGTCTTCGTCAACGGTGAGCCGGCGATCGAGGAGGGGCGGCGCACCGAGGCCGTCGCCGGTCGGGCGCTGCGCCGGGTCTCCGAAGGGACGGTCGTGTGAACACTCAAGCCACGAGCCTTCTCGACGTGCTGCGCGAGGACCGCGTGCTCAGCGTCGTACGTGCCGACCGGATTCCCGACGCCGCCGAGCTGTGCCGTGCGCTCACGGCGGGCGGGATCCGCATCGTGGAGCTGACGTTCACGACGCCGGACGTGCTGACCCACGTGCGGCGGGCGGCCGCGGCCGCCGACAGCACCGGGGCGGTCGTCGGCGTGGGCACCGTGATGACCGCGGCCCAAGCCGGTGCCGCCATCGATGCCGGGGCGCGGTTCCTGGTCACCCCCGGCCTGCGCCCCGACGTGGCGAAGGAGGCGGTCAGGCGAGGTGTCCCGGTGTTCCTCGGCGCCTTCACGCCGTCCGAGGTGGCGCAAGCGGTCGACCTCGGCTCGGCAGCGGTCAAGATCTTCCCCGCCGGCCAGCTGGGCCCGAAGTACCTCAAGGACCTGCACGGCCCCTACCCCGACGTGTCCCTGCTGCCCTCAGGCGGGATCAGCGAGGAGAACGCCCCGTCGTTCCTCGACGCCGGCGCGCTCGCAGTCTGCGCCGGCACCAGCGTCGTCCCTCCCGCCTCCGTCGCCTCCGCTGCATGGCATGACGTCACCGACCGGGCCCGCCGGTTCGTGGCCGCACTGACCCCCCCTCCAGGCCGATAGGAGCCACACCCATGGGAACCTTCGTCGACTGGCTGCAGAACGACACAGCCGGCTTGCTCACTCTCGCTGCGCTCAGCATCGTGGTGCTGCTCGTTGCCATCATCCGGTTCAAGATCGAACCCTTCATCGTGCTGCTCATCGTCGGCATCCTCGTCGCCCTCGCAGCGGGCTTGCCCATCGTCGACCTCGTCGGGACGCCCACCACCGCGGGCGAGTCGCTCCTCGAAGTCGGGTTCGCCGGCATCCTCGGCCACATCACACTGATCATCGGGCTCGGCACCGTGCTCGGCGCGATCATGGAGCGCTCCGGCGGCGCCGACGTACTCACCAGCAAGCTGCTGCACCTTTTCGGGCCCAAGGGCGCCCCGCTCGCGATGGGCCTGACCGGCCTCATCCTGGGCATCCCCGTCTTCTTCGACATCGGCATCTTCGTGCTCGCCCCCCTCGTCTACGTGGCCGCCAAGCGCGGCGGCCGGTCGCTGGTCCTCTACGCGATGCCGATGCTCGCCGGCCTGTCGGTCACCCACGCGTTCCTGCCGCCCCACCCTGGCCCTGTCGCTGCCAGCGGGCTGCTCGGCGTGAGCCTGGGGTGGATCATCGTCATCGGTGCCGTCTGCGGAATCCCGGCATGGTTGGTCGCAGGCGTCTGGTGGGGCTCCTTCATCGGCAAGCGGGTGCACATCGAGGTGCCGGACGAGTTCATCTCTGCCGAGCTCGAAGGGCACCAGTCTGAGGTCTTCGATGGGCATGACGGAGGGCTGACCAGCGACGACCCGTCCGCAGCCGGTCGAGCCGAGTCCGCCCGCCCGACCCCCGGGGCAAGCCGCTCGATGGTCCTCGATGACACCGCGGAGCCGGTCCGCGATCCCGTGACCACGTCCCGGACCGCACTACCGCCCCCATCGCTCGGCCTGGTCGCGCTCGTGATCCTGGTCCCGATGGTGCTGATCCTCGGGGCGACCGTCGGGAGCGTCACGCTGGACGACGGCTCGGACCTGCGTCAGCTGCTGATCTTCCTCGGCACACCGGCGATCGCGCTCACCATCGCCGTTCTGCTCGCGCTGTGGCTGCTCGGCACGCGCCGCGGCATGACCACGACCGAGCTCGGCCACATCAGCGGAGAGTCCCTCAGGCCGATCGGGATGATCCTCCTCGTCGTCGGTGCGGGAGCCTTCTACGGCGCCGTCCTCCGCGCCACCGGCATCGGGGACGCGGTCGCCAGCTCGATGGAGGCCGGGGGGCTCCCCGTCATCCTGTCGGCGTACCTCATCAGCTGCGCACTACGGCTTGCCCAAGGCTCTGCCACGGTCGCCATCGTGACCACGGCCGGCATCATCCAGCCCGTGCTCGAGGGGACCAGCTACTCGCAGGCGCAGATCGCGGTCATCGTGATCGCTATCTCGGCCGGCTCGATCATCGCCAGCCACGTCAACGACGGCGGCTTCTGGATCATCGCCAAGTACTTCAACATGTCGGTCAAGGAGACCCTGCTGACGTGGACGGTCCTGGAGACCATCCTGTCGGTCGTGGGGTTCCTTGCGGCCTCGGTGGTCTGGCTCATCGTCTAGTCATCAGCTCCACGGAGACTCAGCCGCGCGGCACCAGCCCCCTCCATGATGCGTCGCCGTCTTGGCCATGCTGGTGTGCGTCGAGACGCTGAACGCCAGAGGTTCGACGAGCAGGATGGCCCGGGACCTCACGTCGCACGGAAGGCTAGGACTCCACGAGGGCCACGAGGGAATGCAGGTCCTTGAAGACGTCGGTGACCCCCGCCGTTCTCAGTGCGTCCGCGGGCCAGGTGGTGGTCACGCCGTAGACGCGGCCCACCTCTGCGGCAACCGCGGCAGCCACGCCGGCCGGAGAGTCTTCCACCGCGATCGCGTGCTCAGGCGCTGCGTTCAGCAGTTCACACGCATGGCGGTAGCACATGGGGTCGGGCTTCCCGTCCCTGACGTCGTCGGCCGTGACGACAACCTCCACGAATTGACGTACTCCCAGCGAATCCATGGTGAGCTCAGCCCAGTCGAGAGTCGCAGAGGTGACGATCGCCACCCGGACTCCCGCGGCGGCGGCAGCCGTGATCAGCTCCGCCCCGCCGGAAACAGGCGGGGGGCGGACATCGGGATCGACATGAGCGACCACTGCATCGCGAAGGACCGCCGGGTCCTCACCCACCCAGGGCCCCGGGTCGGTTGCGAAGACATCCTCGGCTCGACGACCCGTGAACCTGCTGAGCAGCGCCTCGTCGTAGGGCCACCCCCGCCGGGCGAAGTACGCGCGGTAGGCCGCGCGATGCATCTGCTCGGAGTCGATCAACGTGCCATCAAGGTCCAGGAGCAGCGCGGATGTCGTCATCGCCCACACAACCCCTCGCGATCGCGGAGGCTACCATCGTCGGCGCTCAGGCCCGGATGGATGATGGCGCCACCTCCGTTCTTCTGGTCGCCCTTCCTCGACAGATTGCCACACTTTTCTCCGTCGGATACCCGCTCAGGGGGGCAGGACATGGCCGTCGGCCCGTGCCAGGATGGCCGAAGCGGGCCCATGTCACCCGATGGCACAACCCAGGAGGACCGAATGAGCTCCACCACGGTGACGTCGAAGAGGTCGGGGCTGCGGGTGCCCGGCTTCGCCCAGCTGCAGCGTTTCGGCAAGAGCCTCATGCTGCCGATCGCGCTGCTCCCCGCTGCCGGCATCCTGTTGCGGCTCGGTCAGGACGACCTGCTGGGCGACATCGACACCCCGGTCATCGGACCGTTCTTCGACGCGATGACGGCGGCGGGTGGCGCGATCTTCGCGAACCTGCCCCTGCTGTTCGCCGTCGGGGTGGCGATCGGCATGGCCAAGAAGGCCGACGGGTCCACCGCCCTCTCCGCGGTCGCCGGATACCTCGTGATCGACGCGGTCTTCGACGCCATGTCACCGATCGTCCTGGCAGGCGAGGTCGACACGGCAGGCAACCAGCTGCTGATCAACTACAGCGTCTTCGCCGGCATCGCGGTCGGCCTGGTGACAGCGGTGTTGTACGACCGGTACCACACCATCGAGCTGCCGGCGTACCTCGGCTTCTTCGGCGGCCGTCGTTTCGTCCCCATCGTCGTGTCCCTGGCCACCCTGTTCCTGGGCTTCGTCCTGAGCTACCTCTACCCGCTCTTCGAGAACGGTCTGACCTCGACGGGCGAGTTCATCGGCGCGTCGGGTGCCTTCGGCGCCTTCCTCTACGGGTTCATCAACCGGATGTTGATCCCGCTCGGCTTGCACCACATCGTCAACACCTACGTGTGGTTCATCTACGGCGACTATGAGACCGCGGACGGCGTGGTCACCGGCGAGCTCACCCGGTTCGCCTCCGGCGACGTCGCTGCGGGCCAGCTCACCTCAGGGTTCTACCCGATCCTGATGTTCGGACTTCCCGGCGCCGCGCTGGCCATGATCCACGTCGCCAGGCCCAGGCAGAAGAAGGTCGCTATCGGGATCCTGTCGGCTGCCGCGCTCACCGCCTTCGTCACCGGGATCACCGAACCGCTCGAGTTCGCGTTCATGTTCGTGGCGTTCCCGCTGTACGTCATCCATGCGCTCCTGACTGGCGTGTCACTGGCGGTGGCCTACATGCTGGACATCCACCTCGGCTTCTCGTTCTCCGCGGGGCTCATCGACCTCATCCTCTACGGCACGGCACCCGCGGCCCAGAACGTTCCGCTGCTCATCGCGATGGGGTTGGTCTTCTTCGCCCTGTACTACGTGTTGTTCCGGTTCGCGATCGTGCGGTGGAACATGCGCACGCCCGGACGCGAGCCCGACGAGGAGTTCGAGGCCGAACAGGCTGCCAACCTGTCTGACCCGTCCGGTGGCCGGACGACCACCGGCGCCGTAGGAGCACCCCAGCACAAGGCCGAGCAGCTGATCGCCGCCTTCGGTGGCCGGGACAACCTCCTCAACGTCGACGCTTGCATCACCCGCCTGCGGATCGAGGTCGCCGACAAGGCCCAGGTCAACCAGTCGCGGCTCAAGGCACTGGGCGCTGCGGGCGTGATCGAGGTGGGAAACAACGTCCAGGCTGTTTTCGGTACCCAGGCCGACGCCCTGAAGAGCGACATCAACAGCGTGCTGGCGGGTACGCCCCCGGAACAGCTCAACAGCACCGCCGAGACGGCGGCGGCCACGGCGGCCAGCACCGCTACAGCTGACGTCGCAGCCGCCGCGCATCCTGCGGCGCAGGCTCCGCGATCAGTGGTTGCTCCGGTCCCGGGCCGGCTCGTGGCGCTGGAGAACGTCCCCGATGCGACCTTCGCGAAAGGGATCGTCGGGGCGGGTCTGGCGATCGACCCGCCGCGAGCGGTCGTGGACGCGGTCGCACCCGTCAGCGGCGAAGTCATGAAGCTGTGGCCGCACGCCTACGTGATCATGACCTCCGACAAGGTGGGGGTCCTCGTGCACCTGGGGCTGGACACCGTCCAGCTCAACGGTGAAGGGTTCACCGTACTCGTCGAGGAGGGCGGCCAGGTGGAGGTCGGCCAACCGATGATCACCTACGACGTTCCCAGGGTCGAGGCGACCGGCCGTGATCCGGTCATCCCGATCGTGGTGATGGACAAGAAGGCCACCATCGACATGATCGCGACACCGGAGACACAAGTGGCGGTTCTCGACGAGATCTTCACCGTCTTGCCTGCTGCCAGCGCTACTGGCGCGACGAAACCCGAGCAGTAGGAGACCACGATGGAAGTCGTCATCCTCGACGGAGCGGAGGCGATCGGGAAACTGGCCGCGGACGCCGTTGCCGACCTCCTGGGACACAGGCCGGACGCGGTGCTCGGTCTGGCGACCGGCTCATCCCCCCTGGCGGTCTACGACGAGCTGGCGCGGCGCTGTGCGGCTGGAGAGGTGTCCTTTGCGGGTGCCCGCGGGTTCACCCTCGACGAGTACGTCGGGCTCGAGGCCACCCACCCGGAGCGCTACCGCAACGTCATCGACAAGGACTTCGTCTCCCGAGTCGACTTCGTACCGGGGGCGGTCCAAGGTCCCGACGGGCTGGCGGAGGACATCCCGGCTGCATGCGCGGCGTACGAGGAGGCCATCGCCGAGGCAGGCGCGGTGGACCTGCAGATCCTGGGGATAGGGACCGATGGGCACATCGGCTTCAACGAGCCGGGCTCCTCGTTGGCGTCGCGGACCCGGATCAAGACTCTGACGCAGCAGACGCGGCTCGACAACGCCCGGTTCTTCGACGGCGATCTCGAGGCGGTCCCCACCCACTGCCTCACCCAGGGGCTGGCCACGATCATGTCGGCTCGCCACGTGCTGCTCGTTGCGACCGGTCAGGGGAAGGCCGAAGCGGTGCACCACCTGGTCGAAGGAGCGGTGAGCGCACTGTGGCCGGCGACCATCCTGCAGCACCACCCGCACGCCACCGTGCTGTTGGACGAGGCGGCCGCGGGTCGATTGCAGCTGGCTTCGTACTACCGGGACACCTTCCGTGGGAAGCCTGCGTGGCAAGGCATCTGAGGGGCATCCGAAGGGTTCCGGGCCGGGTGTGCTGATCACTGCCGACGCCGTCGTCACCGGTACGGCGGTGCTGCGACCCGGCTGGTTCCAGGTGGTCGGCAGGCGCCTGGTCGGCCTGGGCGCCGGTTCGCCACGCCGACCCGCCGACGTATCCCTGGGTGACGCGACGGTCGTCCCGGGCTTTGTCGACATGCACGTCCACGGAGGTGGGGGCGGGTCATTCTCGGAGGCCTCCGCCGAGGGAACCCGCCGTGCCGTTGAGCTGCATGCCCGACACGGGACCACCACGATGGTTGCATCACTGGTCTCGGCGCCTCCCGAAGAGCTGTTGCGGCAGGTGGGTGTGCTGGCTGAGCAGGTGGAGGAGGGGCTCGTGGCGGGCATCCACCTTGAAGGCCCGTGGCTTGCACCGGGCAGGCGTGGCGCGCACGACGCCTCGGCCCTGCGCGACCCGCACCCCGCGGAGATCGATCGCGTTCTCAGGGCCGGTCGCGGGACCATCCGCATGGTGACCCTTGCTCCCGAGCTCGACGGGGCCCACGAGGCGATCAAGAGGGTCGTCGGCGCCGGCTCCGTCGCCGCGGTCGGGCACACCGACGCCACCTACCAGCAGACCCGCGCGGCCATCGCGGCCGGCGCCACTGTCGGCACGCACCTGTTCAACGCGATGCGTCCGGTGCACCACCGCGAGCCCGGACCGGTGGTAGCACTGCTCGAGGACCCGCGCGTCACGGTCGAGCTGATCGCCGACGGCGTACACCTCGATGCAGCCCTCGCTCGCCACGTGTGGGACAGCGCCGGCATCGACCGGGTCACCCTGGTCACCGACGCCATGGCCGCAGCCGGGATGCCCGACGGTGAATACCGGCTCGGGGCGCTACCCGTCCGTGTCGCCGACGGCGTCGCAACGGTCGCCGGCACCACCACGATCGCCGGCAGCACCGCCACCATGGACGAGCTCTTCCGGTACGCCGTCCTCCACTGCAACCGCGATCAGGACACCGCCCTCGTCGCGGCGGCGCGGCTGACCTCCATCAACCCAGCACGTGCACTAGGACTGCCTGAACCCGCGATGACCGAAGGCGCTTCCGCCGACCTCGTCGTCCTGGACGCAGCGTTGACGGTGACCGCGGTCATGCGGCGCGGGACCTGGGCCACTCCTTGAACGCAGCCGCATGGCCGCACTGTCCCATGCGCGAGACGCGCTCCTGTGCGGCGCGAGGACGCCCACGGGGCGTCGCCGATCAGAACAGGAAGTACCGCTGCGCCATGGGAAGCTCCACGGCCGGTTCGTGCTCGATCAGCTCACCGTCGACACGGACGCTGTAGGTGTCGGGGTCGACCTCGATCCGCGGCATCGCGATGTTCTCCGGCAGATCCTCCTTGCCGCGCCCGCGGACGCTCTGGATGGCCACCAGCGGTCGCCGTACCGCCGGCAACCGGTCGGCGAGGCCGTCATCGATCGCCGCCTGGGAGACGAACGCGACGCTGGTGGACGAAGCCGACGGGCTCTGCGCGTTGTACCCGAGCCGGGGCAGCACCGGCTGCGGCGTCGGCACCGACGCGTTCGGGTCGCCCAACGCGGCCAGGGCCACCATGCCGCCCTTGAACACCGCGGTCGGTCGGATCCCGAACAACGCCGGCTGCCACAGCACCAGGTCGGCCATCTTGCCCGGCTCCACCGAGCCGATCTCCTGCTCGAGGCCGTGCGCGACAGCGGGGCAGATCGTGTACTTCGCGACGTAGCGGCGGGCCCGGCCGTTGTCGTTGCGGCCGTCACCGGGCAGGGCGCCGCGCAGCTCCTTCATCCGGTGCGCGGTCTGCCAGGTGCGGATCACGACCTCCCCGATCCGTCCCATCGCCTGGGCATCGGACGACATGATCGAGAGCGCTCCCAGGTCCTGGAGGACGTCCTCGGCGGCGATGGTGCCGGCACGCACCCGGCTCTCGG
Source organism: Marmoricola sp. (assembly GCA_035699145.1). Classification (GTDB taxonomy): domain Bacteria; phylum Actinomycetota; class Actinomycetes; order Propionibacteriales; family Nocardioidaceae; genus Marmoricola_A. The sequence continues at coordinate 38,476 of DASSBB010000076.1, forward strand.
CGAAGGCGAGGTCGTTGGGCACCTGTGGGTTGAGGTGGTGGGCGACCATCACCATGTCGAGGTGCTCGGCGATCGTGTTGCGGGTGAACGGTCTGGTCGGGTTCGTGGAGGCCGGCAGCACGTACGGCTCGCCCGCGATGCGGATGATGTCCGGAGCGTGGCCGCCGCCGGCGCCTTCGGTGTGGTACGCGTGGAAGGTCCGGCCCTTCACCGCCGCCAGCAGGTCCTCGACGAAGCCGGCCTCGTTGAGGGTGTCGGAGTGGATGGCGACCTGGACACCCGACTCGTCGGCGACGGTGAGCGCGGCGTCGATGGCGGCAGGGGTGGCTCCCCAGTCCTCGTGCACCTTGAACCCCGCCGCTCCGCCGCGCAGCTGCTCCCACAGGGCGTCGTGGGAGACGGTGTTCCCTCGCGCCATGAAGAGCACGTTCACCGGCCAGGGCTCGAACGACTCCAGCATCCGGGCGGTCCACCACGGGCCCGGTGTCGCGAGCGTCGCCTTCGATCCTTCGGTGGGACCGGTGCCGCCGCCGACGACGGTGGTGGTGCCTGCGGCGAGGGCCACCTCCGTGGAGGCCGGGTCGACGAAGTGGACGTGGGTGTCGATCGCGCCCGCGGTGAGGATCAGCCCGTTCCCGGAGGCGACCTCCGTCGAGGGCCCGATCACCAGCTCGGGATGGATGCCGTCCATCGTCTCCGGGTTCCCCGCCTTGCCGAGCGCGGTGATGCGACCGTCACGGATCCCGACATCGGCCTTGATGACGCCCCAGTGGTCCAGCACGACCGCACCGGTGATGACCAGGTCGGGTGTCCCGTCGGCGCGGGTGGAGCGGGACTGCCCCATCGACTCGCGGATCGACTTCCCGCCTCCGAACACCGCCTCGTCGCCGCCCACGCACCGGTCCTCGGTCACCTCGATGAAGAGGTTCGTGTCCGCGAGCCGGATCCGGTCCCCCGTGGTCGGGCCGAACGATGCGTCGTACTCCGCCCGGTCGATCTCACCCATCGAGCTTCCCTCCGCACTCCCCGCGCAGCCCCGCCACGATGCGCTGGCCGCGGATCGGGATCAGCTCCACGTCCTCAGCCGCCCCCGGTTCGAACCGCACCGACCCGCCGGACAGCACGTTCAGGCGCCGGCCCCACGCCGCCTCCCGGTCGAACTGCAAGGCGGGATTGGCCTCGGCGAAGTGGTAGTGCGACCCCACCTGCACCGGCCGGTCGGCGGTGTTCTCCACCCGTAGCGTGACCACGTCGGCGCCCTCGTTGATGATCACCGGGTCGTCGGCGTAGCAGATCTGGCCCGGGATCAGCGGCTCGTCGGCGTGCGGGTCGTCGCCGGAGTACGGGCGCCGTTCAGCCTGCCGCTCCCCCGTGCCCGGACGCCGCGGCAGGCTCGGGCTGTTGGCGCCCGAGTGGGTGTGCCGTTCCAGCTCGTCGTGGGGACCGGTCTTGCGGGCGCGGGTGCCGGGGTCGTCGCTGGGGTGCTCTGCCCGCGTCATGAGATCGGCGCCGTCAAGGTGATGAGCTTGGTGCCGTCAGGGAACGTCGCCTCGACCTGGAGCTGCCCCAGCATCTCCGGCACACCCTCCATCACGTCGTCACGGCCGAGCACGTGCCGGCCGGCCTCCATGAGGTCGGTGACGGTACGGCCGTCGCGCGCGCCCTCGAGCAGGAACGAGGTGAGCAACGCGGTGGCCTCGGGCAGGTTCAGCCGCAACCCACGGTCCCTGCGCTCCTCGGCAAGCTTGCCGGCGGTGTAGATCATCAGCCGCTCGCGCTCGTGCAACGTCAACAGCATCGGGCACCCCCTGGGTCGTGGTAGCCCTCCCCATGGAACCTGCTGGGATCGGACGTGTCCATAGCCGTGTGCTCAGCGGGAGGCTCGAAGGTGCAAGGGTTTGGCTGGGGAGCGCCGCCGGGATGCTCTTGTAGGAGACAACCACCCTGGAGCCGAGGAGCACGTCCCATGCGCGCAGCTGTCTATGACGAGTACGGCGACGCCGATGTGATCGCCGTCCGTGACCATGACGACCCACCGGTCGGCCCCGACACCGTCCTGGTGCGGAGCCGGGCGACGAGCGTCAACCCGGTCGACTGGAAGATCCGCAAGGGGTTCCTCCAAGGCGCCTATCCGCACCATCTCCCGATCATCCCGGGGTGGGACGTCGCCGGCGTCGTGGAGGCCGTTGGACCCGCGGTGATCACGGGGCTGCAGGTCGGTGACGAGGTCTACGGCTACGTCCGGCGCGACGACGTCTGCTGGGGCACCGCCGCCGAGCTCGTCCCCGCGCCGCAGCGGACCGTCACGCGCAAGCCGTCGTTGCTGTCGTTCGAGGAGGCAGCCGCGGTCCCGCTCGCCGGGCTCACGGCGTACCAGTGCCTCGTGGAAGCGCTCGATGTCCGGGCGGGCGACCGGGTGCTCGTGCACGCGGCCGCCGGGGGCGTCGGCCGGTTCGCCGTCCAGATCGCTCTCGCGCACGGCGCCACCGTCGTCGGCACCGCGAGCCGGCGCAACCACGACTCCCTGCGGGAGCTCGGCGTCGACGAGGTCGTCGACTACACCGAGGGCCCCGTCAGTGAGCAGCTCTCCTCACCCGTCGACGCCGTGCTCGACCTCGTCGGTGGCGACGCCTTGGCGGACGCACCGAAGCAGGTGAAGGACAGCAGCCGGATCGCGTCGGTGATCGAGCCGGACACGGTCCTGGAGCTGGGCGGCCGCTACGTCTTCGTGCGTCCCGAGCGGGACCACCTCGACGCGCTGACTCGGCTCGTCGACGAGGGCAAGCTGCGGGTGGAGGTCGCGGCGACATACTCCCTCGACCGTATGGCCGACGCCCATCGGGCCTCGGAGTCGGGCCACACGTCCGGGAAGATCGTCGTGACGCTCTGAGGGCTCAGCCAGCAGGTCGGGGCTGGCTCTCCGCGTTCGCGATCTTCAGGACCGAGGACGACACGTAGCGGCCGGTCTTGGCGCTGCGGTCGACCAGGGCCTTGGCGGCACGCTTCTGGGCGGAGGTCACCTTGACGGTCCTACTCTTCGCCATCGTTCGCCCTTCCAGCCCGTGCATGTTTCTCCTCCTCCGATGATAGGTCGCCACGACCCGCGTCGGAAGGACCCGACTCGTCGCCGGCCACCTCGACGACCTCGGCGGTCTGCCCTCCGCCTTCGATCTCCTCGATCTCGTCGGCGGACGAGCTGACGACGGCACGCAAGGCCGCGTCGACCTGTGGCAACAGCTCTTCGTCCAGCAGCGGCGAGTCGTAGAGGGCGGTCAGCTGCGCCACGCCCAGCTCCGCTCTCCCCATGTCCTCGGAGATCGCGAGCTCGGCCGCCCAACGCATGATCCGCATGACCTCCTCCCGTTTGGCGCGCTGGTCGGCGGCCTCCGCGGAGACGGTGGCGGCATACGCGGACTCCTCGGCGGCGTCAGCCGAACGCGCCGCGGCTCGCGACGTCTCGCGTCCGGTCCTGCGCTGGAGAAGTGCGCCGATGATGCCGACCACGGCAGCGATCACGGCGGCGACGAGCGTGATCCACGGCACGGCCGAGCCCTCAGCGCCCGGGTTCATGCCGCTCCTCGCCCCACGACGGCCGGTGGAAGGCTGGACCGGCGAACGGTCCCCCGACGAACCGGTCGTCGTGCTCGTCGTCGGCGGAGTCGGGAACGTCGGCGGCGTACTGCTCGGCATCGTCCTGAGGCTCGTAGCCGAGCGCGCGGCCGGGCGCGAGGTCCCACCAGCTGCGGGTGTTGGCCGAGATCCCGTAGAGGATCGCGAACCCAGGTGTCGGCGCGGTGAGCGCGGCGTCGACCATGCGGACGCAGTCGTCGTGGGAGAGCCACGTGGCGAGGTGGCGGCGCCGCTCCGGCTTGGGCAGGAAGGAGCCGATGCGGCAGGCGACCGCGTCGAGGCCGTAGCGGTCGGCGTACAGGCTGAGCAGGGCTTCCGCGGCGACCTTGCCGACGCCGTAGAACGTGTCCGGCCGCGGACGTGCGTCGATCCCGAGCGGTCCGCCTTCCTGGTGCGGGGTCCGGCCGACCGCATGGTTCGACGAGGCGTAGACGATCCGCCGGATGCCGTTGTCGACCATGGCGTCCAGGAGCGCCCCTGTGGTGTGGACGTGGCTCGCCAGCGCGGTCGGCAGGTCGGTCTCGTCCGGGACGCCGGCCAGGTGCACGACGGCGTCGAGCGGCTGCGCGGTCACCGCGGCGCGCACCGCCGCCGCGTCGCCGACGTCGAGGACGTGCCACGGCCTGCCGGTCGTCGCCGGGTCCGGCAGCAGGTCGGCTCCGACGACCTCGTGCCCGCGGCTCTCCAGCCCGGGGACGAGGACCCGTCCGATCGAGCCGGCCGCACCGGTCACCAGAACCCTCATGCGTGACTCCCTCCTCCGGGGGCGAACGCTACTCCGGGACGGGTCCGTACGATCGACCCGTGCCCGATCCCCGGCGGTCCACGCCTCGCACCGACCACGTGCTCGCCGACCCGCGCCTGGAGGAGCCGCTGGCCCGGCTCGGCCGTCCCCTGGTCAAGCAGGCGGTCGTCGCTGCCCTCGACCGGTGCCGCAGCGGCGAGGTCGCTCCGACCGAGGTGGCCGACGTCGTGCTGTCATCGCTGCCGGCCTCGGCGACCTCGATGCGCCGGGTCGTCAACGCCACGGGCGTCATCGTGCACACCAACCTCGGCCGCGCTCCGCTCTCCGCGGCCGCGGTCGACGCCGTCACGGTCGCGGCCGGGGCCACCGACGTGGAGCTCGACCTCGCCACCGGCCGCCGTGGTCGACGGGGTCGGTCTGCGATGGCGGCGCTCGCGGCCGCCGTACCTCTCGCCGAGGCGGTGCACGTGGTCAACAACGGCGCTGCCGCACTGGCGCTCGTCACGAACGCGTTCGCCCAAGGGCGCACCGTGGTCGTCGCCCGCGGCGAGATGGTGGAGATCGGCGACGGCTTCCGGATCCCCGAGCTGGTGGAGGCGGCCGGCGGCCGGCTGCGCGAGGTGGGTACGACGAACCGCGTGCACCTCTCCGACTACGAGCGCGCCGTCGACGACGACACCGCCTTCGTGCTCAAGGTGCACCCGTCGAACTTCGTGGTGCGAGGGTTCACCTCATCGGTACCGGTGGCCGGGCTGGCGACGCTGCCCGTGCCGGTCGTCGCCGACATCGGCTCGGGGTTGCTGCGGCCGCACCCTCGGCTGCCGGACGAGCCCAGCGCCGCCGCTGCGCTGGGCGACGGCGCGGCGCTGGTCACCGCGTCCGGCGACAAGCTGCTCGGAGGGCCGCAGTGCGGGCTCGTGCTCGGCCGGGCTTCGCTCGTCGAAGTGCTGCGGCGGCACCCGCTGGCACGGGCGATGAGGGTCGACAAGCTGACGTTGGCCGCGCTCGAGGCGACGCTCACGGGGCCACCGACGCCCGTCGCGCAGGCGCTGGCGACGCTACCCACGGCACTGCGGGATCGCGCGGCGCGGGTGGTCGACGCGCTCGACGGTGTCGTGGAGGCTTCGGTCGTGAGCTCCGAGGGCGCCGTCGGTGGCGGTGGTGCACCGGAGGTCTCGCTGCCGAGTGCTGCGGTCGCCCTGCCCGAGGCCCTGGCGCCGGCGCTCCGGCTCTGCACCCCGGCTGTCGTCGGGCGCGTGGAGCAGGGCCGGTTGCTGCTCGACCTCCTCGCGGTCGCGCCCGAGGACGACGTCGCCCTGGTCGAGGCGGTACGCCGCGCCGCGGCCGGGCCGGAGGGCTTTCCGACGTGCACGTGATCGCCACCGCGGGCCACGTCGACCACGGCAAGAGCACGCTCGTCCAGGCGCTCACGGGCTCCGACCCGGACCGCTTGGCGGAGGAACGATCCCGGGGGCTGACGATCGAGCTGGGCTACGCCTGGACGGCGCTGCCGTCCGTGGGTGAGGTGGCGTTCGTCGACGTGCCGGGCCACGAGCGGTTCGTCTCCACGATGCTGTCAGGCATCGGGCCGGTCCCTGCCGTCCTCCTCGTCGTCGCCGCCGACGACCCCTGGATGCCGCAGGCTGCGGAGCACCTCGCGGCGCTCGACGCCCTCGCGGTCGGGCACGGCGTGGTCGCGGTGACGCGCTCGGACCTCGCGGACCCGGCGCCGATGGTGGCGCGGGCACGTCACGAGCTGGCCTCGACCTCGTTGGCCGGGTCCCCGGTCGTGCCGGTCAGCGGGGCCACCGGGATGGGGCTCGACGAGCTGCGGCAGCGGCTCGTGGCGATGCTCGCCGCACTGCCCGCACCCGACCCGTCGGCGGACGTCCGGCTCTGGCTCGACCGTTCGTTCCACGTCAAGGGAGCGGGCACGGTGGTGACCGGGACGCTGCCCGCAGGCAGGATCCGTGTCGGGGACGTGCTCGCGGTCGGCGAGCGGACGGTGCGGGTCCGTGGCGTCCAGTCGTTGGGCAGGCCGGTCGACGAGGTGTCCGGCGTCGCCCGGGTCGCCCTGAACCTCAGTGGTGAGGACCGGGTCGCGCTGGACCGGCACAGCGTGCTCACCACCCCCTCGGCGTGGCACGAGACGGCGGCGCTCGACGTCCGGCTCACCGGACCCGCCTCCGGACTCCCCCGTCGGCCGCTCCTGCACATCGGGGCGGTGGCGGTGCCGTCGTACTCCCGCCCGCTGGCGGACGACCTCGTCCGGCTCACTCTCGAGCGACCGCTGCCGCTGCGCGTCGGTGACCGGGCGCTGCTGCGAGACCCGGGCAGCCGGGTGGTCTGGGGGGTGACCGTGCTCGACCCGGCGCCGCCCGCGCTCGGTCGACGCGGGGCGGCGCGGGCGCGGGCGGACGAGCTGCGGCTCGTCGACGGCACTCCCTCCGTGGAGTCGGAGGTACGCCGGCGTGGCGCCGTCCACGTCGACCTGCTCCGGCGGATCGGGGTGCCCTCTGACGGGTCCGCGTGGCTCGTGAGCGAGGAGACGCGTGCCCGGTGGCGCGCCGGCATGCGGCGGCTCGTCGAGCAGCACCACGTGGACCACCCGCTGGACGCCGGCGTACCGCTCTCCGCGCTGGCCTCGGCGCTGGGCGCCCCGGACCCCGAGCTGCTCGCCTCCCTCGTCGAACCGCCCCTCGTGCTGGTGGACGGGCGGGTCTCCGTGGCCGGCCGGTCGACGTTGCCACCGGAGGTGGCCGCTGCGGTGAGCGAGCTGCGCTCCGAGCTCGCCGTCGCGCCGTTCGCGGCACCGACCGCAGACCGGCTGCGTGCGGTGGGGCTGAGTCCCCGAGCCGTATCGGCCGCGGCCAAGGCCGGCGAGCTGCTCCACCTCGGGGACGGGATCGTCCTCCTCCCCGACGCAGCGGACCGGGCGATCGAGCTGCTGCGGGAGCTGCCGCAGCCGTTCACGACGAGTGAGGCGCGGACCAGGCTGGGGACCAGCCGCCGCGTCGCCCTGCCACTCCTCCAGCACCTCGACCGACGACGGCTCACCCGTCGCCTGCCCGACGACCGCCGCACCGTGAATGGTTGAGCCGCCCCTCGTGCTGGGTTGAGCCGCCCCTCGTGCTGGGTTGAGCCGCCCCTCGTGCAGGGTCGAGCCGCCCCTCGTGCTGGTGCGGCGGACCTCACACCGTCTGCCGCTGGCAGCGGCGGACGGACGGGGGGACGCTGGAGCCAGGAGGTGGTCCTCATGAGGACTGTCATCAGCCGGCATCCAGCACCGGCATCCGCTCATCACCCCGGGCGAGGAACTGCCGCCGTACGGCGCCGCTGGCTCCTGGCGTGGATCGGAATGGCCGCGTTGGGCGTGGTCAACGGGGTACTGCGCGAAGTGACCTACGCCGGCGCCGTCGGTGATCACACCGCCCACCAGCTGTCGACGTTCACGCTCATCGCGATGATGGCCGCTTACGTCTGGTGGCTGCAGCAGCGGTGGCCGCTGACCTCGATGCAGGAAGCGCTGCGGATCGGTGCGTTGTGGGCAGCCATGACCGTCGTGTTCGAGTTCGGCTTCGGGCACTACGTCGACGGCGCCGCATGGTCCACGCTGCTGGCCGACTACGACATCACCCGAGGAAACCTGTGGATTCTTGTCCTCCTGACCATTGGCTCCGCGCCTGAGCTCGTGAGGCGGAGCGTCGTACCCCGCGCGAAGGGCGGTTGAACACAGCCCGAAGGGCGGTTGAACACAGCACGGAGGGCGGTTCAACACAGGGGGTCAGGGGGTGCGGAGCTTGGCGAGCCGGGCCTCGAGGAGGGGCACCCGGTGGGCGTTGCCATGCAGCTGCACGTACCGCATCCCGAAGAGGTCGAGGAGGGCGTCGTCGAGCCGACGGACGGCTCCGGCGGGGTACTTGTACCCCATCCGAGCGTCGATCGTCGTGTGGTCGACCGAGGCGAGCAGCCCGCCGAGCTCGTCGAGCGAGGTGATCCCCAGCTCGAGCAGCAGCCCTGCCACCCACTGGTAGTGGTCGGGGCGTGACCAGCCCGCCTCGACGAACCGCCCGGCGAGGAACGCCGCGAGCTCCTGGTCGCTGATCCGCGGGTCCTCCGAGGCGCCGTCGACCGGACGGTCCGGGAGCGCCGCCTGCAACCGGTCCCGGATCTGGGAGAACTCCCGGTCGGCGAGCTCGAGCAGCCCGGCCGCCAGCGTGAACCGCCGGTCGAGGTCGGGGGCGTGCTCCTCGGGGATCGTCCCCTTGTAGCGGATCGCGTGCTCGAACTCCGCCCACGCATGCTGCAGCACCGTCCGCACCTGCACCTGTGCCTGCCGCCCGCGGATCGCCTCGAGGGCCGGGCCGGCGCGCCCCACGTCGACGGAGACCAGCAGGTGCCGGCTGGCGTAGCCGAACCGGCCCTCGCTCGCCGTCTCCTGCCCCCAGTCCCGGTCGTCGAGGACGACCATCTGGTCACCGAGCAGCTCGGCCACGGCCGCCACGTCGCTGTGCAGGTAGGTGATCACCCGCAGCCCGACCTGGTCGGTGATCTCCTCGAGCGGGTCCGTGTAGAGCCGCCGGCCGCCTGACGTCCGCTCGGCCTTCGCGGCGAACGAGGCGACGCTCTTGGCCCGACCGGTGACGCTGAGGTAGTTGATGCCGGCGTCGTCGAGCAGCGTCCTCACCAACGACACGAAGGTCTCCGTGGCGGCCTGCAGCTCCGGCTGCAGCTCGGCAAAGCGGCGGACCGCGTCCCGCGCCGGGTCCGCCGGCGGAGCGGGAGCGGGGACGGCCGCCGGAGCACGACGCGACGGCTCCTGTCCCTCCGGGAGCGTCGGGGTCACGATGTAGCCGGTCTCGCCGTCCCCGTAGACGGTCGTGAGGTCCGGCCGCTGGGACGAGAACAGGGCGACGTAGGCGCAGACGACGGCGTCCACCTGGTCCTCGACCTTCCGCAGGTCGCTCTTGCGCTCGGCGGCCTCGACCAGGGCCCGCAGCGAGAGCCAGGCCGGGTTGTCAGCGACCCGCAGCGGCACCGCGGCGACGTCGAGCCCCTCGAGGTGGTCCATGAGCACCAGGAGCTCCGACCGCAGTCGTTCGAGGGTCCGACCGGGCTTGTTCTTGTACTTCAGCGTCCGGCCGAGCCCGAACAGCGCCACGGTCGCCGGGTGCGGGTAGACCTCGATCGCCCGCCGTCGCGCCGTCGACGACGGGTCGGTGTCCAGCTTCAGGGCTGTCGCGATGCGGGCGGCCCGGGGGCCTCCGGCGAACTCCTTCTTGCCCGTGTTCGCCGGATGCGCTCCGGCGTCGAACCGGGCGAACACCTTGTTGAGCGCGGCCTCCGCGGGGCGGTTGCCGGTGGCGTTGGCCACGATCAGAGGGGCATCGATCGCGACGAGGCACTCCCCCTCGACGTACGGCGCCACCGCGGCCATGATCGCCGCATCGTCGCCGTGGGTCGAGACGTGCAGCAGCTCCCCCGCCCCGTCGAGGACGGCGACCCCGGTGGGCCGGTTCTGGCCCCAGGCCAGGTCGAGCCCGACGAAGTGGCCGCTCACCGGAGCTGCTCGCTGTCGCGCCGCCCGGCGAGCCTGCGCCACACCCAGCTCGAGGGCGCGAACCGGTCCTCGAGCACGTACGCCGCGGTGGGCTCCTCGGTCAGCGTCAGCTGGAGGGAGGTGCGAGCGCGCGACCGGCCGGCGATGAGCAGCTGGTCGTCGGTGCGCAGCACCACGTCGTTGTCGGGAGCCATCACCCGGGTGCCGTCGGCGCGCAGCAGCGCGAGAGGTACGGCGGGCAGCGGCTCGACCCGGAAGGCGGGGTCCCGCAGGAGGTCACCGAGGACGACGCCCTCGGTGGCGAGCCGGTCGACCAGGGCCGGCGCCCGGGCAGCGTCGAGGTGAACCCGCCACAGGTCGGGGGCACCGGTCCCGCACCTCTCGACCAGCCGGTCGAGCATCCGCCGCGACCACGCCTCGCCCTCACGAGGCACGCGAGGCAGGAACCGCATGAGCACCGGGCTGGCGATCCGCGCCAGCACCTCGTGGGCGATCACCTCCGCGGGCACCATGCCGAAGTCCACGCCCACGGCCTCGAACAGCTTCGAGTTGGCCCGACGGTTCTGCAGGGCCGCGACGAAGGCGTCCGGGTTCGCCCGGCGGGCCGCGTCGACCAGCCAGAGGTTGGTGGTGTCGTTCTCGGTGGCGGCGACAAAGCCGACCGCGTCGTCCACATCACCCGCCTCGACGACGACCGAGCTGTCCCCCTCGCCGGCCCGGACCGTGCCGCCGGTGACGCGCACCCGGGTCACCTCGAGCTCCTCGGCCTCCAGGTCGGCGGTGAGCTCGTCGCCGAACCGGCCGTGCCCGGCCACGACCCACCGGCCGCGCGGCGGGGGCACGGGCCGGTCGGGCAGCGGCGTGCCCGGGGCGCTGGTCAGCCACACCATCAGCTGGTAGGCAGCCGGCGAGCGGAGCAGGATCCGCAGGTGGTCGCCGAACCGGTCCAGCGGGTTGACCACCTCCTGCGCGGCGAAGGCTCGCATCCGCTCGGCGACATCACGCGAGCTCGACCTCGCGATCACCGGGAGGTCGGGCCGGAGCAGCGCGGTCGTCATCGTCACGTCGAGGTTCGTCCCGTCGTCGCCGGTCAGGGCGACCACTCCCTCACAGTGCCGGTGCCCCAGCCCGGCAAGCGTCATCCGGCTGGTGTCCCGGGCGTCGCCGAGCAACGCCGGTGCGTCGGCGGTGTAGGAGTCGAGGTCGACCTGGGAGACCCGCCTCTCCTCGCGGTCGATGACCACGAAGCGTCGGCCCATGTCGTCGAGAGAGCGCGCGAGCATCTTGGTCGCGTTCCCGTAGCCGACGAGGAGGAGGAACGGCTCGCCCATCCGGCGTACCGCCTTGTAGAAAGCCCGGCGCGCGAGGGCCTGGCGGAAGGCGGTGTCCTGCATGAGCGAGAGCAGGGAGCCGATCGCGTAGGCCCACCCGACCACCGAGAGGAAGATGACGACCGTCACCCACATCCGCTGCTCGGTCGTGAAGGGGTGCGGGATCTCGCCGAAGCCGATCGTCGACGCCGTGTAGGTCATGAAGTAGAACGCCTCGAACAGGCTCAACCGGTCAGGCCGCCCCTGGTCGTCGACGCCGGGGACCAGCGACAGCCCGAGCACGCTGACGGCGAAGATCGAGATGAGCACGATGAGCGGCACGCGCATCCGACGCATGACGAGGACGAGCCCGGCCGAGGCGAGCTGGCCGCGGATCTCCGGGAGCGGGGTGGGGGCCACGGCGGCCTAGCGACGGCGGAACGAGACGGTCTCGACGACCAGCAGGACGACCGAGACGATGTTCGCGAACAGCGCACCACCCGAGAGCGAGACCACCGCGGCGGTGGTCTCCGGGTCGAGGGAGCTGCCCCCGACGTTGGTGGCGAACGCCCAGACCACCGCTCCGGAGACGAGCTGCAGCGTCGCGACGAGACTCGTGGCGAGGTGCACCGCGCCGATCTGGGTGCGGTCGCCGAACTTGAGCACGGTGGCGATGAGGTTGACCACGACCGCGGCGAAGAGCTCGTAGACGTTGTGGACGTGCGGGGCGTCGATCGGGCCGATGAAGAACCCGAAGTTGAGGGTGGCGGCGAGCAGCACGAAGAAGCCGAAGATCACCTTCTCCAGGTTCATCGACGCTCCCTCGCTCGGCTTCTGGGCATCGTACGGCGGCGCCCACCGATCGTGCTGCACGTGACCGTGCGGCGGCGAGCCGTCAGGAGGACCGCTTGATGAACTTGTGCGTGCCGTCGCACCACGGCGCACGCTGGCTGCGCCCGCACATGCAGACGCCGACCACAGGGCGGGTGACCGGGTGCTCGGTGCCGTCCTGGTCACGGACGACGTCGGCGCCACGCACCAGCGCGGGACGGTTCTCCCCGCAGAGCACGATCTCGACGTCGTGTCCGACGGCCTCGGGGACGGCGGTCACGCGGCACCGACCAGGTCGGCCGCGTCGCGCAGTGCGCTACGGCCCTCACGCCAAGCGGTCACCAGCCCGGCGCCGTCGAGAGCCTCGAGGTGGCAGCAGACGAAGGCGCCGAAGAGGATGTCGGCGACCAGCTCCGGCTCGTCGTCCCCCAGCACTCCGCAGATGTCCCGGAGCGCCAGCTGCTCGTGGACGGCGTCGGCCTCGACGTGCTCGTCGAAGTACTCCGCCGCCCTCTCGGACAGCCCGATCCGCCGCATCCCCTGGGCGATCCGGCGGCACGGGATCGAGCTCGTGCTCTCGAAGGCGGCGAGGTGGCCCATCGCGGCGCCACGGAACCGGCGGTGCAGCGCGAAGAGCGACGTCGCGTTGTTGACGGCGAGCGTGGTTGCGGGGGCGTGCTGGAGGTAGACGCCGTACGTGTCGTCGAGCCCGGCCTCGACGAGCGTGCGGGCGAACAGCGTCTGGTGGAGCCGGTCGGGTCTGCCGGAGCCGTACTCGTCGTACTGCAGCTCGGCGAGCCGCACCTTCGGGACGCCGCGCAGCCTCGCCAGGACGAACGACTGGGGGTCGGACTCCTTGAGGTGGTAGACGCTCTTGATCTTGAGGTACTCGCGGTACTGCTCCAGAGTCGCCTCGCGCTGCATGAACCGCGCGAGGTCGGCCCCGGGGACCGCCTCGACGAGCGCCTCGATCCGCTCGTGGAGCGGCGCGTCGGGGGACGTCTCGGGCACCGGCCCGGCCGCGCGGAGGGCGTCGACGAAGACCCTCTCCAGGACGGCGCGGCAGGCAAACGCGCCCGGGTGCCACTCCCACTCCTCGTCGCAGTCGTCGAACCCCCGGTAGTGCAGCTCGTAGAGGACCCAGAGGGCGAGCTGGAAGTCGGCGTCGTGGAGGCAGTCACCGTCGTACGAGGAGGGGCCGGACGGGAACGAGCCCGTTGTCGCCGGGGCACGGAGGGCGTCGATGACCTGGGCGCTCAACGCGCCGGTCGGCTCAGGAAGTAGCACCGCAGCGGTCCCCTCACACTCGGGCCGGCGCCCGCGCGCCGGTCGTCGCCTGCTTCCTACCCGGCGAGTACCGAGTTACACGGTTCGGGTTCGCAACGGCCGCGTCGCCGGCCCCTCGAGGACCTGGCCGTCAGGAGTGAACCGCGAACCGTGCAGCGGGCAGTCCCACGACTTCTCGGCGTCGTTCCACTTCAGGGTTCCTCCCACATGGGTGCAGATCGCGACGACCGAGCAGGTCTTCCCGTCCACGGTGGCGGTTCCCGTCGGCACGAGCCCGTCCCGGCCGACGACGCCGGCGCCCTCGGCCGGGAGCTCATCGGTCCTCCGCAGTCCAGCCCGAACCGTCGAGGCGAGCTCGGCGGCCGCGACGCCGACGTTCATCCGGCCGACCTGCAGACCACCTGACGACGTCGGCTTCCGCTCCGCCATCGTCCGCGCCCAGTGCGGCACCTCACCGCCGAGGATCGTCGCGCTCAGCTGGAGGGATGCCGCGACCGCATTGGTCATCCCCCACTTGTCGTAGCCGGTCGCGTAGTGGATCCGTCCGCCGCCGAGCGGCAGCTTCCCGACCAGTGGCACCCCGTCGTACGGCGAGTAGTCCTGCGCGGACCAGGCGTGCGTCTCGGTGGCGCCCGGGAAGTGCTCCTGGGTCCACGAGCGGAGCTCGTCGAGGTGCTGCCGCTCCGAGGGGGTCCTGCCGACGGTGTGGCCGCTGCCGCCGACGAGGAAGACGCTCCTCCCGTCGCCGACCGGCACGTCGCGCAAGGAGCGCGACGAGGAGCCGGCGGAGAGGTACATCCCGTCGGGGATCGAAGCTCCCTCGTAGGCCAGCAGGTAGGAGCGCTTCGGCTCGGCCTTCGCCCAGGTCACCGCCCGGTCGAGGATCGGCATGCCGGTGGCGAGCACGAGGTTGTCCGCCGTCAGGGTGCGCCCGGAGTCGAGCCGGAGCTCGGGGCGGCCGCTCTTGGACACCGACACCACCCGGTGTCCCTCGTGCACCGTCCCGCCGTGAGCCCTCAGCTGCTCGACGAGCGCGGCGAGGACCGCCATCGGGTCGAACTGCGCCTGGTCGGCGAGCACCACCGCCCCGTGGTTCGGGAACGGCACGTCGAGCCGGTCACGCCACTCGACCTCGAGGCCGAGCTGGGACGCCGCCTCGTGCTCCTTGCGGACGGCGCTCAGCTCCGTCGGGTCGGCGGCGTAGGTGACGGCGTCGCGGGGCTGCACCGCGACCCCGTGGTCGCGGCAGAACCGGAGCAGCCACTCCTTGCCCTCGAGGTTCCCCTCGAGGTAGGCGCGGGCGACCTGCTCGGTCTGCCTGGAGAGGATCTCGCTCAGCTTGGTGCCCTGGAGCAGCGAGACCTTGGCGGTCGTCCGGCCTGTCGTCACCGCTCCGACGTGCCTCGCCTCGACCACGCCGACCCGACGGCCGGCCCGGGCGAGGAGCAGGGCGGTGGTGAGCCCGGTGAGCCCCGCTCCGACGACGATCTCCTCGAACCTCCCGTCCTCGGGGAACGGGTCCTCGAGGTGCTCGAGGGGGCGGTCCAGCCACAAGGATGTCATGGAGAACGGGCTCCTGGAGGGTCGGAGACGATGACCTTGCTCCTACCCTGTCGCAAGCGGCGCGAACCGGACGGCGTCTGCGATCATCGGCGGATGCAGCCGTTGCGCGTCACGTTCGTCGCCGGAGTGACCCCGGACAAGTGGGCGCGCACGTGGCGGGAGCGGCTCCCCGACGTCCCGCTCGAGCTGCTGCCGACCGAGGAACCGGACCAGCTCGACGCCGTGCGGTCGGGCGCGGCCGAGATGGCGTTCGTCCGGCTGCCCGTCGACCGGACGGGGCTGCACGTCATCCCGCTCTACGAGGAGGTGCCGGTCGCGGTCCTGCCGAAGGAGCACCTGTACGCCGGGCTCGACGAGGTCGTGGAGGCCGACCTCGCCGACGAGCACCGCCCCGACCTCTCCACCATGACCGTCCGGCAGGCGGTCGAGGTGGTGGCGTCCGGGACCGGCGTCGTGGTCCTCCCGATGTCGGTGGCCCGGCTCCACCACCGCAAGGACGTCGTCGCCGTGCCCGTGGCCGACCTGTCGTCGACGACGGTGGCGCTGGCCTGGCCGGTGGCCGCCGAGGACCCGCGGCTCGACGAGTTCGTGGGAGTGGTCCGCGGACGCACGCGGAACAGCTCGCGCGGCGGCGGCGTGCCGTCGCCGCCCCGGGACAAGGGAGTCACCAGCCGGCGGGCAACGGGCGCCCCTCGTGGAAGCCGGCCGCGGACTGGAACCCGACGAGGACACGGTCGGCGAACTCGGTGAGGTCGCGGGCGCCGGCGTACGTGCACGCCGAGCGGAGCCCCGCACAGATCTGGTCGATGAGGTCCTCGACCCCCGGCCGTCGGGGGTCGAGGTACATCCGGCTCGTCGAGATCCCCTCCTCGTAGAGCCCCTTGCGGGCCCGGTCGAACGACGACTCGGCCGAGGTCCGGTTGAGCACCGCGCGAGCCGACGCCATCCCGAAGCTCTCCTTGTAGCGCCGGCCGTCGGCGTCCTCATGGAGGTCGCCGGGCGACTCATGGGTCCCGGCGAACCAGGAGCCGATCATCACCGACGAGGCGCCGGCGGCGAGCGCGAGTGCCACGTCTCGGGGGTGGCGGACGCCGCCGTCGGCCCACACGTGCTTGCCGAGCTCGACGGCCTGCCGGGCGCACTCGAGGACGGCGGAGAACTGCGGCCGTCCGACGCCGGTCATCATGCGGGTCGTGCACATGGCGCCCGGACCGACCCCGACCTTGACGATGTCGGCACCGGCGTCGACGAGGTCGCGGACCCCTTCGGCCGACACCACGTTGCCCGCCACGACGGGCACCTGCGGGTCGAGCGCCCGCACCGCCTTCAACGCGTCCAGCATCCGCTCCTGGTGGCCGTGCGCGGTGTCGAGGACGAGGCAGTCGACCCCGCTGGCGAGCAGCGTCTTCGCCCTGGCCGCCACGTCTCCGTTGACGCCGAGGGCAGCGGCGACGCAGAGCGCGCCGGCGGCGTCGACCGCCGGCCGGTAGAGGCTCGCGCGCAGCGCCGCGGTGCGGGTCAGCACCCCGACGAGCCGCCCCTCGTCGTCGACGACCGGAGCGACCCGGCGTCGTGCGGAGTCGAGCTGCTCGAAGGCGGACCGGGGATCGATGTCGTCGGCGAGGGTGGAGACCTCTCGGCTCATCACCTGGTGCACCTGCGTGAACCGGTCGACCGAGCGGCAGTCCTCCTCGGTGACCACGCCGACCGGCTTGCCGTCGGCGACGACGAACGCCGCACGGTGTGCCCGCTTCGGGATGAGCGCCAGGGCGTCGGCGACCGTGTGGTGCGGCTCGAGGGTGATCGGGGTGTCGAAGAAGAGGTGGCGCTCCTTCACCCAGCCGACGACCTCCTCGACGACAGGGGCCGGGATGTCCTGCGGGACCACCGCGAGCCCGCCCCGGCGCGCGACCGTCTCGGCCATCCGGCGCCCGGAGACGGCGGTCATGTTGGAGACCACGAGGGGAAGCGTGGCGCCGGTCCCGTCGGAGGTCGACAGGTCGACGTCGTCCCGCGAGCCCACCGCCGAGTGGCGGGGCACCATGAAGACGTCGTCGTAGGTCAGGTCGTACGGCGGGACGCCGTGGTCGTCGAGGAACTGCACCAGCTCAGCCTACGCAGGCGGACCGACGGTCGTCGGCCTCCGAAAGGGGGCGACCGTGCGCTCCGCCGGCCCGCCGCCGTACCGTGTGCGTGGTGGAGGTAGTAGAACAGCTTCGTCGACGACACTGCGTGGAGCCCGCGGCCGTCGCTTCGGCGCCCGGACGGGTCAACCTCATCGGTGAGCACCTGGACTACAACGGCGGGCTCTCCCTGCCGATCGCCCTCCCCTGCCGCACGTACGTCGCCGTGGCGCCCCGCAGCGACGGCAGGCTGGTGGTCGACACGCTGCAGGAGGGCGACCGGGTCGAGCTCGCGACCGCCGAGCTGGCGCCGGGCGAGGGTGGGTGGGCCGGCTACGTCCTCGGTGTGGTCTGGGCGCTGGCCTCTGCCGGCGACGGGCTCACCCTCATGGTCGACGGCCGGGTGCCGCTCGGCGCGGGGTTGTCGAGCTCCGCGGCCCTGGAGTGCGCGACGGCCGTCGCGGTCGATGCGCTCACCGGCGCCGGCGCGAGCGCCGACCAGCTCGTCGACGCCTGCGTCCGCGCCGAGAACGACTACGTCGGGGCGCCGACCGGCACCATGGACCAGACCGTCTCCATGCTGGCCGAGGAAGGCCACGCCCTGCTCCTCGACTTCGCTGCGGGGGACCACCGCCAGGTCCCGTGGCGGCCGGCGGGCGAGCTCGTCGTCATCGACACCCGCGCCAGTCACGCGCTCGTCGGCGGGGAGTACGGCGAGCGTCGGCGAGCCTGCGAGGAGGCCGCCGCCACGCTCGGGGTCGAGCACCTCGCGCTCGCCGCCCCGGAGCAGCTCGAGAGGCTCACGGACCCGGTGCAGAGGCGCCGGGCCGCCCACGTGGTCTCGGAGACGGCCAGGGTCCGCGAGCTCGTCGCGGCGGTCGAGCAGGGCGACTGGCGCCGCGTCGGCACGCTGATGACCGAGTCGCACGCCTCGTTGCGCGACGACTACGAGGTGTCCTGCCGGGAGCTCGACGTCGCGGTGGCGGCTGCGCTCGCCCACGGGGCCTACGGCGCTCGCATGACCGGCGGCGGCTTCGGCGGCTCGGCGATCGCGCTCGTCCCGCCCGGTCGGGGCGAGGAGGTGCGGTCAGCCGTCACGCACGCCTTCGCAGCCGAGGGGCTGGCCCCGCCCGCCTTCGTCGACGGGACGGCCTCCGGTCCCGCCGAGGTGGTCACCCCGGGGCGCTAGGTGGCCCGCCGACTCTCCTCGAGGTGGCGCCCTCGGACTTGTCCGTCAGCGAGATCTTCGTGCTCTCGCCGCGGATGCAGGCGTCGCGCACCGTGATCTCGACGAGCCCGTCGTCGAACTCCGCACCGATCTCGGACGGTTCGGTGCCCTCGGGAAGAGTGATCACCCGGCGGAACTCGCCGTAGAAGCGCTCCCGGACGTAGAACTCGGCCTCGTCGCCCCCGTCGCCCCCGTCGTCGCCGGAGCTCCGTGTGCCGGAGACCGTCAGCACCCCGTGGGTGAACCGAAGGTCGACGTCCTCGGGGTCGACCCCTGCGAGCTCCACCCTGATGATCAAGTCGTCCCCGCGGGCCAGGATGTCGGTCGTGGGCACCCACGCGGACGCGTGGGTGCGCTCACCGGCCTCGACCCCGGGAGCACCGCCTCCGCGGACTCCCAGGGACCGCAGGCGAGCAAGCTCGCTGAAGAAGTCTGTGACGCCGTCGAACGGGTTGCGCTTGGGGTCCGGCACCGGGGGCTCCTTGGGGTGAGGCTCTGACGGTAGTACGGCTCAACCGAGGTCGAGCGGGGTTCTCAGGCCGACGTCGCGCAGGAAGTCGACGGCCACCTCGGCCTCGTCGTCACCTGCGGTGACCTCGGCGTTCATCGCGACCATGTCGCCCTCCGTGAGCTCGCGGTTCACCGCGTCGACCACGGCCATGAACGCGTCCGCGTCGATGCGGTCGAGCTTGTCCTCGCCGACGACCATGACGACGTTCTGCGACCCGAACAACAGCTCGGGATCGTCGAGGAGCACGTAGTCGCCGGTCCCGAGCTGCGGGTCGGTGGTGAATGCGTCGACCGCGTCGGCATCGCCGTCGTCGAGCGCTGCGTACTGCTCGCCGAGGGGGATCGGGGCGAAGTCGGCGTTCGTGAGTCCGTAGACGTCCCGGAGCCCCTCGAGGCCGAGGTGGAGGGTCTCGAACTCGGGGCGCGCGCCGAGGGTGAACGCGCCCACCTCGGCGAGGTCCGCGATCGTGGTGAGCTCGTGGGACCGGGCGTACTGATCCGTGGTCGCGATCGCATCCTTGTTCTGGAACGGCGTCATGCTGCTCATCACCATGTCCTGACCGGCGTAGAACGCCTTGGCCCGGTCGTAGGTCTCCTGCGGGTCCAGGCCGGAGACGTCCTCGCCGGCGACGATCGACAGAACGGTGCCGGTGTAGGCGACGTATCCGTCGATCTCCCCGGCCTTGAGCGCCTCGTCAAGGTCTTCGGCCGGCCCGATCCCCTTGCGCAGGTCCACCGTGTAGCCGTTGACCGCGAGCGCCTGCCGCCACAGCTCGCCGAGGATCCGCGCCTCCGGGAACTCCTGGGTGCCCAGCGTCACGCGGAGCGAGGCTCCCTGGGGCTGCTGCGAGGCGCCGCGCTGCTCGGTCTCCCCGCAGGCGCCCAGAGCCAGGGCGACGGATGCCGCCAGCACCCAGATCGCGCGCCTCACGTCTCCCTCCCGCTCCGGCTGGGAACGGGCTCGACCGACGGATCGGGCACCCTCGTCTCCTCACGCAGGGCCTTGATCCAGCACCAGGCGACGCCGACCAGCACGAACGTGAAGGGAACGGCTCCGAGCACCGCCGCCTGCTGCAGCGCCACCAGCCCGCCGACCAGGAGCATGGCGCAGGCGATCCCGCCCATCAGCACGCCGAGGACCACCACCACGAGCTTCGACGGCGCCATGGAGCCTCGCGAGGCCATCGTCGCCATCACGACGCTGGCCGCGTCGGCGCCGCTGATGAAGAACAGCGCGATCAGCAGCACGCAGACCAGCGAGCTCACCACGGGGAACGGCAGGACGTCCAGGGCGGTGAACAAGGACAGCTCCGGCGTCCCGAGCGATCCGACGATGTCGGCCCGGCCGCTGCGTTGCAGCTCGATGCCGGTGCCCCCGACCACCGCGAACCAGAGGAACCCGAAGCCGGTGGGCGCGGCGACGACGCCCAGCACGAACTCGCGGATCGTCCGACCGCGGGAGATGCGAGCGACGAACATGCCGACGAAGGGTGCCCAGGAGATCCACCAGGCCCAGTAGAAGATCGTCCACCCCGCCATCCACTGCTCGTCTCCCACGCCGGTCTCCAGTGACATCGGCAGGACCTGCATGACGTAGTCGCCGATGGACTCGATGCCGTTGGAGATGACCACGACGGTGGAGCCCCCCACGGCCAGGAAGAACATGAACAGGACGATGGTCGCGAGGGCGCCCAGGTTCGCCAGGTAGTTGATCCCCTTCTCGACCCCCGAGGTGGCAGAGAGGAGGAACATGCCGGTCACCGCGACGATGATCGCGACGGCGACGGCGTTGGACTTCGGTACGCCGAAGATGTAGTCCAGGCCGCTGTTGAGCTGGAGCCCGTTGAGCCCCAGTGCCGTGGCCGTGCCGAACAACGTGGCCACGATCGCCAGCGCGTCCACGACACGGCCGAGCGGCTTCTCGCTGGCGTCGGGACCCAGCAGCGGGGTGAAGGTCGCGCTGACGAGGGTGGGCAGCCCTTTGCGGTAGCTGAAGTAGGCCATCGCCCCGCCGATGACGGCGTACATCGCCCAGCCGTTGAACCCCCAGTGGAAGTAGGTGTACCGCAGGGCGACCAGTGCGGCCTCCTCGGTCCGAGGCTCGGCCAGGCCGTGCGGTGGCGCGGTCCAGTGGGAGACGGGCTCGGCGATGCCGTAGAAGAGCAGGCCGGCGCCGAGGCCGGCGGCGAACATCATGGACACCCACGAGAAGGTGCGGAACTGGGGGCGCGAGTCGTCGGGGCCGAGGCGGATCCCGCCCCACGGGTGGATCACGAGGAAGATGCACAGCGCGAGGGCGCCGAACGCGATCAGCACGAAGGTCCACCCGAAGTTGCCGATGACCCAGGACAGGGTGGAGGACATCACGCTGCCGAGACTCTCCGGAGCGACGAGCCCCCAGCAGACGAAAGCGGCGATCAGCACCGCCGAGCCCCCGAAGACCGCGAGGTCTACACCCTTGAGGTTGCGGTTCACGGCGCCTCCGAGGTCTGGATGTCCGGGACCGAGCTCGCGTCCCGGCTCGGACCACGATGGGTGCCCAGGGGAACGGCTGTCAACGCACCGTCGGCCACCGCCGGCTCACGAGGGATCGTGCGGCGAGACCCAGATCGGGGAGGACCATGCCATCTCGCCGTCGACCAGGAAGAGCCGCGCGTAGTAGAACGCCGTGCGGTCGACCGGCGGCTCCGGGTCGGTCCAGGCGAGGTCGACCGAGCGGGTGCCGAGGCCGGTGAGCCCGCCGATGCCGGGCTGGAGCCGCAGGTGCCCCTGCGGGACGGGAACCTCGTGCACCGGCTGCTGCGTGAGCTCGGCGAGGCTGACGTCGAGCGCCGCGCCGTCGGTGCGGACGGAGAGACTCGCTTCCGGAGGCCCGACGACGGTGAGCTCCACGCCGCCGCGCTGCGAGCCGTAGGGCTCACCGAAGCTGTACGTCGTGCACGCCCAGGCGACCTCGGACGCGGAGGCGTGGGTGACGTCCGGGCTCCAGAACGGCGTCTGCACGATCTCGCCGCCATGGACGGTGAGCCGCCCGTCCCACCTGGTCGTCTCGTCGGCACCGCCCCACTCCACCCGCAGGGCCACTGCGAGGTGCCCTGCGGGGATCGGATGACCTGGCTCGGTCTCGTGGACGACCTCGCCGTCGCGGAGCAGGTCGACCCTCGCCACCTCGGTGTAGCCCTCGGCGTGCACCGTGAACGTGCGGGGGCCGTCGTGGGTCACCTCCTCGCCGAGCAACGTCTCGCCGAGCCGCACGTCGAGGAGCACGTCGCGGGTGGTCGCGGCGAAGGTGCGGCGGCTGTGCAGCGCGTCGAAGATCGATGCCCGGTCCAGCGACGTTGCATAGGCGCCGACATAGCTGGCTCCGTGCCCGTGGTCGGAGGAGGCGATGAACCCGAACCGGTGACCGCGCCGCAGACCGTCGAGCGTGAAGGTCCCCTCCCTGGTGGCATCGGAGTACTGGCGGTAGGAGCCGAGCGCCTCGTAGTTGCCCCGGCAGGCCTGGAAGATCTCCACCAGGCGGCTGTAACGAGGGTGGTGGTAGTCCCAGTCGTTGTGGACCATGGCCGAGCCCGGGTGATGGGGAATCGTGATCGCGGGGAACTCCGGGTGCTGTTCCATCCGGTCCCACAGCCCGGCCGGGTCGGTCGTCCCCTCCGCGAACGCCGAGAAGATCGGCGCACCGCGTGCGACGTCGCCGTAGATGACGTTCTGGTGCCCGCTGTCGGCCGAGGTCCACTCGAACCCGTAGAGCGGCACGAAACGGTGGTCGATGTGGAACAGGTCCGCGATCTTCTGGATCGACCACCATTGGTGGTCCGACGAGTTCTCCGAGTGGTCCGTGACCGCCCAGAAGTCGTACTCGCAGACGTCCCAGGCATAGCGGTAGAAGTCCTCCAGCGACGGCTCGTCGCCCGACGTGCAGCGACTGACCAGCGAGTGCCGGTGCAGGTCGCCCCAGTAGACGGTCAGCTCCCGACCGCCGGACTTCATGACGTAGCGCCCGGGCTCCTGCGTCCGCGGCTCCGCCCACCTCCGGGCATCGGTGCGGTCACCGGAGTGCACCCGGGCGGTGCGGGTGCCCGTGAAGGCGGACGTGACGGCCGGACCAGCGCTGGTCGCCCGCCCGAGCACCACCGAACCCACCCCGTGGACCCCGTGCCACACCACCGAGCCGTGGTGCTCGTGCAGGTAGGGGCACTCACGTCCGCCGAACCCCTCGGTCCACTCGAGCGCCACCTGGAGCCGGGCATCGGTCTGGGCGGCGACCACGGCACCGCCCGGCTCCGCGGCCAGGCTGATCTCCTCCAGCGTCCCGTCGCTGCCGCTGTACGTCGTGGGCGGCAGCCAGCCGCCGTCGCTGAGCACCTGGGTGGCGACCTCCCAGTAGTAGGTCATCAACGGCAGCCGTCGGTGGATCCGGTAGGCCACGACCAGCCCGCCGTCGTCGGTCGCGACCAGCTTGGGCAGCCCCGAGGGGACCACGTCCAGCCGCTCCGCGAGCTCACCCGGCGCCTCACGGACCCCGTCGTCGGTCACCGCCACCACCTGGATGGACGCCCGGACGTCGGGAAGGAGCTCCGGCGGGACGCTCTCCCCGCCGGGCCGCATGCCGTCGAGGACCGCGGGATCGGCGCCGACCTCGGCTGACGGGCGGAGCTTGGTGGGGCCGCTGCCTCCGTGACCGTTGACCGTGATCAGGTCGAAGGCGCACCACAGCTGCTGGTCGCGGGTCACCGCGAGGTGCGGGTGCAGCGCGTAGTCGGTGCCGGAGGTGAGGTCCCGTGGCTCGCCCAGCCCTTCACCGGCGTCGCGGCGTCGCACCACGATGCGGTACGCACCGTCGACGTACTCCGACCAGCCGTAGGCGGTGCCGCCGTCGGCGAAGGCGGCAACGGTGGGGTCCCACACGTTCGCCTCGACGCCCAGGCTGACCGTCTCGGTGGGCTGCCAGGCGCCGGCCGACCAGCGGCGGGAGTAGATCGCGAACCGGTCACCCTGCCGTCCCTGCCAGCACAGCTCGAGGCTGCCGTCGGCGTGCGCGACGGCCTCCTGGTTGAACGACGGGTGCTCGGTGTCCGACACCTGCTCCGGTGCTCCCCAGCCCTCGTTCGCGGACCACCGGGTGCCCCAGACCGCAACCCCTCCGGGGGTGCGGCGGCCGTAGAAGATCCAAGGCACGCCCTCCGCGGTGATCAGCGCGGTCGGGCGGTGGACGTCGGTGACCTCGCCCGAGACGACCGCGGGAACCGGCGACGTGCCGTCCCCGGTGTGGAGAACGGCACGGACGACGTCGCCCTCGTCGGGCAGCCACTCGACCCAGGCCACCAGGCGGATGCCGTTGTGGGCGGCGATGCTCGGCCGTGCGGCGTTGACCGACCCAGGCACCGGGGTCGTCGGCTCGCGGCCGTGCCCGTCGGGGCGCGGCGCCTGGTCGAGCACGAGGTGGGCGGCGGCGATGACCTCGGCGATGCGTCCCTTGCCCTCGTCGACCCACATGTAGCGCAACGGGTCGGGGTCGAGGAAGGACTCGACGGCGGTGACGTCGTGCCCCAGGTTGATCAGGTCGGACATCCGGCGGTTGAAGCCGAGCACCAGGTCGAGGTCGGCACGCTGTCGGGGGGTGTAGTCACCGCGATGGTGGTCGGGGCCACCGCACACATGGTGGCCGGGGCGCACGTGGCTGTGCCCGAGGTGGCTCCGGTCCATCCGACGACCATAGTGTCCTGGCCATCCACGAGCCACGACCCGCGCGGTTCAGGGAGCGACGGCGTCCGCGAACGAGGTCGCCGGCCGGCCGAGCAGTCGCGGCACGTCGTCCGAGACGTGCTCGAGCTCGCCGTCCCGGATGGCGGTGTAGGTGCTGATCCAGGCGTCCACGAGCCAGTCGGGTGCGCCGTACCCCTCGCGGCTGCGGCGCGCCTCCTCGATCGTCTCGTCGACGAACCGGTGCGGACGGCCGGTGACACGCGTCAGCACGTCGGCGATCTCCGGGAGCGTCAGGGCCTCGGGGCCGGTGAGGTCGTACGACTGCCCGCTATGCGCCGCCGGTTCGCGGAGGACGAGCGCGGCCACCTCGGCGACGTCGCGCCGGGAGACGGCAGCGACCCTCCCCTCGCCGGCCGGTCCGCGGATGGCGCCGTCCTCCCCCGCGAACTCGGGAAAGACCTCGGCGTAGAAGTTGTCGCGCAGGAACGTGTGGTCCAGCCCCGAACGCTCGATGATCTGCTCGGTCGCTCCGTGGTCCCGCCCGAGCAGGAACCCGGAGGCGTCGCCGGCCCCGACGAAGGAGGTGTAGACGACGTGCCGGACGCCCGCCTCGACGGCGGCCTCGACGAGCGCGGCGTGGAGCTTCACCCGGTCCGCCGACTCGTGCGCCGACACCATGAGGAGGGTCCCGACGCCCCGCAACGCCTCGACGGTGCCGCTCCCGGCGTACTCCGCCCGGACCACCTCGGCTCCCGGGAGCTCGGGAGCGCGGCGTGGCTCCCGCGCCAGCAGCCGGGTCGCGATGCCGTCGGCGGCGAGGAGCCGCGCGACGGCGCCCCCGATGTGGCCGGTCGAGCCGGTGAGGGCAAGGGTCGTCATGCCGGCCCAACCACGTCGGCCGGTCCGGCATTCCTGGCTACAGGGCGGTGCCCGGGCCGAGCGGCGCTTCCCAGCCGGCCAGCCGCTCCGCGATCGCCTCGACCTCCGTCGCACGGCCCGCGGCGACGGCCATGGTGATGTCGAACAGCTCGTCGTCGGTGGCGGTCAGGCGCACGCCGTTCAGGGCGTAGAACAGGAGGGTCGCCGCGATGCCCACGCGCTTGTTCCCGTCCAGCAGTGGGTGGGAAGTCACGAGCGAGTGCAGCAGGGCGGCAGCCTTGCCAGCCAGTCCGGGGTAGGCCGGCGCGCCGAACAAGGTCGTCCGTGGCCGGGCGGCCGCGGCCATCAGCAACCCTGCGTCGCGGATGACGTGCCGGCCGCCGAGCTCCGTCTCGATGAGCACGAGCAAGTCCTCGTCGTCGAGGTGCTCGACGTCCTGAGGGTCAGGAGGTGCTCCGCCGCTCACGCGCGACCGAGCCGGTCGAGGAGGTCTCGCCGGTCGGTGCGGATGCGGGCGATCAGCTCGTCGCGACGGCGCGCCCGGCCCCGGGCCGCCTCGAGCACGGCCTCCCGGACGAAGGCCTGCATGGACTTGCCCTCGCGCTCGGCGGCCTCACGGACCTCGGCGCTCTCCTCCTCGGTCAGTCGCAGCGTCATGGCCATGGAGCGACGATACCGCGTGATACCAGAGCGCACCATCGCTGTGCACCTCAGGTCGGCCGAGGTGTCCGGCGTTCCCGCCCTACCATGGGCGCCATGACCGCCCCCGACCTCCCCGAGACCGACGGATCCGTGCTCCCCGAGGGCGGCTCGGTGCGCCCGATCACCCGCTGGGGCGAGCCGGTCATGCACCGTCCGCAGCGGCCGGTCACGGAGTTCGACGCCGAGCTGCGATCGCTCGTGGCCGACATGGTCGCGACGATGTACGCCGCCGACGGGGTCGGCCTCGCCGCCTGCCAGGTCGGCGTGGACCTCTCGGTCTTCGTCTTCGACTGCCCCGACGAGGGCGGCACGATGGTCAAGGGGGTCGTGTGCAACCCGACGCTCGTCCTCCCGGAGGGCAAGGAGCGGCGGCTCGACTCCGACGACGAGGGGTGCCTGTCGTTCCCCGGAGCGTTCGTGGAGTGCCCCCGCCCCGACCGCGCCGAGGTGCACGGCCAGGGGGTCGACGGCTCCGCCGTCCACGTCGTCGGGACCGGCCTCCTGGCACGGTGCCTCCAGCACGAGACCGACCACTGCCACGGCACCGTCTTCGGCGATCGGCTCAGCCGGCGTACCTACAAGAGGCTCCAGAAGCAGCACGACGCGGCGACCGAGGAGTACCCCCACGACTGGCCCACCCCCCGTTGAGCCGCCCCTCGTGCTGGGCCGAGCCGCCCCTCGTGCAGCAATGAACCGCCCCTCGTGCCGGTCCAGGACCAGCACGAGGGGCGGCTCAACTGTGTGAGGAGGTCGTTCAGTTCGTGGTGCCGACCCTCACGGTCATCCACTTCTTCCGGTTGACCTTCCCGACCTTGACCGTTGTCCCGGTCTCGGGCACGTTGACGCTGTACCAGCCGGGCTGGTAGCGGCCGTCGTGGTGACCCGTGGCGGCGTGCTCGTCGCGGTTGTACCACCACCTCGAGGTGTCGTCGAACGTCCTGACGCCGCGCGATGCCTCGATCCGGAACCGGTCACCCTCGTAGTGCAGGTTGAACCCCTTCACCCTGCCCGGCGCGAACGCCGAGTCGAAGCTCATCGTCCGCGGCCGGACCAGCGTGCCGTCCGGGTTGTGGTCGAACTCCGGGTGCGCGTCCACCGGCAGGATGAGCCCCTCACCAGGGTGGTCGCCGACGTTGTTGTCGGTCTGCGAGGTGTCCCAGTAGCTGATCAGGGCACCGGCACGGTAGCGGTAGAACTCGGCCCGGTCCGCCAGCCTGCCGGTGAACCCGAGGTTGTACACGTGGGCGAGCAACTTGTCCCGCTTCACGTACTGGCGGTTGTCGACGATGTAGGCGTTCAGGAACCCCCGGAGCCCGTTGCCGGTGCTGAGCCGGAAGCCGTCGAACTGCCAACCCGCCTCCGACTCCCCGTCTCCGATGAGCGCGCCGTCCAGGGAGATGTCGTCCACCTGGAACCCGCTCAGGACAAAGGCGCCGTCGGTGAGGTACCGCCACCTGATGGCGTTCGCGGTCTCCGGCACGGTGGCGGTGAGGTCGACCCACCCGTCCGAGACACCGGTGATGCCGGTGCCGTCGGGGTTGGCGCCGCTGAAGTCCTGCCCGGTGTAGCTGAGGTTGGTCTCGAGCGACTGCCAGGTCTCGCCGCCGTCGCTCGAGGCCTCGAGGAACGCGTAGTCCCAGCCTTCCTCGATCTCGTAGCGGACCTGCGCCGTCAGCTCCCCGCCGCCGTCCACCGCAGTGGTCAGCCGGTTGTCCAGGTCGTTTCCGGCCTCGCTGTAGTAGAAGCTCTCACCGCACCCGTCGCACGGGGGGCCGAGCGTCTCCTGGACCTGCTTGTCCGGAAGGATCACGATCAGCGCGTTGTTGCCCTTCTTGGTCACGAGCTGTGCCGGGCGGAGCCGATGGGTGGAGCGCTTCCCTGCCCGCGCTACGGCGTAGTCCAACCACCCGAGCTGGAACTTGTCCCAGGCGCCGAACGGCATCGGCCGGTCACCGATGCCCTGGTCGCGCTTCGCGGTGCCGCGCGACTGGCTCATGAGCGACCAGAAACCGACGCTGTTCTCCGCGCCCCCGGTGTTGCCGGAGGTGTCGTAGAGGTCGGGGAGCCCCAGGTCGTGGGCGTACTCGTGGGCGAAGACGCTGAGACCACCGTTCTCCGGCTGGATCGTGTAGTCGTTGACCCAGATGCCGATCGGGTTGTTCGGGATCTCGACGGCGCTGCCCTCCGGGTCCGAGATGCCACCCTCACCGATGTCGAAGCCGCCCTTGGCAGGGCCGGGGCCCGTGCCGAGGGGCTGGATCTGGGCGTTCCAGCGGTGGCTCCAGATCGCGTCGGTCGCGAAGGTCGGGTCACCGTCGGCCTGGTCACCACCGGCGTGCACGACCTGCATGTGGTCGATGTAGCCGTCGGGCTCGCGGAAGTCGCCGTCCTCGTCGTAGTCGTACCGGTCCTCGATGTCGAAGGTGCTGAGGTAGTTCTCGATCCGGGCCGAGGTCCAGCCGGCGTCGAGCTTCTTCTGGACCCAGAACGCCATGCCGTCCCTCAGCAGGAACCACGTGCTCGAGCACACGATGTCGCCGCAGTAGTCACGGCCGTAGCGGGCCTCGTTGAACGGCACGCGCACCTTGGCCGTGACGTCGCCGGTGAACGAGTACTTGCCGAGCGACTGCTGCTCGTAGAAGTTCCGCATCCGCTTGAAGTACATGTTCTCGTAGTGCTGGCGGCTGTAGTTCTTCTGCCACAGGGTGGTGTTGTCCACGGCGCGGTTCGGCTTCGGGATCTCGTTGAACCGCGGCCCGTCGTACCGCTGGGGGGAGCCGTCGGAGGGGAAGGTGCAGCTCTCCGGTGCTGTGTCCGCGGTCTCGTCGCAGAAGGCCGAGTGCCGGGTGTCCCCGAACTCGACGAGCAGGGCGAAGATGCGGTCCCTGCCGTCCACGGCCGCGCGGCCGTGGACCCCTCGCTTGATCCGCTCGCTGACACCCTTCCCGCCGTCGAGGAGCCGCTGCTTCACGGCCTCCTGGTTGCGGCGCTCGTACTTGAGGCGCCAGCTCGGCGTCAGGTTGTCGCTGAAGGAGCGGGGGGAGTCGGCCGACCTCTCGGCCGGGGCGGGGGCCGGCGCTGCGCCGACCTGTGCGGTGGTTCCGGGTAGTGCTAGGGCTACGCCCGTTAGTGCGGCTGCCGCGATGGCGGCGACGCGTCTTGTCTGCAAGACCCCTCCTGGTGGGCTTGTGGCCGAAACCGCACCCGCCCAGCCCGTGGATCCACGGAGCGGGCGCGGAAGGTAGCGGCTCATCCGACCTCTCGACGGACGACCTTGCAAAGACGGCGAAGTCGAACGTTATCGATTTGTGACCTTCGTCCTTCCACCCGTCAGACCGACAAGAACTCCACGATCGACGCCGCCACGGCGTCGGGGTTCTCCTCTGCCATGTGGTGGCCCGACTCGATGCGGCGGCCACGCAGGTCGTCGGCCCAGTCCGCCCAGACCGCGAGCGGCTCGCCGTACAGCTCCTCGAGGTCGTCGCGGCTCGACCACAGCAGCAGGGTCGGGCACTCGACCTTCCGGCCCCGCCGCTTGTCGTCCAGCTCGTGCTCGCGGTCGACCCCCAGCCCCGCGCGGTAGTCCTCGAGCATGGCCCGGACCGTCGCCGGGTCACGGGTGGCCTCGCGGAACTCCCGGTGGTTCTCCTCCCCCATGACGTCGGGGTCACCGGCGTACCAGGAGTCGGGATCGGCGAGGATCGCCCGCTCCGGCTTCTCCGCCTGCCCGTAGAAGAACCAGTGCCACCACGACCGGGCGAACCGCGCGTCGCACCGGTCGAGCGCCTCACTGATCGGCACCCCGTCCATCGCGACGAGCCGCTCGACCGCGGCGGGGTGGTCGAGGGCGGTCCGCAGCGCCACGTAGCACCCGCGGTCGTGGCCGGCGACCGTGAACGTCTCGTGGCCGAGTCGGCCCATCAGCCGGACCAGGTCGCCCGCCACGGCCCGCTTCGACTGCTGCGCGTGGTCGGGCCGGATCTCGGCCTTGCCCGAGCGCCCGTAGCCGCGCATGTCGGGGCACACCACCGTGTGGCCCGCGGCGACCAGCTGGGGGGCCACCCGGTGCCAGGTCGCGCCGGTGCGGGGGTGGCCGTGCACGAGCAGGACCGGCGGCCCCTCACCTGCGTGCCGGACCCGCAGGGCGACGTCGCCGACGTCGACGGTCTCGTCGACGAACCCCTCGAACATGGCGGCACGCTAACGCCGCCGGCGGGTCCTCAGCGAGCCCGGGCGACGTAGCAGGCGACCGCGGTCGCCGCGGCGACGTTGAGGGAGTCGATCCCGCCGGCCATCGGGATCACCGCGCGGACGTCGGCGCTGTCGACCCACCGTCGCGACAAGCCGTGGCCCTCGGTGCCCAGGAGCAGCGCGACCTTGTCCCGGCCGGCCATCGCCGCCTCCACGGGTACGGAGTCGTCGGCCAGGCACATCGCGACCGTGGTGAATCCCGCTCCGGAGAGCGCCTGCACGGCGTCGTACCAGCCCTCGATCCGGGCGTACGGGACGCTGAAGACCGCGCCCATCGCGACCTTGACCGACCGCCGGTAGAGCGGGTCGGCGCACCGCGGCGACAGCAGCACCGCGTCCACCCCCAGCGCGGCCGCAGACCGGAAGATCGCGCCGACGTTCGTGTGGTCGACCACGTCCTCGAGGACGACGACGGTGCGTGCGCCGTCGAGGACGTCGGCCACCGACGGCAGGGTACGACGGTGCAGCGACCCGAGGGCGCCGCGGTGCACGTGGAAGCCGGTCACCTGCTCGGCGAGCTCCTCGTCCACGACGTAGCAGGGAGCGTCCGTGGGGGCGAGCACGTCGGCGAGCCCGTCGAGCCAGCGTCGGGCCATGAGGAAGGAGCGGGGGGTGAACCCACCCTCGACCGCTCGGCGGACGACCTTCTCCCCTTCCGCGATGAAGAGTCCCTGGTCGGCCTCGAGGTGCTTGCGGAGCTCGACGTCACGCAGGTCGCGGTAGTCGGAGAGCCGCGGGTCCGCGGGGTCGTCGATCTCGATGAGGGTGGCCATCAGGCGTTCAGGCTGCCGTACCGCTCCGGGTTGGCGACCGCCACCACTCCGCCGACCACCACGATGGCCGGAGGCCGGACCGGGTCGGCCGCCAGGTCGGCCTCGATGGTGCCGAGGGTCGACCACAGCGCGCGCTGCGTCGGCATGCTGCCGTCGGAGACGACCGCGACCGGCGAGTCCGGCTGCCGCCCGGCAGCGACCAGCCGGGCAGAGATCGCCGGGAGGTTCTGGACGGCCATGAGGAGCACGACGGTGCCGCGGAGCCGGGCGACGGCGTCCCACTCGACGAGGGAGTCCGGGTGGTCCGGGGGCAGGTGGCCGGAGATGACCGTGAACTCGTGGGCGACGCCGCGATGGGTGACCGGGATCCCGGCCAGGGCGGGGACCGAGATCGCGCTGGTCATCCCCGGCACGACGGTGCACGGCACTCCGGCCTCGGCGCAGGCGAGCATCTCCTCGTAGCCCCGGCCGAAGACGAAGCTGTCCCCGCCCTTGAACCGCACCACCCGCTTGCCGGCGAGCGCCCGGTCGACGATGACCCGGTTGATCTCCTCCTGCGAGGCCGAGCGGCCGCGCGGCAGCTTGGCGACGTCGATCAGCTCGACGTCCGGGGAGAGCTCGCTGAGCAGCTCGCGCGGGGCGAGCCGGTCCGCGACGACGACGTCGGCGTCGCCGAGCGCGCGCCGGGCGGCGACCGAGGCGAGGTCGGGGTCCCCGGGCCCGCCGCCGACGAGCACGACTCCGGGCGTCCGTTCCTGCGAGCGGACCGGCAGTGCGCCGTCGCGGAGGCCGGCGATGATCTGGTCCCGCAGCCCGGCGGAGCGACGCGGCTCTCGGTTCGCCACGACCGCCACGGTGACCCCGGCGTGGCGGCCGACCGCCGGCGTCCAGGCCGTCGCCTTGGGGGCGTCGTCGCTGCGCACGCAGAAGACCCGCCGCTCCTCTGCGGCGGCGCTGATCCGTTCGTTGACAGCACGGTCGTCGGTCGCGGCGACGACGTACCAGGCCTGGTCGAGGTCCCGCTCCTCGAAGCCACGCCGGTGCCAGGTGACCTCGCCGCCGCCGACCAGCCCCTCGATCGACGGTGTCACCTCCGGGGAGACGACGACGACGTCGGCCCCGGCGGCCAGCAGCGCCGGGACCCGGCGCTGGGCCACGTGGCCACCGCCGGCGACGACGACCCGCCGCCCGGCGAGCCGGAGCGCGGAGGGGTAAGGAGGGAAGTCGTCCATCCCGTCATTGTTCGCGACGATCCCGGAGGGCGTGGCGGAGGACCACCCAGCGGAATAGGGTCGACGGAGTCCCTGCACCGTGTAGAGGAGAGAGCCGATGTCCCTGGACCGCCCGGTCACCCCGAACCCCTACGAGCTGCTGCCGGAGGTCCCCTCGTTCGAGGTGACGAGCAGCGACGTCTCCGACGGGCAGCCGCTGAAGGACGACCAGGTCGGCGCCGGCGGCGACCGGTCCCCGCAGCTGAGCTGGTCAGGGTTCCCGGAGGAGACCAGGAGCTTCGTCGTCACCTGCTTCGACCCGGACGCCCCGACCCCGTCGGGGTTCTGGCACTGGGTCGTCTGTGACATCCCCGCGAGCGTCACCTCGCTGGACGCGGACGCCGGCGCCGAGGGCGGTGGAGGGCTGCCCGAGGGCGCCTTCATGTGCCGCAACGACGGCGGCTCCAAGGCGTTCACGGGGGCGGCCCCGCCGGAGGGCGACCAGGTGCACCGCTACTTCTTCGTGGTCCACGCGGTCCGTGAGGAGAAGCTCGGCGTCGACTCCGACGCCAGCCCGGCCGTCGTCTCGTTCAACCTGGCGTTCAAGACCGCAGCGCGCGCGGCCCTGCACGGCACCTATCAGCACTGAGCGGGACGAGCTCCCGCCGTCAGTCCAGCAGCCGCTGGTAGGTCGGCGACTGGAGGAGCGACGGCAGGAAGTGCCCGGTCGCCGGAGCGAGGTCGAGGTCGCCGATCCGGCCGGGGTCGACGAACACGATGCGCCTGCCCTCCCCGCACGCGATGTCGTCGTCGGTGAGGTCCACGCCACCGACCCACAGCTGCCAGTGGTTGCGCAGGTGCGCCGTCGCCTTCGTCTCGGGGGTGTCCAGCCCGACGTACCAGAGCTCGAGAGCGTCCTCGGACAGCACCAGCCCGGTCTCCTCGAGCAGCTCGCGCCGCATCGCCTCCGCCCGGGTCTCACCCGGGTCGACGTGGCCGCCGACGATCCCCCACTGGTCGGGAGCCACCGGCGCGTGCTCGTCACGTTCCTGGAGGAGGACCCACCCGCGTGGGTCCACGAGGAAGGCCCCGACGATGTCGCACGACCGCTCCCGGCACGGCAGCAGGTGGTGGGGGTCGGTCTCGGTCGAGAGCACGTGGCGCATCGACTCACTATGACGCACGCCGTCCCCGCGCCGACCGGCACCTGCCCGGCGCCGTCGTACGCCGTGCGCGACAATCTCCGCATGCCGAACCCCGCCGCCCTCGTCGACGTCCTCGGTGAGCCCTACCTCGCCGAGACGCTGGAGCTGCCGCCGGACGACGAGGGTCCCGTCGTGGCCACGCTGGTGAGCCGGTGCGCCGAGGGCGGCTCGCGCAAGGCGGTGCTCCACGTGCACGGGTTCAACGACTACTTCTTCCAGACCGCGGCGGCCGACTTCTGGGTGGAGCGTGGCTACGACTTCTACGCCGTGGACCTCCGCAAGTACGGCCGTTCGCTGCTGCCCCACCAGACGCCGAACTTCGCCCTGGACCTCGCCGAGTACCACCCCGAGCTCGACGTGGCCCACCGGCTCATTACCGAGCGGGACGGCCACGACCACCTCGTGCTCTCCGGCCACTCCACCGGAGGGCTGATCGGCTCGCTCTGGCTCGACGCCCGGAAGCCCGACCTCGCCGGTGTCGTCCTCAACGCGCCGTGGCTCGACCTCAACGGCTCGTTCCTCCTGCGGACCGCCGGCACGAAGGCGATCGACCAGGTGGGCGCGCGCCGGCCGTACCAGGCGATCCCACGCAGCGTCTCGGGGTTCTACGGCCGCAGCCTCCACCGCGACCACGACGGCGAGTGGGAGTTCAACCTCGACTGGAAACCCTTGGAGAGCTGGCCCGTCTACGCCGGCTGGCTCCGGGCGGTACGGCGCGGCCACGCCGTCGTGCACCGCGGGCTGGACGTCTCCGTGCCCACACTGGTGCTCAGCTCCGACACCAGCATCCATCCCCGGGTCTGGGAGGCCGCGGTCGACACCAGCGACATCGTGCTCGACGTCCAGCTGATGGCGAAGTGGGTCCACAAGCTGTCGCGGCACGTGACCCTGGTCCGGGTGCCGGGCGCCCGCCACGACGTCACGCTCTCCCGGGAGCCGGCCAGGACCCAGGTCTTCGACGAGCTCGGCCGCTGGCTCGACGCGTACGTCGACCGGGACTGAGCGTCCAGGCCGGATCGCCCGCCCGCCTTCCCCACTCCTCCCACCGCCGAGTCGTCGGGTCTTCGGCCGGAAATCCCCGCGACGACTGGACGGCAAAACCGAGGACGCGACGACTCGGCAGGGGGGTCACCGGGTCATGAACACGGCGAGCGCGGTCACGCCGACCACGATGATGAACGCCCGCAGCAGCAGGGCGGGCATCCGCCGGCCGATCCGGGCGCCGAGCTGCGCGCCGACCACGGAGCCGACCGCGATGACCGCGACGATCACCCAGTCGACCTCGGCCACCGCGATGAAGATGACCGCCGCGACGGCGTTGACGAGGCCGGCGAGGACGTTCTTCAGCGCGTTGTCGCGGTGCAGGGTGTCGTGGGTCCCCAGCCCGAGCACCGCCATGAGCAGGATCCCCTGGGCGGCGCCGAAGTAGCCGCCGTACACCCCGGTCGCCGCGACCGCCGGCCAGAGCCAGGGCCGGTCGACGGACACGTCGAGCGGTTCGTCACCCGCCTCCGAGGCGGCCGCCGCGGCGACCCGGCGGTTGACCCAGGGGCCTACCGCCACCAGCACGATGCCGAGCCCGACGAGGACCGGGACGATCGCGCCGAAGGCGGACTTGGGGAGCGACAGGAGCAGCACGGCACCGAGCACGCCGCCTGCCAGCGAGGCCGAGGCGAGCCGGAGCAGCCTCGGGCGTTGACCGGTGAGCTCGTGGCGCCACCCGATGACGCCGCTGACCGCGCCGGGCACCAGGCCGATGTTGTTGGAGACGTTCGCGGTGACCGGCGGGACGCCGAACGCCAGCAGGGTCGGGAACGTGACGAGCGTTCCCGACCCTGCGACGGTGTTGATGAACCCCGCTGCTCCCCCCGCCAGAGCGATGGCGAACAGCTCCCACGGGGTCACGTGGCGCGCGGCCCCTCACCCTCGGCGGGGTCCGACGGGTCGGTGGTGAGCCCGGGCGTCGGGGTGTGCGAGGACGGGTCGGCCGCCTGCGCAGAGGCGATCGCATCCGCGACCACCGACGACGTCGAGCGGCGCTCCTGGTCCGACTCGCGCTCGATCGCCACCGACTCGCCCATGTCGACCCGGTGCCGCGGCCCGTCGGTGTCCTTCGGGATCCCGGGGATCTGGCCGATCGAGGAGCCCAGCCCCTCGAGCGCCCGGCCGATCTCCGACGGCACGATCCAGACCTTGTTCGCGTCGCCCTCGGCGATCTTCGGCAGCATCTGGAGGTACTGGTAGGCGAGCAGCGACTGGTCCGGCTGCCCGTCGTGGATCGCCTGGAAGACCGTCTGGATCGCCTGGCCCTCACCCTGCGCCCGCAGGATGCGCGACTGACGCTCGGCCTCGGCGGCGAGGATCTGCGCCTCGCGCTGGCCCTCCGCGTTGAGGATCGCCGACTGCTTGTTGCCCTCCGCGGTGAGGATCGCGGACTGCCGCTGCCCCTCGGCGGTGAGCACGACCGCTCGCTTGTCGCGGTCGGCGCGCATCTGCTTCTCCATCGCGTCCTTGATGGACGGCGGCGGGTCGATCCCCTTGATCTCCACCCGGTTGACCCGGATCCCCCACTTGCCGGTGGCCTCGTCGAGGACCGTGCGGAGACCGGTGTTGATCTCCTCCCGGCTGGTCAGCGTCTGCTCGAGGTCCATGCCGCCGACGATGTTGCGCAGCGTCGTCATCGTGAGCTGCTCGACCGCCTGGATGTAGTTGGCGATCTCGTAGGTCGCCGACACCGCGTCGGTGACCTGGAAGTAGATGACGGTGTCGATCGAGACGACGAGGTTGTCCTCGGTGATCACCGGCTGCGGCGGGAACGAGACGACCTGTTCACGCAGGTCGATCATGTAGCGCACCCGGTCGACGAAGGGCAGCACGATGTTGAGCCCCGCGGGGAGGGTCGACTTGTACTTGCCGAACCGCTCGACGATGCCCGCACGCGCCTGCGGGACGATCCGCACCGTCTTGGCCAGGGCGAGGACCACCAGGAGCAGCAGCAGCAGGAACAGCACGCCGACGACTTCCATCGCGGACCACCTTCTTTCTCTCGTTGGGCTCGGCTCAGAAGCCGAGCTCGGGGATCTCGTGGACGTACGCCGTGGCGCCACGGATCTCGAAGACCTGCACCTTCGCGCCGGCGGGGATCACCGCCGTCTCGTCGTAGGGACGGGCGGTCCAGAGCTCGCCGGCGAGCTTGATCTGCCCGCCCTGCGCGGTGATCTCCGCGACCGTGAACGCTTCCTTGCCGACGAGCCCGGCGAAGCCGTGCTGGAGGTCAGGGCCGGTGTGCAGCCGCTTGACGAAGCTGGGACGGACGAATGCCAGCATCGCGACCGACGCGGCGGTGGCGGCCAGCACCTGCACCCAGACCTGGAGGTCGAGCAGGGCGGCGCCCATGCCGGCAAGCGCCCCGACGGCGAGCATCAGGAGGACGAGGTCCAGGCTCGCCAGCTCGGCGACGCCGAGGACCATGGACAGCCCGAGCCAGACTGCCCACGCGTTCTCGCGGATCCACTCCTCCATGATGAAACCCTACTCAGCCCCGACGACTCCGGGTCCGGCGCCGCGCTGACCAGCGGCCGGCCTCGTGCTGCAGCACCAGCGGCATCCCGAACGTCGCCGACAGCGTCTCCTCGGTCAGCACCCGCTCGATCGGTCCCGCGGTCGTCACCTTGCCCTCCCGCAGCATGAGCACGTGGGTGAAGCCGGGCGGGATCTCCTCGACGTGGTGCGAGACGAGGATGATCGCGGGGGCCTCGCCGTCCATCGCCAGCACGGAGAGGGTCGAGACGAGGTCCTCGCGGCCGCCGAGGTCGAGCCCGGCGGCGGGCTCGTCGAGAATCAGCAGCTCGGGGTCGGTCATGAGCGAGCGGGCGATCTGGACCCGCTTGCGCTCCCCCTCGCTGAGGGTCCCGAAGGTCCGCTCGGCGAGCCTGCCCACGCCCAGCTCGCTCATCAGGTCAGCCGCTCTCACGTGGTCGAGGTCGTCGTACTTCTCCCGCCACCGGCCGACGACGCTGTACGCGGCCGAGACGACGACGTCCTTGACCAGCTCGCCGCGGGGGATCCGCTCGGCCAGTGCCGCGCTCGTGAGCCCGATCCGGGGACGGAGGTCGAAGACGTCGACGGCTCCGAGCACCTCGTTGAGCACGCCGGCGACGCCGGAGGTGGGGTGCATCTGCGCCGAGGCGACCTGCACGAGGGTGGTCTTGCCGGCTCCGTTGGGGCCGAGGATCACCCAGCGCTCGTCCTCCTCGACGGTCCAGTCGACGTCCTCGAGCAGGGTCGCCGTGCCTCGCCGTACGGTCACGCCGGCGAACTGGAGAACCGGGTCCATCTCTCCCTCGGGTGCTCGACGTCGGCAGCGGTGGTCCGGCGGCGCCTGCCCGGACGGCACCAACCTACGTCACTCCTGCGCCGTCCCCGTGGCTGCCCCGCGTAGGCTCCCCGCGTGGACGAGGATCGCGAGCGGAGCACCTGGGAGGCCGAGTTCCGCACCCCCGGTGCGGAACGGCCGGCGCAGGCCGCCACCCTGCCCGACTCGGTCCGGCTGTCGCTCTGGTTCTCGGCCTGGTGCGACGGGCTGGTCAGCCTCGACGCGGCCCGGGACGCGGTGGTGCAGTCCGACGCGGCGCACGACGTCGTCGGGTTGCCGGGGCGGGACGAGAGCGTGCCGCTGATCCTGGCGCTGGGTGCCCTGCGGGCCGAGCGTGCCGCGGGCGCAGGGCTGGCGCTCCCGGTCCCCGGTGACCCGGTCGGGCTGGCCGGGCCGCCCGCCTTCAACGCCGAGGCTCTCGAGAGCGGTGAGGCGGTCGTGCTGCGCGGGGTGGACCTCGGGCTGGTGCCGGTGCGTGCCGGAGCAGGCGTCGTGTGGCGCTGCCTGCCCGCGCACGAGCGGCGCCAGGTGCCCGACCTGACGGAGGCCGACACCGGACTGCGTGCCGCGCTCCCCCAGGTCGCCGACGAGCTGGCCGCCCTCGACGTCGCCCGGTGGCGACCCGAGGTGGCCGACGAGCTGATGGCGCTGCGTCGCCCCGGCGAGCTCGAGGTCCCGGACGGGACGAGCCCGCGGGCGCAGCGGATGGTGGCACTGGCCGTCCGGTGCCGGCGCATCGTGTCCCTTGCCCTGGCCGACGACGGTGGTGCCGTCACGGCGGCCGACGCGGACCGGCGTCGCGAGGCACTGCTCCCGCTCGACCGCGCTGCGAGACGGGCACTGGTCGCGGCCTGCAGCCACCCCTTCGGACGGTAGCCTCCTGCTCGTCATGGACAGCGACCTCGACGCCCCGAAGACCCTCCTGCTCACGCTCACCGGGACCGACCGGCCGGGTGTCACCGCCGGCGTGTTCGACACGCTCGCGACCTTCGGTGTCGAGGTGCTCGACATCGAGCAGATCCTCATCCGGGGTCGGCTCGTCCTGGGGGTGCTCGTGACCGCGCCACGCCACTGGAAGAACCTTCGTGACGCGGTCGAGGAGGTCGGCGCTGCCCTGGAGCTCGACGTGAGCGTCGAGAAGGGGCACGGGGACAATGACCGCCGGCGCAGCGGCCGGAGCCATGTCACCGTGCTCGGGACGCCGCTCCGGGCTGCCGCGGTCTCGGCGATCGCCGGCCGGATCTCCGACATCGGGGCGAACATCGACCGCATCGAACGGATGGCGCGCTACCCGGTCACCGCGATCGACCTGCACGTCTCCGGGGCCGAGCCGGAGCGGCTCCGGATGGTGCTCTCCGAGGAGGCGGCCCGACAGAAGGTCGACGTCGCCGTGCAGCCGGCCAACCTCCTCCGCCACGGGATGCGGCTCATCGTCATGGACGTCGACTCCACGCTCGTCCAGGGCGAGGTGATCGAGATGCTCGCTGCGCACGCCGGGTGCGAGGCGAAGGTCGCCGCGGTCACCGAGGCAGCGATGCGCGGCGAGCTCGACTTCGAGCAGTCGTTGCGGGAGCGGGTCGCCCTCCTCGAGGGGCTCGACGCCGCCTGCCTCGACAAGGTCTACCACGCCCTGGTGCTGACTCCGGGGGCGCGCACGTTGGTCCGCACCCTCAAGCGGCTGGGCTACCGGTTCGCGATCGTCTCCGGGGGGTTCTCCCAGGTCACCGACCGGCTGGCCGCCGAGCTCGGCATCGACTGGGCCGCCGCCAACGAGCTCGAGGTGGTCGACGGCAGGCTCACCGGCCGGATCCTCGGGCCCGTCGTGGACCGGGCCGGGAAGGCCGACGCGCTCCGACGGTTCGCCGCCGAGGCCGGGGTGAGCAGCGCCGCGACCGTCGCCGTCGGTGACGGCGCCAACGACCTCGACATGCTCGCGGCAGCCGGGCTCGGCATCGCGTTCAACGCCAAGCCGCTGGTGCAGCAGGCGGCGGACACGACCGTCAACGTGCCGTTCCTCGACGCGATCATCTACCTGCTCGGCATCACCCGCGAGGAGGTCGAGGCCGCCGATGCGGAGGCCGGCTTCCTCAGCCCCGCTCCCTCGCCCTGACGGCGAACCTTCAACCGCGGCCGACGTGGAACCGGGTCAGCCGGGCACCTCCCTCGGTGAGCTCCGACCAGTCGCCCGGCAGCTCCAGGACGGCGACCGCCGCGGGCGGGAACCCCTCGAGCAGCCCGCGCATCACGTCCGGGTCGCCCTCGCCGTCGACGAGCAGCCGCGCGACATGGGCAGCCGTCGGGTTGTGCCCCACGAGCACCACGCACGAGGCCTCAGGCGGGAGCGACCGAAGAGCCTCGAGCAGGTCGTGCTCGGACGCCGAGTAGTACGCAGGGCTGACGTCCTCCTGGGCGCCCTCCCCGAGCGAGGCGCGGAGCTCGGCCCAGGTCTCCTGGGTCCTCGTCGCGTCGGAGACCAGGGCATGGGTGGGCGTGATCCCCGCGGTGGCGAGGAACCTCCCCGTGTCCGCCGCGTCGGCCCGCCCGCGGTCGGTCAGACGGCGGGCGTAGTCGGTCTCGGCGTACGGCTCCGCCTTCGCGTGCCGCACCACCACCAGCGTCTTCACAGCCCCATCGCGTGGAAGCCACCGTCCACGTGGACGATCTCCCCGGTGGTGGCCGGGAAGAGGTCGCTGAGCAGCGCGACGACCGCCTTGGCGGTGGGCGCGTGGTCGCTCTCGTCCCAGCCGAGCGGCGCCCGGTCCTTCCACGACGACTCGAGGTCCTCGAAGCCGGGGATCGCCTTGGCGGCCAGGGTCCGCAGCGGCCCGGCGCTCACGAGGTTGACCCGGACGCCCTGCGGCCCGAGGTCGCGCGCGAGGTAGCGGGAGCACGACTCCAGCGCCGCCTTGGCGACGCCCATCCAGTCGTACGCCGGCCAGGCCACCGAGGCGTCGAAGGTCATGCCGACCACGGACCCGCCACTGCTCATGAGCGGCAGGCAGGCCGTCGCGAGCGACTTCAGGGAGTACGCCGACACCTGCACGGCCTGGGCCACGTCGTCCCACGGGCCGTCGAGGAACTTGCCGCCGAGGAGCGTCTCGGGGTTGCCGTAGGCGATGGAGTGGACCACCCCGTCGAGCCCGTCCACGTGCTCGCGAAGCAGCGACGGGAGCCGTTCGAGGTGCTCGGGGTCGGTGACGTCGAGCTCGACGACCGGCGTCTCCTGCGGAAGCCGGCCGGCGATCCGCTTGGTGATGCCGAGCGCGCGGCCGAAGTTCGAGATGATGACCGTCGCGCCCTGCTCCTGGGCCACGCGGGCCACCGCGAAGCCGATCGAGCTCTCCATGGTGACGCCGGCCACCAGGATCCGCTTGCCGTCGAGGATGCCCATGTGTCTCTTCCTTCGCTGTGCTCGTGGGATGGGTTGGCCGCTCAGGGTCCGGGTTCAGTGCCCCATGCCGAGGCCGCCGTCGACCGGGATGACCGCGCCGGTCACGTAGGCGGCGCCGTCGGAGGCGAGCCACAGCACCGTGCTCGCGACCTCGTCGACCGAGGCGTAGCGGCCCAGGGGGATCTGGGCGAGGTACTCCGCCTTCTTCTCCTCGGGAAGGACCGAGGTCATCTCGGTCTCGACGAAGCCGGGGGCCACCACGTTCGTGGTGATCGACCGGCTGCCGAGCTCGCGTGCGAGCGACCGGGCCATCCCGACGAGCCCGGACTTGCTGGCCGCGTAGTTGACCTGGCCGGCCGAGCCGAGGAGCCCGACGACCGACGAGATGAGGACGATCCGGCCGCGGCGGAGCCGCAGCATCCCCTTCGCCGCGCGCTTCGCGACCCGGAACGACCCGGTGAGGTTGGTCTCGATGACGTCGGACCACTCCTCGTCGCTCATCCGGAGGACGAGGGTGTCCTTGGTGATCCCGGCGTTGGCGACGAGCACCTCGACAGGGCCCTGCGCCTCCTCGACCTCGCCGAACGCCCGGTCGACGTCAGCGGCGTCGGTCACGTCGCAGCGGACCGCGAGGACCCCGGCCGGGGGCTCCCCGCTCCGGTAGGTGACGGCGACCTTGTCGCCGTTGGCGACGAACGCCTCGGCGATCGCCTTGCCGATGCCGCGGTTGCCGCCGGTCACGAGTACCGATCTGGACACCGGTGCCCCTCTCGTCGTGGAACGCTGTGGAACGCTGTGGAACGTCGTGGACGACGCTATGGGCTA
Source organism: Marmoricola sp. (assembly GCA_035699145.1). Lineage (GTDB taxonomy): Bacteria > Actinomycetota > Actinomycetes > Propionibacteriales > Nocardioidaceae > Marmoricola_A. Next base: position 80,584 of record DASSBB010000076.1, read on the forward strand.
CCGACGAGTACCCGAAAACGTCTCACTCGTCCTCGAGGCGGAACCCGATCTTGAGCCCCACCTGGAAGTGCTCGACCCGGCCGTCCTTGGCCTGGCCCCGCATCTGCGTGACCTCGAACCAGTCGATGTGACGCAGCGTCGTGGATGCTCGTTCGATGCCGTTGCGGATCGCCTGGTCGATGCCGTCGGGAGAGGTTCCCACGATCTCGGTGACGCGGTACGTGCGGTTGGTCATGCCGGCTCCTCGGTGGTCGTCGGGGCGTTGCCGGGGTCGCGCCCGGCGGTGCTGGTTCGGATGCTAGACCCCCTCGGGCCGGCGGGCGGCGACGGTTGGCGACCGGCGTACCGTGGAACCATGCGCCGCAAGCGTGACGAACCCCTTCGGATCACCACCGCGTCGCGGCCGCGGAGTGAGGACATCCGTGGTCGCGAACGGCGCTACATCATCTCGATGGGGATCCGGACGGTCTGCTTCGTCCTGGCGGTCGTCTTCATGGGCCACTGGGTGATGTGGCTCTTCCTCGTCGGTGCCGTCTTCCTGCCGTACGTCGCCGTGGTGATGGCCAACGCCGGGGTCTCGCCGGACCCGGGGGCCTCGGACTTCGAGTACAACCCCGACCTGCGGGCGATCCACGACCGCCCCGCGCAACAGTGAGCACGCTGGTCTGCTCGGCCAAGGGGTGCCAGGCGGAGGCCACCTGGACGCTGCTCTGGAACAACCCCAAGCTGCACACGCCGGAGCGCCGCAAGGAGTGGCTCGCCTGCGACGAGCACCGCGAGTCCCTCGGCGCCTTCCTGGGCGCGCGGGGGTTCCTCAGGGAGACCCGGCCGCTCGACGGGTGAGGTCAGCCGCCGATCGCCGACATCGGTCGGCTCGGCTGGAGGAACGTCACGTCGTCGATCCCGTGGCCTGCGCGCTTCGGTGCCACCGCCGCACGCCACCGCTCGGCGAGCTGCTCGTCGGTCACGCCGGCCCTCAGCGGGCCTCGGAGGTCCGACTCCTCGCGCGCGAACAGGCAGTTGCGGACCTGGCCGTCGGCGGTGAGCCGGACCCGGTCGCAGTCGCCGCAGAACGGCCGGGTGACCGAGGCGATCACGCCCACGGTGGCCGGGCCGCCGTTGACCGTGAAGAGCTCGGCGGGAGCACTCCCGCGCGGCTCCTCGGCGTCGGTGAGGTCGAACTCGGCACCGAGCCGCTCGAGGATCTCCGCGGCGGTCACCATGTCGTCACGTCGCCAGCCGTGCTGGGCGTCGAGCGGCATCTGCTCGATGAACCGCAGCTCGTAGCCGCGCTCGAGGCACCACCGCAGCAGCTCCGGCGCCTGGTCGTCGTTGATCCCGCGCATGAGCACGGCGTTGACCTTGACCGGTCGGAGCCCGGCGGCCTCCGCCGCCGCGAGACCGGCGACGACGTCGTGGAGCCGGTCGCGCAGGGTCAGCTGCTTGAAGGTCTCCTTGCGCACGGAGTCGAGCGAGACGTTGACCCGGTCGAGCCCCGCCTCGGCGAGCGCGACCGCGGTCCGGGCCAGCCCGAGGGCGTTGGTCGTGAGCGACAGCTGCGGCCGGGGGTCCAGGGCGGCGCACTGCTGGATGATGTCGACGATGCCGCGGCGTACCAACGGCTCGCCACCGGTGAACCGCACCTCGTCGACGCCGAGCAGGGTGACGGCGACGCGGACCAGCCGGACCACCTCGTCGTTGGTGAGCACCGAGTCGTCGGGCAGCCAGTCGAGCCCCTCGGGCGGCATGCAGTAGGTGCACCGGAGGTTGCACCGGTCGGTCAGCGACACCCGGAGGTCGGTGGCCGTCCGCCCGAAGCGGTCGGTGAGGGGCTGAGCTGCGGTCACGCCTCGACTCTACGTGGGTCCGCCGCACCGCACACCGGGAGCCACGGATGATCACCTAGATTCGTGGGGTGAGGTTCCTGTTCTCCCGCCGCTGGGTGCTCTTCGCGGTCGCCGTCGCCATCATGGCGTTCGGCGCCGTCCGGCTCGGCGAGTGGCAGTTCGACCGGCTCCACCAGCGCGAGCAGCGCAACGAGTGGACCCAGCGCAACCTCGCCGCCGACCCCGCACCGGTGGACGCGGTCCTCGCTGTGGGGCAGCCGGTCCCGGAGGACCGCGAGTGGACGAGGGTGACCGTCACCGGGGAGTACGACGCCGACGCGACCGTCGTGGTCCGCTACCAGACCCGCGACGGCGAGGCCGGGGTGGACCTCGTCACGCCACTGGTGACCGATTCCGGGACGGCGGTGCTCGTCGACCGTGGCTGGGTGCCGACCGCCAACACCGCGACCGTCCCCGCCGAGCTGCCGCAGCCGCCGCCCGGTGAGGTGGACGTCGTCGGCTGGGTTCGTGCGGATGCGACCGGCCGGGGGGTCGAGGTCGACCAGGGCTCCACCCGGGCGGTGTCGAGCGTGGAGATCGGTGAAGCGCTCGACTACCCGGTCTACGCCGGTTTCGTCGACGCCCAGAAGGAGTCGCCCGCCCCGACCGAGCCGGTGCGACGGACCGAGCTGCCCGATCTCGGAGAGGGGCCGCACCTCTTCTACGGGATCCAGTGGTGGTTCTTCGGAGCCCTGGCGGTCTTCGGGTTCGGCTACCTCGCGTGGGACGAGCGCCGACAGAAGCGTCGTACAGGCCAGACTGGGCATGCTCGGGAGGAACCGGTCAGCCGAACCTGAGAGGTCCTCCGATGCCGACTCCCCCGTTCCCCGACGAGCTGCGAGCCCTGCTCGAGAAGCCGAACCCGGCCGTGATCACGACCCTGCGCAAGGACGGCCAGCCGGTCTCCGTGGCGACGTGGTACCTCCTCGACGGCGACCGGGTCCACGTCAACATGGACTCCACCCGGAAGCGGCTCGGCCACCTGCGTCGTGACCCCCGGGTGGCGATGACGGTGCTCGACGAGGCGAGCTGGTACACCCATGTCAGCCTGCTCGGCCGTGTCGTCGAGCTGCGGGACGACACCGACCTCAGCGGGATCGACCTGCTCTCCCGCCACTACGGCGGCCGGCCCTATCCCGACCGGGAGAGCCCGAGGGTCGACGCGTGGATCGAGGTCGACCGCTACCACGGCTGGGGCCGCGCCAAGAGCTGAGCCGGTACGACGGAACCGGCGCCGGTCAGAGGGCGCGGTGGAGCCCGCCGTCGACCGGGACCATCGTTCCGCTGACGAACGAGCCGGCCGGTGAGAGCAGGAACGCCGCCACCCTGCCGAACTCCTCGGGTCGGCCGTAGCGGCGGAGCGGGATCGTCTGCTCGTGACCGCGCCGGGTGGCGTCGGGGTCGCCGCCGGAGGCGTCGAGCTCCTGGACGCGCTCGGTGTCGACCCGCCCGGGAAGCAGGGCGTTGACGCGGATGCCGCGGGGGCCGACCTCGTCGGCGAGCGTCTTGACCACCATCCCGAGCCCGGGCCGGAGCCCGTTGGAGATCGCCAGGCCGTTGATCGGCGCCTTGACCGACGTCGAGAGCACGAGCGCGACCGAGCCGCCCTCCCCGAGCGCACCGACCAGCGTGCGGGCCGTCCGGACCGCGCCGAGGAAGACCGACTCGAAGGCCCTGGCCCACGCCTCGTCGGCGGTCTCCAAGACGGAACCGGCCGGCGGGCCGCCCACGGAGACCAGCCCGCCGTCGAGCCGCCCGTACGCCGAGAGGGCGGCGTCGACCAGCCGCTGCGGGGTCTCGGGGTCGGCCAGGTCGGCCGCCACCCCGGTCGCCCGGTCCTTGCCGAGCTCCGTCACGGCTCGGTCGAGGGACTCGGAATTGCGGGCGCCGATGACCACACGCGCGCCGTCGGCGACCAGCGCCTCGGCGGTGGCCCGGCCGAGCCCCCGGGAGCCACCGGTGACGACGTACACGCGGTCGTGCAGGCCCAGGTCCATCCCAACCTCCTGTGCGGGGTGACGGTGGTGCCTTTCAGTCACCAGGTGACTGAAAGGCAACAGTGATCGGGTCCCGGGGCGCAACCCGGCCGTCTGGTGCGCCGGCGTCGGTGGCGAACTGGGTCCGGTAGAGGTGGGCGTAGAGCCCGCCCTGGGCGAGCAGCGCGTCGTGCGTCCCCGCGGCGGCCACCCGGCCGTCGTCGATGACGAGGATGAGGTCGGCGTTGCGGACCGTGGAGAGCCGGTGCGCGATGACGAGGGAGGTACGCCCCTCCAGCGCGGTGTCGAGCGCCTGCTGGACGGCCCGCTCGGACTCGGAGTCGAGGTGGGCGGTGGCCTCGTCGAGCACGACGATCGAGGGCGCCTTGAGGAGAAGACGGGCGATCGCGAGCCGCTGCCGCTCCCCGCCGGAGAGCCGGTAGCCCCGGTCTCCCACCACGGTGTCGAGCCCCTCGGGGAGCGACTCGACCAGGTGGCGGATCTGGGCGGCCTCGAGGGCCGCCCACAGGTGACGGTCGTCGGCCTCCCGACGGGCGTAGAGCAGGTTCGCCCGGATCGTGTCGTGGAACATGTAGGCGTCCTGGGTGACGTAGCCGACCGCGTCCTCGAGCGACTGCAGGGTGAGGTCGCGGACGTCGACGCCTCCGACCCGCACCGTGCCGGACGTGACGTCGTAGAGCCGTGCCACGAGGTGGGTGATCGTCGTCTTGCCGGCCCCGGACGGTCCGACGAGGGCGACCATCCGGCCGGGCTCGGCGGTGAACGAGATGTCGTGGAGGATCTCGCCGGTGTCCTTCGTCTCGGTGCGGGCCACCGTCTCCAGGCTGGCCAGGGAGACCTCGTCGGCCCGCGGGTAGCGGAACCGGACGTGGTCGAACTCGACGCTCCCGGCGTGCCGTGGCAGGGCCACCGCGTCGGGCTTCTCGGGCACGGTGGTGGGCAGGTCCAGGACCTCGAAGACGCGCTCGAAGCTCACGAGTGCGGTCATGACGTCGACCCGGACGTTGGACAGCCCCTGCAACGGCCCCAGGAGCCGGAGCAGCAGCGTGGCGAGGGCGAGCAGGGTGCCGATGGTGAGGTCGCCCTGGATCACCAGGTAGCCGCCCACGCCGTACACGAGGGCGGTGGCGAGCGCCGGCACCAGCATCAGCGTGCTGCGGAAGATGCCGGTGATCAGCGAGATCCGGACCCCGAGGTCGCGGACGACCGCCGCCTTCTGCGCGAAGTGCCGGTCCTCCTCCTCCCGCCGGCCGAAGAGCTTGAGCAGCATCGCGCCACCCACGTTGAACCGCTCGGTCATCGCGTTGCCCAGCGCGGCGTTGCCGTCCATCTGCTGCCGGGTCAGCGACGACAGCGTCTGGCCGACCCAACGGGAGACGAGGAGGAGCAGCGGGAACAGCAGCAGGCAGAGGAGCGTCACCTGCCAGCTCAGCAGGAGCATCGTCGCACCGACCACGACCACCGCGATCGAGTTCGACACGGTGCTGGAGAGCGTGGAGGTGAACGCCCGCTGTGCGCCGATCACGTCGTTGTTGAGCCGGCTGACCAGCGCACCGGTCTGGGTGCGGGTGAAGAACGCCAGCGACAGCCGCTGGACGTGGCCGAAGACCGCCGTGCGCAGGTCGTGGATCAGCCCCTCACCGATCCTCGACGAGAGGTAGCCGGTGGTCAGCCCCAGCAGCGCGTCGAGGACGGCGACGACCGCCATCAGCCCGGCCAGGAGGGCGACCAGTCCCACGTCGCCGTTCGCGATGCCGTCGTCGACGATCTTCTGGACGAGCAGCGGGCTGACGACGACCAGCACGGCGTCAAGGACGGTCAGCCCCAGGAAGACCCCGATCGGACGGCGGTGCGGCCCGGCGAAGGAGACGACCCGGCGCACGGTGTCACGGCCGAGCCGCATGGAGGCGGCGCTCCGGTCCGTGCGCATGTGGCGCCACACCGGCCCCATGCCGTGCCCCATCGTCATTCCGACGCAACCCCTTCCCAGCCCCGCATATTCCGCCTCGTCCGATTGAGCGCGTCGTATAGGTCCCCCTCAATCGGACGAGGCGGGGTCAGGCCAGCGCCACGAGGTCGGCGTAGTCCTCGCCCCAGAGGTCCTCGACGCCGTCCGGCAGGATCAGCACCCGGTCGGGCTCGAGCGCCGAGACCGCTCCCTCGTCGTGGGTGACGAGGACGATCGCGCCTTCGTAGCTGCGGATCGCGGCGAGCACCTCCTCGCGCGAGGCCGGGTCCAGGTTGTTGGTGGGCTCGTCGAGGAGCAGCACGTTGGCGCTCGACACGACGAGGGTCGCCAGCGCCAGCCGGGTCTTCTCGCCGCCGGAGAGCACGCCGGCCGGCTTCATGGCGTCGTCGCCGCTGAACAGGAACGACCCCAGGACGCTGCGCACCTCGGTGTCGGTCAGCTGCGGCGCCGCGGTCCGGAGGTTCTCCAGCACCGTCCGCCCGGTGTCGAGGGTCTCGTGCTCCTGGGCGTAGTAGCCGAGCTTCGCGCCGTACCCGGGCTCCACCTTGCCGGTGTCCGGCGCGTCGACGCCGCCGAGGATGCGCAGCAGGGTCGTCTTCCCCGCGCCGTTGAGCCCGAGGATGACCACCCGGCTCCCCTTGTCGATCGCGAGGTCGACGTCGGTGAAGACCTCGAGCGAGCCGTAGGACTTCGACAGCTCCGAGGCGGTGAGCGGCGTCTTGCCGCAGGGGGCGGGCCTCGGGAAGGCGATCTTGGCGACCCGGTCGTTCGCGCGCTCGGCCTCGACCCCGGTCATCAGCTTCTCGGCGCGCTTCATCATCGACTGGGCGGCCTGGGCCTTGGTGGCCTTGGCACGCATCTTGTTCGCCTGGTCCATCAGCGTGGTCGCCTTGCGCTCGGCGTTGCTGCGCTCACGCTTCCGGCGCCGCTCGTCGGTCTCGCGCTGGGTGAGGTACGACGACCAGCCCATGTTGTAGACGTCGACCTCGGCCCGGTTGGCGTCGAGGTGGAACACCTTGTTGACGCAGGCGTCGAGCAGGCCCACGTCGTGGCTGATGACGATGAGCCCGCCCTTGTGCGAGCGGAGGAACTCCCGCAACCAGACGATGGAGTCGGCGTCGAGGTGGTTGGTCGGCTCGTCGAGGAGCAGCGTCTCGGCGCCGGAGAAGAGGATGCGGGCGAGCTCGACCCGCCGCCGCTGGCCACCGGACAGGGTGCGCAGCGGCTGGTCGAGGATCCGGTCCTCGATGTTGAGGCTGGAGGCGATCTGCCGCGCCTCCGCCTCGGCCGCATAGCCGCCGCCCGCGTGCAGAGCCGCGTCGGCACGCTCGTACTTCTTCATCGCCTTGTCGCGGCGGCCCGCGTCGTCCGCCCCCATCTCGTGCTCGGCCTCCCGGAGCCGGCGGACGGCGTCGTCGAGCCCCCGCGCGGAGAGGATCCGGTGCAGTGCCAGCACCTCGGGGTCGCTGGTCCGCGGGTCCTGGGGCAGGTAGCCGATCTCGCCGGACCGCATGACCTTCCCGCCGGCGGGAAGCCCCTCCCCGGCCAGGATCCGGGTTAGCGTCGTCTTGCCGGCGCCGTTGCGACCGACCAGCCCCACCTTGTCGCCGGCGGCCACCCGGAAGGTGACGTGCTCCATCAGCAGGCGCGCGCCCGCGCGCACCTCGAGGTCGTGGACCGTGATCATGGGGGTCTTTCGTCGATGGTCAGGGAGGGGGACCGGCAGTCGGAAAAGGTGCCGAGTCGTCGCGTCCTCGGTCGGCGATCTCGCCGAGTCGTCGCGTCCTCGTCCAGCCAGTTTACGTGCTCGGCGTCATGGGGACTCCTCGGGAGACGACTGGGAGGCAGGATGCGCTTCAACCCGAAGGCCCGGCTGGACCGCAGCCAGGTCCAGGTCCGCCGTGGCGGAGGCGGCGGCCGTGGGGGTGGCGGGCTCGGCTTCCCGATCCCCGCGAGCACCGGCGGCCGCCTGGGCGGCGGCATCGGCGGCATCATCGTCCTGATCATCATCGTGGTCCTCAGCGGCGGGCTCGGCGGTCTCACCGGCGGCGACACCGGCAGCGGCGTCACCCCCCGGTCGAGCTCCGAGCCGGTCTCCTCCAGCGAGCTCACCGAGTGCCAGACCGGCGAGGACGCCAACGAGAACCCCGACTGCGCCCGGCTGGCGGTCGTCAACTCCATCCAGTCCTTCTGGCGCGACGAGCTCCCCCAGCAGACCGGCAAGGAGTACGTCGAGGCCGACACCGTCATGTTCAGCGGCAGCGTGGACACCGGCTGCGGCGCCGCCTCCTCGGCGACGGGCCCCTTCTACTGCCCGGTCCGCGGCGACATGCAGGTCTACCTCGACACCTCCTTCTTCGAGGACGTGCTGGAAGGGCAGCTCGGCGGTAGCGGTGCGGACTTCGCACAGGCCTACGTGCTGGCCCACGAGTACGGTCACCACATCGAGAACCTCCTCGGCTACATGGGCAAGGTGCGGACCCAGCAGGGCCCCAAGAGCGACTCGGTCCGCCTCGAGCTGATGGCGGACTGCCTCGGTGGGATGTGGGCGAAGCACGCGACCACTGCCGAGGACGCCGACGGGAACGTGCTCATCCTCGAGCTCGACCGGTCCGACATCTCCGAGGCGATCTCCGCGGCGACGGCGGTCGGCGACGACAAGATCCAGCAGCGCTCCTCGGGCCGCACCAACCCCGAGCAGTGGACCCACGGCTCCGCCGCGGCCCGGGAGCTCTGGTTCATGAAGGGCTACGAGGGCGGCACCCTGCAGGGGTGCGACACCTTCGCCACCGACCAGCTCTACCCCGGCGAGTGAGCCAGTCGGCACAACTGGCGGGCTTAGGGCAACCACACCTGGGGGAGAATCGGTAGGTGACTGCACTCCAGAAGAAGCCCGGCAACCAGGTCGAGCACCTGTCCCCCGCCGAGATCGACGCCATCGGCCGTGAGCTCGACGAGCTCCGCCAGTCGGTGATCGAGAGCCGCGGCGAGCGCGACGCGGCGTACATCCGACGGGTGATCGACACCCAGCGCAAGCTCGAGCTGGCCGGCCGCGTCCTCCTGCTCGCCGGCCGCAAGCGGTCGGCGTGGGTGCTCGGCACGGCGTGCCTGGCCGCCGCGAAGATCCTCGACAACATGGAGATCGGCCACAACGTCCTGCACGGCCAGTGGGACTGGATGCGCGACCCCAAGATCCACTCGACGACCTGGGACTGGGACCACGCCTCGCCGCCCGAGCAGTGGAAGCGGGCGCACAACGAGACGCACCACACGTACACGAACATCCTCGGCAAGGACAACGACCTCGGCTACGGGATCATGCGGGTCGACGAGGACCAGCCGTGGCAGCGGCGCCACCTCGCGCAGCCGCTGTGGAACTTCGTCAACGCCTGCATCTTCGAGTACGGCATCGCGATGTACGACATCGAGTTCGGTGAGCACCTCCGCCAGAAGAAGGGGTTCACCCCCGAGCTGCGCAGCCGGGTCGGGCAGGCGCTGGCCAAGGTGCGCAAGCAGGTCACCAAGGACTACGTCGTGCACCCGCTGCTCGCCGGCCCGGGCTGGCGGAGCACCCTGACCGCGAACCTCACGGCCAACCTCGTGCGCAACCTGTGGAGCCACTCGGTCATCATGTGCGGCCACTTCCCCGAGGGCGTCGAGGTGTTCGAGCAGCCCGAGCTCGACGAGAACGAGACCAAGCCGCAGTGGTACCTCCGGCAGATGCTCGGCTCCGCGAACATCTCCGGCAGCAGGTTCATGCACCTGATGAGCGGCAACCTGTCGCACCAGATCGAGCACCACGTCTTCCCGGACCTGCCGAGCAACCGCTACTACGAGATCGCGCCGCGGGTCCGCGCGCTCTTCGAGCGCTACGGCCTGTCCTACAACGCCCGACCGCTCCCCCAGCAGGTCGCGAGCGCCTGGCACCGGGTGCTCCGGCTCTCGCTGCCGAACGGCTGGCTGGAGGAGACGACGTGGTCCAACGCGCCCCGTCAGGTGGCGAGGCTGTTCCGCGACGAGCCACCGGAGGCCGCCGTTCCCGCTCGTCGCCCGTCGGTGCGCCCCGCCCGGCTGATCGCGGCCGCCTTCTGAGGCTCAGCTAGCCGACGATCATGCGGAAGTACACGTCGAGCACGAACGCCGCGTACACCTGTTGAGCGTCACTGAGGGTGACCACGGCGTGGTGGTGTGGCGTCATTCGAGACGATGACGTGGTGTTGACCGGCTGCGAGCGGGCGGCATCTATGGTTCGCGTCGAGTCCGTGACCACGTACTCCTTACGCGCGACGGCCCATCCCCACTTTGGCGAGTTGGAAGAGCCGTCACTTGGTGCTCGGAGGCACCCGACGTTGATGGTAGGTACCCACCCGGTCGGGCTCGGGCGGGCACTGACTGCTGGGGAGTTGACGTGCCCGGGCTGCTCGGGGGTGCTGCGGCCGTGGGGGCACGCCCGGTGGCGGCCTCGCGAGGTGAAGACGAGGACACGGTGAGGCGGTCGAGTGGCGGACGAAACCTGA
>DASSBB010000077.1:0-21992 GCA_035699145.1 Marmoricola sp.
CGATCCTCGTTGTCGTGCGGTGTTGTGGTGGGTGGTCAGCCGGTGGCCGCGGGCGCGGAGGCGCACGACGGGCACAGCCCCCAGAAGACGACCTCGGCCTCGTCGATCACGAAGCCGTGGCTGTCCGACGGCTCGAGGCAGGGGGCTCCCCCCACCGCGCAGTCGACGTCGACGGTGTCTCCGCAGCCGCGGCACACCAGGTGGTGGTGGTTGTCGCCCACCCGCGCCTCGTACCGCGCCGGGGACCCGGCGGTCTCGACGCGGCGGACGAGGCCGGCCCTTCCCAGGGCGTCGAGGCAGTCGTAGACCGCCTGGGTGGACACGTCGCCGAGCCGCTCGCGGGTGCCGGAGACGATGTCGCTGACCGGTAGGTGCCGACCGGCGCCGCTCGCCTCGGCGAGCACCGCCAGCACCGCGAGCCGGGGGCGGGTGACCCGCAGCCCGGCCTCACGCAACCGGTGCTCGTCGGTGATGGTCATCACCCCGACTCAACCATCGAAACTGGAAACAGTCAAGAATAAGCCGAGCGGGTCAGACCAGCCGGTCGTGCTCCTCGACGAGCTCCCGCAGGCGGGCGGCGAGCGGAGCGTCGAAGTCGTCCGCGAACGCCTGCCAGCTCCAGTTGCCGGTCGGTGTGCCCGGGGTGTTCATCCGGCTCTCGCTGCCCAGTCCGAGCAGGTCCTGAGCCGGTACGACGGCCAGGGTGGCGGTCGAGGCCATGGTCAGCCGGACCATGGCCCACGGCATCGGCTCGGTCGGGTCGAGGAGCTCCGCGACGACGTTGCGCCGCTCCTCGGCCGACTGCTCGGCCCACCAGCCGAGCGTGGTGTCGTTGTCGTGGGTGCCGGTGTAGACGACGCTCAGCTGCTCGTGGTGTGCGGGGAGGTAGGAGTTGTCGGGATCGCCGTCGAAGGCGAACTGGAGCACCTTCATCCCCGGGAGCCCGAACCGCCGGCGCAGGGCGTCCACCTCCGGGGTGATCACGCCGAGGTCCTCGGCGACGAGGGTGCCCGGCCCGCTGGTCTCCACCAGCGCCGCCAGCACCTCCGCACCCGGGCTCTTCTCCCACGCCCCGCTCTTCGCGCTCGGGGCGTCGGCCGGGACGTGCCAGGCCGCCTCGAAACCGCGGAAGTGGTCGATCCGCACAAGGTCGAAGAGCCGACGCTGGCCGGCGACCCGGTCGCGCCACCAGCGGTAGCCGTCCCGCGCCATCTCCTCCCAGTCGTAGTGCGGGTTGTTCCACCGCTGGCCCTCGGCGGAGAAGTAGTCCGGGGGCACGCCGGTCACGGTGGTCGGCTGCCCGCCGGCGTCGAGGCGGAACAGCTCGCGCGACGCCCACACGTCGGCGCTGTCGTGGGAGACGAAGATCGGCAGGTCGCCGAAGAGCAGGACGCCCCGGGCGTGGGCGTACTCCCGGAGCTCCTGCCACTGCTCGGCGAACACCCACTGCTCGAAACGGAGCACGGCGAGCCGGTCGGCCAGCGGCGCCAGGGCGGCCGCGACGTCTTCCGGCTCGCGGTCGCGAAGGCCGGGCTTCCAGGTGGGCCAGGGAGCGTGGTCGAGGTGCTCGCGCAGCGCGACGAACTCCACGTAGTCGTCGAGCCAGCTGCGGTTGTCCACGCACCACCGCTCGAACGCCGCCCGTTCCTGACCTCCGTGACCGCCGAGGAACCGTTCCGCCGCCACCAGTCGGGCGTCCGCCGGCGTCAGCGAGCCGCTGCGCAGGTCGTCGAGGTGCGTCTCGTCGAGCAGGTCGCGCTCCACCAGGCACTCGACACTGACCAGCTCCGGGTTGCCCGCCATCGCGGACACCGCGTTGTACGGCGAGCGGTCCACGTGGTGGGTGGGCCCGAGCGGCAGCATCTGCCAGACGGTGCAGCCAGCGGCCTCCAGGAAGTCGACGAACCGCCGCGCGGCAGGCCCCAGGTCCCCGGCGCCGTACGCCGACGGGAGCGACGTCACGTGGAGCAGGATCCCCGCCCGCCGGACCTCGAGCGGACCGCTGGTCACGGAGGTTGATGGTGGTTCGACAGGCATGGGGCCAAGAGTCTCACCTCGACCATGGGGCCGGTCCCGTGGACGCGCCCCGCTGGACCGCCGACCCTAGGGCGTCGTCGCGGGCTCCCGGTGGACGCCGCGCTCGCCGGCGTCGGTCAGCCGCGCCTCCTCCGCCGCCTTCGCCTCGAGCTCGGCCCGACGGGTCTCCTCGATCATCCGGCGCGAGGCGTCGTAGGTGCCGGGCGGGCCGACCAGGTCCGTCGCACCGTGCTCCAGCCGCTCGAGGGCGAGCCGGCCGAAGATCTGCTGCTCGGTGGTGGTGCGCTCGGAACGGTCGTTGCTGACGAAGGTCACCGTCCACTTCACCAGCGTCGTGAACCGGTTCTTGAACCCGGTCAGGTAGACGAGGTGGACCGCGAGCCACATGAGCCAGGCGAGGAACCCGGTGATCCGCAGCTTGCCGACCATCGCCACGGCGCTGAACCGCGAGATCGTGGCCATGCTGCCCTTGTCGAAGTACTTGAACGGCTTCTGGGGCGGCTTGTTCTCGACCCGGTTGCTGATCTCCTTCGCGGCGTACTTCGCCCCCTGGATCGCCACCTGAGCGACGCCGGGCAGGTTGTCGAGCGAGATCATGTCGCCGACCACGAACACCTCGGGGTGTCCGGGAAGGGTGAGGTCCGGGTTGACGCCGATCCGGCCGGAGCGGTCGAGCGGCGCACCGCTCTGCTCGGCCAGGGTCTTGCCGAGCGGGCTGGCCTGGACGCCGGCGGCCCACACCTTCGTCACCGTCTCGATCCGCTCCTCGCTGCCGTCCTTGCGCCGGACGTCGAGGCCGTACTCGTCGACGTTGGTGACCATCTCGCCGAGCCGGACCTCCACGCCCCGCTTCTCGAGGTCCTCCTTCGTCTTCTTGCCCAGCTTCTTCCCGAACGGCGGGAGCACCTGCGACGCGGCGTCGAGGAGGATGACCCGTGCGTTGCGGGTGTTGATCCGCTGGAAGTCCTTGCGCAGCGTGTGCTGGGCCAGCTCCGCGATCTGCCCGGCCATCTCCACGCCGGTCGGGCCGGCGCCCACGACGACGAACGTGAGCAGCCGGTCCATCTCCTCGTCGGTGTCGGCGAGCTCGGCGAGCTCGAACGCGCCGAAGATCCGGCCGCGCAGCTCGAGGGCGTCGTCGATGCTCTTCATGCCCGGCGCGAACTCGGCGAACTGGTCGTTGCCGAAGTAGGACTGACCCGATCCGGCCGCGACGAGGAGGGAGTCGTACGGCGTCACCGTCTCCCGGCCGAGGACCTCGGAGACGACGGTCTTCTGCTCGAGGTCGATGCCGGTCACCTCGCCCAGGAGCACCTGGACGTTCCTTTGGTCGGCGAGGACCTCGCGGGTCGGCGGGGCGATCTCGCCCTGGGACAGGATCCCGGTCGCCACCTGGTAGAGCAGCGGCTGGAAGAGGTGGTGGGTCGTCTTCGCGATCATCGTCACGTCGACGTCGGCGCCCTTGAGGGCCTTGGTGCCGAACAGCCCCCCGAAGCCGGAGCCGATCACCACCACCCGGTGGCGGGCGCCGCTCCGTGTGTCGTCGACCATGGGCCTGTCGGACGTCATTGCCTCACCTCTCTCGAGCCGCTGACCGTTCCATCCTGTCCTGCTTACCACCTTCCCCGCCACGCCCCTTCTCACGCTGTCCGACGGCTCACACGGTTCTACGGTGGGGCGGTGACCGGCCGCCCGCTCCACGCCTCGACGCTCGTGGCGGTGGCCGTCGGCGGAGCCGCGGGGGCGGTGCTCCGGCACCTCCTCGGCGAGGCCTTTCCGGTGGACGGGTTCCCGTGGACGACGCTCGTCATCAACGTGTCAGGCTCTTTCCTCCTCGCGCTGCTGCCGGCGGCGGCCGTCGTACGCCGGCACCCGCTCCTGCCGCCGGCGCTCGGACCGGGGCTCCTGGGTGGGTACACGACGCTGTCGGCGTACTCCGAGGAGAGCCGTGCGCTGCTCGCCGACGGGAGGTTCGCGGCCGGGTCGCTCTACGCCGTGGGGACGCTCGCCCTCTGCCTGCTCGCGGTGGCGCTGGCCGACCGGTTCAGCGGGCCGCCGGAGCGTTCGGAGTTCGAGGCCGAGGACGGCGACCTGTGACCGTGCTGTACGTCGCCCTCGGGGCCGCTCTCGGCGCACCCCTCCGTTTCCTGGTGGCCCATCGGCTCGACGGCCACCTGCCGTGGGGCACCGTGCTCGTCAACGTGGCCGGGTCGTTCCTGCTCGGCGTGCTGTCCGCCCTCGGGCTCGGCGTCGAGGCGGCCGCGCTGCTCGGGACGGGGTTCTGCGGTGCGCTGACGACGTACTCCGCCTTCGCGGTGCAGGCCCACGAACGGGGGCTCCGCGACGGCCTGCTCGTCGTCGTGCTGACCGTCCCGCCGGCGCTCGCCGCGTGCATCCTCGGACACGCGCTGGCGGCCGGCTGACCGGTCGCCGGCTAGGCGTAGCCGAGGTCGTGGAGCCGGTCGTCGTCGATGCCGAAGTGGTGGGCGATCTCGTGGACGACGGTGATCCCGACCTCCTCGACGACCTCCGCCTCGGACTCGCACATCGCCAGGGTCGGGTTGCGGAAGATCGTGATCCGGTCGGGCACCACCAACGTGTAGTTCGAGTCGCGCTCGGTCAGCGGCGTCCCGTCGTACAACCCGAGCAGGTCGGGATCGTCGGCCGGCGCGTCGTCCTCGACGAGCACGACGCAGTTGTCGATGAGCCCGGTCAGCTCGGGCGGCACCGTGTCGAGGGCGTCGCCGACGAGCTCCTCGAACCGGTCACGCGTCATCTCGATCATCGCCGCCTCATGGGGCCATCATCCCGTCCCGTGCCAACGTCGAGGTCCCGTCCCCCCGGTGGTCGCGGGTGGCTAGGATGTGCGCGTCCCTCGTCCGGAAGCTGTCGGACGGTGGACGGGCCCCCATCGTCTAGCGGCCCAGGACCCCGCCCTTTCACGGCGGTAGCACGGGTTCGAATCCCGTTGGGGGTGCTCCGGCGACGTGGCCGGGCTCACGGCCGGCGCGTCAGCCCACGGGCTCCTCGACGACGGGCTCCTCAGCGCACTGCTGAACGTGGAGCTCGAGCTCCTCGACCGCGACCTTGGCGGCGTCCCAGGCAGCCTTGAGCTCCCGGCGCTCCGCCTTGACGGCCCGCTTCTGCTCGGCGTGACCGGCACGCGCGAGCTTCGCGGCCTCCTTGGCCTCGGCGCGCGCGACTGCCCGCGCGGCCTTCGCTGCGGCGGCGGCCTCCTTGGCGGCCTTGCCGTGAGCCTTTTCCGCCGCCTTGGCCAGCCGCTTGGCCTCCTTCGCGGCCTCTCTCGCCTCGCGGGTCTCCGTCGCCTTGACCTGCTTGACCTGCTGCTTCGCCGAGCTCTTGGTGAACGAGGTGAACGCCTTCTGCGCGGCCCGCTGCTCTGCCTTCGCGGTGTCGAGCGCTGCGGAGACGGCGGCCGGGTCGCAGCCGACCTCGGTGACATCGGCCTGCGCGGGCACGACGGCGCCCAGCAGGCCGACAGCGGTGACGGCGCCCACGGCGAGGCTGCGGCGGATGGTGGTGGTCATGGTTCCTCCAAGGTGGTTCGCGAGCGGTGTCCGTGGCTAAGGTCCCTAATACTGACAAACCGGACACCATTCGCGGGCCGAGATGACGAATCCCGTCCTCCGTGGCGATCGATGAGGGGTCGATTCGGACCTGGGCTTGAAGGCTGTTAGAGTTCCCTCCGCTGACCGAGTCAGCGGAACGACCAAGGCCCCGTAGCGCAGTTGGTTAGCGCGCCGCCCTGTCACGGCGGAGGCCGCGGGTTCGAGTCCCGTCGGGGTCGCGCACTCCTTGGAGCCCCCACCTTCGCGGTGGGGGCTTCGCGCATTTCGCGCTGTGAGCCTCCTCACGCAATATTGAAACGTCAACTGTCGTTGAGACTTCCATGAGCACCCACGACTTCGCCCTCAGCGCCGACGCCCAGGACCTCCTCTTCCGCGAGGCGCGCACCGCCAACAGCTTCACCGACACTCCGGTCACCGACGAGCAGGTCGCTGCGATCTACGACCTGGTCAAGTACGCCCCGACCGCGATGAACACCCAGCCGCTCCGCCTGCTCCTGGTCCGTGAGGAGGGTCGCGACCGGCTGCTCAAGCACATGTCCGACGGCAACCGCGACAAGACCGCCTCGGCGCCCCTGGTCGCCGTGCTCGCCGCCGACGTCGACTTCCACGAGAACCTGCCGCGCACCTTCCCGCACTTTCCCGGGGCGAAGGACGTCTTCGACGACGTCGAGAGCCGCGAGGCCCAGGCCCGGTTCAACGCCGCCCTCCAGGCCGGCTACTTCCTCATCGGCGTCCGGGCGGCCGGGCTCGCGGCCGGCCCGATGGGGGGCTTCGACCCCCGCGGGATCGACGAGGAGTTCTTCGCCGGCACGCCGTGGCGCTCGTTCATGGTGGTCAACATCGGCCACCCCGGCGAGAACGCCTGGTTCGACCGGCTTCCCCGGCTCGACCTCGACGAGGTCGTCCGCACCGCCTGATTCGAGCTGGTCCGCACCGTCCGGTAGAGTCCTGCCCGCCCGGCCAGGTAGCTCAGTTGGTACGAGCGACCGACTGAAAATCGGTAGGTCGGCGGTTCGACCCCGCCCCTGGCCACCGGCGACGCCAGGAGGCCCCCTCTGCGGAGGGGGCCTGCTGCGTTCAGTGTGACGCTGTACGTCGTCGTCGTTCAGAGGAGCGCTGAACCCCAAGCGACCAGCCCTGCTCCGGCCAGCGCGAAGAGCCAGCTGGCGAGGGTGCCGATCAGGAAGTACTCCGTCAGGTCGCTCGGCCCTGCCCTCGTGCCGCGATGGAGCTCCGGGAAGCGGAGCAGCCCCTTGGCGCCCCCGACGACGGCTGCGGCCGTGACCTCGCCGGCGAGTGCGAGCGCGACGATGAGCAGCCGCTCCATCGGGCCGAGCATCCGCCCGCCCTTCAAGGTCTTCTCGTTGGTCGAGGCGGGGACGCCGACCGCGTCGAGCACCATCCGCACCGCCACGTTGGCGGTGGCCAGCTGGGCGAGCCCCACCCCGGTGACGAGGAAGAAGGTCTCGGGGTCGAGGTCGGAGAGGGCACCGGGGAGCTGCCGCGTGAGCGGACCCGCCACCCCGTCCGCGAGCAGCCCGAAGACCAGCCCGCCGCCGAGCCCGGCGAAGGCGACCGCTCGCGCCGCGACGGTGTGGCGGGAGAGCGCGGCCGCGGAGCCCAGCAGCCACAGCAGGAACGTGGTGAGCCAGCCGCCGAGCAGCAGGACCAGTCCGCCGGCGGTCGGGTCGAGCGCCACACCGGCGAGGACGAGGAGCGCCGTGCCCAGACCGACGATCGCGACGCGGCGCCGGGTCGAGGTGACGTCCCGGGCCGCCCGCACGAGGTCGCAGACCCCGACCACGACCAGCCAGACAGCGAGCTCCACCATGCCCGCAGCGTCTCACCCGCGACCGACAGCCTCCCGCTCCAGCAAGGCCTGCGCGTCGCGGACCGCGGAGATGCCGCGGGAGAACTGCTGGGACACCGCGGACTTGGTGACCCCTTCCTGGACGGCGATGCGCTGTTGGTTCTCGCCCCGCAGCGCCGCCCGCAGCATCCGCCACCCCCGCTCGTTGAGCCGGTCCACCAGCGCGTCGCGGCAGAGCAGGTGGGCGTTCGCCACGGTGGCGTCGGGCCCCACCAGCCAGGTCCGCACGCCCGCCCGTCGGGAGCCGGTCATCCACTCGATGGCTTCGCGGGCAGCCCACCACGCCGGGCCGTCCTGGAGCCACGGGGTGCGCTCGGCGTCGAAGACCGTCACCTCGCCCACGCCGATCCCGCACCGCACATCGATCTCGGGGAGCAGTGCGAGCCGCACGAGGAGGGTGGACCGGGTCGCTTCGCCGAGCGTCCCGTAGGCTCCTTGGAACTCGTCGCCCACCGTGGCCTGGAGCGGCTGGGCGCCCGGGACGGCACGGTCCACCTCGGCGAGGACCTCGGCGATCCGGCGCTGGGCACCGCCGCGGTCCGCGAGGCGGCGGGAGCCGATGACGTCACCGATGACGGCGTACATGTTCAGAGCATAGCTGAACAATCATGAAGTTCAGACATGACCTGAACGAGTGGGTAGGAGTACTCAGGCCACGTTGAGCCCCCGTTCGGACGCATTCCCGGCCGGTCCATGGGTTGATGGGAGCATGAGGCTCTTCGCTGACCCGCACCGCTGTCCCGACTGCGGAGCGTCCCTGCCGCCGACCGACCCGGTCTGCCCGTCGTGCCGCCTCGACCTGACCGGCGCGCTCGGGCAGGAGCTCTTCTCGACGCTCAGCCGCGCGGACGTGCTGCTGGCCCGGTTGCGGGAGCGGAGCCTGGTGCCGCACCCGGCACCCTCAGGGAGCTCCGTGCTCGTCCGCGACGAGAGGCCGGCTGCTCCGGAGCCGGCGCCGGAGACGCCGGCCACCGCGAGGCTCTCGGCGGCGTCGGTGCCCCAGATCCTGCTGACGCTCGGCGCCCTCTGCCTGCTCGTCGCCGCGCTCGTGTTCCTCGTCGTGAGCTGGCCGTCGATGGGGGTTGCCGGCCGGACCGCCACGCTGGTCGCGCTGACCGCGGTGGTCGGCGGGCTCACCGCCTGGTGCGCCGGCCGCGCCCTGCGCGGCGCCACCGAGGCCCTCGGCACCGTCACCCTCGGCCTGGCCACCCTCGACGTGGTCGGAGCCCGCGACGCCGGGTGGCTCGGCACGCCGACGACCGCGACGTTCGCCGTCGCCGTCGGGCTGCTCCTGGTCGTCGCCGGGCTGGGCACCGCCACCGCGCTCGGCCGGACCCCGGCAGCCGGGTTCACCTGCGGCGAGCTCGTCTCGGTCGCCGGCGCCGTCACCGTCTCCGTCGGCCTCGGCGCCGGGACCTGGGGCGACGCGGCGGGCCGCGCGCTCGTCGCCGTGCTCGCTGTCAGTGCCCTCACCGCCCTGGCCGGACGCGTCCGACCCGGCACCCTCCGCGTCGCCGTGGCCGGACTGGTGTGCGTCGCGGTCACCGACTGGCTCGTCCTGGTGGGCGCCGGGTTCGACCGGGTCGGCACGGCGCCTTCCGTCGCGTCCGTCTGGGGCCGGCTCGACGGGTGGGCGCTCGTCGCCGCGGCCGCGATCGCCGGGGCCGTGGCGGCCACGCGCGCCTTCCCCGTCGCTGGCCGGGTCCTCGGCCTCGCGGCCGCGACGGCCGTCGTCGCCCTGCTGGTCACGCTGCCGGCGTACGACGAGGACGGTCTCACTCTCACGCTGACGGTCCTCGTGACCGTGGCGGTGGCGGCGGCCGCCACAGCCGTGGTGCCACGACCGTGGGCGGCGGCAGGGCTGGCGGCGACGCTGCCCGGCTCGCTGTACCTCGGTGGGCAGCTGCTCGTCCTGGGCGTGCACGCCGCCGGCCGGTACGCCGAGAGCGCGTCGGCCGAGTGGGCCGGCACCCCCGGGGGACGGCTCGGCGAGCTGTCGCCGGCGAGCGGCCAGGCACCTGCCTGGACGGTTCCGCTGCTCGTCGTCGTCCTCCTCGGGGCGGCCTGGTCGGCCGCGCGGCTCTCGGCGTACGGCCGCAGCCTCCCGCTCCGCGACGGGCTCTTCGCGACCGGACTGCTCCTGTGGATCGCGGTCGTCGCAACGCTCCTGCTGCACCCGGTGCCGGTCTGGCTGGTGCTGCTGGCTCTGCTCGCCACCGGCGCGGGCGCCGTCCGGGCAGGGCGCGCCGAGCCGGCCGTCCTCGGCGTCGGGGCGGCGACGCTCGCGGTCGCGGTGCCGCTCTCCTGGTACGACGCGTGGCTGACCTTCGCCGCGGTGACTGTCGCCCTCCTCGCCGCCGTGGCCGTCCATGGGCGGAACCGCCTGGCGCTCCCGGCCCAGGTCGCCGGCGCACTGGTGCCGCCGCTCGCCGGCGGGCTCCTCTGGACCCTGGGCGAGCTCGCCGGGGCCGCCGAGCCGTGGGTGGCGCTCACCGCCCTCGTGACGCTCGCCCTGGTGGCGCTCGGCCGTGGCCGGCTGCCGGGCGGGCACCGGGACGCGCTCACGCTCCCCGTGGAGCTCAGCTCGTTCGTGGCGGGGCTCGTCGTCGCCGGTGCGGGGGTCACCGCAGCGGCCGTCTCGACGACGGCGAGCTGGACGGCGGTCTACCTGACCGTCGGTGGCACCGCCGCTACCCTGCTGGCGCTGCTGCGCGAGGACCGGCGACCGGTGGGGTGGCTCGGCGGTGCCCTCCTGGCGGCCGCGACCTGGGTGCGCCTCGGCGACCTCGGCGTGACGGCCCCGGAGCCGTACACGCTCCCCTCGGCCGTGGCGCTCCTGGTCACCGGTGTGCTGCACCTGCGGCGCCACCCGGGCTCCTCGACCCTCATGGCGCTGACGCCGGGGCTGACGCTCGCGCTCGTGCCCTCGCTGCTCTGGGCCCTGGAGGAGCCCCTCTCCGGGCGCGCGGTGCTCCTCGGTGCCGGCTGCCTGGCCCTCGTGCTCGCCGGGCTGCGGCTGCGGTGGAGCGCCCCACTCGTCCACGCCTCGGTGGTCGGAGCCCTGCTGGTGCTCCGGGAGGCGGGGCCGTACGTCGGGGACAGCGTGCCGCGCTGGGCGCTGATCGGGTCCGCCGGCGCCCTCCTCGTCCTCCTGGGCGCGACCTGGGAGCAGCGGCTCCAGGACGCCCGCGCCGTCACCGGCTACGTGCGGGGCCTCCGCTGACGTGTGCAGCGCGTCATGGAGTGTCGAGTCGTCAGTCGTGCCGGTCGCGGCCGTCAGACCATGTCGTCGCCGGCGCTCCGCTGCTGGGGGAGCATGCCGCTGAGCAGCTCCCGGACCTCGGACTCGCGGTAGCGGCGATGGCCGCCGAGCGTGCGGATGGAGCTGAGCTTCCCCGCCTTGGCCCAGCGGGTGACCGTCTTCGGGTCGACGCGGAACATCGACGCGACCTCGGCCGGCGTGAGAAGAGCTTCTGACTCAGGTGGTCGCGTGTTCACGGCGAGCCTCCCTATGTTGTGGTTCCCCAATGAGTGGGCGACGAGAGACCCCCGTGTCCTCAACCCTCACCGCCCGACCATAGTAGGACAGCAGGAAAATGCCGGACAATGGGTCGATAGGGACTGAACCGGAACTCGGGACCATAAGCCCTCCCATTGGACCTGAAAGACCCATTCCAGACAGACCTCCTGCCCGGAACCGGGTCCCACCACGCCGTACCATGTGACCTAGGTCGCACCACCCCCGCGGCCGTCCGCGCACGCCCGCACCACCCCCGCGGGCCGACCCAGGGAAAGAGAGTCACCACCGTGACCGCACCGACATCGAACAGCCCCAGCTCCGCAGCCGTCTTCGAACGGCTCGCCGGCCACGAGCAGGTCGTCTTCTGCCACGACGATCCCACCGGACTCCGGGCGATCGTCGCGATCCACTCCACGGCGCTCGGGCCCGCGCTCGGCGGCACCCGGTTCTACCCCTACGCCTCCGAGCAGGAGGCCCTCGACGACGTGCTCGCCCTGTCTCGCGGCATGACCTACAAGGCGGCGGCCGCCGGGCTCGACCTCGGCGGAGGCAAGGCCGTCATCATCGGCGACCCGGCGAAGCTGAAGAGCGAGGGGCTGCTCCGCGCCTACGGCCGGTTCATCGAGAGCCTCGGCGGCCGGTACCGGACCGCCTGCGACGTCGGCACGTTCAGTGAGGACATGGACGTCATCGCCCGGGAGAGCCAGTTCGTCACCGGGCGGACCGTGGCGCAGGGCGGCGCCGGTGACTCGTCGGTGCTCACCGCCTACGGCGTCTTCCAGGGGATGCGCGCCGCCGCGGAGGTGACGTGGGGCAGCCCCACCCTGCGTGACCGGGTGGTCGGGGTGGCCGGCGTCGGCAAGGTGGGCCGCCACCTCGTCGAGCACCTCGCGGAGGACGGCGCCGAGGTCGTCGTCACCGACGTGAACCCGGCCGCCGTCGCCGCGGTCGAGCAGCGGCACCCGTCGGTCCGCGCGGTCGGCACGGCGGACGATCTGGTCCGCGAGAAGCTCGACGTCTATGCACCCTGCGCCCTCGGCGGCGCCCTGGACGACGAGGTCGTGCAGGTGCTCAGCGCCAAGGTCGTCTGCGGAGCGGCCAACAACCAGCTCGCCCACGCCGGGATGGACAAGATGCTCGCCGACGCAGGAGTCCTCTACGCCCCTGACTACCTCGTGAACGCCGGTGGGCTGATCCAGGTCGCCGACGAGCTCCACGGGTTCTCGTTCGAACGCGCCCGCGCCCGGACCACGGGAATCTTCGACTCCACGCGTCAGGTGTTCAGGATCGCCGAGCAGGACGACGTGCCCCCGGCGGTCGCAGCAGACCGGCTCGCCGAGCGGCGGATCGCCGAGGTCGGACGGCTTCGCGGGATCTGGACGAGCTAGATCGCCCCGCTGACCGACGCTCCGGTCAGCGGCGCTCAGGACGGTCGACGTAGTCCGTCCACTCGTCGTCGTCGTCGAGGTTGTCGTCGGGGGTGGACGGCTCCGCCGCTCCCCCGTGCAGCTCCTGTGCCAGCGCCCCGAAGTCCGTCTCGTGAGTGCGGTACTTCAGGTCGCGGGCGACCTTCGTCTGCTTAGCCTTCGCACGGCCGCGCCCCATAGGGTCGACCCCCTCGCACACTTGGCCGGCGTCAGGAAACCCCGGTCGCGGACCCCATCCAACGGGGTCGGCGCCGAGGAGACATGCGTCCGGTCTGACCGATAGTTCGTCTCGTGCGGCCAAGGTTACCTGCCCTGCACCAGCTCCCGCACCCCGAGCCTCGGATCGGGCTCACCAGCCGGGGTGGCTGCGCTCCAGGACCACCGAGCCGCCCTCGCGGCCGGCGTTCACCGCCAGCCCGACCTCGCCGCACACCCAGGCGGCGACGTCGTGCTCCTCGAGGGTGGCGAGCACCCGGTTCACGTCGTCGCCGTCGACGACGGCAACCATCCCGACGCCCATGTTGAGGGTCCGCTCGAGGTCGCGCTGCGGGATCCCGCCGACCTGCTGGACGAGCCGGAAGACCGCCGGAGGCGTCCAGGTCGACCGGTCGAGGCGGACAGCGACCTCTTCCGGCAGCACCCGCGCCAGGTTCGCGGCGAGCCCACCCCCGGTGACGTGGGACATCGCGTGGGTCCGGGTCTCCGTGGCGAGCGCCAGGCACGCCTTCGCGTAGATGCGCGTCGGCTCGAGGAGCTCCTCGCCGAGCGTCCGACCCAGGTCGGGCATGTCACGGTCGAGCGCCCAGCCGGCGCCCTCGTCGGAGAGCAGGACGTGGCGCACGAGCGAGTAGCCGTTGCTGTGCAGCCCGCTGCTCGCCATCGCGACCACCTGGTCGCCCGGCCGGACCCGGCCCGGCCCGAGGAGGTGGTTCGCCTCCACGACGCCGGTCACGGAGCCCGCGACGTCGTACTCGTCGGGGCCGAGCAGCCCCGGGTGCTCCGCGGTCTCGCCGCCGATCAGCGAGCACCCCGCCTGGATGCAGGCCTCCGCGATCCCCTGCACGATCGCGGCGATCCGCTCGGGCACGACGCGGCCGGTCGCGATGTAGTCGGTGAGGAAGAGCGGCTCGGCCCCGCAGACCACGAGGTCGTCGACGAGCATTCCGACCAGGTCGAACCCGATGGTGTGGTGGACGTCCATCGCCTGGGCGATCGCGACCTTGGTGCCCACGCCGTCGGCGCTCGAGGCGAGCAGCGGCCGGTCGTACCCCTTGAGGGCGCTGGCGTCGAAGAGTCCGGCGAAGCCGCCGATCCCGCCGACCATCTCGGGGCGGCGCGCCTTCTCGACCCACACCTTCATGAGGTCGACGGCCCGGTCCCCGGCCTCGATGGAGACGCCGGCCTGCTGGTAGGCGTCGGTGGTCTCGCTCACGGTGGGGCCTTCCGGGTCAGGGGCGGTCGAGCGCGTCGGCGGCTCCGCCGGAGAGCCCGACGGCGACCCCCTCGACGTCGCGGTGCACAGGGGGGGCCTCGGCGACCGGCAGCGCGCGCTCGAGGAGGTGCTTGCCGAGAGCCGCCTCGTCGGGCAGCCCGATCGGGTAGACCCCGTCGAAGCAGGCTCGGCAGAGCTGGTCGGCCGGTTGGTCGGTCGCCGCGATCATGTCGTCCTGGGAGATGTAGCCGAGGCTGTCGGCGCCGACGCTCGACCGGATCTCCTCGACGCCGAGCCCGTTGGCGATCAGCTCGGCGCGGGTGGCGAAGTCGATCCCGTAGAAGCAGGGCCACTTCACCGGCGGGGACGAGATCCGGACGTGGACCTCGGCGGCGCCTGCCTCCCGGAGCATCCGGATCTGGGCGCGCTGGGTGTTGCCGCGGACGATCGAGTCGTCGACGACGACGAGCCGCTTGCCGCGGATCACGCTCTCGAGGGCGTTCAGCTTGAGCCGGATGCCGAGCTGGCGCAGCGTCTGCGACGGCTGGATGAAGGTGCGGCCGACGTAGGAGTTCTTGACGAACCCCTGGCCGTAGGGGATGCCGCTCGCCTCGGCGTAGCCGATCGCCGCCGGCGTGCCGGACTCCGGCACGGGGATCACGAGGTCCGCCTCGACGGGGTAGGCGCGCGCGAGCCGGCGCCCCATCTCGACCCGGGCCTCGTGGACCGTGCGGCCGCCGATGGTGGCGTCGGGGCGGGCGAGGTAGACGTACTCGAAGACGCACCCCTTGGGCGCGGCCGGTGCGAACCGGTGCGCCCGGAGCCCCTCGCCGTCGATCACGATGAGCTCGCCCGGCTCCACCTCGCGCACCACCCGGGCGCCGACGGTGGCGAGCGCGGAGTCCTCGCTGGCGACGACCCAGCCGTTCTCGAGCCGGCCGAGGACCAGCGGCCGGACGCCCTGCGGGTCGCGGGCGGCGTACAACGCGTGCTCGTCCATGAAGACGAACGAGAACGCGCCTTTGACGCGGGGCAGCACCGCGAGCGCGGACTCCTCGACCGTGCGGTCCGGGTCGGCGGCGAGCAGCGTCGTGACCAGGCTGGTGTCGTTGGTCGGGATGACGTGGTTGCTCTGCCGCGACGGGATGTCGAGCTCTCCGGCGACGGACGAGAGGTTGTCGACCCACTCGGCGAGGTCGCGGGTGTTGGTCAGGTTGCCGTTGTGGGCCAGCGCCACGGAGCCGTTCGCGGTCGGCCGGAACGTCGGCTGGGCGTTGTGCCAGGTGCTCGCCCCGGTCGTGGAGTAGCGGGTGTGGCCGATCGCGATGTCGCCCTGCAGGGTCGCCAGCGTCGTCTCGTCGAACGCCTGGGAGACCAGCCCCATCTCCTTGTAGACCAGGATCTGCCGTCCGTTGCTGACCGCGATGCCGGCCGACTCCTGGCCGCGGTGCTGGAGGGCGTAGAGGCCGAAGTAGGTCAGCTTGGCGACGTCCTCGCCGGGAGCCCAGACCCCGAAGACACCGCAGGCGTCCTGGGGTCCCTTCTCCTGGGGGTCGAGGTCGTGGGTCAGACGGCCGTCACCAGGGCGCTTTGGACGGGGCACGCCTCGCAGTCTACGGGCGCGCGGAGGTGGCGCTGCCCGCCGGTCGCGGGGTGGGCGGTCGGTCTCCCGTGGGAAGCCGTCAGCCGCCCAGGTTGCGGAGGAGGAGGGCCTCCGCGAGGCAGACCCGGGCGAACTCGGCGAGGTGGAGCCCCTCGTTGGCGCCGTGGGCGCGGGTGTCGGGGTCCTCGACGCCGGTGACGAGGACCGACGCCTGTGGGAACGCCTCCTGGAGGGCGGCGATGAAGGGGATCGAGCCGCCCATCCCCATGTCGACCGGGGCCACCCCGTCCCAGGCCTCCTCGAACGCGGCGCGCGCGGCGTCGTACGCCGGGCCGGTGGCGTCGATCCGCGTCGGCGACCCCTGCTCGCCCTCGTGGACGGTGACCTGCGCGCCCCAGGGCGCCTGCTGCTCGAGGTGGCGCTTGAGACAAGCCATCACGTTCTGCGGGGTGTCGCCCGGCGCGACCCGGACCGACACCTTGGCACGGGCCACGGGGATCAGCGTGTTGCTTGCATCTGCCGTCGCGGTCGCGTCGAAGCCGATCACGGCGACGGCCGGCTTGGTCCAGAGCCGCTCGACCACCGAGCCGGTGCCGATGAGCGACACGCCGTCGGCGATCCCGGACTCCGCGCGGAGCCGGTCCAGGGGGTAGTCGACGTCGTCGGCCGGCCCCGACAGCAGGCCGGTGACGGCCACGTCGCCCCGCTCGTCGTGGAGGGTGGCGAGGAGCCGGCAGAGCGAGGTGACGGCGTCGGGCACGGCGCCGCCCCACAGCCCCGAGTGGACGGCGTGGTCGAGGGTGCGCAGCTCCACGACGCAGTCGACGAGGCCACGCAGGCTCGTCGTCAGCGCCGGCGTGCCGATGTCCCAGTTGGCGCTGTCGGCGATGACGATGACGTCGGCGCGGAGCCGCTCCCGGTGCTCGGCGAGGAAATGTTCCAGGTGAGGGGAGCCGACCTCCTCCTCCCCCTCGACCAGAAGCGTGACGGTGACCGGGAGGTCGTCGCCGTGCGCCCGGACCGCGGCGAGGTGCGCGGCGATGCCGGCCTTGTCGTCCGCGGCGCCACGGCCGTAGAGCCGCTCTCCGCGCTCGGTCGGCTCGAACGGCCCGCTGTCCCAGGACGCCGGGTCACCCACCGGCTGCACGTCGTGGTGGGCGTAGAGCAGCACGGTCGGCGCCCCGGCAGGTCCCGCCTTCGTCGCCACGACCGCCGGGGGGCTGTCTCCAGCGGTCAACAGCTCGACCTCGAATCCCTCGGCCTCGAACAGGGCAGCCGTCGCAGACGCCGAGCGCTGGACGTCCTCCGCGTGCTGAGGGAGGGCACTGACGGACGGGATCCGCACGAGCGCCTCCAGGTCGGCCCGGACGGAGGGGAGGACATCGGTGACGCGCTGCTTCAGGTCCATGCCGGTCAGGGTAGGACCTCGAGCAGCGGAAGCAAGGAGGAGAGGTCGGAGCGCTCCCCGGAGGCGGTGATCCGGCCCGTCCGTTCGGCCTCGGCCCAGTTCAGGTCGCCGATCGCCAGTGCCACCCAGGTCGCGGCGTCGAGCTCCACGACGGCCGGCGGGGTTCCCCGCTTGTGCGTCGTCCCGCCGATCACCTGCGCGGCGGCGTACGGCGGCACGCGGACCTCGACCGCCCCGCCGGGCGCCCGCTTCACGAGCACGGCGAGGAGATGTTTCACGAGAAACCGCAGGTCCGCGTCGGACGCCTCGCCGGACCGGAAGCGGGCCACCGCGGCGGCGACCAAGGCCGGATCGGCGAGGCGGAGTCGGACAGGCACCCTCCGATCATCGCAATCGCCCTTGACCCGCCGTTAGGGTGGTGGGTCCGTGCCACGAAGAGGTCGGAAAGGGAGCAGATGCGCGCGTTCACGGTCCTCGTGGCCGCGGTCCTCGGGATCGTCCTGCTGGTCGCACCGGCCCAGGCTGCCGGGCCCCAGCACCCCGGCGACTTCACCGGCTATGCGTTCGACACCTGCGACGCGCCCTCGCAGAAGAAGATGAACGACTGGCGGCGGGCCTCGAGGTACGCCGGCGTCGGCGTCTACATCGCCGGGATGAACCGCGCCTGCAAGGCCCAGCCGCACCTCACCAGGACCTGGGTGAACAAGCAGGAGCGCAAGGGGTGGCGGCTCCTGCCGCTCGTCGTGGGACGGCAGGCCTCGTGCGCCCCCCACGGTCGCTACGTCGGCAAGCGGATCTCCGACCGACCGGCGAGGGGCTACGCGGCGGCGCGCGCCCAGGGACGCGACGCCGCGAGGCGTGCGGTCAGCGCCGCCCGCAGGCTGGGGATCGCCAAACGCTCGGTGCTCTGGTTCGACCTCGAGCACTTCGACACCGGCGTCAAGCGGTGCCGGCTCTCCGCGCTGTCCTTCACCTCGGGGTGGACGATGGGGCTCCACCAGCGGGGCTACCGCTCGGGGTTCTACTCCAGCGCCTCCTCCGGGATCGCGATGCTCGACGACGCCCGGCGGAACCGGCCGAGGAAGTACGCCCTCCCCGACTACCTCTGGGTCGCGGAGTGGAACGGCCAGGACACCGTGCGCTCGTCGTACATCTCTCAGCAGGGGTGGTGGCCGAACCGGCGGGTCCACCAGTACCGCGGTCCCCGCACCGAGAACCACGCCGGCTCCCGGATCAACGTGGACAGCAACTTCCTGTCGACCGGCCGCGGGACGCGCGCCGGCAAGGCCGGGGGTCCGTGCATGGTCCGGGTCGACTTCCCGTCGTACCGCCGGCTCGAGCGCGGGGACCGCGGCCCGAGGGTCGCCGCCGCGCAGTGCTTGCTCAAGCAGGACCGGCACTACCGCGGCCGGCTGCACGGGCGGTACGACAAGGCGACGTCGCGGGCGGTCCGGTCGTTCCAGCGGCACCAGGCCGGGGTGTCGACGAGCGGTGCCGTCACCGCCCGCACCTGGACGTCGCTGCTCAGCCACGGCGGCGACCCGCTCGTGAAGTACGGCGCCGGCGGCAAGGCGGTGCGACGGCTGCAGCGGGCCCTCAACGCCGCGACCGACGCCGCCCTCGACATCGACGGCACCTTCGGGAAGCCGGAGCTGCGCGCGGTCAAGGGGTACCAGCGGCAGAGCGGCCGCGCCGACACCGGCGTGGTGACACCGGCGACCTGGCGGCTGCTGCGCCATGGCCGCACGGTCGGCCGGCTCGCCTCCCCGGCCGAGCTGGAGATCTCGGAGCTGCTCGAGGGCCTCGGCCTCCTCGCCGACATCCCGTTCAGCAGTGGAGCGGTCCGCGACTGAGTCCTTCTCGATTCCCGCGTTTCCTGCGCCTCGTGTGACGGCTGAGTCTAGAGTGAGCGCGCTCGGAACCTTGGAGGAACAGTCATGCCTGCCCACACGCGCCTCGTCCGCCGTCTGACCCGCGCGGTCCTCGCCGTCGCCGTCGCCGCCTCGGTCATGGCCGCGCCCGCAGCGTCGGCCGCCAACCCGCCCACGCCGGGGAACTTCACCGGCTACGGGTTCGACCAGTGCCTCGCGCCCTCGCAGAGCGCCATGGACGCCTGGCTGAGCTCCTCACCGTTCTGGGCGGTCGGCATCTACATCTCCGGCGACTCCCGGGCGTGCCGCTACCAGCCGAACCTCACTCCGGCCTGGATCGGCGAGCAGCTGAGGAACGGCTGGCGGCTCCTCCCGATCACCCTCGGCCCGCAGGCGTCGTGCAGCGACCGGTTCCCCCGCTACGGGGACGACGAGACGATCGACCCCCGGTCGGCGTCGAACTACCGCGAGGCCCGCCGACAGGGCCGGCGCGAGGCGAGCGACACGGTCGCCGTCGCCCGCTCCCTGGGGATCGTCCAGGGGAGCACACTCTGGTACGACCTCGAGGCCTACGACATCGGCAACCGCTCCTGCCGCGAGTCGGCGCTGTACTTCACCTCGGCCTGGACCGCCCAGCTGCACCGGCTGGGCTACGTCTCCGGGGTCTACTCGAGTGCGGCGTCGCACATCCTGGCGATGGACGACGCCCGCGTCGACCGACCTGGGACGTTCGCGCTGCCGGACCGGATCTGGATCGCCCGCTGGGACGAGGTCGCCAACACCTCGACCGGCTACGTCCGCGAGGACGGCTGGCGCCCGGGAGGTCGGATGAAGCAGTACCGCGGCGGGCACAACGAGACCCACGGCGGTGTCACGATCAACATCGACAGCAACTTCCTCGACCTCGGCCGCGGCTCGGTCGCGCGCCCGGAGCGCGCGCACTGCGGCGGGGTCCGGCTCAACTTCCGCACCTACCCGGCGCTGCGACGCGAGGCCACCGGCAGCAGGGTCCGCGCGGCACAGTGCCTGCTGACGCAGACCGGGTTCTACTCCGGACCGGCCACGGGGACGATGGACAGCGCCACCCGGGACGCGGTCCGCGCCTACCGGCTGGACCGGGGGCTGCTGCCGGCCAACCGCAACGTCGGGGCGGCGGTGTGGACCGCTCTCCACAGCGAGGGCCGCAAGGCGATCGTCAAGCACGGCGCGGCCGGCGAGATGGTCCGCCGGCTCCAGCGCTCCCTCAACGCCGCCACCGGGGCCAAGCTCGCCGTCGACGGGACCTTCGCCGGCGCCACGACGAGCGCGGTCGCGAGCTACCAGCGACGGGTCGGAGCTCCCGACACCGGCGTGGTGACCGTCCAGACGTGGAGCCACCTGCAGCGCGGGGAGCGCTAGCCGAGCGCGTCGGGCAGGGTCGCCGACCACGCGCGGCGTACGTCGGCGAGGGGCACCGAGAACTGACCCGTCACGGTCAGCGCGGCGTCCTCCCCGGTGCCCTCGGTGACGCCGAGCCTCGTGACGGGGTAGCCGTGATCGGCGCACAGGGCGGTGAACCGCTCCTCGTCGCGGGGGTCGACCGCGACCAGCACGCGGCCGGCCGACTCCGCGAAGAGCGCGACGAAGGGGTCCCCGGGGAGGTCGACCCGGGCGCCGACCCCGTGGCGCAGCGCCGCCTCGACGAGCGTCTGCGCGAGCCCGCCGTCGGAGAGGTCGTGGGCCGCGGCGAGGAGCCCCTGGGCGGCGGCGTCGACCAGGAGCGCGGCGAGGGTGCGCTCCGCGGTGAGGTCGACCGCCGGCGGGCGGCCGCCGAGGTGGCCGTGCACGACGTGGGCCCACTCGGAGCCGGAGAGCTCGTCACGGGTGGTGCCGAGCAGGAGCAGTGAGCGTCCGGGGGCGTCGAACCCGGACGGGACCCGCGCGGCGACGTCGTCGATGACGCCGAGCACGGCGACCACCGGGGTCGGCAGGATCGCCGTCTCGCCGGTCTGGTTGTAGAGGCTGACGTTGCCGCCGGTGACCGGGATCCCCAGCTCCTGGCAGCCGTCGGCGAGCCCGCGGACCGCCTCCGCGAACTGCCACATCACGTCCGGGTCCTCCGGAGAGCCGAAGTTGAGGCAGTCGCTGACGGCGAGCGGCCGCGCCCCGGTCGTCGCCACGTTGCGGTAGGACTCGGCCAGCGCGAGCCGGGCGCCGGTGTAGGGGTCGAGCTTGGCGAACCGGCCGTTGCAGTCGGTGGAGAGGGCGATCCCGAGCCCGGTCTCCTCGTCGACGCGGACCATGCCGGCGTCCTCGGGCTGGGCGAGGACGGTGTTGCCGAGGACGTAGCGGTCGTACTGGTCGGTGATCCAGGAACGGTCGCAGAGGTTGGGGCTGGCGACCATCTTCATCAGGGTCGCCAGCATCGACTTGCCGGACGTCGGCCGCGGAAGCCTCTCGGCAGCGTCGGCCTGCAGGCTGTCCTGCCAGGCCGGGCGCGCGAACGGCCGCTCGTAGACCGGTCCGTCGTGCGCGACCGTCCGCGGCGGCACGTCGCAGACGACCTCGCCGTGCCACTCGACGACCAGCCGGCCGCCCCGCTCGCGTTCCTCCGGCGTGATCTCGGTGACCTCGCCCACGACGTCCGCGTCGACCTCCCACTTCCGGCAGATCTCGAGGAACCGCGCCACCTTGGCCGGCTCGACGACCGCCATCATCCGCTCCTGCGACTCGCTCATGAGGATCTCCTCGGGCGACAGCGTCGAGTCCCGGAGCGGGACCTGGTCGAGGAAGACGCGCATCCCGCCGTCGCCGGCCGAGGCGAGCTCGGAGGTGGCGCAGGAGAGGCCGGCGCCGCCGAGGTCCTGGATGCCGGTGACGAGCCCCTCGGCGAACAGCTCGAGGGTGCACTCGATGAGGAGCTTCTCCATGAAGGGGTCGCCGACCTGCACGCTCGGCCGCTTGGCCGGACCGCCCGCGTCGAACGTCTCGCTGGCCAGCACCGAGACCCCGCCGATCCCGTCACCGCCGGTGCGCGCGCCGTACAGGACGACCTGGTTCCCGACGCCGGACGCCTTGGCGAGGTGCAGCTCCTCGTGGCGCATCACGCCCACGCAGAGCGCGTTGACCAGCGGGTTGCCGACGTAGCTCTCGTCGAAGACCGCCTCGCCCCCGATGTTCGGCAGCCCCAGGCAGTTTCCGTAGCCGCCGACCCCGGCGACGATCCCGGGGAGCACCCGGTGGGTGTCGTCGGCG
>DASSBB010000078.1:0-27194 GCA_035699145.1 Marmoricola sp.
GATGTCGGTGAAGTGGAGCTCCATCCGGCTCGGTCCCGGTGGTCGCTCCTGTTGTCGCAGGATCGCGGGTGTCTCGCGGCCGAGGACATGGGTGCCCTGGTTGTCGACCTGGTACCAGTGCCCGGTCGGGGTCCGCCACAAGAACATTCCCGGCAACGGCTGGTGGCAGCTGAACGCGCCCTCGGTCTTGGCGTTGTGATGGCCCCGACCGAGCGGGCCGAGATTGCCGAGCCGGGTCTGACCCGGGGGCCCACCCTCGTCCATCGGCACGTAGGGGACCGTGTGGTCCTGGTCGGCCTTCCGCGACACCAGGGTGCCCCACGGGAAGATCTCGAAGGGGTGGGTCAGCTGCACCGCTTCGCGGAGGTCACCACGCACCTCGTAGGAGTCGAGTGCGGGCACTCCGGCCGGGTCGAGGACCCCGCGGACGGTCACCTGGTCGGTGCCCAACCACTCCCGGAGCTGCTCGACCCCGATCGGCCCGACCCCCTCGACCCGGGCGACCTGGGTGCCGGCGATCCCCTGGACCGCCTCCTGGGCCAGGTGCAGGTACAGCACCGTCGTCGGCCGGAGCCGGTCCACCGCCTTGCCGCCCAGCGACTGCAACGCCTGCCCGAACAGCACCGCCAGCTCCACCGCCGACGGCTCACCCGGCTCACCCGGCTCCTCCGGCTCCGGCACGAGGTCGAGCGGCGGCTCGGGCTCGGGTTCCGCGTCGGCCCCGGGCTCGGGCTGCGGTTCGGGCTGGGGCTCGGGCTGGGACTCCGGCTCGGTGTGCGTCTGGGACGGGTGGGCCTCGGCGAGGTAGACACACGCCAACGCGGGGTTGGCCAGGATCCCCAGCGCCTTGGCCCGCCGCACCTGGACGGGGTCGGTGTCCCCGGCCGCCTCCAGCAGGGCGGCGAGGCGGGCGACCATCGCGCTCAACCGGATCATCGCACCGGCATCGCCGCGGGCGAAGATCGTCCGCAACCCGAACCGGTTCGACGCCCGACCCATCGAGACGCACCGCCGTTCGGCCTCCAGCTCCCGGGTCTGCTCATACCCCACCGGGTCCACGGCGATCACCGCCGCCTCCACCGCGTCCCTGGCCCGCCCGAACGGCAACCCCAGGGTCTTGGCGATGGTGACCCGGTCGACCTCCAGACACGCCTCGACGGTGAGCTCGGTGGTGAGCCGGACGACCAGCCGGGCCTTCCACGCCTCCAGCTCCCCGGCCTGCACCGCCGCCCAGTGCAGCGGCATCCGGTGCCGCAGGTCCAACACGTCGCGCAGCTCCGAGGCGGCCCGGTAGCTCGTGGTCTGCGACAGGCACCCCAGCTCCTCGGCCGCGAACTCCGAGACCGCCGGCGTCCCCTCCGCCCCGTAGGCGGCGACCCTCGCCGAGGCCCGCTTCCGGTACGGCGTCCACTCCGGCGGCGCCGCCCCCTTCTCGACCACGGGATGGTGGTCGGCCCACGCCGCCACCAACGCGCACCGCTCCGCATCCACCCGCCGCTGCGCCTCGACCGAAGCGGCCAGCCGGTCGGCCAGCTCGGCGGTGTCAGCGGTCTCGACGACCGGTGGTTCGAACATGTGTTCGATGATACCGGATGCCGCCGACAAGGTGAAGGGGGACACGCGCCCTGTGGGGACAGCCGACCAAGCCGTGCCGACACGTCGCCATGACGAGGTCCCCTCCGCTCACCACGGACGGTTTTGCGGTCTGGTGAGTGGGGTAGGGCGCAACCATGACCGCTGGTCTGCTCCACGCAGCAACAGCTCTGGCCGTCGCGGTGACCGGCACCCTCGCCCTCTCCACCACGTCCTCGTCGGCGGTCCCCGATGGTGCGAAGGTGCGGGAGCGCGGGGCGAGGTCCACCTGGACCGAGGCCGACAAGACCGGCTTCGGCACAGCCCGCGCCCGCAAGAGCAACGTCTGGTTCACGCTCCAGAACGGCCGGATGAGCGAGGTGTTCTACCCCGACCTCTCGACGCCGAGCGTGCGCAGCCTGGAGCTCGTCGTCACGGACGGTGAGACGTTCACCGACCGCACCTCGCGGCACACCGACACGGTGGTCGACCGCCCCGACCCGCGCAGCCTTCGCTTCACCCAGACCAACACGGACAAGGACGGCCGCTACCGGCTCACCGAGCACTACCTCACCTCGCCCGACCACGACAGCGTCGTCGTACGCGTCAGGCTCACCTCGTTGGACGGGGGCGACTACCGGCTCTTCGCGCTCTACGACCCGGCCCTGACCAACGACGGCATGGACGACCGTGCCCGGAAGCGGGCCAAGGGGTTGCTGGCGAAGGACGGCGACGTCGCCTCCTACCTGGTGTCGAGGCCGAGCCTCGGTGCGCGCGCGAACGGCCTCGTCCACACCGACACCGACCCCTGGCGCGACCTACGGCGGGACCACGACCTCGACCGGCGGCGAGGAGCCGCCGGCCCCGGCAACGTCGTACAGCTCGGCAGGATCACCCGCGTCAACGGGCAGGAGGGTGCGCAGCAGGCGACTCTCTACCTCGGCCTCGGCCGCACCGCGAGGGCGGCGGCGCGACACGCGCGGGCGACTCGCGCCGAGGGGTGGGCCAGAACCCGTGGCCAGTTCGACGAGGGGTGGCACGGCTATCTCGACAACCTCCGGCCGGTGCCGGACAGCGCTGCCGCGGTCAGTGACCAGTACCTCGCCTCGGTACTGGTTCTCGCGGCCGCCGAGGACAAGCTGAACCGGGGGGCCATCGTCGCCTCACCGTCCGCCCCGTGGGCCTGGGGCGACGAGCTCGACGATCTCGCCTCGCCGTCGGGCGCCTACCACCTCGTGTGGTCGCGCGACTCCTACGAGTTCGGCACCGCCCTGTGGGCGATGGGCGACCGGGCCGCCGCCCGTCGTACCGTCAACTGGCTCTTCCGCGTCCAGCAGCGGAAGGACGGCTCCTTCCCGCAGAACTCGGATGTCGAGGGCACCCCGGTCTGGAGCGAGCTGCAGCTCGACGAGGTCGCACTCCCCATCGTCCTGGCGGGGCTCGTCGGCAAGGACGACGACCGCACCTGGCGCGGCGTCCGCAAGGCCGTCGGGTTCTTCCTCCGGTTCCGGGACGAGGAGACCGGCCGCCGCGCGCCGTACTCGCCCCAGGAGCGCTGGGAGAACCAGTCCGGGTACTCGCCGAACTCCATCGCCGCACAGATCTCCGGGCTGGTCGTCGCCGCCGAGATGGCACGCGACCGTGGCCGGAACCGGCTAGCGCGCGCATGGCTCGCGAAGGCCGACCGCTGGCAGAGCAAGGTCGAGGACTGGACGGTCACGACCAACGGTCCGCTGTCCAGCGAGCCGTACTTCCTGCGGCTGACCAAGAACGGCAGGCCGAACACGGCGAGTCCGTATGCGAGCGGTGACGGCGGTCCGGTGTCGGTCGACCAACGCGAGGTCGTCGACCCGAGCTTCCTGGACCTCGTGCGCTACGGGATCACCGCTCCCGACGACCCCGAGGTGCTCTCGACCCTGCCCGTGATCGACGACGAGCTCGGGTTCTCCACGCCGAACGGCCGGTTCTGGCACCGCTTCAGCTACGACGGGTACGGCGAGACGCGCGACGGTGACGAGTGGAACATCACCGAGTCCGGGACCTTCGAGACGCTCGGTCGTGGCTGGCCGCTGCTCACCGGCGAGCGAGGGGAGTACGCCGTCACCGCCGGAGCGGACGGGACGCCGTACCTGGCTGCGATGGCCGCTGCTTCTGGTCCAGGTGACATGATCTCGGAGCAGGTCTGGGACGGTCGTCCGCCGACCGGCGAGCCGTGCTGTCGTCCCGGTGAGGGCACGCGAGCCGCGACGCCGCTCGTGTGGTCACACGCGGGGCTGGTGCGGCTCGCCTGGACGATCGAGCAAGGGTCGCCCGTCGACCAGCAGCGCGTGGTGGCCGACCGTTACGTGCGGTGACCCGTGGTCAGGAGCTGCTGACGGAGCGCGTCGGCGAGCCAGTCGGCGTACTCCGACTCCGACCAGCCGCAGCCCTCGGTCGCCGCCAGGTAGACCTCGAGGCCGGTGAGCAGCCAGGCGCGGTCCGTCGCTGAGTCGAGGTCGAGGTCGGGCCGGAACGAGGCATGGGTCGCCATCGCCGAGACCAGTCGCCGCAGGGCCGAGCGACGGTGGCGATCGCCTTCCTCGCGCAGCTCCACGAGCGCGGGGTCCTGGCTCGCGCCACGCGCCGCAGCGATGACGGCCCGGCTGCTCGAGAGCATGGAGCCGGTCCAGCAGGCGAAGAGCTCCAGCTGCCGGCCCGGTTCGGCCTCCGCCTCGATCCGGGCCGCCCAGCCAGCAGCGTCCGCGTCTTGCTCGAGCTGCTCGAGCAACGCCCTCACGATGGCGCCCTTGCTGCCGAACGTCGCGTAGACGGTCTGCGGGGTGACCTGGGCCCGGCCGGCGATGGCCGCGACGGTCGTGCCGGCGAAGCCGTGCAGGGTGAAGAGCTCCCGCGCAGCGGTGGTGATCCGGCGCCGGGTCTCGGCTGCGCGTCGGGCCCGGACCGGGGAGTCGTACCGCCGCGTCGGCGACCTGTTGCCGGCCCTTTCGTTGTCCTGTCGCACCGGCCGATCATAGTTCGGTTGAGTGCACTAAGGCGAATATGTACGGTGGCTGGACAGCGCATCTCTCGACGAAGTCAGGAGAACCTCAATGCCGGGACAGGTGACCGGGTCGTTGGTCGCGGCCACGTTCGGGCTGATCTACGTATTCGTCAACTCCGCGGCCCTCGCAGACAGTGTGGCTCAGCCGCTACGAGGACTGGCTGTCGTGGTGTTCGCCCTCGTCGTGGCCACGGCCGGACGAAGCCGCAGCCACTCCGCAGAGGAACGCACGACAGGATACCCGCTCTATCGGAGCGCCTTCTGGGGAGTCGTCGCAGCGGAGTCGATCGCCCTGATGGCCGGTGTGGTGGTTCTCAACCGTTGGTTCGAGGAGCTGCACGCCGGCGTGGCGTGGGTCTCGATCGTGGTCGGGGTCCACTTCTTCGCGCTGGCGGTGGTGTTCAAGCAGCGCTTCTTCAACGTGCTCGGCGTCGCCATCACCTGCTGCGGCGTGGTCGCGATGGCCCTGGCGATCGGGGGAAGTGGCGCAGCCACCGTCGCCGCCGTGGGTGGAGTCGTCCCGGGCGGTGTCCTGCTCGCCTCAGGCTGGTGGGGAGTGCTCCGCCGCACGCCGGAAGAGCCAGGCGGACACGCCGAACATGGTGGCGACCGCCGTCCCCACGAGCGCCAGCGCCATGCCGCGGGACCGGAACCGCGCGAGTAGAGCGCCGACAAGCCCGACCGCGACAGCCCCGGCGTACATGAGGTCAGGACGGCCGCCGGGACCGATGATGCCGAGCGCGCCGATCCCGAAGGCGAGGAAGAGCACGGTTCCCAGGGCGGATCAGTTGAACCGCGGGCGACCATGTGCCTGCTGGTAGTCGCGCAACCAGCGCCCGCCATGCTGGGAGGCCCAGGAGTACGACGCGATGTCGTGGTGGCTCCGCGCTGGCAGCTCATGGCGGGGCGGCACCTCGTCGACGGCGGCTCCTCGCCTGGCCAGCTCGACGCCCAGCCACTCCACCGCGTCGACGCCGAACCGCGGGGCGCCACCGTCGACCACGAGCACCGGGACCGTCTCCTTGCCGGTGGAGTGCCACTCGGCCCCCCACTGGCGGATCAGCCGCCACGCCGTCGTCGTCAGCGGACCGCCGGTGAGGTCGACGGCGTGGCCCCACTCGCGGACGAGGTCACTGTCCGCCGTGCCGCTGCGAACGTCGTCGACCAGCAGGGTCCGCACCGCCTCGGGGCTGTCCAGGTCGAAGGAGTGCATCCAGAACGCCTCGAACAGCAGGCGCTGCACCTGTGCGCCGACCCCGGCGGCGTACGCCTCGGCGTACCCGGACACTGCTGCCTTGGTGTAGGGCACGAAGCCCGCCAGGGCGTACGGGAGCTCCTCGCCGGGCAGCAGCAAGGCGAGCACCCGGTCCATCTCCTCCCTCAGGCATCGCAGTCGCAGGGAGCCGTCGCCGGTCCGGCTGGGACGACGGGGGTCGTGCTCGACCGCCCGCCAGTCAACGGTGACACCGTTCGCCGCGAGCACGGCGGCGCGGCGAGACGCGAGGTAGCTCCAGGGACAGGTGAAGTCGCCGTAGATCACGAGGTGCATGTCGACGACCGGCTTCAGGGTCAGCGGCTCCCGGGACTGGACGTCGAGCTCGTCGAGGGGAGCCTCGAGGAGCTGAGCCCCGGCGCTCATGCCGCGTCCACCGTGCGGTTCCGCGTGGCGCCGCCACTCGGAGCTGCACCGGCACGGATCGGCGTCACCGACGGGGCCGGGGTGGCGACACGGTTCTCCGCCGGCGCGGTCAGGACCGCTTCGAGGTCGACGCCGTACTCGGCCGGCGCGCCCGGTGCCTTGGCACGCCCGTGCAGCAGGTCGCCGATCGCCGGTCCGGACATGCCGGTGTCGACCGCTCTGACACAGCCGAGCGCGAGCACCGCGGGGTCGTCGGACTCCTCGAAGAGGTGCTGCTGCCGGGCGAAGTCGAGCTGCGACAGCCGGTGCCGCCAGCCTGACCACTCGAGGCGCGAGTGCGCCTTCGCGGACCGGGTCGCTGCACGAAGAAGCGCATCGGCGTCCAGGTACGCCGCCCGGAGCTCGGCATGAGCGCGTCGCCGGTCCGGCAACGGTGCCCCGATCCCGGTGAACCGGTCGAGCTGGGCACGGCCGACGTCGACCCGGACCAGCGCGCCCTCGATCTGCGTCACCAGCGAAGCCGGCACAGCGGCCTTCTTCCCTCGTCCCCACATGGTTCCTCCTCCTGCGTTGGTGGCTCACCCGGCGCGGGCGATGAGCGTCGTGCACGGCAGCTGGTCGCTGGACGTGCCGTAGCGGATCCGGCAGCGCCGGCAGTAGACCTCCAGCACCTCGATGCGCGTGGCCTTGTTCAGCACGTGGCGCCCGGTCCTCGCGGCGTGCTCGGCGCGGCGGGTGTCACCGATGCCAAGACCCACCAGGGCGGCACCGACCCACTGGTGACCAGCGTCCGAGCGCTCCTCGACCGACGGAATGGTTGGAACTGCGTGCATGACTGTCTCCTCCCAAAGGCAGCTCAGCAATGATTGACACGAAGAATCTTGGTTGTAACTATAGGAATATGTCAATACCCCGGAACCAGAAGCGGGCGACGAGCAGCGACAGGCTGACCGACCCGACCCCGGTGCCGGCGCCACCGGTCGCCATGGGCGCTCGACGTACGGCGGTCCTCGATCGGCTCCGGGGCGCAGCCGAACCGACCACCGCGGCAGCAGTGGCCGAGCAGACCGGGTTGCACCTCAACACCGCGCGGTTCCACCTCGACGGCCTGGTCGAGCAGGGCCGTGCCGAACGCCGCACCGAGGAACGCGGGACACCCGGCCGGCCTCGCGTCCTGTACACCGCTGTCGCACCGATCACGCCGACCGCAGAGCCCCGGAGCTACCAGCTCCTGTCCCGGATGCTCGCCGGGCTCGTGGCCTCGCTGGACCAGGGCGAGTCGGCCGCCACCGAAGCCGGTCGCGCCTGGGGCAGCCACCTGGTCGCGGGAGCCGCGCCCAACGAGCGCGTCGACGCGGAAGCGGCCCTCGAGCGGCTCGACTCCTTGATGGACCGGATCGGCTTCGCGCCGGAGACCCGTCCTGGGGGAGAAGCGGAGGTCCACCTCCACCACTGTCCGTTCCGCGAGGTCGCCGTGGAGAACCCCGATGTCGTGTGCTCGATGCACCTGGGGCTCATGCAAGGAGCGCTGGGCGAGCTCGGCGCCCCGGTGGCGGTGGAGTCGCTGCGCCCCTTCGCGACTCCGGACGCGTGTGTCGCTCGGCTGCGGCTGGCACCTGAGGAGTGCACCACGCAAGGGTGACCCGGGGACGCGCGGACGTGCGATGGTGACGTGGTGAGCGCGGAGGAGGAGCGGGACGGGGTTCGGCTGACGAACCTGGACCAGCCACTGTTCGACGGGGCCGGAGCGACCAAGCGGGAGCTGGTCGACTACCTCGACGCCGTGCACGACCGGATCCTGCCCGAGCTGCGAGGACGGCCGTTGTCGGTGGTCCGGGTGCTGCGCGGTCAGCAGCCGTTCATGCAGAAGAACCTGCCCAAGTACGCCCCGCCGTGGCTGCCCCGGGTCACCCTGTGGGCGGAGACCTCGCAGCGCGAGGTGGCCTACGCGCTCTGCGAGGACCGTCGGTCGTTGCTCTGGTTCGCCAACCAGCGCGCCGTCGAGTACCACCCGACCCTGGTGCGCGCGGAACGCTGGGACCGTCCCACCCACCTGGTGCTCGACATCGACCCTCCGGCGGGCAGCGCGTTCCCGGCGGCGGTCGGCGCGGCCCGGCTGGTGGCCCAGGCGCTCGCCGACGTCGGCATGGCGGGCGCGGTCAAGACCAGCGGCGCCAAGGGGCTGCATGTCTTCGTGCCGATCACGGACACGCCCGTCGAGGACGTCGCGGCCGCCACCCGGGCCCTCGCGGCACGCGCCGAGCGGCTGGATCCCGGCCTTGCGACCACGGCGTTCATCCGGGAGGACCGCGGCGAGAAGGTGTTCCTGGACTCGACCCGCGCCGGCGGGGCGACCGTTGTGGCGGCGTACAGCCCGCGGGCGCGGCCCGGGACGCCGGTCTCGTTCCCGGTGGCCTGGGACGACCTCGACCAGGTCGCTCCGGCCGACTTCACGGTCCGGAACGCGGTTGCGCAGCTCGCCGGGTCCGACCCGTGGGTCGAGCTGATGCCGGCAAGGCAACCGGTCGCCACGATCCTGGTCGAGGAGGGACGGGAGATCCCCGTGGCGCGCGTGCAGGCGATGCACGAAGGAAAGCGGCGAGCCCGTGCCCGTCGCGCGGCAGCCGAGGGCGACTGAGTCCGGCGGGCACCTCAGCTGCCGCGCCACTCGTCGGAGAGCAGGGCATAGCCCATGCCGTCGAGCCACTCCCCGGACCGGTGGAGGGAGTCGCGCACCGTGTAGGTCTCGCGGCGCATCCCGACCCGCTCCATGAGCCGCCACGAGGCTTCGTTCGCCGCGAAGCAGTACGCCGTCACCCGGCGGAGTCCCAGCACGTCGAAGCAGAGCCGGATCAGCTCGCGAAGCGCCTCGGTGGCGTATCCCCGACCGGCGTGGTCGGGATGCAGGACCCAGCCCAGCTCCGCCTGGACGCCGCGCGCCCGCTCCTCGACCTCGGCCTGGCCCCAGGCGTCCTCGACCTGCAGCATCAGGTCGCCGATCACCTCGCCGTCCAGCTGGACGACGACGGTCTTGGCCAGGCTCTCGGGAGCCTCGAAGTGGCTGCGGTGCTCGTCGAGCGTGGCCGGTGCGCGGGTGAGCCAGAGGCCGACGTCTTCACGCCGCCGGAAGCGCCAGGTCGCCTCGATGTCGTCCGTGGTCGCCGGTCGGAGCGTCAGCCGGTCGGTCCGCACCGGCCAGCTGATGGCGTCGAGTGGTGTGCTCACGTGGACATCGTGGCACTGCTCGGGGCCGACGGAGATGAGGCTCACGCCGAGGTCGCGCACCTTCGCGAGCAGCCCGTGCAGCTCGGCCTGGTCGGTCACCGCCCCCCGCAGGGTGGTCGTGCCGTCGGGCCGGTGGTCCAGCTCCAGGGGGCCGAACCAGACCGACCAGCGCTCGTCGAGGTGTTCCCCGACGCGGAGCTCGTAGCGGACGGCCACGGGTGGTTCCGCACGCGCGCTCATCGTGGGGCCAGGGAGCTGCTGACCACGGTCGACGGCACCGCGGCGTCGGCGCGGGCGACGCGCCACAGCGAGTAGCCGAGGCCGATCATGGCGATGCCGTTCGGGAAGGCGAGCAGCCGGTAGAAGGCGTCCGGCATCTGCGAGAGGGCGACGGAGACGGTGCCACCGACGGCGAGGAGGGCAGCCGCCCAGCGGGCGAGGACGCGGGCTCGGTAGAGCGCGATGCCGAAGAGCAGGCCGCCGGCGAGGTAGGTGAACCCCTGGACCTGGAACGCCGTCTCCAGCAGGCCGACGTCACCGGTTGCGGGGCGGCTGGTTCCCACGGCGATGGCGTCGCTCACGAAACCGGGGTTGGTGTCGGCGAGGGACGGCAGGACCGAGACCGCGACGAAGGAGGTGCTCATGATGACGAGGTAGCAGGCGCCGAGGACGAGGTACCCGACCAGGCCGAGCACGCCGGTCTGCCGCACCTGGCGCAGGTACATGCCGGTGACGCCGACCAGCCCCAGCGCGCCCATGAGCACCTTGAGGGAGCCGCGGATCTTCACCTCGGTCGTGGTGATCGACGAGACGTCCAGGTGCGGGTGGCCGATCTGGATGCCGATGAACAGCATGCCCGCCATGGCGGCCGCGACCCCGGCCGACCGGGTGAGGGTGGTGGTGGTGATGGTCATGTCTGCTTCCTGTTCCGGGTGGTCCGCAGCCGGGTGCCGCGGGGATGGTGGGAACCTAGGAAGCAACGGGGTGACGCCGCGTCACCAGATGATGTGACTGACGTGGTGACTGCTACAGGAGCCCGCTTTCGCGCGCCCTGTGGACGGCCGCTGCCCGCGTCCCGACGTCGAGCTTGGTGAAGATGCGCTTGGTGTGGGTGCGCAGCGTGTTCAGCGAGACGTAGAGCTCGCGGGCGATCTCCGGACCGGTCAGCTCGCTGTCGAGGAGTCGGAGAACCTCCAGCTCGCGCCGGCTCATCGGGTCGGGCAGGACCGCCTGGGCGCCGGCTCTCCCGACGGGCGGCTCCGCCCGCTCGAGGAGCCGGCGGGCGTGGCCGGCCAGAGGGTCCCCGGCACCGGTGGCGTGGCGCAGGAGGGCGAGCATCGGTTCGCCCTCGTCCAGGAACAGCCGGACGTGGCTCTCCGGCTCCGGCGCCCCGACCAGCGCCCGCTCCAGCGCGGCCAGTGCCCTCGTCCGGTCGCCCCGGGCGTCCTGCACGAGCGCCCGCAGCAGGCGAAGCTCCAGCACGCTGCCCTCCCGGCCGTGGTCGGCCGCCGCTGACTCCAGACGGTCGAGCGTCTCCAGCACCTGGTCGAGGGTGGTGGCGGAACGAGGAAGGCCGGCTGCGCGCTGCTGCGCAAGAAGAAGCCGTACGACGGTCAGCTGCTCGAACTCGCGCAGGTAGTCGGGCTCGTCGTCGACCCGGACACCTCGCTCGTCCGCCCACGCCTGTGCCGCCTCGAGATCGCCCAGCGCGACCTGCAGCCGTGCCCGCATCGCGGCGATCGGCCGGAGGTCGGGGTAGAAGCCGGGCCGGTACAGGTCCTCGGCCTGGTCGAGCAGCCGGGCCGCGAGGTCGTGGTGACCGGTGGCGGCACGCACCTGCGCCATCGCGACGAACCACCGGTGCCGGTTCTCGGTGATGGACGCCCGTTCGCGGAGCCCGCGGGCGGTCTCGAGGTGCGCCTCGGCGCCGGGAAGGTCGCCGAGCTCACGGTCCAGCTCGGCGAGCCCGGTGTGCAGGTCGGCGGTGGCCCGGGGGTACGGCTCACCGCCCCGGATGGCCCTCTGCAACGCCTCGTCGCAGAGGCGTCGGGCCCGGCTCGGGCGGCCGGCGGCCACCCACATGTCGGCAAGCACGACCGTGGCGTCCAGCTCGTCGACGAGGTTCCCCGCCGCGTGCAGGCTCCGGACCGCCGTACCGAACGTGGCCAGCGCCTCCCTCACGTCGCCGGCGGCCCAGGCGGCCAGCCCGAGGAACCCGCCGCCGGCACCGTGCAGGAAGTGGTCCTCGGGCCCGGCCAGCTCCAGCACGTGACGCGCATGCCGGACAGTGCCGGCAACGTCTCCACGGGCCTGCGCCAGCGACGCGCGGTAGACCGAGATCGCCGCCGGCGCGGTGCGCAGGTCCTCGGTGTCCGCCCACGATGCCGCGAGGCTGTCGTCCTGGGCGCCGGCGGCCAGGGCGCTTTCGGCGTCGTCGAGCCGGGACTCGAGCCCCTCGAGGTCACCGGTCATCAACAGGGACCATGCGGCCACGATGCTGAGGACCGGGCTGCGTCGTACGACGGCTTCGGGTAGCGACCGCACCCAGGTCATCAGCAGGGCGTCCTGCCGGGTCCGGCGAAGCTCCGGGAGCGCCTCCTCCATCAGGTAGGCGGCGCGGTGGAACTCCTCGGCGGCGAGCGCATGGCGGACGGCGTCCGTGGCCGAACCGCGGACGG
The DNA here is from genome assembly GCA_035699145.1 of Marmoricola sp. Taxonomy (GTDB): domain Bacteria; phylum Actinomycetota; class Actinomycetes; order Propionibacteriales; family Nocardioidaceae; genus Marmoricola_A. The sequence goes on from DASSBB010000078.1 coordinate 12,155, forward strand.
CGTACCAGGTGCTGGCGGCCCGGTGGAGCCGCGGCAGCAGGTCACCGTGCTCGGTGAGGAGCCGGGCTCGGAGGACGTCGGCGAAGAGGTGGTGGTAGCGGTACCAGAGACGTCGGTCGTCGAGCGGGACCAGGAAGACGTTGGTGCGCTCGAGCTCCTGGAGCACCGCGACGCCGTCGGAGCGGCCGGTGACGGCGTCGCAGAGCGGCCCGGTGAGCTGGTCGAGCACGGCGGTGCGGAGCAGGAAGTCCCGCAGCGGAGCCGGCTGACGGGCCAGGACCTCGTCGGCGAGGTAGTCGATGACGAACCGGTTGCTGCCGGCGAACGACTCGATGAACCCGGCGACGTCCTCGCGTGCTGCGAGGCCGCGGAGCGAGAGCGCGGCGAGCTGGAGGCCGGCGACCCACCCCTCGGTGCGCTCCTCCAGCGCGTCCACGTCCGCGGGGCCCAGCTCCAGGCCCATCGCGTCGTTGAGCAGCTCTCGCGCCTCAGCAGCGGTGAAGCGGAGGTCGGCGGCGCGCACCTCGGTGAGCTGTCCGCGACTGCGGAGGCGGGACAGGGGGAGCGGTGGGTCGGAGCGGGTCGCGACGAGCAGGTGCAGCTGGTCGGGCAGGTGGTCGAGGAGGAACGTCATCGCCTCGTGGACGTCGGCTGCCTCGACGGCGTGGAAGTCGTCGAGCACGAGGATCCACCGCTCGCCCGGTGCGGCGTCGCCGGCCTCGGCGACGTCGTTGACGAGCGCGGTCAGCGCGGCAGAGGTCGACGCCGCGTGGAGCACGTCGACGAGGCCGGTGTCCACGGGCAGGCCGGCGTTCCGGAGGGCAGCCACCAGATGGGTCAGGAACCGCGCGAGGTCGTTGTCGCCCTCGTCGAGCGAGACCCACCCGACCCGGCGGTGGTCGCGACGGCCGAGCCACTCCGTGGTCAGGGTGGTCTTGCCGAACCCCGGTGGTGCGGAGACGAGGGTGAGACGAGCACCCGCGGCGAGACCGGCGTCGAGCCGCTCGACCAGCCTGGGACGTGCGACGGCCTGGGGGCGCCGGGTCGGCGCGAACAGCTTCGTGGCGAGCACCGGAGTCGACACGCCACCGAGCATAGGAGCACCGACGCCGTCCGGAGACGGCGACGTGGGTTCAGGACCGGCTCTTGCGGGTCTCCTTCGCGTTCGCCTTCTGGATGGCGTCCACCAGCTCGTCCTTGTTCATCCGTGAGCGACCGTGGATGTCGAGCTTCTTCGCGACGTCCATCAGGTGCTCCTTAGTGGCGTTGGCGTCCACGCCACCTGCCGTCCTGCCGCCCTTGCGGGCCGCGGCGCCGCCCTTCGAGGCCTGCTTGTCGGACGGTCCCTTCTCCTCCTTGGGCTGCCACTTGTCGCCGACCTTCTCGAAGGAGTGCTTGAGAGCGGCGTACGCCGTGCGGTGGGCGCGCTCACCCTCGCCGTACTCCTCGACCGCGCTGTCGTGCGCCTTGGACCAGGTCCGCTGCGCCTTCTTCGGTGACCGTTGCAAGGTTGACGGAAGTTCGTCCTTGGCAGGCATGGCTCCTCCTCGGTTGGCTGCCTGTCCCCTACCCAGGGCGCGGTCGTCGCATGCACCGTCACTCAGGCGCGGGAGGCCGTCGGGTCTCGAGGAAGAAGGCGCCCAGGCTTCCGGCGAGCGTCGCGAACACGACGACGGAGAACGTGGCGAGGACGACCTCGAGCACGCGGCTGAAGGCGTCGTCACGGCCGAGGGGCTCACCGGAGATGGTTGCCAGCGCCGCCGCGTGCAACGCGTCGCCGTAGCTGGCGTAGTCGCCGAACTCGTAGAGGAGCTGGCTGCTTCCGACGACGGTGATGGCGGAGACGACCGCCAGCCAGCCGACTCGGCCGCCCAGCACGCTGCGCGCGGAGCGCGAGGACCGGATCGCCGACGACAGCACCCGTCCGGTGCGCAGGACGCGAACGGCCCGCACCAGCCGCAGGACCCGGAGGAAGGGCAGCACGAGGAAGGCGATCTGCCACCAGTTCCGCTTGAGGAAGCGGCCGGTGTCGGGGGCGACGACGAGTCGGGCGACGAACTCGGCGACGAACGCTGCCCACAGCGCCCACCCGGTGATGGTGAAGGCGAGGCTCAGCGAGCTGCCGGGCCGAGCGAACTGCTCCCCGAGCACCACGAGGAGGAAGAGGGCGCTCAGGGCGGTCATGAAGGGAGTCAGCCGGTCCAGCAGCTCCTCGGCCCACAGCTCCCGGTGGGCCGGCGAGCGTGACATGAGGCGAGTGGCGGGCACGCGCGAGCTCACAGGTCGCGCTCGTAGGCCAACATCAGCGGACCGCCCTCGCCCTCGGTCCGCCGGAACCCGGCCGCCTCGTAGAGGCGTTGGGCAGACCGGTCGTCCTCGCTCGTGACCAGGAACGCGTAGTCGGCACCGTGCTCCCGGGCGGTCGCCAGCACCTGGCCGATCAGCTCGCGGCCGTACCCCTGGCCGCGGCGGCCCGGTACGACGTACAGCTCGGCGAGGTAGGCCTCATGGCTCCGGCTCCACACCGAGGGCTGGACCCGGACCACCGCGACTCCGACCGCCTCGCCGGTGTCAGCGGCGCGGGCGAGCAGGACCGTGACGTGGCCGGCGTCGACCAGCTCCGCGAGCCGGAGGGCGAGCTCGTCGGGGGGTGGCGCTGGTTCGTCGTACTCCACGTTGAAGTCGTGGAGCAGCCGGGCCGCGGCTCCGACCGCGTCGCCCTCCGTCGTGACCGTCTCGACCATGCTCATCAGTCTGCCGTGCCGCGCCATCGGCGTGGCGGGACGCTCCCGTGACACACTCCGAGTCGTGGCTCCGGGATTCGGCGAACGCACGCGCGAGGCGGTCGAAGGGCTTACTCCTGGCTACTTCGCGCTCGTGATGGCGACCGGCATCATCTCGGTCGGGATGCACCTCGAGGGGTTCGACCTCCTCTCGAGGGCGCTGATGTGGGGCTGCGCCGTGGCTCACGCGGTGCTGGTGGCGCTGACCGCGTGGCGGCTCGTGGCCTACCGCGGTGCGGTGGTCGAGGACTTCATGGACCCGCGCCGTGGCTTCGGCTTCTTCACGTTCGTCGCCGGTACCAACGTTCTCGGTGTCCGGTTCGGCCTCTCCGGTTGGTACGACGCCACTGCGATCCTGCTCGTGGTCTCCGGAGGGGCGTGGTTGGTCCTCGGCTACGTGGTGCCGTGGACGGCGGTGCTCGGGCACCGGGAGCGGCCGGTGGTCGCCACCGCGAACGGCACCTGGTTCATCTGGGTGGTCGCCAGCCAGTCCGTCGCCGTCGCGGCGGCGACGATCGAGCCGGTCTTCGGAGGCGCGCGCCGTGAGCTCGCGCTGCTCGCGGTCGTCTCCTGGTCCGTCGGGGTCTTCCTGTACGGCGCGGCCGGGGTGTTCGTGTCGTTGCGGCTGATGCTCTACGACTTCGGGCCGGAGGAGCTCACTCCGCCGTACTGGGTCTCGATGGGCGCGCTGGCGATCACCGTGCTCGCCGGCGCCCGGATCGTGGAGATGGCGGACGCGCCCATGGTCGGTGCCACCCGCGACCTGATCGCGGGGCTGGCGGTGGTGTTCTGGTCGTTCGCGACCTGGTTGTTCCCGGTGCTCGTGGCTGCGGGGTGGTGGCGTCACGCGCGCAGACGGATCCCGCTGCGGTACGACGCGACCCTGTGGAGCATCATCTTCCCGCTCGGCATGTACGCCGTGGCGGGGATCTACCTGGGACAGGCCGACCGGTTGCCGGTGGTCGAGGCGGTCGGCAGCGCGGAGCTGTGGGTGGCGTTCACCGCCTGGGTGGTGGTGCTGGTCGCCATGGCGGTCCACGTGACACGGACGGTCTTCTCGCCGACCGTGAGCCGGGTCGGCTAGGTTCGCCCGGTGAACCCCTACATCCCTGCGGTGACATCGGCGATCAACCCCTCACGGCTGGAGCACTCCGCGTGACGATCATCGCGGGAGCGGACGGCTCGGCGCTCGGCAACCCCGGCCCCGCCGGATGGGCGTGGTACGTCGACGACGACTGCTGGGCGGCCGGCGGCTGGGCCCACGGGACCAACAACAAGGCGGAGCTGACCGCCCTCCTGGACCTGCTGCAGCAGACCGCGCACCTCGACGACGACCTCCTCGTCTACTGCGACAGCACCTACGTCATCAACTCGGTGACCAAGTGGATGGCCGGCTGGAAGCGGCGCGGGTGGCGGAAGGGTGACGGCAGACCCGTCCTCAACGTCGAGATCATGGTGGCGCTGGACGAGGCGATGGCGGGTCGCAGGGTCCGGCTCGCGTGGGTGAAGGGCCACTCCGGCCACCCGCTCAACGAGGCGGCCGACCGTCTTGCCAACGGTGCTGCCGCATCCTGGAAGGAGGGCCTTCTCCCGCTCCCCGGGCCGGGCTTCCCGGGCGCCGTGGCCAGCCCTCCGCGGCCGTCGGCCCCGGTGTACGACGACGCGGACCTCTTCAGCGGGCTGTGACCGGGCCGGTCACTGGGCGGCGAAGTGGTGGGCCGCGACGGTCTGGCCGTTGAGCACGACGTCGTACAACGCCAGCTCGTCGAGGAGCCCGCTGAACCAGCCGTTCGAGGTGGTGACCCCACGACCCAGCCGGAGCGTCATCGGGCCTGTGCTGAGAGGGACGGCGACGGGGGCGCTGCCCTGGAGCGTGCCGTCGACGTACAGCTGGAGCGTCGCCGTCGACTCGCTGCGGGTGAGCACGACGTGGTGCCAGGCGTTGTCGGCGTACGGCGTCGTGGTCACGACGGGTGTCCCCGCGGCCCCGGAGCCGGCGACGAGCTGCCCGCTCGCGGAGAGCGACACACCGAAGTCGTCGGTTCCGGCGACGTCGGCGCTGACCAGGGGCATGGCGTCCTGCCAGCCGGCGCCGCTGCCGGAGCCGGCGGCCGAGCGGAACCACAGCTCGAGCGACTGCTCGGGGCCGGCGGTCGTGACGAACGTCGCGGTGTCGTCGACCCCGTCGAACGAGGCCGCGGTGTCGACGTCGCCCCGGATCGCGCCGAGGACGCGGAGCAGGGCGCCCAGGAAGGTGCCGGGCCGCGCGCCCAGCGCGTCGGCGGCCGGCGGGTTGACCTGGAAGTTGTCGAGGTGCATGCCGGTCGCGTCGGTCAGCGTCGCGGAGGTCGCTCCGAGCCCGAAGCCGCTGCCGAACCCGGCGGTGCCGATGCTGATCGCGGCGTCGCTCGCCGACAGGAGCGGTTCGCCGTCGAGGATGAGCCGGAGCTCGGTGCCCCGCATGTCGAGGGCGACCCGGTAGCTCCGCCCGGGGGTGAGCGCCCGGGGAGTGGACGAGGCGAGGACGTAGCGGTAGCCGTTGGTGAACTTCAGCAGCTGCCAGCTCTGGACGGCCTGGTCGTAGGCGGCGACGTACGCCGTCGCCGACCCCTTGGGGTCGTAGCGGCCGATGACGCCGATCGCGTCGTTGGCGACGATCGAGGCCACGTAGAGGTCCGCCTCCACCGTGTAGTCCGAGCGACTGGGCTCGACCGAGCTGTAGTAGACCGATCCGGCGAAGGACGAGCTCGAACCCGTCCGCCTCACCCGGCCGGCGTCGGTGATCACCGCGTCCATCGCCGACAGGATGTCGTGCCGGGTCCACGTCGTGCCGTCCTCGCTCGGTCGGCTCTGCAGCGGCGCCCCGGACGTGCCGCCGAAGGAGTCGTGCGTCTGCGGGCTGTCGCCCAGCCGCCAGTGGGCGGCCAGGCCGGCCGTCGTGTGGACGGCGCGGGCGTACGACGAGTCGACCGCCATCACGACGTTCGGGCTGGTGACGATCTCCTCGTTGCCGACGGCGTCCTGGACGACGTAGCGGTAGACGAAGCACGAGCCGCGGGTGATCTGGTCCTCGCGGGTCGGGCGCGGGTTCGTGCCGTGCGCGACGGTCGCGAAGGAGCCGAAGGTGCCGCACACGTTGTCGGTCATCGGCGCGACGGCCCGCTGCAGGAGCCTGGTGACGATCCCCGACTGGCTGTCGGTGCCGGTGGTCGTGCTCACGACGACCGTGTCGCCGGTGGTGAGGCCGTCGGCGTACTCGATGGTGCTGCCCGTCGGTGCCGTGCCGTCGGCGGTGACGGTGAAGCTGGTCGTGGGAGAGGTCAGTCCCGCGCGGTTGCCGGCGGTCACCTGCCGGGTGCCGGGCTCGGCGGGCGTCCCCGCCCACGAGTAGGTCGTCCCGGTGCGGCTCCACCCGGTGCCGAGGCTCGGCCACGTGTAGCCGAGAATCCCGGAGCCGCCGTCGTACGCGGTCGCCGTGGCGTTGAAGGAGCCGGTGACGCCCGGTCGGTACCAGACCGTGGTGCCGGACGGCGAGCTCGTCGTCGCCGCGTTGGCGAACGGCCCGTAAGTCAGGACGGGGGCGCTCGGGGCCGAGGTGTCGACCTTGACCGCCTGGCTCGTGTACGTGGTCGCGTTGCCGAACGTGTCGCGGACGACGTACTCGTAGACGTAGCACGCGGTTCCGCTCGGCACGGTGTCGCTCTTCGGCGAGACCGGGTCGTCCCCGCCGACGACCAGGACGGACGGCTGGAACGAGCTGCAGGAGCCGTTGCTGAGCGTGCCTTGCGAACGGCGGAGCTGGGCCCCGGTGACGGCGATCCCCCGCGGGTCGGTGCCCGGCGAGAAGGCGACGGTGAGCGACTGGGTGGTGGAGTAGCGGGTGGCGCTGAGTCCGGTGGCGTCGACGGACCCGCCGGCCGGCCCCGTCACGTCCACGACGACCTCGTTGCTGGCCTGGCTGTCCGGCCCCCGCCAGTTGTCCCCGACGACCGCGGTGACGGTGTAGCTCCAGGTGCCCTCGGGAACGGCGGTCTCGGTGCAGGTGGCCGCCGTGACGACGCCGGCGCAGCCGGCTCCGGTGGGCTCCGGAGTCGTCGCTCCGGGGGCGTAGCGGGTGAGCCGGTACCCCGCGACCGGTGCGCCGCTGGACAGCGTGGTGGCCGGCCAGCTGACGGTCACGTTGCTGCCCTGGGCGGTCGCGGTGGGCCGGTCGGTCCGCTCGACGGTGGCGGCCTCCGCGGCGCCGTTGCTGCCGGGCGCGGTGGGGGTGGCCCAGAACGCCCAGGACGTGCCGGCTGTCAGCGTGCCGGCCAGCACCGCGCCGGCGACCCGGCGGGGGGTGAGGGGGTTGAGCCGGCGGCGCATCAGACGGACCTCAGGTAGACCGTGACGGTGGCACCCTGGCAGCCGTTGGGCGCGTCCGCGGCGAGCCGGAGCGCGTGCGGAAGGGTGAGAACGAGCTCGCCGTCCTGGCCGCCGGAGCGTCCCGGCACCGTCCACCCCGCACCGCCGTTGTCCTGCGTGGCAAAGGTGAAGGCCGTCGTCGGGCAGTCGGGATGGTCGGCGTCGACGGCGAGCCCCAGGGACCCCTGCGTGGTGTCGAGCTCGAGGGACGGCACCACCACCTCGGCGCTGCCGGGGTTGCGCGCCTCGGCTGAGACGTCACCCGTGCCGCCCGGATGCAGCGACGCCGTCGCGGTGCCCGGGGTGAGCGTCACCGCGGTGGTGGTCGCGGTCGCCCCAGAGGCGGTCCCGGTGCCGAGCCCCGCCCAGTACGCCGAGGCCGCCCCGCCGCCGCCGATGGCGACGGCGACGAGCGCGGCAGCGACGACGGAGCGGGTCGACGCCCGTCGCGCGCCTGTGTGCCTCGGCATGGTTGCGGACATGGGTCAGGAGATGGTGTAGGCCAGGTTGACGGTGGCGCCCTTGCAGGCGTCCTGGTTCACGTTCTTGTTGTTGAACTTGATCGTGGCTCCGGTCCACGTGCCCACTCCGGTTCCGACCGGGACCTCGGCGTCGACCGTCATCGCTGCGCCGGCCAGCGTGTAGTCGCTGGCGTCGCAGGTTCCGGCCGGTGCCCCAGAGGCCTTGGTGACGCTCGCGATGCTCGCGGTGACGGTGCCGACGTAGACCGGACCGGAGTTGGGGTTGTCGAAGTTCCCGGTCAGCACCTGCGCGACGACGCCGGGCCCCATGTCCGCCACGACCGAGGTCTGGTGGACGGTCAGAGCCAGCGTGCCGTCGGCGGTGTCGGCCGAACCGGTGCCCGAGCCTTCGGCGGTCCAGTAGGCGTAGGCCAGGCTCGAGGTGATGGCGACGGTCGCCAGGGTCACGAGGCCGACCTTCTTCTTGGTGTGCGGACGCATCGTGTTCTTCCTCCTGTGTGGCCGGGGTGAGGGCCACCCCTTGAGGCGACGGAGGCGTTCCGATTCCTCGTCACCCGGCAGCACCAAGGTTGCGCTCCGAATGGGGCGAAATCACCCTCTATAGGCCGGTTCAGGCGGTTCGACTAAAGAGACAGGCCTTAGGTCCCGAGGGCGGGTGCGCGCACCGAAGGTCCCGCTCGACGGCGGGTCTCCACGACCACAGCGACCCTTCGCTGCTGACGCTCGGCAGCCGGGCGCCGTCGTTCCCGGCCGAGGAAGGGCGATGCCTCGGGCACTGGGCTCCGGCATGATTGCTCCTCGCCGGGGCCTACGACGAGAGGTGGGCGCATGACCGCCGACGTGCAGGTGCGCAGGATCTACGACGAACCGGCCGACGACGACGGCATCCGGGTGCTGGTGGACCGCCGCTGGCCACGCGGGGTCAGCAAGGCACGGGCTGACGTGGACCTGTGGTGCACCGAGGTCGCGCCGTCGGACGCGCTGCGCAAGTGGTACGGGCACGTGCCGGAGAGGTTCGACGACTTCGAGGCGCGCTACCGCGAGGAGCTGGAGGACCCGGAGCGGGCCCAGGCGCTGCGGCAGCTCAGGCTCATGACCGGCCATGACCGGCTGACGCTGCTGACCGCGACGAAGCGGGTCGAGATGAGCCAGGCGGTGGTCCTCGCGGAGCTGCTCCGGAGCTGATCATCGCCGGCCCCCGCTCTCTCGTTGCCGGAGTCCGGCAGCGAGCGTCGTCGCGGGTGACCGGTGCCACCTCTGGCCGCTGACGATGCCGGAGCGGACCCTGGGAGCAAACGCCCGCCCTCGGGCACCGGAACGGAGCTGTCATGACCATCTTCCTGGGGATACTTGCCGTGTTCTGCGTGCTGGGACTCACCGTCCTGGCCAGGAGCTTCCGCGTCATCAAGCAGTACGAGCGAGGGGTCGTGTACCGGTTCGGCCGGGTGCGTCCGAAGCTGCTGCCGCCCGGACTGGCCGTGATGGTGCCTTTCGCGGACCGCCTGCAGAAGGTCAACATGCAGATCATCACGATGCCCGTCCCGGCCCAGGACGGGATCACCCGCGACAACATCACCGTGCGGGTGGACGCCGTCGTCTTCTTCGTCGTGGTGGACGCCGTCCGCGCTGCCGTCGACGTGCAGGACTACCAAGCGGCGATCGGTCAGGTCGCCCAGACGTCGCTGCGCTCGATCATCGGAAAGAGCGACCTCGACGACCTGCTCTCCGACCGCGAGAAGCTCAACCAGGGGATGGAGCTCATGATCGACAGCCCTGCGCTGGGATGGGGCGTCCACATCGAGAGGGTGGAGATCAAGGACGTCTCGCTGCCCGACGCGATGAAGCGCTCGATGTCCCGCCAGGCCGAGGCCGAGCGTGAGCGGCGGGCACGGGTCATCACTGCCGACGGCGAGCTCCAGGCCTCCGAGAAGCTGGCACAGGCTGCTGAGGTGATGACCGACCACCCGGCGGCGTTGCAGCTGCGGCTTCTCCAGACGGTCGTCGAGGTCGCGGCGGAACGGAACTCCACCCTGGTGCTGCCGTTCCCCGTCGAGCTCCTGCGGTTCCTCGAGAGGGTCACGCCGGCGGGCGCCTCTCCGGTGACACCGGAGAAGCCGCCGGTCGCCCCGGTCCCCGACCAGGTTGCCTCGCCTCTGGTGGGTGGCGTCTACTGAGGAGCCGACCGGCGGCGAGGGAACGGACGCGTGCGTGAGCGACGACGAGTGGCTGGTCCGGGTCGCCGAGGAGGCCAGCCAGGACGCCGGTGGGGTCTCCGCAGAGCTCCTCGGCGACTACCTGCCCATGCTGGCGGCCGCTGCCACCTTCGGCAGCTTCCCAGGACGAGGCGAGCTCGAGGCCGTACGCCGGCAGGGCCGCCTCGCTGCCGAGCAGGGCGTGTCGGTGGGCCGAGGGGTGGACCTCTACCTCTCGGCGGCGCGCCGCGTGTGGAGCGAGCTGCCGGCGGTCAGCCGAGAACGGGACAACCGGGCGGTCCGCGCCGCCGCCGAGGCGGTGCTGCGCGTGGTCGACGACGCGGTCGCCTCCTTCGCGGAGGGGCATGCCGAGGCCGGCCACGAGATGATCCGTCGCGAGGAGACCCTGAGACGGGAGCTGATCGAGGACCTCCTCCGCGGCGGCGCCAACCTCAGTGAGCTCGTGGAGCGGGCCGAGCCGTTCGGGCTCGACCTCACGCGGGCCCACCACGTCGCCCTCGCCCAGCCGGGGCGGCGGCTCTCCTCGATCGCAGCGGCCACCACCGCGCTGGAGCGCGTGGTGCTGGACCGGTTCGGGGACCGGGACGTCCTGGTCGCCACCAAGGACGGCCTCGTGGTCGTCGTGGCCCTGGCGGAGGCGACTGGAGCGCCGGCCACCTCGGACGGCCTGAGGTCGACCAGCGACCTCGGCAGGATCGTCCACGGCGAGCTGAGCCGGCTGCGCCGCGGCTCCCCGTGGAGGGTCGCGGTGGGCCGCGCGCATCCCGGCGCCTACGGGATCGCACGCTCCTACGAGGAGGCCCGGGAGGGGCTCACCATGGCCACCCGGATGCACCTGGACACACCCGTCATCGAGACCCGTGACCTGCTGACGTACCGCGTGCTCGCGCGGGACCAGCCCGCTCTGGTCGACCTCGTGTTCTCCGTGCTCAACCCGCTCGGCGAGGCCCGGGGCGGCGCCGGGCCGCTCGTGGAGACGCTCGCGGCGTACTTCGACTGCGGCTGTGTCGCGACGACTGCCGCGACCAAGCTCCACCTCTCGGTGAGAGCGGTCACCTACCGACTCGAACGGGTCAAGGCGCTCAGCGGCTTCGACCCGCTGGACCCCGGCCACCGGTTCACGCTCCAGGCTGCCGTCCTGGGCGCGAAGCTGCTGGGATGGCCGCAGGAGCCGTTGCCTCGTCCGTCATCGACCCCCTGAGCGGGCCACCCACCGGCCCATCGCTGGCTTGCTGGGCCCCGGCAAGGAAGCGTGCCGGACGTGGCCGACGACCCGCCTGGTCGGCCCCGCACCAGGTTGCAACAGTGGTGGAGGCACCAGCCGGAGCGCAGCGACCGGCTCCACCGCCGTCCGCACGGGAAGGAGTCGATGCAGATGAGAACCGCGACGAGTCCCACGGCCGATGCACCAGGCCGCCAGTTCATGGAGGTCGCGAGGGCGAGGCTGCGGCAGCAGCGGGAGTTCCGGCTCCACCAGCTGGCGCAGCTCGGCGCCGGATGGGGCGAGGTGGCGACGGACTCGGCGCGCGACGCGGTCCACACCGCCCTGCAGGCCGCCGCTCGGTCGGCGCTCGCCGACGTCGAGGCTGCCCTGCGGAGGATCGAGCTGGGCACCTACGGGCGCTGTGCAGGTTGCGGCGACCTCCTCGCGCTGACCCGGCTCCGCGCGGTCCCCAGCGCACGCTGGTGTGAGTCCTGCCAACGGAGCCGAAGCGGGAGGAACCGATGAGCGTCGGTCGCATCGTCGCCTACGGCGACTTCAACTGCCCCTGGAGCTACCTGGCGTCCCGTCGCACCGAACGGCTCGCGGACGACGGGGTCGACGTCGACTGGCGGGCGGTGGAGCACGAACCGCCGCAGCCGGGCTCTTCCGTCGAGCAACCGTCGCGGTTGGGCGACCTGGTCTCCGAGATGGACGAGGTCGTCGCGATGCTCCTGCCCGGGGAGCAGCTGCCGTATGCGCTGGCCGGCTTCCTGCCGCACACGACCGCGGCGGTCGCGGGCTACGCCGAGGCCTACGGCTCCGGCGTGTCGGCGCGGGTGCGGAAGCTCCTGTTCGAGGCGCTGTGGCTGCACGGCTTCGACCTCGGTGACCGGTCGGTCGTCCACACGCTCCTCGTCGACGCCGTCCGCAGCGACTCGTCGTTCGGCAAGGCACTGCCCGGCTGGGAGTACGGCGGAGCCGCCCCCGACCAGCCCTCCTCGCGGGCCCGGCGGCTCCTCACGGAGTGGCTCCACGAGTGGCACGACATCGGTGAGAAGACGGTGCCGGTGGTCGTCGTGGACGATGCCGAGGTGCTGCGCGGGAAGGACGCCATCGCCTGGCTCGGCGCCGAGCTGCAGGCGCGCGGGCTGCAGGGCGCTGCCGGCGGGTCGCCGGCTACCGCGCGCGCCGGGCGGTGAGGTGGAGGCTGAGCGCGACGTAGTAGACGACGTAGACGAGGGAGATCGTCAGCCAGACGACGTTCGGTGACGGGAGCTGGCTGAGCAGCACCGCGTAGCTCACCAGCCACACCGTGGTCAGCACGAGCGTCAACGCCTGCAACGTGTCGGTGCGAGACGGGTACACGTAGCCGACCGGGACGAAGACGAGGACCGCGCACACCGCCAGGAGCACCGCCACCGCGGCCGGGTCCAGGTCGAGGACGATGACGTAGAAGGCGACCACGTTCCAGTAGCTGGGGAACCCGAGGAACAGGTGGTCCTCGGTCTTCGCGTCCACCCGGCAGAACTGGTAGGCCGAGGCCAGGAGCGGCACCACTGCCAGGACCGTCGCCGACGTCCCGTCACCGAGGTACCCCGTGCTCCACAACAGGACCATCGGCGTGAAGGCGTAGGTGAGGTAGTCGACGATGTTGTCGAGCAGGGCGCCGTCGAACCACGGGACCCACCGCTTCACCTCCAGGTGCCGGGCCAGCATCCCGTCGGTGCCGTCCACCACCATCGCGGCCAGCCCCAGCCAGAGCGCCCTCACCGTGTCGCCCTCGAAGACCGCGATCACGGTGAGCATCGCGAGCACGGTTCCGGTGGCCGTGTAGACGTGGACCAACCAGGCGGCGGCGACCGAGAGCGCGCCTCCCGGCGATGATCCGGCCTGCTGCCGGCTCTGCGTTGTCGAGTCCACTGGTTTCCTTCAGTAGGGCACACCGGGATGCGCGCGAGTATCCGTATTGTCCAGCACCCGGCGCCGATCGTGTGACAGGTGACCCAGCGCGGTTTGTAGGCTCGCCCCATGGACCAGGACCGCAGGTGGCGGGCGCTCCTCCTCCAGCTGGTCGTCTTCGCCACCGTGGGCGGACTGTTCAACATCGTCTACGGCGCGCTCTACCTCGCCCTCCGCGAGTGGCTCGACCCGCAGTGGGCGAACGCGATCGCCCTGGTCGTGTCGACCATCGCCGGCACCTGGGGCCACCGACGGATCACGTTCAGGGTCCGCGGCATCGCCCGGACCGTGCCCCACCAGACCCTCGGGCTGGCGCTCCTGGTCTTCGGCCTGGCTGTGACGGCCGGCTCCCTGTGGCTGCTCCAGGTCAGCGTCGAGGAGCCGTCGCGCCTCGCCGAGCTGCTCGTCCTCGCGGCGGCCAACCTGGGCGTCGGGCTGGTGCGGTTCGCCGCCTTCCGGACGGCCATGGTCCCGGAGCGACCCGTCGCTGCGGACCGGCGGGCGTTGCTAGACTGAGCGTGCGAGTCAGCCCTCTGGCTCACCGGACGAGGGAGCCGTACCCGGCAGGCGACAAGACGGCCGCAAGGAGTCCCTCATGGCCTGGTTGGTTCTCGGCATCTCCGGCGTTCTCGAAGCAGTCTGGGCGGTCGCGCTCGGCAAGTCGGAGGGGTTCTCGCGACTCGGCCCCTCGGTCGTCTTCCTCGTCGCCTTGGCTCTCAGCATGGGCGGGCTTGCCTACGCGATGCGGAGCCTCCCCACCGGCACCGCGTACGCCGTCTGGGTGGCGGTGGGCGCGTCGCTCACGGTCGCCTTCGGCATGGTCACCGGGTCCGAGTCGGCCAGTCCGGTCAAGGTGTTGCTGCTGCTCGGCCTGGTCGGGTGTGTGGTGGGTCTCAAGCTCACTCACTGATCGGCCGCCCGTTTGCAACGACGGCGTGTAGTAGACTGGGCCGCCGGTGCTCCGATGACGGGTCGCCTCGGGAGGACGGGAGTGTGCTGATGGCGCGAGACGACGTCGCGGCGCCCCGACCTCGGCCGAGACACCTGATGGATCCGGCCAACCCGCGTCCCCGGGCCGGCAGTCGGCCGGGGATGACCCTCACCCACGTGCAGATGTGGGTCCTGTCGGTGCTGGTGGTCAGCACGATGCTCCACTTCGCGGCCGGCCTCGTCCTGGCGGCGTTCTACGTCGACGACGACCGCCTCGACGCGCAGATCGGGTTGCTGGTCCTCGCCGGCATCTTCGGCGTCCTCTCCGTCGCGGCCGGGGCGGCCATCCACCGCAAGCGGCTGCTCACCGGGTGGCTCCTGCTGGGGTCGGTCCCGGCTCTCGTCGGGGCGTACTTCCTCTTCTGGCGCTGACGTCGGGAGAGCCGGTGCCTCCGGGCCAGGCCACGACCTGAGCCGCAGGACCGTCCTGCTTGGTTCGTCTTGTTTTCTTGGGGATTCCTCGCCCTCTCTGAGCCGAAACTGTCGGTGGCTGTCCGTAGGTTGAGGGCATGTCGAAGAAGCCCGCACCCGTCCCGGCTCCGCCTCCACCGGAGGGCGTCGAGGTGTTCGGGCTGGGTGACGCCGCGACGTTGCCGTTCGTGGTGGAGCGGCGCCGCCGGCAGGACCGTGCGGCGGCCGACGAGCTGCGGGGGGTCGCGGCGTTCGCGGACGCGCACCGGGTGAACGAGTCCCATCCGATGATCGTGCGGGCGATCGAACCGGAGCTGGGACCGTGGTACTACGGGCCGCTGCTCGGCCGGGAGCGGGAGCTGCGGTTGGCCGGTCAGGGCGGGTTCGCGGTCTGTGAGTTCGCCGTCTGTGAGCTGGCCGCGGCGCTGGGGATCTCCGAGGCCGCGGGCCGGGCCTATGTGGGGCAGGCGGTCGAGCTGCGGGACCGGTTGCCCCGGCTGTGGGCCCGGGTGATGGTGGGACAGGTGCCGGCGTGGAAGGCCCGGCAGGTCGCCGCCGAGACGATCCCGTTGTCGGCGGAGGCGGCGGCGTACG